>NZ_RHOD01000049.1 GCF_003946095.1 Levilactobacillus lindianensis | reverse complement strand
AGCAACTTTGTTAAAGAGTTGAATAATCGTCCACGCAAGGTCTTAGGCTGGAAAACTCCATCTGAAGTGTTCTATGGGAAAACGTTGCACTTGATTTGACAATTCGTCACGTGATAAGGCCCCTAAAATTTTATTTCTATCCCCAACTTAACAAAAAAATCAGACTTTAGGTTGCACATGCTCACCGTTTCTCTTAAAATTAGTGAGGCGGCTTAATTATCCGTGGGGCTTAACTGCCGCACCAAAGCCGAAAATCACGAGATCAGAGGAGGTTATTGTCATCATATTCCTATTAATTTGTTTCCTGCTGGGCGGTTATGGCGTCTGGTGGGCCTTCTTCAAGACCACAAAACGCCACTGGATCATCGGTATTCTCGGGGTATTGGTCATTCTATCGGGATTCGGCGGCCTAGGGAGCACGGGCGACTCAGCTGCACCCAAGACCAAAACCATTAAGGTCGGCACCGCCCGCCTAGCCAAGGCACAGGCCGAGTCCAGCCGCCTGGCCGACTCAGCGAGTCAACAGTCCAAGGCCAGCGACGCCCTCGATGATCAGAGCAGTTCACTAGCTGCTTCCACAGCTTCAGTGGCCAAGGCCAAGAAGGCTAGTCAGAAAAAGGCCGCAAGTGAAGCTGCCAGTGCCCGCAAAGCCGAGACGGCGACCAGCCAAGCTGCTTCAACCAGAACCAGTTCCCATAACACGCACCGGGGGAACATGAATACTAGTCAGCGGGGCAAAATCATTGGCAATAGAAATTCCAAGATTTACCACACAGCCGACCAGGCCGGTTACCGCATGAATAGTCAAAACGCGGTGTACTTCCAAACCGAAGCTCAGGCCCAAGCCGCTGGCTATAGAAAGGCGCGTCGCTAATGTCCAAAAAATTTCGTCTCACCCTATACATACTTACGGGTCTCACCCTCTTACTTGGGGGGTGCGGTTCCCAACAAGCCAGTCATTCTACGTCTAGCTCAACCAAGATCGTCCGCGATAACGGGCCAGAAAAGAAGGCCATTAAGCTTGAAAAGGCCAATGTCGCGGAAAAGAAACGCCTCGATCGCGAACAGACCCGCTTAAATCAGCAACAGACTGCCTTGAAAAAGGAAGCCCACCATAAGAAGGCTAAGAAGTCCGCAAAAACAAACCTCTCCACCCTGTCCTACAACGGCCAACAAGAGATCACAATTGATGGCAACAATCCGCACTTCAGTCATCACCAACTGTCGACAGCTAAGGGCGCTTGGCAAACCTACCACAACTTGGATAGCTTGAATCGGGTAACTGGTGCGGCTGCCCTCTTAAACCAATCCCTGATGCCTAAGAGTAAGCGTGAGGCCCTCACGGTTGACCCAACCGGTTGGCATAACAAACGTACGGCTCATGGCTGGCTCTACAACCGCAGTCATCTGATCGGTTACCAATTTACCGGACAAAATAACAATATGAAGAATCTTATGACTGGGACGCGAACCCTGAACAATCCCAGCATGTTGCATAACGAAATGGACGTTGCAACCTACCTCAAGGCCAGTCGTAAAAATTACGTCCGCTACACTGTGACGCCAATCTTTAAGGGCAACGAACTCGTCGCGCGCGGCGTGCAGATGCGTGCCCAGTCCATTGGCAGTAATGCCGTGCGCTTCAACGTCTATATCTTTAACATTGAACCCGGCTATCACATCGATTACGCCACTGGGTATAGTCGCGCTAGCTAAGCCGTTTGTCCAATGGCTGAAGACGTAAAAAGCTGTCAATTTTTAGTTCCAGGAGGATACATAATGAAAGTCCTACGACGGACACTGTCAGTCGTGGCGGTTGCCTTCACTCTTGGGAGTGTCGCCGAACCCCTCGCCGCACCAGTCACCATCGCCCAAGCACGCTCGTCACGCGTGTGGATTGCCCCTTACCAGGGTAAAAAGTACCATTATTCAAAAGGTTGTCGCGGTTTACGCCGGGCACGAAAGATCAAGCGCGTCACGCTCAAGTGGGCCAAGAAGCACCACTATAAGCGCTGCCGTATCAACGGCTGTTAGCCGTGCAAAGGAGCCTGAATTTCAGGCTCCTTTTGTTTTGCGTGCGATTACCGTGGAAGACCGTCATCACGCCATTTAGCCGCATTCACGAAAGCGTCACTACTTATTTTTCAGAAAAATGCTATACTATGTAAAGACACGATTTCTTAAGGTTCACATAATTATCCGATAAGTTTTCACAAATTTACGTGGGAATAAAGAGGTCGAAAGAATGAAAGTAGAAGATAGAACGTTTACGAAGGTCGATTGGGAACGCGCACAAAAGGCCGTTTTCGAAGAATATGACCGTTTCGTTAAGGAACTGCATGCCAAGGGTGTGGAATACACGGTCCAACAAGCCCGGCGCATCGTGATTTATCAAGACTTGGTAGACGAGTGGAAACACACGGTTCCCACTCTCATGGCGGATCTGGAAGACAACGATCTGGCCTTGACCGTTTTCAAGGACCTTGCCAAGGACAGAGTCAGCCACGTTTTACAGCGTTGTGCCAAGAAGATGGAGATTTGGCCGGATTACATTCCGTCCCCACTCACTATCTGGTTGGAACTCGCTGAAGATGCCGAACGCGAATAAACCCAGCGTAGAACAAGACACTTTGTTCTACGCTTTTTTGATCGAAAGAAAACGCCGACCTCTTCACCAGGGTCGACGTTGCTTTATTTGGCTACCTGGACCGGATCGGCCTGCCAGGTGATGAGCCCGAAATGTTCGAGTCGCATCAGAATATGATCGAGTTCCTTAGGCGTTACCGCCAGCTGTTCCCCAATTGCCTTGAACGTGATTTCTTGATCCGGATTAACTGCAATATCTAGCAGGACCTGTAGGAGTCCCAAATCCGTGTCATCAAGTTGATCAATGACCTCGTGCAACCGCTGACTGAATCCCCGAATACCGTTCTTAAAAGCAAATTCCATCCCCATTACCCCCTGTAATCATCAAGTGTCTCAGTAATTGGAGCTAGCTTACCACGTCTCGCGGCAGATCGGTTGTACGGCCACCGCCAATGATAAAGCGATTTATAAACTAACTCCCCTGGCCCAGTACCGTAATCTTTTTGCTCGGTTAAAACTAATCGTTGTATAATGAATATGCTAATTAATTATTGAGATAATTTATCACGAACGCCGACATCTATCTTATTGTTCGACTTGACTGATTTTCTCTGGTGATTACGCAATTTTCTCAACCACGTTGACTGTCAGATCGGCAATCATTATCGTCTTTGAACCAGCCAAAGATGCGTTTTTAAAAAAAGGTATACTGATCCGTGGAGACTCAAATCGTCCAAAACTGATGACGTTAAAAGCTGTACATATCCCGGGAGGAAACACATGAAAAAACAAACATTTATCATGACCGCCATGGCATTAGCCGTATTCGGTGTGGTTGGATCAACCACCACGGCACACGCCGCAAGTCACTGGAAAAACGCACAGTGGGTCGATCTAACCAAGCCGGTCAAGGTCGATAAGATTCAGAATTCGACGGCGAAGAAGCTCAAGACTTACACCATTAAATCTGGAACTCGCTACAAGATGAGCCACTGGACGGGTGCGACGCGCTGGGTTGTCCAGTCCGGCCGTTTCAATTCTGGTAAGAAGTACACCTACGCCGTTCGTAAGGGTGGGAACAACACGAGCTGGTTCAAGATGACCAAGTACCTGCCATTCCATGGCTACCGCATCGCAACTGAATTCACGATGGATAAGGCCAATACTTTTTACTCCAAGGACCAAGATAGTTCGATCCTTTCCGACTTCAAACCTACCCAATATAAAAAGGTCATCTTTGACAACGATTTGAAAGCCTTCAATCCCAAGCACCACCAATGGGATTGGGAACATGGCGATTACATCACGACTTACAAGTACAAGAAGGGTTCTTGGCATTACATTACTAGCTGGAACTACAATTTCTAATTTTGGCAAAACACCACTCGATTAGACGAGTGGTGTTTTTTCTGCCCTGCCCTCGTTTATCGGTCGGAGCTTCTTGTTATTTTAAAAGTTATCGTTGTATAATTGTTGTTATTATCACTAAACCTAGGAGTAAGGATGCGGATTTAAGATGGCACTATTCGGAAATTGCAGTATTTGTGGTAAAAAATTAAAGTTCTGGACCATGAACTATTTGGTAGACGGCCGACTTTGTGGCGACTGTTGTAAGAAGGTTGGTCTGACCGAAGACATCGATCATCTTACCGACGTCGCTGGCACTTACACCGTGCAAGAAATTAGAACATTAATCGATAATCACCAAAAAATCGATATCAATCATCAGGAAGCTAAACAAGCGGAACCTGCCGAGCCAACGCAGGACGACCTTATCGCCAATCTCAAACTTTACCAAGAGGCAACCGTCATGGCGGCTTATAAAATTACGGTTAAGTCTGGCATCGACTGGTCTTCTGTCGTGATTGCCCTTAGGGGAACCAATAAGGAATACCTGATTGCCACCAACGATCAAGTTGCCATTATCAAAACTGGTTTCATGACTGGTCATACCTTAGGGAGCGGTGTCTTCAGAATGCCCTACAGCAACATTACCAACGCTCAGGTCGACTACCATATGTTAAGCGGTTACTTTGAAATTGCGGCCGGTGGGGTTCAAAACACCGCCAAAAATTACTGGTCTACTGGTTCCGACTCCCCTCAGGAATCGCCAAACACCATCACCCTAACTGGTGACGCTTTACGTCAACACTTTCTTCAAGCAGCCGACTTAATTAATAACTATGTGGCTTTGTCCCATCAACCACAGGCTGCCGTGGCAAGCCCTACGCAAGATCCCGTTGATGAGATTCGCAAGTTTAAAGGTCTCTTGGATGACGGTATTATCACACAGGAAGAGTTTGATACTAAGAAGAAGCAGTTGCTGGGGCTGTAAGATTTGTAGCCTTGATAACAATTTTACTTAGGCTACAAATAGCATTTGAAATTTGAAACGACATTTTAGACTGTTAACTGGCTGGCAGATTCCCGGTATTTTACTGGAGACTTGCCAGCCAGTTTCGATTTCAAACAACATTTTCTTTCATTCAATCTTTACCACTAAAGCATTACAAATACTGAAGCTAAACTTCACCAAAACTGCTTTTCAAAGAAATGTAAATTATCTAACATAATTAGCGACTGGGAAACTCTATCGGGGCTTGCAACTGACGAACTTTAAAATAACTAGATTCTGAAAATTCCAATCCCATGAATCACATCGTGTCTACATATTTTTGTAGATATAGGTTGCTAAGAATACGGCGACTTTAAGTCAGTCATTGACTTGGCCATCTTCTTAGGGCAGTGTCACCTTCAAAAAGTACGTCACTCCCTGCAGCGTTGTTTCTGTATCAACTTCGGGGAACAGCGTCTCTATACTAATCCCGTCAACGATTAGCTTTGTCAACCTTGCCACTCCTTGCCTATGCTATAATTAGTTGTCGAGTCAATGTTAAATAGGCCAGGAAGATGGGAGAGCATTCCAATGAAAATACACAAGTTTTTTAAAATTGTTGTACTAATGATGGTCTCATTTGTAGCAGTTTCAGTTAGCACTATTTCTGCACATGCTTCTAGTTGGCACAAAGGCACGCCAAAGGAATTACGAGGGACATATCAGATGAAAAGAACCAGTGACGTACAGGGATTCGGTGCTGTCTTCAAGATAAAGAAGAACTCTTTCGTCCTTAGTCTCTCAGATTGGCCACTCATGATTAATACAAAATTAAAATATAAGAAATTAAGTGCGCATACCTACCGAGTTGTTGGAAGAACAAAACACAATGGTTACATCTTGGCCCACAAATACGAATCAGTCTGGTATCGCCAGGGCAAGAAGTTCATGTATGCTCCATATTCAGATTACAAAAAAGATAAAGTGAAAGCATTTAAATATTTGCGAAAAAATCCACCAATCAAAACGAAACATATTAAGAACCTCGGACCAATTATCCACATGTAATAAATAAAAAAGTGCCACACGTTCAGTAAAACTGTACTAGTCCCTGTCAAGTTGACAGATGAAATACTATAATTTTAGCGTCTTTACTCAAGCGGCTTCACCACGGTAT
>NZ_RHOD01000048.1 GCF_003946095.1 Levilactobacillus lindianensis | reverse complement strand
TGGGAAGTAGATACGGTGCTTTCTAGTCGAAGTGAGTCACGATCATGTCTGGTTACATTCGTAGAACGTAAGACCCGACTTCTATGGGCCATCAAAGCCCCTAATAGAACGGCTAAGGCTCTAAACACCGCCTTTGGCAAGTTTATGGGGGCCTTCGGTCCCCAAGTAAAATCCATTACTGTTGATCATGGTAAAGAGTTTGCCAATTATCAGGCCTTAGAACAGGATTATCAGATCAAAGTTTATTTTTGCCATCCATATTCACCATGGGAGCGAGGTTCCAATGAATATTTTAATAGGCGGTTACGCTGGTTCTTCCCGAAAAAGACCAATTTTAGCCAAGTAACGACTGATGAGATCCTAGCAGCACTTGAACTAATTAATCAACGACCATTAAAAATACATCATCAACAGACTGCCATTGAAAGATTCCGGGCTTGTTCGGATTAAACTTGTAATTTGCCACAATGAAAAATTGTTGTGTATTATTGAAGATAAGTTAACTGCATACGCTAATGCCTCTGGAACGACTTTCTCAGTGGTGAATGACTATCCACGAGATGAATTCAGGATGGCACTGCATGTCATTGATGATCGGATTCGAATAAATGCTGATCGCGTTAAGGTTCAAACCGGTATTATGGTTATTAATAGTGAACTGTCTGAAGGGCCAATTAGATTCAAAATGACTTATCAGATGAATTATGGTACTTATCACGTTAACTTGATTGGAGAGGAACTTCTTAGTGTTTGGCATACTTGGAAAGAGGTACGTACTAGAAAAGAAATGGACAAGTTAAGTCACTATGAGGATAAGAGTAATCTGATCAATCAATATATTGGCAGAATGCAAGTGACTATGAACGCGGATGAAAATTTTCGGAAACAGTTGTTCCGACGCTTGAGCCATGTAGGAAAGAATACATCTTCCGCGATACGATTAGATTTGAAGAAACTTCAAACTGACTTGTCTTTGCCAATAACTCGGTTGGCGTTGCTCGCAAAAATTGAAGGTATTTTCAAGAAGTATTCGTTGACTGATTGTCGGGCAGTTCAAGAGTCCTTAAATCGCTTCTTAATGCAGATGACGAAATCACATGGAAACTAGAAAAACGACTGGAATCTGGAAGTGCACTAGTCTCTGTTAAGTTGACAGTTGAAATAATATAATTTTTAGTATTGCTTAAGCGGCTTCATCGCGGTGGAGCCGTTTCTTTGTGCTGTGCGGTCAATATAGTTGAAGTAGTAAATGCCTGCCCCAATCAGTTTCACTAATTCTTCTCTTGTCTTTGGCATTGGGTGACTATCCAACCAGTTAAGCTTGAATTCATTCCACCAACGCTCCATTGGTGCATTATCGTATGGTGTTCCTGGACGTGACATGCTTCTGATCACTCCCTGTTCTGTAGTTCCCGGACTTTTTTAAGAAGAGATCAATGACCTCCTGTTTCTTAATTTTCGCTTTAAGTTGCCGATTCTCCAACTTGAGTCGTTCAAGTTCTGTCATTTCTTCAACGGGTTTAGTCCGACCACGATTGTCTTTGAGTGCTGCGTAACTGTTATCCTTGGACTTCAAAACCCATGATCGTACCTGCTTGTACGATACCTTAAAGTGTTCAGCTGCCTGAGAGTAGGAATGTTTATCGACAGTAACATACTCAACGATTGTGATTCGTTCTTCAAAAATAGTTTTACGACTCATAATGCGGACCTGCTTTCTTGACGGCGTAGCCGTCAGAGCTTTATTGGTCCCATTATACTGAAATTTTTTGATCCAGTCTTGAAGCTGCCTACAGCTTCTAAGACCAAAGCGATCTCGAATTTCACGCAAGCTTCCTTCCTTATTTAAGTAAACTGTTACGGCTTGTAGCTTAAGCTCTGGACTATATCGAGTCCAGTTATTTCGTTCTTCTAATCCATCGTTCCCATCCTGCTTGTAAAATTTTTGCCACCTGGTAAAAGTCTGACCGCTAATGTTGAATAAGCCAAGATACGCTAACTTCGGTAAATCAGTTTTCGACAGGCCCTGAATAATATTTAGCTTTTCTACGGCCGTGAATCTAGTTCTAGGCATAATAAAGTCCCCTCAAAGTTAACAGATGAATTATACTTTTTCATCTGTCAACCTTAAGGGGACTATAGCAAAGGTCCAGATTCAAATCGTTTTTAATTAGCTTTATTCAATCACAATATACGAATGGTGACACAAAACATCATCATAGAAATAATCGACATCATCAGCATCTAAAAACTCCAGTAAGGTCTTTTCGGTAACGTTGCAGTAGACGCGAACTTGGCCGTTCTTGAGGCGGACCTCCAATAGTCCGCAGCCTTCGGCATAAGATACCGCGGCCACTACCTCACTGTTGATTATAGTTAGAGGCATAAAATCACTTTCTTTCCCGTTTTAGTTCGTGATAGTTAGCCATGCTCTGCCCGTTTGGGGGTCTTAGTAGGAGCAATTGAAGCGTAACACGTTTGGCATAGGGAACCATTACTAAACGCTAGTTGCGTGGGGTCATTAACCCAACACGTTAAAGTTATTGGCATGCATGTCGTAATTGGCGTATGGCGAGGTTATTTAGCGATAAATTTATTTATAGGGCGTAGCCGACCAGTCTCCGGGAGTTTTCCTGTATAGTGGGGTCAAGTTGCTTACTGATCGGGAGACGCAAGCAATGTACACGGACACGATGGGAGCTTTGGGAAGGGGAGTCAGAGTCATGGTTAAAGTTATTGCGCAGGTCAGTTATCCGGATACGACCGGGGCGCCAGTGGATTTTCACGTGATCGAGGTGGCGGAACAGGTGATGATTTTTAGTGAACCAATTGCCAATATTCACCGTTACTGGGTACCGGTGAGTGCAGATGTTGAGGACGAGGAGGAATACCTAGAACCGGTGGACGATCCTGACTACAATTTTCGCACAGATTTTGCCATCTATCGTCGTGAATATCACTTCATGGCGCCTGCGACGATTCGTGAGGCCCGCGAACATCTGGGATTGACACAGGCGGAGGCGGCGATTGCCTTAGGCTTGGATATCAGTCTCTTGGCGGATATTGAGGCTAATATGGCGCTTCAACCGTATGAGCAGGAAGTTAAACTTCGCTGGTTACTGAATCCAGAGGCATTTGCGAGTATGGTGCGGCGGCACCCAGCGATCATTCGAGAACACTGTCGTCAGACTGAGGTTGATGCCGAAAGTCTCTTGGGAAAACTTGCCATGTATGAGAGTAATTCTCATATTTAAAAATAAATTTACGGGTGATTGCCGGGCGGCGATCGCCTTTTTTGTTGGCGTTAGTTGCGACTTTTATGAAAGGCTCGTTGAGTTGATATCATGATTAACATAGTGAATTTTGCCGCAAGGGTTCCATTGATCGGGGCACCTGCTATACTAAATCGTGTTCAACCACATTACTTTTCTAGGGGAGAAAAATACAATGAGATCGATTCTAGCAAAATCACTTTACGTTGGTCTGGCCGCACTGAGTCTGGGTGGCGTTGCCAACAGCGTTATTGCACCGGCTACGGCAAATGCTGCTTCTAAGGCCAAGATTGTGTCTAAGGTTTCACTGGGTAAGGATGGTCAAAACGTTCAACTAACAGGAAAGAACGCCATCTATACCAAGCCGGGAACGGTGAACGGTGCCAAGCGGGTAGTTTCCAAAGCCAAAGCGAAGAATCTCGCCGCTTCCAAGCATTCCGCTGATTACTTCCGCGCTTACCACATGGCATTGACAAACCGGGGCACGGTTTACTACAAAGTCGTTTCCATGAATGGCAAGTACCGGGGTTACATCTATGGGGGTCGCGTTCAAAAGGCCTTTACTGGTGGCGTTCAAGAAGCAACGACGACCCACAAGGCCACGATGCCAACGCGGACAACTGGCTTCCATTTGCGTAACGTTAACAAGAACACGCTGTGGACGGCACCTAAGAACACTGAATACAAAGCCCATCGTGTTAGTCTTTACGGCTTGAACAAGAACGACACGTTCAAGGTTTCTAAGGCTGTGACGAAGAGTAAGGAAGGCACGTTATACTACTACGTGACCGCTGAGAGCGATTCTTCTATCTCGGGTTGGATTTACGCTGGTGAAGGCTACAAAGACGCTACGACCACTGAATTCGGTGGCTTGACGGTCAATGTTGCCGACCAAGCAGCTACGAATGACAACAGTGTGACGATTCAATACCGTGATGCTAAGACGAAGGCAGAAGTGGCTAAGGCTACTTGGACGACGGCGGATAAGAAGACAGTGGCTGGGCAAGCGGTTAATGACGCCAAGAACGCTTCTGGTCAAACGCTGACTGATGTCCTTAAAGGCAAGTTACCTAGTGGGTACAGAGTGCAATCTGACACGACGATTGCGGATGCAGTTAAGGGTGCTAGCTACGGGAACACCGTCTATGTGGATATTACGGCTGCGGCAACCTCTAAGATTTCGATGGCTGTTGGTAATGTGATGAACACAGTTTCCGCTGCATCCTCAGATGGAAAAGCGCCTAAGGCTGATGCGACGACAGCGGTTGATGTGATTAACCCATTGAAAAAGGGCGCCAAATTAACGGCTAAGGATGTTCAGATGGCCTTATCAGCTGATGCAATCAAAGCCTTGACTGGAGAGCCGACAGCAACGGTTTCAAGCAAGCTTGGTGTTATTGCAGGTGGCTTTACTACCGGCGCTAAAGGGCTGCAGACTTATAAAGATAAGGCTGGGGTCGAGTATCACTACGAATTCAGCATCGACACAACGAGCTTCACGGGTGATAACTGGAACAAGCACTTCGGTGATGACTTAAAGGCAACCTTCACGGCACAGCTTGTGTTAGGTAAGGGTGCTGGTACAACTACCGGTGATAACAGCTGGCAAGCATAGCTTAATCTAAATGACTGTTCAAGAGAGTGACCACCGCTGGTCACTCTCTTTTTCACGTCCGGTCATTAACCGAGTAAGACTTATTAATTTTTGGGAATGATCGGTAATCTAAACTCTTTATTTGGTATACTAGGTAGCGGTAACAAATTACTTAATTCCAGAGGAGATAAACACATGCAATCACGTTTAAGCAAGTCATTATTTCTTGGTTTAGCTGTTTTGAGTTTAGGAGCCGTCTCAGTATCGACGACTGCTCAAGCTGCTAAGAAGACCAAGGTAACGTCAACGACTAACCTGAGTTACAAGGGGTCAAAACGTAACGTTCAATCTAATGGTAAGAATGCTTTATACACTAAGCCAGGTGTTGTTAAGGGTGCTAAGAAGGTTCTGTCCAAGAATTCTATGAAGAAGTTCGGGACTTCTAGCAAGTCCAAGCAATACTTCCGGGCTTACCAAATGGCTAAGACCAACAAGGGAACACACTACTACAAGGTTGTTTCCATGGATGGTAAGTACCGTGGCTTCGTCTACGGTGGAACGAAGAAGGGGACTTTTGCCGGCGGGATCAAGAAGGCTGCAACGACTAAGAACGCTACTATGCCTTCAACGACCACGATGTACTTCGCTAAGCCAGGGACGCAAAATGTGACTTGGTCAGCTCCTCGTTATACCCAATACGGTGCCTCAACGAAGGTTAGTGACACCACGGCCTACGCTAACGACGAATTGACAGTGACGAAGGCTGTTAAGAAGTCTCGTGAGGGTACGCTTTACTACTACGTTAAGGACGCTAAGAACCCTGAAGTTAATGGTTACATCTACTACAAGGCTTTGACGGCTACTAAGCCAAGCAACGCCTTCAACGACAAGACCGACGTTAAGGTTAACTTCAAGACGACCGATGGAACTGACGTTAAGTCAACGTCCTTGACCGGCTTGAAGGACGCTAAGGGCGTTGTTTCAACCGCTACTGGTACTGACGTTTCGACTGATGCTAAGTCAAAGATCACGCCAGCATTGGCGGACGCTACTTTGAAAGGTACTGGTTACACATACACTGCTACCGATACGATGAACGCTAATGCTTTAGCTGGTAGCATCAAGACTGGTGACACGGTGACCTTATACGTAGTTAAGAACCAAAACGCGAACACGAAGATTCATTTCTACGGTTACAAGGGTCAAGTTAGTGGTTCTGACGACTTGACTGTTTACGATGGCAAGACGGCTTCAGCTACGACTGTTGTCTTCCCTTCAGTAACTAACGCTTTCACTGGTACCGCAGATACGGCTTACACTGCTAGTGATGTTGAAGCTTACTTGACCGCTAACAGCTTGAAGACGCTTTACACTCCTTCATACAAGGATGCTAATGGTGTTCAAACTTACGTTAAGTACGACTTCAACAATGCGGATGCTGGCTCATACAGCACTTCAGTTAATGCACATGCCTTCTACAAGGCCACTGTTGTAACTGGTAAGGCTTCTCCAGTTGATGTGGTTACGCCTACGACACCAGTAACGCCAAACACTAGTTACGTTGGTTAATTCTAACTGAATTTAGTTTTAAAGACCCCCATCGAATTTTTCGATGAGGGTCTTTTTAGCTTAACTAGGGTTATTGGGATAATGCGCATGCAGAGTAGGAAATTCGGCAAAGTATGGTCCTATTTATTTATTGATGGCAAATTCTATAATTAATCCGAACAGAAATTAAAAAGCCCAAAGCAATCACTTACAATGGTAGTAGCTAATTCCAACCAATATAGGGAGTGATTACTTTGGGTACATCTACTTTATCACGTTTTCAACGTGGCGCACTAGCAC
>NZ_RHOD01000047.1 GCF_003946095.1 Levilactobacillus lindianensis | reverse complement strand
AAAAAAAAAAGTGTAATAAACCATTGATACATAAGCTTATAACACACTTTTACAATTTGAGCAGTGAGCAATGAGCACATGGGGGGTGTCGTAGTGCCCCCATGTTTTTTCCGCTCCCAATCAGTAAAAAATCAAAACCAAAAAGCAGATCAGCAAAAACCGCTGAACTACTTTTTAAAACCGTGGTTGCACCACACTGCCAAGCTGATGTCAGCTTGACCACCACACTTGCCGCCGTGGGGCTCGGGAAAGCAAAGGTTGCTTTCCAGTTCATCAGGCTTCTGGGTTGAGTGAAGTCAGTCAACTCCTTAAAGCCTCAAAAAGGGGCTAACTGCTAAAAGCAGCAAGCCCCTTTAATTCGATTTACCGTTGACTAACAGCTAGACAGAACTCTATTGCTAGAATGATATAGCCCTATTTAGCTTATATTTGCGTTCTAAGCACTTTAACGCTTTAAACTTGTATCTCTTTCAGGTTTCCGTTTAGATTGCTTAACAGGCTCATTTGGCGCTTTTAAGCCCACTTTGTGCCACGTCTCGGGTTTCATATGCACTTTATCGCCTAGTTTTTCTTTCAACACCTTGAACATACGCTTAATCAAATCTTGCGCATGATTTAATTGCGTCCGCAATTTGCTATTTTCAGCTTGCAGTTTATCATTCTTCATTTCCAATTCAAGCGCCCGACTACTAGCTTTAATTTCACTATCATGAGCTCTTTCAGCGTCAGATTTTGCATGGAGTGAATCAATAAAAGCACTCTTGGCATAAATTGCTCCCTGTTTCATTTGCTCAAAATCGTCTTTTTTAACCAACACGTAGCCTTTTTTAAAGCGTGGTTGTAAGGTTTCAACATTGACTACATCAAAATCAGATTTTTTAAAATCTTCGAATTCTTGTCTCTGTTTTTTTGTATCTGCTTTAACCGTCTCTAATTCTTGACGCATAGCCTTGTATTCAGGCACAGACAAATTTTTACGCTCTTTGTTTTTTTGACCCCGTTCAAGCTTAAAACCTTTGGACTGTAAGAACTCGGGTAGCTCATCTTGCACCTGTTGCAGGGCTTCCCGATTAAACACCCGCTTAGCCGACAGTTTATTATCTTTATCAAACGGCACGATCCCCATATGCATATGGGGCGTGTGCTCGTCTAAATGCACCCAAGCATAGCGGATATTCTCGTCCCCAAACTTTTCAGCAAAGTACTGTTTAGCAGTTTCAAAATAGGCTCTGGTCTGTTTTTCGTCCAGTTGCTCAAAGAACTCCTTATCACTCGTAATAACCCACTCATTGGCTAAGACAGCGTCTTTACGGACAGCTCGGGAGCCAGCCTTGCGTTCGTCAATATAAGACTGAATATCCGTCTTAAAATTGTTCGTCCGTCCAGCCACCAAATCATAGTTCAAATGTGACCGTGAGACATCAATATCTTGGTTGCTATGATTGCTAGTTTTCCGTTGGTCGTGATTACCCAAACCAACCAAATTATCAGCTTTCAATTTCTGCATTCTTGCGACAACAAAACTCATTCCACACACCCCCTAATTCGGACACCGTCCATGTAAAGTATAACCCACTATACTTTACTTCGCAAAGTGTGGTCTCTACCGAGGGTCGCTTTGCCAGCGGGACAGACCCCACCGCTCATTTTCCTACTCGGAAAATCTTGCTCTCGTGGCAGTTAATTTTGGCTGTTCTCTTCCGCCAAAATAATCGCCACTCACGGTTTTGCTTTCCAAGCAAAAAAAGAAATGGATCACTTATCCATTTCTTTCTAAAACAGTTCTTATTCATTTCGCTTTGAATAAGAATACCCTAAATCATCGGGTCTTTGTTTTTGCCAGTTTGATTTAATATATTCTTTAATAACTAACGTGTTTCTTTCAGTCGCAATTTCAAACCAACCAGCAGGACATTCATCAGACATACAATAATCCAATAAGTCTTTTAAATGAGTAATATTATTCTCTGAAATAAAAACAAACATATCCTTTAATGCTTCTCTTTTATCCCCTGTCGAAAGTCCTAAACAACTTTCCAAATCAAAACCACCATAAGCCTGAATCTTAGAATCGTCATATCTATATTTTTCAGGGTTATCCATATGAGTTAAATAACGCACAGCACCAGTTAAGCTACTTACACGTTGAGGTATAGGAGCTCTTAAAAGTCTAGCTAATTCATCAATTTGTTCAAAAGATTTATACCCTTTATAATTCAAAACAAGATGATAATGTGCCTTCTTTCGTTCCCCATCAGGATTTACATCTTTATCATGCAATGGACTAACAGCAACAGGCTCCATTCTGATAATATCCAACCAATCTTTCGGTGCGCTTTCAGGGTAGACTATAATTCCCCAATTACGTCCACGTTTAAACGGACGCTTAGTTTTTGGATTTAAATTTTCACGGGGGACCGTCCAATCAATATTAGCTTTATTCGTCATATGTTATAATAACCTCACATTCATTTTGGTTAGCGTCCTCGTCACAGGGCGCTTTTTTTATTGTTATTTATAAATTGTGCCAGCTTCCGAAACTTGGTTAATCAAAAAATTAACCAAACCAGATTTCGTCATGCCATATTTTTGTGCCAATTCTTCCAGTTTTCCATTAGTTTCAACAGGAATAGATAAAGTAACCTTTTTCTTTTCAATTTCAACCACAAAAAACACCTTCTTTCATACTAATTTAAGTGGACTAATTCAACTGTATTACATAATTCTATCGTACATACATAAGAAATACAAGGGGGCTAAAAAAAACAAAAAAAAAGTGTAATAAACCATTGATACATAAGCTTATAACACACTTTTACAATTTGAGCAGTGAGCAATGAGCACATGGGGGGTGTCGTAGTGCCCCCATGTTTTTTCCGCTCCCAATCAGTAAAAAATCAAAACCAAAAAGCAGATCAGCAAAAACCGCTGAACTACTTTTTAAAACCGTGGTTGCACCACACTGCCAAGCTGATGTCAGCTTGACCACCACACTTGCCGCCGTGGGGCTCGGGAAAGCAAAGGTTGCTTTCCAGTTCATCAGGCTTCTGGGTTGAGTGAAGTCAGTCAACTCCTTAAAGCCTCAAAAAGGGGCTAACTGCTAAAAGCAGCAAGCCCCTTTAATTCGATTTACCGTTGACTAACAGCTAGACAGAACTCTATTGCTAGAATGATATAGCCCTATTTAGCTTATATTTGCGTTCTAAGCACTTTAACGCTTTAAACTTGTATCTCTTTCAGGTTTCCGTTTAGATTGCTTAACAGGCTCATTTGGCGCTTTTAAGCCCACTTTGTGCCACGTCTCGGGTTTCATATGCACTTTATCGCCTAGTTTTTCTTTCAACACCTTGAACATACGCTTAATCAAATCTTGCGCATGATTTAATTGCGTCCGCAATTTGCTATTTTCAGCTTGCAGTTTATCATTCTTCATTTCCAATTCAAGCGCCCGACTACTAGCTTTAATTTCACTATCATGAGCTCTTTCAGCGTCAGATTTTGCATGGAGTGAATCAATAAAAGCACTCTTGGCATAAATTGCTCCCTGTTTCATTTGCTCAAAATCGTCTTTTTTAACCAACACGTAGCCTTTTTTAAAGCGTGGTTGTAAGGTTTCAACATTGACTACATCAAAATCAGATTTTTTAAAATCTTCGAATTCTTGTCTCTGTTTTTTTGTATCTGCTTTAACCGTCTCTAATTCTTGACGCATAGCCTTGTATTCAGGCACAGACAAATTTTTACGCTCTTTGTTTTTTTGACCCCGTTCAAGCTTAAAACCTTTGGACTGTAAGAACTCGGGTAGCTCATCTTGCACCTGTTGCAGGGCTTCCCGATTAAACACCCGCTTAGCCGACAGTTTATTATCTTTATCAAACGGCACGATCCCCATATGCATATGGGGCGTGTGCTCGTCTAAATGCACCCAAGCATAGCGGATATTCTCGTCCCCAAACTTTTCAGCAAAGTACTGTTTAGCAGTTTCAAAATAGGCTCTGGTCTGTTTTTCGTCCAGTTGCTCAAAGAACTC
>NZ_RHOD01000046.1 GCF_003946095.1 Levilactobacillus lindianensis | reverse complement strand
ATAAGCCTGAATCTTAGAATCGTCATATCTATATTTTTCAGGGTTATCCATATGAGTTAAATAACGCACAGCACCAGTTAAGCTACTTACACGTTGAGGTATAGGAGCTCTTAAAAGTCTAGCTAATTCATCAATTTGTTCAAAAGATTTATACCCTTTATAATTCAAAACAAGATGATAATGTGCCTTCTTTCGTTCCCCATCAGGATTTACATCTTTATCATGCAATGGACTAACAGCAACAGGCTCCATTCTGATAATATCCAACCAATCTTTCGGTGCGCTTTCAGGGTAGACTATAATTCCCCAATTACGTCCACGTTTAAACGGACGCTTAGTTTTTGGATTTAAATTTTCACGGGGGACCGTCCAATCAATATTAGCTTTATTCGTCATATGTTATAATAACCTCACATTCATTTTGGTTAGCGTCCTCGTCACAGGGCGCTTTTTTTATTGTTATTTATAAATTGTGCCAGCTTCCGAAACTTGGTTAATCAAAAAATTAACCAAACCAGATTTCGTCATGCCATATTTTTGTGCCAATTCTTCCAGTTTTCCATTAGTTTCAACAGGAATAGATAAAGTAACCTTTTTCTTTTCAATTTCAACCACAAAAAACACCTTCTTTCATACTAATTTAAGTGGACTAATTCAACTGTATTACATAATTCTATCGTACATACATAAGAAATACAAGGGGGCTAAAAAAAACAAAAAAAAAGTGTAATAAACCATTGATACATAAGCTTATAACACACTTTTACAATTTGAGCAGTGAGCAATGAGCACATGGGGGGTGTCGTAGTGCCCCCATGTTTTTTCCGCTCCCAATCAGTAAAAAATCAAAACCAAAAAGCAGATCAGCAAAAACCGCTGAACTACTTTTTAAAACCGTGGTTGCACCACACTGCCAAGCTGATGTCAGCTTGACCACCACACTTGCCGCCGTGGGGCTCGGGAAAGCAAAGGTTGCTTTCCAGTTCATCAGGCTTCTGGGTTGAGTGAAGTCAGTCAACTCCTTAAAGCCTCAAAAAGGGGCTAACTGCTAAAAGCAGCAAGCCCCTTTAATTCGATTTACCGTTGACTAACAGCTAGACAGAACTCTATTGCTAGAATGATATAGCCCTATTTAGCTTATATTTGCGTTCTAAGCACTTTAACGCTTTAAACTTGTATCTCTTTCAGGTTTCCGTTTAGATTGCTTAACAGGCTCATTTGGCGCTTTTAAGCCCACTTTGTGCCACGTCTCGGGTTTCATATGCACTTTATCGCCTAGTTTTTCTTTCAACACCTTGAACATACGCTTAATCAAATCTTGCGCATGATTTAATTGCGTCCGCAATTTGCTATTTTCAGCTTGCAGTTTATCATTCTTCATTTCCAATTCAAGCGCCCGACTACTAGCTTTAATTTCACTATCATGAGCTCTTTCAGCGTCAGATTTTGCATGGAGTGAATCAATAAAAGCACTCTTGGCATAAATTGCTCCCTGTTTCATTTGCTCAAAATCGTCTTTTTTAACCAACACGTAGCCTTTTTTAAAGCGTGGTTGTAAGGTTTCAACATTGACTACATCAAAATCAGATTTTTTAAAATCTTCGAATTCTTGTCTCTGTTTTTTTGTATCTGCTTTAACCGTCTCTAATTCTTGACGCATAGCCTTGTATTCAGGCACAGACAAATTTTTACGCTCTTTGTTTTTTTGACCCCGTTCAAGCTTAAAACCTTTGGACTGTAAGAACTCGGGTAGCTCATCTTGCACCTGTTGCAGGGCTTCCCGATTAAACACCCGCTTAGCCGACAGTTTATTATCTTTATCAAACGGCACGATCCCCATATGCATATGGGGCGTGTGCTCGTCTAAATGCACCCAAGCATAGCGGATATTCTCGTCCCCAAACTTTTCAGCAAAGTACTGTTTAGCAGTTTCAAAATAGGCTCTGGTCTGTTTTTCGTCCAGTTGCTCAAAGAACTCCTTATCACTCGTAATAACCCACTCATTGGCTAAGACAGCGTCTTTACGGACAGCTCGGGAGCCAGCCTTGCGTTCGTCAATATAAGACTGAATATCCGTCTTAAAATTGTTCGTCCGTCCAGCCACCAAATCATAGTTCAAATGTGACCGTGAGACATCAATATCTTGGTTGCTATGATTGCTAGTTTTCCGTTGGTCGTGATTACCCAAACCAACCAAATTATCAGCTTTCAATTTCTGCATTCTTGCGACAACAAAACTCATTCCACACACCCCCTAATTCGGACACCGTCCATGTAAAGTATAACCCACTATACTTTACTTCGCAAAGTGTGGTCTCTACCGAGGGTCGCTTTGCCAGCGGGACAGACCCCACCGCTCATTTTCCTACTCGGAAAATCTTGCTCTCGTGGCAGTTAATTTTGGCTGTTCTCTTCCGCCAAAATAATCGCCACTCACGGTTTTGCTTTCCAAGCAAAAAAAGAAATGGATCACTTATCCATTTCTTTCTAAAACAGTTCTTATTCATTTCGCTTTGAATAAGAATACCCTAAATCATCGGGTCTTTGTTTTTGCCAGTTTGATTTAATATATTCTTTAATAACTAACGTGTTTCTTTCAGTCGCAATTTCAAACCAACCAGCAGGACATTCATCAGACATACAATAATCCAATAAGTCTTTTAAATGAGTAATATTATTCTCTGAAATAAAAACAAACATATCCTTTAATGCTTCTCTTTTATCCCCTGTCGAAAGTCCTAAACAACTTTCCAAATCAAAACCACCATAAGCCTGAATCTTAGAATCGTCATATCTATATTTTTCAGGGTTATCCATATGAGTTAAATAACGCACAGCACCAGTTAAGCTACTTACACGTTGAGGTATAGGAGCTCTTAAAAGTCTAGCTAATTCATCAATTTGTTCAAAAGATTTATACCCTTTATAATTCAAAACAAGATGATAATGTGCCTTCTTTCGTTCCCCATCAGGATTTACATCTTTATCATGCAATGGACTAACAGCAACAGGCTCCATTCTGATAATATCCAACCAATCTTTCGGTGCGCTTTCAGGGTAGACTATAATTCCCCAATTACGTCCACGTTTAAACGGACGCTTAGTTTTTGGATTTAAATTTTCACGGGGGACCGTCCAATCAATATTAGCTTTATTCGTCATATGTTATAATAACCTCACATTCATTTTGGTTAGCGTCCTCGTCACAGGGCGCTTTTTTTATTGTTATTTATAAATTGTGCCAGCTTCCGAAACTTGGTTAATCAAAAAATTAACCAAACCAGATTTCGTCATGCCATATTTTTGTGCCAATTCTTCCAGTTTTCCATTAGTTTCAACAGGAATAGATAAAGTAACCTTTTTCTTTTCAATTTCAACCACAAAAAACACCTTCTTTCATACTAATTTAAGTGGACTAATTCAACTGTATTACATAATTCTATCGTACATACATAAGAAATACAAGGGGGCTAAAAAAAAA
>NZ_RHOD01000045.1 GCF_003946095.1 Levilactobacillus lindianensis | reverse complement strand
GTGCTAGTGCGCCACGTTGAAAACGTGATAAAGTAGATGTACCCAAAGTAATCACTCCCTATATTGGTTGGAATTAGCTACTACCATTGTAAGTGATTGCTTTGGGCTTTTTAATTTCTGTTCGGATTAATTATAGAATTTGCCATACACAAACGTTACTTTCCCCGAGTCTGTTGTTGTCCCTGCGGTGAAGTGGTTGTCTGACGACTAACCGTCTTCCCTGCCTGACTAGTCGTGGTCTGCGTCTTAATCTCAACGTGACCATGACCCGTTGTCTTCTTATTGGTGACCTGCACCACCGTTTGCCCCGAAGTGGGCTGAACGACGGAATCCGTAATGGTTGACTGATTTCCCGATGGTCGCCCACAAATAATGAGCCCCACAATTAAACCAATCAGCAGGCCGCTAATTCCCCGTATTCTTCTGTTCATGAGCCTTCCCCTGATTTCCCTAGTGTACGATCAATCTCCTACTATCAGGTATTATACACCATTCAGGTGAAAACTCATTTAAAAGTTTTTACGCGGCGCCGGTTGACCGTCACCACGAAAACATTCAATCCCAGAATAACCATAATCGTTGCCGCAGCAATAATGAACAGCAGCGTATAGGAAGTCTGATCGATGATGATCCCCCCCATTAGCGGTCCAAGGGCTTTCCCAACGGACGTCCAGGCATTGGACATCCCCTGATACTTCCCTTTAACTGCGGCCGGCGTGAGATTATTGACAATCGCGGGAATTGCCGGAAAGGCCGTTGCTTCACCCATCGTCAGGATAATCATGGCAATGGTGAAGTGAGCATAATCCTTGGCGAAGATCAACGTGACAAAGGAGATCGCCAGGAAGAAGATCCCGGCGTAAACCTGTAGGTACAGATTACTGAAGTAGTTCCCAAGCCAATTAATAAAGACCTGTAGAACCACGATCAGCCCCCCATTTAAGGTCCATAGTAGACTGTAACTCTTCATGGGGATCCCCATGCCCGTCATATAAACGGACAGGTTAGATTCCCACTGCGTATACATAATCCAGATAACCATTAACGAGAAAAAGAACGTCAGCATAATTCGCTGGTTAGGCCGTGGAATGTTGATCTTAACCTTTTCTTTGGCTGAGACCACCTTGGGTTGCGTCACGGCAGGCGCATTGTAATGTCGAATCACCACGATGAAGAACAGGACGAAAAGTCCAAAGGCAATTGCAAATAATAGCGTGACACTCGTGCTGTACACGTACCCCACCAGGGCTGTCCCCAAGACCACCCCTAGGTTCTGTGCGAAATACAGCATGTTGAAAATGTAGCGTCCATCGCGGCTATGAATCGTCGTCCCTAGAGAGTTTACCATGGTCAACGTCCAGCCCGATGCTAACCCTAAGAAGATCAGGGCAATCGGGAAGGCCGGCCAACCATGATTAATGATCAGTCCCCCCAGAGTGATTAGCGAGACAAGAATCCCACCAATCGTTAAATAATAAGGGTTTCGGCGGTCAAACAACCGGCCCCCAAGGACACTCCCGACAACATTTGCTAGGGAATAAAATAATAGGATCACCCCAACCTTTGTCAGTGATGCGCCCAGTCGGTTATGCAGGTAAATGGTCGTCAGCGGCCAAATAAAACTCATGCCGATACTGCTGAACAAAGCGCCCACGACTAACCAACGCAACCGAATTTCTTTTTGCATATATTATACAGCCTCTCCTTTCCTGAAACATGTTAAGCCTTATTCTAGCACTACAGGGGGGGCCTCCACCAGTCCCCCCTTTAAACTAATAAGCCACCCCACCACTTTTTGTTAAAACCGTTCCAATCGCTCAGGGGGGCCGTCCTAATTCAACAGTAACCTAATTTTTCCGAATGAACGTGATTTGCCAGTTGGCTAATACTCAAAAAGGTGGGATATGCCGCCAATAACTCTGGGCATGTCAAGACCTTGATCCATCACGATACTCTCACTTCCTCGTCATCGATCGTGATCACAGAAGATGAGGCCTCCCAGCTAATCGCCACCGTCATCATCGCCGCTACCAATGTTTCACATGAAACATTGTTCGTCAGACCGATTGAACGACCCCCTGAACCAAAATAACCATAAAAAAAGACCACCGCTCGGGGAAAGCGATGATCATCGGAGTAGGGGTAACGTCATTATAAGAATGACGTTAACTATTTTTTCATTATTCCAGGGGAGGAGGAGTACATGAAAAAAGATTGTTAATCTTTGGTAGAAGCAACCACTCGGTTAACTTCTATACTGTACATACTAATCGCAAAATATGATGAAAATGTGAACTTTTTGGCACGCCACTATGAATTTTGCACATAAACACTATTTAAATGCTAATTAGCCCCATAATCACCATGATTACGGGGCTAAATGAGTTCAATTCAATTCAATTTGATTTAGTGCCCATCTGGAACGTAAGCCACCGATGAAAACTTATTATATGACTTCACGAAGAGTAATTTGACCGTCCCACGTGGACCCGAACGGTTCTTTTCGATAATGACTTCGACTTCCCCCACGTCCTGGTCACCCTCGTCACGGGGATCACTGTCATTATTGTCATCTTCATCCCCGTCACGTTCATAGTAATCGTCACGGTATAGAAACGACACGATATCGGCATCTTGTTCGATTGATCCGGATTCCCGAATATCGGACAACACGGGCCGCTTATCCTGCCGCTGTTCCACTCCCCGAGAGAGTTGGGACAACGCAATGACTGGCACGTGGAGTTCTTTAGCCAGTTTCTTTAATTGCCGTGAAATATCGGAAACTTCTTGTTGCCGACTTTCGTGGTTGGTCCCTTCAATCAATTGGAGGTAGTCAATCACAATGAGACCAAGATTGCCCTTTTCCTTAGCGAGCCGACGACACTTGGCCCGGATTTCGGTAATCTTATTCCCAGCGGTGTCATCGATGTAAATGCTGGCCTTGGCTAGGCTCCCCATGGCCACGATCAGGTTCTGCCACTCATCCTCGGAGAGTTGCCCCGTCCGCAGGTGATTGGCATCGATCGACCCTTCCGCACACAGCATCCGGTTAACCAGGGACTCCGCACTCATTTCCAAACTGAAGATAGCCACGGTCTTATCGGTCTTGGTTCCCACGTTCTGCGCGATATTTAACGCAAACGCGGTCTTCCCCACGGCCGGCCGGGCGGCGAGAATCATTAATTCATCGTCGTGTAGCCCCGTGGTCATCTTATCTAGTTCGGCGTAGCCCGTCGACAGCCCAGTAATCACGTCTCCCTGTTCGGAGAGCTTGTTAATTTCTTCAAAGGAATTATTCAACACGTCTCGGATCGGTTTGAAACCCGATTGATTCCGAGTCTCCGCGACGTTCATAATGTCTCGTTCGGCATTGTCGAGGAGGTCGGTGACGTCCCCGTCTTGTTGATAACCCTGAGTGGCGATGTTCGTGGCCGTCTGAATCAGCTTACGCAGTAACGACTTTTCCTGGACGATCTTGGCATAGTACGTGGCGTTAGCAGCGGTCGGAACGGCCCCTGCCAATTCAGCGATATAGGTAATCCCGCCCACGTCATCCAACTGATTCTTGGCCGTCAGTCGGTCCGTGATCGTCACCACATCAATGGCTTCATCCCGGTCGTTAAGTTCGATCATCGCCTGGAAGATAATCTGGTGTTCCCGGCGATAAAAGTCTTCCGGCTCTAAAAATTCTAACGCATCCACCAACGCGTCCGTACTCAAAAAGATAGCCCCGAGGACCGCCTTTTCGGCATCGAGGTTCTGTGGTGGTGTATGGTCTGTTAATACGTTATTATCCATGCTTGATTATTTACCTCTTTATTGGACACCAGTTCAACATCAGGTTTCTATTTTACCATAGTATCACGAGCCAAGGGGAAAAGTGACCCGAGTTTTCCCGACATCAGAATCGTAAATAAAAAAGCCACCGTGACTGGCGACCTTTCCGAAACACTTGTCTTACTTTTGAGTCACGTGAACGCGAATCTTAGCGGTCACTTGGCTGTGTAACTTAACGGGAACGTTCGTGTAGCCCAAGACCCGAATGGGTTCTGGGAGTTCCACCTTACGCTTGTCGAGCTTCAGACCAAATTGCTTCTGGAGGGCCTGCGTAATTTGCTTGCTAGGAATTGACCCGAACAACCGGCCATCTTCCCCCGCCTTGGCGACGATTTCAACGACTGTCTTGTCGTCTTCCAAGTGCTTTTGGAGTTCCTGAGCTTCGGCTAAATTTTCAGCCTCGCGCCGGTCTTCCGCCTTCTTTTCTGCCTTGAGTTGACTCATGGCAGCTTGGTTAGCCTCCTTGGCTAACCCGCGTTTAATCAGGAAGTTTTGGGCGTAGCCATCGGGAACGTTCTTAATTTCTCCGCGCTTACCCTTACCCCGGACATCTTTGGTAAAAATAACTCTCACGTCGGTCACTCCTCACTTAATATACTAACTTTAATCCTACGCCGAAACCCCACCAGAAGCAATTAACTATGTGGTAGCGGGTTCCGGTTCGCCGCTGTGATTAAGGAGGTCAATCAGCTGTTGCTTAACCTCAGCGACGGACTTGTCACTAATCTGGGTCGCCGCATTGGACAGGTGACCCCCACCGCCCATGGCTTCCATGGTGAGTTGAACGTTAATCTCACCCAATGACCGCGCAGAAATCCCAACGCGGCCATCGTCTCTACGCGTGATGACATACGAGGCATCCACGCCAGACATATTCAGGAGGTCATCGGCAGCCTGAGCCGCGGTGACGGGATCATAGGTCTGATCTTCTTCTCCCGCAATCAGGGCCATGTCTTCATTGACGAATTCCACCATTTCAATCAAGTGGTTTCGCTTCAAGTAACTGTCGACGTTTTCCTTCATGTACCGTTGCATCTCGACGGCATCGGCCCCCGCAGAACGAAGGTAACTGGCGGCGTCAAAGGTTCGCGTCCCGGTCCGTAACGAGAAGTGCTTGGTATCCACGAAGATCCCCGCCAACATGGCCGTGGCTTCCAGCTTGTTGATCGGTTCACCCTCCTGGGACTGGTACTCAAACATTTCGGTAATCAGCTCACAAGTTGAACTGGCATACGGTTCAATGTAGACCAGCAGTGGGTTTTCAGGGAACTCTTCGCCCCGCCGGTGATGGTCGATGATCATCACGCGGTTTTCTAGGCGGTCATAGAGCGCCGATGAAATGGAAATTGACGGCTTCGAGTGGTCCACCATCAGCAACATACTCTGATCGGTGGCTTTCTCCAACGCCTCTTCCGGCGAGATGATAGCGGCATCGATGGATGGGTAGTCCTTCAGGTTGTCCAGCAAGCGCTGCACATCGGAGTGGACCGTTTCCTTATCCAACACGATCCAACAGGTCTTGTTGTTCATCTTGGCAATCCGTCGAATCCCTAGACAGGCTCCCAGGGAGTCCATGTCAGGCTGCGAATGGCCCTGAACGAAGATCTGGTCAGACTCGTTCATCAGCTCTTGCAGGGCTTGTGAAATCATCCGTGCCCGAACCCGCGTCCGTTTCTCCATTGGGTTGGTCTTCCCACCATAGTAGCGGGCAGCCTGGTCAGCAGCCTTCACCACGACTTGGTCCCCACCTCGGCCCAGCGCCAAGTCCAGATTACTCTGGGCTTGGTCGGCCAGCTTGTTGAGGTTCGGATCACCGTAAGCAATCCCCATACTCAAGGTCAGCGGGAAGTTCTGCTTGGACGTGGTCTCGCGAATCGTATCAAGAATCTTAAATTTATCAGCTTCGATCGCAGCCAGCGACTTGGCGTAGGCCAGGATGAAGTAATGGTCATCGTCCAACTGCTTGAGGTACATATCAAACTGCTGAACCCAAGCCGACAGCTCGTTGGTCACGTAGTTCCGCAGATTCGAAATATCCTGATCGGTCATCGACTGGGTAATCTCATCGTAGTTATCCAAGAAGACCTGGCCGATCGCGATCTTTTCATTGTCATACTGTTCTTGAATCAATTGGTAATGCGTGATGTCATACAGGTAAACGGCATGAAAATCCGGTTGCACGTACATCGTAAACCGCTGGTCTTGCCACTTAATGGTGGTCATCGTCTGCGGTTCAGCCGCACTAATCAAGGCCGCCAACTCGGGGTCGACTTCCTTAATCGGCCGACTCAGCACGTCGGTGTCACCAAAGTAATTCTGCAGGTAGGGATTGACCCATTCGACCTGGTCGTTGTCCCCCAGAATCATCACACCCGGTGGCATACGCAGTAACGCCTCTTGCTCTCCTTGCTGGATGCGAAAGGCCAAGTCGGAAATATATTGCGTGGTGTCGTCACCAATCTCCGCCATGGTATTAAACACCATCAGCGTGGCAATCCCCACTAGAACTAAGATGACAATCCCAAAGATCCAATTCAACAGGAAGGATAGGACGATGCCGAGGATGGCCAGAGCAGCGGTCATAATAGCGATACCGCGTAAACGCCGATTCTGTAAGAATTCGGGGATGTTGGATCGCGAAAATAATTTATTCATTTTGCTCCTCATCTGATTCATCTGGAAAAATTTGTGTTCACCCACTAAAACAGCTTTTGAAAATTGGCGGGCTTAAAAGTTGCAAATAATACCCTTATTTTATCACATTCGGTGACAATCACAAAGACCCCGCTAACCGGATGAAACCTTAACGTGGCGGGGATGAATCCGATTTATTTTAATTTCTATTTTGGCTTGACCTTGACGCAGCGGTAACCCTTATAGTAGGTTGTAAGCACGAAAGGAGGTGAGTCCCGTGACCACCAGCATTCAAGAACTAGCGCGCCTGGCTAAAGTAAGCCCGCGTACCCTCCGGTATTACGATCAGATTGGCCTGCTAAAGGCCCATCGTAATCCCCAAAATGGCTACCGCGAATATGATGCCAGTGCCGTCGATCGGTTACAAATGATTCGTTATTTTCAATTGTTTGGTTTCAGCCTGGCCACTATCCAGGAACTTCTGGATCAGTCACCAGTTCGACAAACCGCGGCTCTCGCGCAACAACGCCAACACCTATTGGATGAACGGGAACACCTCACGACGCTGCTGACTACCCTGGACCGCACCCTCGCGGCCAGAAACGGAGGTCCGCAAATGACGGATTCAGAAAAATTCAGTGCTTTCAAGCACCAACAACTCATCACAAATGACCAGGAGTTTGGTCAAGAAGCTCGTGATCGTTACGGCGCGGCGGCAGTCGATACCAGTCAACGCAAATTTGCCGCACTCAGCGAGACGGACTACCAGGCGATGCAGGCCTGCGAACAACGCTTATTAACCAACCTCAAGGTCGTTGCCCAATCGGGCGATCTGGCCAGTGACTTGGCACAGCAAGTCTTCAATGACCACAAGACCTGGTTATGTTTCACGTGGAACAATTATTCTGCGGAGACCCATCGCGGTCTCGCCGAGCTCTACCTGAGTGACGAGCGTTTTGCCAGCTACTACAACGATCGCGTAGGGTTGCCTAATGCTACGGCAACCCTAGTTGCCATCATTCAACGCTATGCCCAATAATGACAACTGGATACGACAAGGGAGACTGCCAGCACACACTGTGGTAGTCTCCCTTTTATATCAAAAATTATTCGGCCGTGGGATCCTTGATCTGACTCCAAGGCATCACGTGAAGCATCCAGGAAATGCCGTAACGATCGGTGAAGTGACCCATCTTGCCACCCCAGAACTGCGATTCGAAGGGCATATCTACGGTAACCGTCTGTGAAGCCACCACCCGTTGATAGAAAGCCTCGGCGGCGGCCGCACTGGCGGCATCATCGGCATTGATATCCAAGATCAGATCAATTTGATTGCTGGGCGTCGGTACCCCACGAAAGGCATCCGCACATTGGAGGCTGGTTCCTAGGACACTGAAACCAGCATGCATCGTCATGGTCTCCAGATCGGCATCGGCCGGCAACCCGAATTGGGTCGCTTGCTCGGCACTAGGACGACGAATTTACAATTGAAGTGCAACGCTAATTAGAACATAAAAGAAGACTCATAGCCTGAGCCCTTGTAAAATGGAATCACCACAACACCATTACAAGGAGGACTCAGACTATGAGCCTGTATCATCATCTTACCTTAAAAGAACGAGAAATCATACTGACAGGTTTAACTTTAAAATATTCCCTTCGGCTTATTGCTAAGAAAGTAGGATGCTCTAAGGCAACTGTATCACGAGAAATTAGACG
>NZ_RHOD01000044.1 GCF_003946095.1 Levilactobacillus lindianensis | reverse complement strand
CTAAGGAACGCACACAGCTTTCAAAACCAGAAAACAAGGCTATCTATGGGCGTCGAAAGATTGATGTAGAGCCAATTTTTGGCAAGACGAAGGCTTATTTGCATTTCCATCGCTATTCGGTACGCGGCCTAGAAAAGGTCAAAAAAGAAACTGGAATCCTCGTTCTGGCATTGAACATCCTCAAGTTAGTCTCTACTAGAGAAAAATGGATTAAGAATCAAGAGCATAGAAATAAGGCACGAAACCAAAATTCGGTTTCGTGCCTTATTCTTGTTCTATAGAGGTCAGTTATGTCACAGCCTCTTTTTGCTGTGATCGTTATGGCTTTACAGGCTAATTAATTGCCTTTTATGGGAAAACCTTTAAACTGAAAGAGTAATGAGTTGTGCACAATCGATTGGAGGAATCCTCATGAATTCAAACGAATCAAAAGAAGACCTGCGGCAACGACTGACCACCGAAGAATTTGCGGTGACTCAGAACGCAGCCACAGAACCCGCTTTTACCGGGAAGTATGACCAATTTAACGAAGTAGGGATCTACGTCGACGTGGTCAGTGGGCAACCACTGTTCAGTTCAACTGACAAATACGATGCCGGCTGTGGTTGGCCATCCTTCACGAAACCGATCGACGCCGCCAACGTTCAAGAGCATACCGACCACTCATTTGGCATGATCCGCCAGGAAGTCACCAGCACGGATGCCCATTCGCATCTCGGGCACGTCTTTAACGATGGCCCACAGGATCGTGGGGGACTTCGTTACTGCATTAACTCCGCTGCTCTGAAGTTTATTCCAGCGGATCAGTTAGAAGCCAGCGGTTACCACGGCTTTGAGAGTCTCTTTCCCAATAAATAAGGAGTGATGACAATGAGCGAGACACAAACAGCAATTTTCGCCGGTGGCTGTTTCTGGTGTATGGTTCGGCCATTCGACACCCAGCCCGGCATCAAGAGCGTAGTTTCCGGCTATACGGGTGGCCATACGGTCAATCCAACGTACGCCGACGTTGCCAGTCATACGACTGGACATACTGAAGCCGTTGAGATTACCTTTGACCCAGCTATCATCAGTTACGCAGACCTAGTCGAAATCTATTGGCGGCAAACGGATCCGACCGATGCCAGTGGTCAGTTCCAAGATCGCGGCGATAGTTACCGGCCAGTCATCTTCGTCAATAGTCCGGAGCAACGACAGGCCGCCGAGGCTTCAAAGGCTAAGTTAGCCGCCAGTGGCCAGTTCGACGACCCGATCGTCACAACTATTGAGGACGTCCAACCGTTCTATCCCGCCGAGGAAGAACACCAAGACTTCTACCAAAAGAACCCATTCCGCTACCAGATTGAAGAAATGGGCGGTCGCGAGGACTTTATTAAGCAACATTGGACTCAAGAATAGCTTGAATGAGTGGCCTTACAGGACTAGTAAGGCCACTTTTTGCATGTTACAATTAGTTTAAAATCACTGGAGGTGCTTTGATGGGATACGTGCTAGATCTAAGAAAGATGACCGGTTCACAACCCTTGATTGTGGTGGGTGCCGCGGCATTTGTCACTAACAATCAGCAGCAATTACTGTTAGTCAAACGAACCGATAACCAGCTTTGGGGATTGCCAGCCGGCTCCAAAGAACTAAACGAGTCACTAGTGACCACCGCACAACGTGAATTACACGAAGAAACCGGGCTGGCTGGTCATCAGGCAAATCTGCTGACAGTTGTCAGTGGTGCTGGCATGCAATACACATATCCAAACCAGGATCGGATTGATTCCGTGACCGCCGTATATGAATTGACAGCAACGGGCCAGCAAAACGTCACGAGTTCAGAAATCGAAACGATCGGTTATTTTGCGCTAGCGGATTTACCAAATAACTTAACGCCAATTACGAAACGGATTTTAATTGAGTTAGGGAAACTTTAATTGATCGGAAAAAATTTGCAAGAAGTGATCCATGACTTAAAGAACGAAGATTTTGAAAGATCTCAGTGGAAGAGTAATTTTAAGGACTTTAGGTCTACTTTCGATAATATATATTATGTAAAGTAGAGAAAATAATCGGATTTCGAGGTTAGGATTACCGTTCCCTTTCTTTATTTGACACTATCATTTAAACTTGTCAGTTCAACAACATGTTAACGGCAGTTGTCGTCTGCTGACCACAACTTATAAGTACCGACTAAGCGGTCGTCCCATAAAAATCAAACGTATGCTACTAAAACCGAAATCGTGAAGACTCATCTTGCTAGTAAGTACGATTTAACCTTTTCTGGGTAATGTCTGATAAGTTTAGCTCACCAGCTGCCAACATGTCTATTTACCACTAAATACGACTTTTAGAGGCGTATTCTACACGATTCTCGTGATGAGGTCTCCCTCTAATTCCTGAACGTGTGCTTAGAATCAACGTTCAAAATCAATAAACCGATGATTAGTTTGGCTGGGTATCCGTAACGTCGCTGTCCAACGGATTGCCTGGCAACCCAGAAGTCATTGCTGATGTGTCGCCGATCAGGTCAAGGTCAATGGGATCTTGTAAGGTCAAGTGCCTTAGACTTGCTGAACTGGCGCGAATCAGGCGTCCCAGCGGCTATCAGGTAACTATATTCGGACTTGCGGCTGGTTCTATCAACTAGCCACGTAGGATGTCATCTTCAGCATTATTAAGTGTTAAAGTCTTGTAAAACCGGGATTTGTGGCTGCTTTTGTAACTGTGAGCAGTACCATATATTTGCTACGATTAAGCTTATGTATTGTCTCAAAAGACGCGCTAAGCACTGGTACAGCAACAATTCCGAGTGCTACGAGTGGCCATCTAAATCAAAATACGATTACCGAAGTAATCGACTACTTTCATTAAAACAAATATTTTAAAGAGAGTAGTCACCAGTAAAACCAGCGGGGGGCTTGCCAATTATCTCGATTCCCGGTATCATAGTAGCTATATGAGAACATACGTTTGGAGGCCGCTTCTATGGAAAAGCAACACTACTTAAAATTAATCAATGAAGAACTGGCCAATGCGCCCTGGTACGTTCAAGAATACTATCAGGCCAAGGCCACTGTGCCCCTTTCCCCGGCAACATTGTATCAATACCTGACTGAATACCGCCGTTTCTTTAACTGGCTCATCAGTGAGGGCCTGACTTTGGCCACCCACCCCGCCGATATTGATATTCAGGTCTTGGCTACTTTAAAAAAAGAAACGGTCGAATTATATAAGTCCGCCCTGTTGAATCAAACGAAGCTCACAGGCGCCCCTGGCAGTCGAACTCATCCGACCATTAACCGTTCTCTAAATGCCCTCTCATCGCTATTTAAGTACCTTACAGAGGACACGGAAGACGAGCATGGTGAAGCCTACTTCGATCGTAACGTCATGCATAAGATTGCGCTGGTCAGAACCAGTGAAACCTACGCGACTCGTGCGGCCAATCTGAAATCCAAGCTGATGCTAGGTAATACCGACCATGATTACCTGGAATTCATCGATCACAAATATGGGGAGCAGCTTTCACTCGCTAAGCAGCGGTATTTCCATCGCGATAAGGTCCGCGACCTCGCGATCAACGCCTTACTACTAGGCAGTGGCCTGCGCGTTTCCGAAGCCGCAAACGCCGATCTCCGCCATCTGAATCTCAAGACGGGTACTATTGGCGTCGTCCGTAAGGGTGGTCAACGAGACACAGTGCCCATTGCCCCCTGGACACTGCCCTATATTCAAGATTACCTGGCACACCGCACCGCCATTTATCACGCCACGAACAGCGATCGGGCCCTGTTCCTAAGCAGCTATCGGGGCCAAGCCTCACGGATGCAGGCCAATTCTATCGAGAAAATGGTCGCCAAATACTCGGCCGCCTTTAAGGTCCGTATCACGCCCCACAAGCTTCGCCACACCTTAGCTTCAAAACTCTACCTGGCCACCAAGAATGAACAGCTCGTGGCTACTCAGCTGGGACAGAACTCAACCAGCGCGACTGGGCTGTATACTCATATCATTGATGAGGAACAGCGGCGTGGGCTGGAGAAAATGTAATTATCAAACCAAGTAAAATGTACGACGAATTTAGAAAGGCCAGACTTCTTGGAAAATGGAAATCTGGCCTTTATCGACTTCCTATACTGACTGTCCATCCATTTTGTAAATAGCAATAATTACTCTTTATATCATGTTAGCTTTGCTAAATAATCACGCAACCGCTTAGACAACAAACATAGGCTACCCTGTTGCGCTAAATTTACCGACGCAACAATATCATTTAACTGATGAAAAGTTTTAGTAATTTTTCCGGCAGTTTCTTCGCCTTGGGGTAGCAAAAAAACTTGCCGCTGATGTGAGTCTTCTGGATCTATCCGTCTTACGACCAAATTCTGTTTCTCTAACTTCTTGATCATATTGGTCAGTGTTGCTGGCTGCACGTTTAGGTACTTAGCCAATCTGACTTGATTAGTTCCAGGCGTCTCACCTACGTAATGAAGTAATCTAGCATGATCCATTCTTATGCCAATATCGGCTAGCTGCCGTTGGATAATCTGACCTTCTAATTGGCCAACTTGATAGATTAATTCAGCTGTTGTTGCAATCCGTTTTTCTGTCACTTGTGCACCCTCTTTTCATGTTGTAGTTAAATATTAAAGCAATTGACTTAAAATAGAAAGTGTTATAGCATAAGTTATACCTTAAGTTGTACTTACAACTTAAGGTGCCGATTTTGGAGGTTACTATGTCAAAAACTAAACAGTATCATGTAAAAACAATGCTCCTCATATTCAGTTTAAGCGCATTTATTTCTATCTTGAACCAGACACTACTGTTTACTGCTTTTCCAGATATTATGCGAACGCTCTCTATCAGCAGTTCTACCGTACAATGGCTAACTACGGCTTACATGTTAGTCAATGGTGTTTGGATTCCAGTTACAGCTTATTTAATCAGTCGTTTTAGTACCCGTCAGCTAATGCTGTTCGCGCTTATTTCATTTACGCTAGGAACCTTATTATCCGCAATCTCACCAAGTTTTCTACTACTATTGATTTCTCGTCTTATCCAAGCAATTGGCGCCGGAATTATCATTCCCTTGATGCAAGTCGTGATGTTCTCAATTGTTGATAAGGCTAAACATGGTTCTGTTATGGGTATCATTGGGGTTACCACCGGTTTTGCACCGCTGATTGGTCCGACAATTGCTGGCTTTATCATCAGTCGATTGACATGGCGTTATCTGTTTTGGCTTGTATTTCCAATCGGGGTAGCCCTGATTATTGCCACTATCTTTGGGATGCAAAATGTCGGCACCCCACAACGGCAGAACAACCGTGTCGACTATCGTTCTATCGCCTACTCAACACTAGGCTTTGGTGTCCTACTTTATGGCACCGGCAGCATCAATCAGAGTCAACGTTTGGGAACACTTTCAATCGCAATCGGCGTTATTTTTATTGCAATCTTCATTCATCGCGAACGACAGCTGACTAAGCCGATGCTGGATTTCCGTATTTTTAAAAATCGTCAGTTCTCCATCTCACTAATCTTAGTAATGCTGTCGTTTATCACGCTAATTGGACCCCAGGCCATTCTTCCTACTCTAATTCAGTCAGCAATGCATCACACAGCCCTGACATCTGCGTTGGTCTTATTGCCTGGAGCACTTGCTAGCGGGTTAACCTCATTGATTGCTGGGCGTTTGTATGACCACGTTGGTGGAAGGATCTTAGGCGTAATCTGGAGTCTAGTTGTTTCAATCTCGATGATACCATTCTTATTTTTAAACGTTCATAGCTCATTGATTATGATGGCGACATGCTTAATATTCAAAATGATGGGTAATTCTCTCGTAATGACGCCACTAACGACAGAAGCCTTGAACGTGCTACCAGATAAGCTTCTTAATCACGGAAGCGCTATGGTGAATACATTACGACAAGTGGGTGGTTCCATCGGGACTGGATTACTGGTAACAGTCCAATCATTTTTTGGTGCCCACTCAGCGTTTATTGGTGCCCGTGCGTTTTTCAGTGGGATTATTGTGATTGGTCTGACTCGCTTTGTACTTGCTCTAACGTTAAGACCAACGACATAGACAAAACAATTGGCCGGTATGTGATGCACCACATGCGCAACAACTTCATCCGAACTATGTAGGTTTATTCAAATTACCATCCTGCCAAGTTGACTGGTACTTCAGTTGGTGGTGGCATGGTCAAGCTTACTGATAAGAACTTTCAAAAATTAAATCACCCACAAACCTTTATTAATCAGGGTGAGATACCACAAAATGACTAGCTCTGTATGATCTCACGGAGTTAGTCATTTTGCGGTGTGTTTGGTTTACGAGTTTCCTACTAAATTGAAAGCGCCTCCTACTTGTCGTTCTCTTCTACTCAATTACACACCTTTTGTAGTGACCAACTGAGTCGTACTGAGCTTGCGCTTACGTTAATCAGTCAATTGGTCACTCGCATCCACTAGATTGGCCAGTTCAGACTTCGAGGTCAGCCGGTGAATATCCAGGGTGATCCAATGTTGTTTGGTGAAATGCTTCCCAGCTAAAATGTAGGGGAAGTTCGCAACCAACTCATCAATCTTCCCCGTCTCACACTTGAGATCCAGGTATAAGCCTTCATCGTTATGATAAGCTAGACCAAATATTTTTTTACTTGTTGAATGCCGCATTGCGTCGAAAATAATTTGATTCCGATGCGCTGGATTATTGAAAGGTTCATCGACGACCACCTGCCTACCCTGACTACTGAATTTAATCAATTCCTCTTTTGTCATTTCCACGACACCACCCCCTGTTTAGTTCTGACTATGATAAGCACGTCGTTTTCAAAATTGAAAACGGTCAATGGCATGATAAGCATAAACGGTAATGCCTGTTGATAGGTCTCAAGCAAGCCCCGGCCAATTACCACTTCATTTCAAGCCTAATCGAGGAAATGGAAGTCGTCAAGAAGGAACCGCTGATAAATAACTATCGCACCCCACATCACATTTTTGCGTGACCACAATCAATTTTAACAACAATCAATAAACCACCGGACCTAATACAATTTAGCGGGTTTTGCAAAAGTCGATTTGCTTATCACTACGGAACCATCAAAACTGATTGTATGTAAAACAGCCATAATTAGCATCGATTTAAAAACTGAATTGAACCTGCTCTAACTTCGAGGCACATTAGACGCCAACCGCCATGACCACACCACTCCCAGCAATGACACCATGCCCGTCCCCCACATCGTCGCTTGAAATCCACGGACAAAATCCCTACTCTGGAACTGGTAAAAAATCATCACGGCAACAGTGGTCCCTAATGCCCCACCTAGCAAGCGAAAAACATTATAGATTCCCGAAGCCTGGCCAATTGCTGAGCGTGGAACGGCTCCCAGAACGGTCTTCTGCAAGGCTGGTCCAGCCATTGACAACCCAACCCTTGCCAGCATTAGCGGTACAATCAACCAGCCATAACTTTTATGAACGCATATGGCGATTAACAGATAACCTAAACCTTGAAGTGCCAACCCTAGCGTGGCTACCCACCGTTCGCCAAATCTATCGACTGCTCGTCCGGCAAAGGGAGCCACCACAACTAATGTCCCCGTCCACGGCAAGAGCTCCAGTCCCGCGGTTAGCGCCGTAGCGCCAGGACTCAGTTGGAGATACTGGGGCAGGAAGAACACCACACCCGAAACTAACCAAACCAACTACCAGCACCCAGCTCAATTTGCCACCGCTGAGCTGACCAGTTGCGTTTACTTGTTTTGTCATAGTCCCTATCCTACTAGAAAATTGATTTTTCGCAAGGGCTTCAGATTAGTTGCCGATGAATTCACAATAATTATCTTCCAATCTCCAATAAGTCAAATTGAAGACGTTTCCGTTGAATAGTTCTTAATAAGTTGTACGCTGAATAACAGAGGTGAACATTAAATGACAGATAAAAACCCAAAAGATGTCCTGTTCAGCATTCGTATTGACCCTGATATTAAACTTCGTGCTCAAGCAGAGCTGGCCAAAAAGGGATTGACCATTAATGATTTTTGTCGAATGTTGCTTATAGATGTCGCCCACTACGGATTACCAGATCATCCAGGACAAACTCCAGAAGAAATGTGCAAAGCTCAGTTAGAAGCTATGTCCAAGCGTTATTAAAAAGATCAAAGAACTGGCCAAAATGTCACTAAAAAACAGATACAGCATCTCCAACCATCTGGATTTGCTGTATCTGTTTAATTATCTATGATTAAACACTAACACCGACTAATTCCGTAAAAAACTAATCAACAGTTTATCGACCTTTATGTTGTTGTGTAACTTGCTATGCTGCGCACTGGCCCCAACAATCTTACGTTCCTGATAGGACTTGGCTCGGACTGAGACCAGGTATCGTAATGATTGGGAGGAAGCGTTACTGACTGATCCATCCGAATGCGACCCATCATTCTTATCGCCATAAATATTTAGAACCGCAGCTTCATTCGGGTAAGTTTTACGGAGACCTAGCAGCCGCTTATAATCCGTTTGCATCTTCTCAGGCTTGCCATTGGCCTGCAGCTTCATTCGATTGGGCTCATCATTCATACCAAGAATTCCGTTAAAGTGGCCGGCAATATCAACCTGTTTCTGTAATTTTGGTAAACTGCGGTTATTGTCCCGTAAGTAAAACATAATGGCCATGTTACCCATCGAGTGGCCAACCATATTGAACTTCTTTGTGTGATAGGTCTGCTGCAACTTAATCACAGTTGCCTTGGCCCATTGCCCCCACTGCTGCGAACTGGCATTATGATTGTCTTCAAACCCAACCTCGACGATTGGATGGTAATCACCTTCGCGGAAGTGACCCTTTAGCGAAACCTTTCCCTTTTTCGAAACGGTTGCCTGAATAATAGTGTGCGTTAGGCCAGCGTTTACCAGTGAATGCGCCATCTGTTCCTCGGCGTGCATACTACTGCCCCAGCCGTGAAAGAACAGCGTTGGCTCGTATTTACTAGCGTTAGGCAACGTTGCCGCATCGCTCCGATTACTAAGGCCACAGGCCGACAACCCTAAAGCTAACAGGCCAAGCCCCAAAATCAAAAATCCTCTTTTTTTCATAAAGTGGTTCTCCCCATATTTTATTTAACGGCAAAAGTATACCCCCTCATGTGGACTTTAAGGCAAGCCTTATTTCAAAAATTATTTATAACACGTTTTACTTTATAAAAAAGCTCACCGCCAATTGCGATGAGCTTTAACATTTGGTTCTATACTTTTTCCTGTTGATGGATTGCCAGAGTGGTAATCTATTAACAGGATTTTTTTGTAAATTAAAAGCCC
>NZ_RHOD01000043.1 GCF_003946095.1 Levilactobacillus lindianensis | reverse complement strand
AGATAATCCGCACGCACATGTGATGTTAACTAACCGACCATTTAACCCAGACGGAACATGGGGAATCAAGAGTAAAAAGCAATATATTTTAGATGAGAATGGCAATAAAATGTATACCGGAACTAGCAAGTACCCTAAGAGTAGAAAGATACTGATGGTCGATTGGGATAAGAAAGAAAAAATAATTGAATGGCGTCATAATTGGGCAGTTAGTGTCAATCAGGTTTTAGAGCAAAAAAATATTCCGGATCGGATCAGTGAAAAATCTTTTGAAAATCAAGGAATAGATGAAGTTCCAACTCAACATGAGGGAATCAATAGTAAGCGGAGTAAAAGGAAAGAATTTAACCAACAAGTTAAGAAATATCGTAAGACCAAAGCGAATTATAAAAACAATCAAGAAAAAGTAATTAATCGAGGTCACTTAGATAGCCTAAGTAAACACTTCTCGTTTAACGAGAAAAAAGTGGTCAAAGAGTTAAGCCACGAACTGAAAACTTATATTAGTTTGGAAAGTTTAGATGATAAGCGGCGCATGCTATTTAATTGGAAAAATAGCACCTTAATTAAACATGCAGTTGGTGAAGATGTGACTAAACAATTATTGACAATTAACCAACAAGAAAGCTCATTAAAAAAGGCAGATGAACTCTTAAACAAAGTGGTCGATCGTACCACGAAAAAACTTTATCCAGAGCTTAATTTTGAACAGACCACGCAAGCTGAAAGACGAGAATTAATTAAGGAAACCGAAAGCGAGCAAACAGTTTTCAAAGGCAGTGAATTAAACGAACGTTTAATGAATATTCGTGATGATTTATTGACCCAGCAATTATTGACCTTTACCAAGCGGCCATACGTTGGTTTTAAGTTATTAATGCAACAAGAAAAGGAAGTCAAAATCGAGCTTAAATATACGCTGATGATTCATGATGATAGCTTAGAAAGTCTAGAACACGTTGATCAAGGTCTACTAGAAAAGTATTCACCAACCGAGCAGCAAAAGATTACTCGAGCAGTCAAAGACCTACGGGCAATCATGGCCGTTAAGCAAGTCATTAAAACGCAATACCATGAAGTATTGAAAAGGGCCTTTCCCAAAGGCGATTTAGATGGATTGCCATTGATTAAACAGGAACAAGCCTATACAGCCGTGATGTACTATGATCCTGTTTTAAAGCCATGTCAGGCTGAAACAATTGAACAGTGGCAAGCAAATCCACCACAGGTGTTCAGTCCCCAAGAACATCAACAAGGACTAGCTTATTTATCGGGACAGCTTAGCTTAGATCAGTTAGAAAATCATCACTTACAACGGGTTTTAAAGCATGATGGCACTAAACAACTCTTTTTGGGTGAATGCAAAGCCGATCCGACGATTAAGAACAGTCAGATCGAGAAAATCCAAAAGCAGTTAAAAGGGCAACAAGCCAAGGACGACCAGTACAGAAAAGAAAATATCGGACATTATCAACCGCTAAATTACAAGCCAGTTAGTCCAGACTATTACTTAAAGACGGCCTTTAGTGACGCAATCATGACTGTTCTATATGCTCGTGATGAAGATTACCAACGACAAAGACAGGCGCAAGGTTTAAAGAAGACTGAGTGGGAAATGACGAAAAAGCAACGGCAACACCAAACTCGAAACCGGCATGAAGATGGGGGCATGCACTTGTAATCTAAATGTAAAATTAAAGGAGCCTATAAGTATTTAAAAGAAATTACTGAAAATGGGGCTTATTATCAAGTGGCTTGGCAAAAATTAGCCGATGGCTACGTTGCCCTTTATGGCACGACCCCGATTCAAATAAGATCATTGCCAACATTGAATGATATTTTTGAAGATGAGGAGGGGTAACTTATGCCAAATAAAGCAGATGTTAAGGCTTGGAAAGCACAATTAGTCGCCCAGGCTGAACAGCAAATCCTAAAATTAACTGATAGTGACCAATTTAAAAAGTATCTCAATACCCTGGCTAAATTTCATCGTTATAGCGCCAGAAACATTGATTTAATTTATGCGCAAAATCCTCAAGCCACTCAAGTCGCCGGTTTTAAGCAATGGCAGAAGGCTTTTAACCGCACCGTCAACCGGGGCGCAAAAGCGATTCGGATTGCGGCTCCGATCATTAAGAAGCTAACACCAGCCGAGCAGAAGCGTCTTGATACCACCGATGAGCGCGCCATTGTCGGTTATCGCTATCTACCCGTCTTTGATGTGGCACAAACTAGCGGTGAACCAATATCTGATTATGATCAATAGGGATCATACCAACGTAGAAGTTGTTTAAATCAATAACGGTCAAAGAATTAGGAACACGCAGTTTAAGCACTTCTTGGGCTAAAGCTTTCATATTATAGGCATTATTATCAGATATTAAAGTAATATCACTGCCTTCACAAAGGTAGAAATCTGCTGAAGCAACATTACCAAGTAGCTGAAAAGTTGACTGATTCATGATATCTCCCTGACTATTTACAAAAAAGTGCTTTATTTTGCAGAATTAGGTATGTCATTCTATTCTAAAAGTATATAATTAAAAGTAGATTAAAAGTAGATTAAAAGTAGGTCAGCTCAATATAAGGGAGGGAATTTATAATGGGAGAAAAGAAATTACATTATAAAATGTATAAAGATGGCAAAAAATTCGTTTTTGCCGCAATTGCTACAATGTCTTTTGTTGTCTTCGGTGGGGTATCAACGGTAGCAGTTCATGCTGATACCACCTCAGGGAACTTAACTGCCGCCACTGTAAAAAGCACTAGTGATACGAAGAGCGCTGCTCAATCAGCAGCTACTGTAGCAAGCAGTGCCAGTGATAAGAAGAGTGCTGCTCAACCAGCAGCTACTGTAGCAAGCAGTGCCAGTGATAAGAAGAGTGCTGCTCAACCAGCAGCTACTGTAGCAAGCAGTGCCAGTGATAAGAAGAGTGCTGCTCAACCAGCAGCTACTGCAGCAAGTAGTAGCAGTGCAACGAAGGCCGATTCAACCAGTGCAAGTAGCAGCAGTGCAATGAAGGCCGATTCAACTGGTGCAAGTAGTAGTGCAGGAAAGGCCGATTCAACCGGTGCTGGAACAACAGCCCGGACAGCAACAAATGGTGATGCAACCTTTCCTGCTGTTGTTAGCCCAGTGGTGCCGGGATATGTAGCTGATAAAGCGCAGGTAGCTGCCGTAACTGTGGATGCCGATTCACCAGATGTTAATGAGACCGTGACATACACGAAAGTCGGATCATTGGTACCAAGCTCAAGTGATCAGAACTTCCCTGGAGCACCAACAGTAGTCTATCCAAATGACCCAAGTGATGCGACAAAGGTTACACCAGCCGGTGTACCGACGGTACCAGGTTATACAGCACATGATCCAGAAGGTCATGTTTTGACACCAGGTAGCAGTTATCAGCCAAGTGATCCGACGAAAGATACAACGATCACCTATACAGCAGATAAGCAAAAAGGTAGTGTCAGCTACGTTGATGATACGACTGGAAAAACTTTAAAGACGGACTCAATCTCAGGAACAACGGGTTCAAAATCCAGCTATAGTACCAGCGGTAGCATTGCCGATTATAAGACACAAGGGTATGAGTTGGTCACCGATGGCTATCCAGCAGAATTGACGTTCGACAATGATGACACAACTGATCAGAATTTCACGGTTCACTTGAAGCATCAAAACATTCAGTCTACAGAGGCCAAAACCGTTACAGAAACTATTCATTATCAAGGCGCTGGTAATCAAACTCCTGCTGATAACACCGCTCAAGTGACCTTTACGCGTCAAGTCTCAACTGACGCAGTAACTGGGGAAAAGACGTATGGTCCTTGGTCAGCAGATCAAAGCTTTGCCGCAGTCACAAGTCCTGAATTAAAGGGTTATACAGCTGACAAGGCGCAAATTGACAAGCAAACAGTTAATGGGGACTCAAAGGACTTAGAATTCACGGTTACCTATACCAAGACTCCAGTTGCTGGCGGTAACGTCACAGCTAAGTATGTTGATGAAAACGGCAATCCAATCGCTGACGACGTTATTGCTTCTGGTAATGTAGGCGATCCATATTCAACGACCCAAAAGGATGTGCCAGGCTACACCTTCAAAGAAGTCCAAGGGAACCCTACGGGGAGCTTTACGGATCAGGATCAGACTGTTACCTATGTTTACACGAAGAACCCCGCAACAGATAACAATGGCGGCACTGGGCTCAATCAACCGGGGAAGCCAGGTAATGGTACGGACACAGGAAATTCCAGTTCTAACCAACCAGGGAATCCTTCCCAGCCAAGTAACGCTACTAACAATGGAGTAATCAATACGTCGACTAATACAGGATCTAAAGTTAACAACGGTGCTGTTAATTCACCAGAATTACCTCAAACTGGTGAAAACAATAGTCAAAGTCAAACAATGTCATTTATTGGTATTTTGTTGGCAATGTTTGGAAGTTTACTCGGTTTTCTTGGTATCAAGAAACGTCGTAATGATTAACCATTAAATAAATATATCTGTAGTGAATATAGATTATTTAAAGAGGGCCCTGAAGAATATTATTATTCTGGCTCTGTGTCAAATGGTGTTGATTAATAGTTTTTATCTTTTGAAAGGTCCACTCTTCGGAGTGGGCTTTTTGTTATTGAACCGAAAAACTCCGTTTGAGAAGTCAGATGGCCGCAATTATGCTCTGTAGCCCTGTTTTTGGGCACACTCCTCCCCGGGGTGTCGTACACTGACTTTTCTAGGCAATCAGTTGGTAGATCCGTTCAAACATGCGCTCTTGATTGGCAAATCCATAACAGCTGCGCTTTAGCGCTTTGATCTTACGGTTAATGCCTTCTAGTGGGCCATTTGAAAGCTTGGTTTGAGAAGCATTCAAAACGCCTCTGAGGTTTTTCCTCAGTGTGGCAATGGCGATGTCCATTGGCTCACCGCACGACCTGTAGGTCTTGATGAGGTTACTCAGGCGCTCTGGGTCTAGAATTTTTGGTGTTGGAAAGTATTTCCATTCCAAAAGTACTAGGCCCTAATTTAAAAAGCCATTGATAATGGATCAAAACGGCCACTAGGGTATACCCTAATGGTCTTTTTTATTTCTGTGCTATACTAGGAATTACAAGTGTTCATTAGAACTGTCCAAAAGGAGAATTGGAAATGGCTAAAATCGGTTATGCGCGTGTGAGTTCCAAGGAGCAACATTTAGATCGACAGTTAGCGGCTTTAAAAGACGTTGATAAATTATTTACGGATAAATTAAGTGGGGCTAACACTAATCGGCCAGAACTGCAAAAAATGCTGGCCTATATTCGTGAGGGTGATATTGTAATGGTCACTGAATTAGATCGCTTAGGCAGAAACAATCAGGATTTAACTAAAATCATGAACTCCATTCAAAATAAGGGTGCCACCCTAGATGTGTTAAATTTGCCGTCCATGACCGGGATTGCTGACCCAAATTTACGTCAACTGATGACCAACTTGATTATTGAACTCTATAAGTATCAGGCCGAAAGTGAACGTAAGCGAATCATTGAGCGCCAGCAACAAGGGATTGCCTTAGCTAAGCAGCAGGGTAAATATCATGGGCGCAAACCCCAATATGCCAAAGATGATCCCCGTTTGCAACACGCTTTTAAGCTTTATCAAACGGGTATGAGTGATGTAGATGTTGCCCGTAATATAGGGATTAAACGGACGACCTTTATCAGATATCGAAAGAAATTCAATATACAAAGATGATGTTTACATGAGAGAATCATAGCAGAGCGGACCACTTGAAACTTCTAACTCCACTAAAATCCGAGAAATGACCAAGAAAAATGACAACTCTTCGAATATTGTTACTTCAAATTAAAATCAAAAATGATTACCTTAAAAATTGAGTTTTTTTAATTAAAATAATATTATTTTATGCTGTGTTATCCGCAATTCTAAATCTGGTGTCAAGGGCGGCGTAAAAATGTAGGTTTATGGCGGTTAAAAAATGTAGGTTTGTGGCGGTCAATCGGCTCCCTTAATTCGATAAGATTTACCGGTGATTTTAATTACGTAGGCATGATGAACCAACCGATCTAGAATAGCGGCAGTAACAGTCGGATTTTGAAAAGTTTCGACCCAGTTTGAGAGGTCGCTATTACTTGTAATAATGGTTGAATGCCGCTCATACCGTGCATTGATCAATTGAAACAAAAGATTGGCTTCATCATGATTGATCGGTAAATAACCGATCTCATCAATGATCAATAGCTCGTAGCGGGCATAACGACTAATGTTACGGTCTAACGTCCCTTTAGCATCAGCTGCCCGTAAATGCGCCAATAGTTCATGACAGTTGATAAAAAAAGCTCGTTTACCCTGATGACAAGCCTCAATACCGATACCAATCGCTAGATGCGTTTTCCCCACACCAGGACTACCAATGAAAATCAGATTCTTGTGTTGTTCGAGAAAGGCTAGGTCCTGAAAGCCTAAGATCTCTTGCTTATTAATACTGGGTTGAAAATTAAAATCAAAGGCGCTCAGGGCCTTCGCCTGAGGAAAACGGGCCCGTTTGATGATTCGCGCTATTTGTTGGCTTTGTGTCCAGGCCAATTCAGTGTTCGTCAGCTCAAGCATGGCATCGGTAAATGAAAGCTGTTGCCCGTTGATCTGATCAATATATTCCGGCAAATAGGCGTGCATCTTACTTAATCCTAGAATATCGAGATTATTGAGTAACGCTTGGAATTTAGTTGTTGTTTGTCGCATGTTACACCTCGTCATAGGCACTCATATGGGCCGCAATATAAGCTTTGATGTCCATCTCACTACGTCCCTTAAGTAGATCTGAACCAAGAATATTGATCTGGTCATCCTCGTTGTAATTAAATTGCTGGGTTGTAATATCGTGCGCGCGAATCAATTCTCCGTTATAATAAATTTGGATGTGATGTTCATCATCAGACAGTTCAATATTGACTGTCCGTCCGATATACCGTGGATCCACGGAGTATTTGCATTTGCGAAAGATAACCATTGATTCCTTCGACACGACACGGGTAATGTCTTCTTCGAAGAAGGGTTTAAGTAGGTCATCTGGTAGCTGGTGCAGGTACTCTTTTTCTTCGGCCAGCCACTTATCTTGTGGGATTTCGTTGGTGGCCTGTGAGACCTCATGATTAAGTTCATCGCAGAGATCGTCAACTAAGTTAATCAACTCAACCCCATCACAGAACTCATAATTGTAGGGGCGTAGACGTTCAACGGTGCGAGCTAATGCTTCAACTGAGCCTTTAGTTTGTGGTCTAAAAGCGCGACAAGCGATGGGTTTATAGCCGGCATCCTGACTAAACTGACGAAAACGTTCATTGAAAACGGGGTGACCAAAGTTTGATTTTGAATGGTCAACGACTTGCTTCATGTTATCGAACCAGATCTCAGTTGGTACGCCGCCGGTGTGCCAAAAAGCGTCATCAAGGCAATTAAATAAAGTATCTTGGCTGCGTTCGAAAATCAAAGTCAAATATTTTAATTTTGAGTAAGGTAAGACATATAGAAAAATATTAAAATGATAGGGCTTATTTTCCTTGTTGTAAAGCGTCATCTCCTCTTTCCAATCAACTTGGGCTGAAAGACCAGCAGTGTGTTCAACTCGGATCGTTGCTTTGTGCGTTCGCGCTTTACGAATAGAGGCACAATAGGTTTTAACGATCGTATATTGACCCTGAAAACCTTTCTTCTGAATGAACTTAAAAATCACCATGGCTGAACAGTTCAGTTCAAGTTTGGCCTTGATAACATCACGATAGGGATCAAGCAGGCTAGGGCGTTGCTTTTTCGGTTTCTGTGGCTTGGCGTCACCTTCCTTTACTTCTTGATAAGCTTTCTTGGCAGTGCGATAGTCAACGTCATATTGTCGGCTTAAAGCGGCATAATTGGGTTCGATATCATTATCCACGTAACGTTTCACTCCTTCTCTAATGTCGTGTCTCACATCATTAACCTCCCCGATTAAGATGTGATTAATGGTATCAAAAAATGTAGGAAAACCGACAATTTCTCACCGCCCTTTTCCTACATTTTATAACTGCCGTTTACATCTGGATCATAGTGATATTTGATAGCTTTGTAGCAGTATGTAAATAAAATTATTATTCTGATAAAAGCAAGCAACGATTGACAATTCTGAGCGTTATTTTTCGAATCATGGCGTTTTTATATTACAATGATCCTAGAAAAAGTAAAGTTATGGAGGCGATTAGATGAGTGATTTGGATCAGACAAACAGCTATCGATACGTCATTGTTGGTGGCGGAGTGGTTGCTGGCTATGCCATCAAGGGAATTCGACAGGAAGATTCAGAGGGTGAGATCTTAATTATTTCGCAAGAGGCGGATGTCCCATATGAACGACCGGCACTGAGTAAAAAACTATGGCTAGATGATGAATTTACTGAAGAGAACATTCAGATTGGTGCTGAAAATTATCCCAATGTGACTTTTAAGTTCAAGACAACGGTTACGGCTATTAATCGGCAAGATAAGGTCATTACATTGGCCGATAGTGAGCAAATCAAGTATGAACAGCTATTGCTAGCAACTGGCGGAGAACCTAGACAAATCCAGGGACCTTCTGATCCACATGTGCTAGTCTTTAGACAGTGGTCAGATTATCGCAAGTTACGTAAATTTAGTGGTCCGAACAAGCGAGTTGTGATCATTGGTGGTGGATATGTTGGTACAGAGCTCGCATCGTCACTGACCCAAAATGAGACTGAAGTTACGATGATTTTTCCAGAAAAAGCGCTGGGTGAGGGTAAATTTCCTGAGTCTATTCGGACTGAGTATGAAGCCACGTTCAAACGCAATGGTGTCACACTGATGAGTGGTCAGTTTGTCCAATCATATCAACGCCAAGGTGACCACTTGACTCTATTGACAAAGGATGGTACGGTGATCGCAGCCGATACGATCATTGTTGGGTTAGGCGTTACGCCGCGGATTAGTTTAGCTGAAGACAGTTGTTTGGATTTAGCTGATGGTGGTGTGAAAGTTAATGAGTATCTCAATACTAGTGACCCAGCCATCTGGTCTGCTGGAGATATTGCCTCTTATCCAGATCACATCTTGGGTCGGCAACGGATTGAGCACGTGGACCATGCCCGACTTTCTGGTGAATTAGTTGGCCGTAATATGGCAGGTGCTCACATGAGCTATCAGCATACCCCATACTTCTATTCCATGATTTTTGATATTTCCTGGCAAGCAATCGGTAATATTGATCCTAAATTGCAATTGATTTTTGATCGGCGAACGCATGGATCGCTTGTCTATTTCATAGATACCGATAAGTTAGTTGGTGTTTTAGTTTGGAATGTTAAGGTGAATCTTGATGATGTTCGCGCATTGCTTGCGAACGCTCCAGCTACAGATGATCTGGTGGGCTCCATTCGAGAGAAGAAGGCTTAGTATCTGGATGAGATATCGGTGAATCATTGCGTCATCACGAATGTACTTTAGAACAAAATGGCCATCATTAACGATGGCTCAGTAGCAAATAAAAACTAGCCTTGAGTCATTTTAAAGTGCATGAAGTGCAACACAAAAGTTAGACAAAAGGTAGATTGTAAAATTAATCCGAACGCTGTTCGGACAAAAAAGATCAGCTTCCTTTAAAATGGTGTTTACCACAAAC
>NZ_RHOD01000042.1 GCF_003946095.1 Levilactobacillus lindianensis | reverse complement strand
TACCAAAAAGCTGGTCGGGAGAAATCCGAAGATTCCTCTCAACCAGCTTTCATTTTGGAGACTTATGTCACAGCCTCTTCTTGCGCTTGCTAACTTAGTTAGATAGAATCGTGGTTACTTATGATTTTGGCCGACTACCGTACGCCCGCTTGGATTTGTAGCCCGCAGCTAAAATCTTTCGCATTTCCGCAATGTGCCGGTCCTTGGTTGCTGGTGCCTTGACCCCAAAAATAAAGCGGGCCCACTCGCGTTGATAACCAGTGGTTAAGTCGTTAAAAAAGCTGACGAGTGTCGGATCGTCGGCTAAAAGGTCGGCAACCTGGGGAATCAAAGGTTCGAAAGTACTTAGGGGAGCTTGGGTCATTTCATTTTCACCTCATCGTTTGTTTCTGTTAGTTTAGCGCAAATTTATGGCGGCCCCAAGTATTTTGTCCAATGAATCCTGGACGAGCTATTCAATAATACCGGTTAATCTGGTATAATATTGAATGAATTTTTATAGTTACCCGTTACTTGGAAAGTAGGGTTTAGACATGACGCGCGAAGCTAGAGGACCTAAGGAAGGCGACTTCATTACGATCAAAAGCTACAAGCACGACGGAAGTTTGCATCGAACTTGGCGCGACACTATGGTACTCAAAACAAGCGAGAACGCCCTCATTGGCGTCAATGACCACACGTTGGTTACTGAAGACGATGGTCGGCGGTGGGTGACCCGAGAGCCCGCGATCGTTTATTTTCACAAGCATTACTGGTTTAATATTGTTGCTATGATTCGGGATAATGGAGTGTCCTATTACTGTAACTTGGCTTCTCCATATGTTTTAGATAAGGAAGCTCTCAAATATATTGATTATGATCTTGACGTGAAGGTTTTTCCAGATGGCGAAAAGCGGCTATTGGACGTGGACGAGTATCAAGACTTCAGTCAGCGTTGGCACTATGGTGCCGAGACGGACCGGATCTTGAAGGCCAACGTCTTGACGTTAGTTGACTGGATTAACAATCACAAGGGGCCCTTCTCTAAAGCCTATGTCGATCTGTGGTATCAACGGTATCAGGAACTGTCACGTCGTCCTAAGTAGGGCACGACGTTCGACCTGTAAGAGTTGTCTTCCGTACCATCCGGAGCAAGTCCATTCGTGGCTCGCTCCTTTTTTAAAAAAGAAAGGAACTTGTCCATGAAATGGCTTGCGAATTCCCGCTTAATGTTCTGGTCAGTTGAGCTCCTGATTGTGGCGGCGCTGATTTGGGTCTGTACCCAGATTAGCTTTCTCTTTTCACCAATTGGGATCTTCCTATCGACGATCTTCGTGCCATTGCTGTTATCTGGCGTGCTGTTCTATCTTCTGAATCCACTCGTTCGGGTCTTGGAAAAGATCCGGTGGCGGCGATTTCATCTGAACCGCACCGGAGCCGTCAGCGTTGTCTTTCTCCTGTTGGTTGCGGTTCTGGTCGCCGGGGGAATGTGGTTGATTCCACGCCTCGCGACTCAAATTACGACGCTGGTGGGTAGTATCCCAGACTTCGCGCACTCGAGCGAGATTGCTTTACGGAAATGGACCCAGCAACCCTGGTTAAAGAACCTTGATTTCTCAAAGTATCTCACACAACTTCAAGCAGCCCTATCAAAATACGCTCAGAGCCTCATGGGTGGCGTTACCAGCGGCATTGGCCAGGTGATTGGAACAGTTACCACGGTGACCGTAACCGCCGTTACAGTGCCTGTCATGCTGTTTTATATGCTTAAGGATGGCGAGAAGTTTCTGCCAGCGATTCAGAAATGGTTGCCAGCTAAGCATGGTGAGCAAACGACGGAGCTTCTGAGCCGAATGAACACGACGATTGCCAAGTATGTTGGTGGGCAAATCATCGAATGCCTCTTCGTGGGAGTCTTCACGGCGATTGGTTACGTGCTGGTGGGTGAGAAGTACGCCTTACTCCTGGGACTCTTTGCGGGAATTTGTAATCTGATTCCCTATGTCGGGCCTTACATTGGGATTCTTCCGGCATTGATTGTGGCATTTGCCACGAGTACCAACCTGATTATCTACGTGATTATTGTAGTGGTTGTGGTCCAACAGATCGATGGAAACTTTGTTTATCCGAATATTATCGGGAAAAGTTTGCAGATTCATCCGTTGACGATTATTATTATCTTATTAGCTGCCGGTAATATTGCGGGACTGTTTGGCATGATTCTAGCCATTCCGTTCTATGCGATTGTTAAGACGGTCGTGACCTATGTCTATAGCATTTGGCAATTAGAGCACACCGAGCAGAAATCGTTGTGAAATATTAAAACTTCACAACAAAGTCTTCGCGGAGCGGTTTTCAAGTTGACGTGACCGCTCAATATGCTAGTATTTAGATTGTTATTGGATTTTTAAGACGCCTCCTGGAACCGCCAGGGGAAATTAACCAGATAAGTAGGAGAACCGACATGAAAAAAGTAATTACGTATGGGACGTTTGATTTATTGCATAAAGGGCACGTTCGTTTATTGAAGCGCGCTAAGGCACTGGGTGACGACTTGACGGTTTGTGTCTCTTCCGATGAATTCAACGTGGAAAAAGGCAAGCGGGCGTACACTTCTTATGAAGACCGGAAGTACATTCTGGAAGCCATCAAGTACGTGGACCACGTGATTCCTGAAACCACCTGGGACCAAAAGATTAAAGATGTTCAAGAAAACAATATTGATATTTTTGTCATGGGTGATGACTGGAAGGGCAAGTTTGACTTCTTGAAGGATTACTGTGAAGTCGTTTACTTACCACGGACGGAAGGTATTTCCACGACTAAAATTAAGCATGACCTTGGCCTCACCGATGAAGAAGAGTGGAAGGCTGAAGAATAGGTTAACCAATCCTTAGTCGTAGACTAAGGATTTTTATGTCATTAGGTTAAATTCAGAGGAGGCATTGAGAATGCAACGGACCGTTTTCTTAATCACCAGCTCGCAAGATATCCAGCGCGTGGCGTTTGCGGATCAGCTAGCGCGAGCACTTCGAGAGGCTGATCGTGTCGATCTGTTAGTTGTCACGTTGGAACTGGCGACGGTCTGGAAAATTCGAGCTGATTTGAATCGTTTAGCAACCCGGAATCCGGCGGTGGCTCAGGCTAACTTTCTGACGTTGGCCGATAGCTTTGCTGCCGATGCCGGACGCGTGCTAGCCACTAAAGAACGCCAGGCCGTTGATCTTAGTCAATGTGAGGAACGATTGTTTATGGACCATTCCCAACAAGTGAAACGCTACTTGCGTTCTGGGCAACTGGTCGCGGAGCTTCGACAGTTGGATGATGAGACGCCGATGATTCTCCGGCAATATGACCAGGATCGCCTGGTTCAGACGGTTACCTATGGTCTGGACGGGTCTGTCGTGGCCTTGGCTAAAGTGCGATCCGGGGTGGCACAGACGCAATATCTGCTGAATCGGCGTGGAGAGGCCGTTTTACGGCTGACTCGGCAAACGCGGACTAGACAGCACGTCTTGAATCTGCGAGCAACGTCGGGGATGATCGCCACCTTGTCACCTGAAGAGCGCGTGGTCTGGGAGAATGAGCGCGCTCAACAGCAATCACCGGTGAATGGCGAGGATCAGACGGTGTTAATCCCAGCGACTGAGATCACGACCAATGGGGTGGTATGTGCCGACTATCGACGTTTCACGTCAAGTGCCGCGCTGTATCACATCGTCTTGAATCGCACATTAACCCCAAATTCCCAATTATTTGTGCCATTGACCGTCAACCCAAGTCTTTCACCTTTACTGCCCAATCAATTAATCTTTAACTACTAAGGAGTTTGCCATCGTGCGTGCGATTCTATCAGGCTGTCAGCATTCAAATCAGCAATCAGAACTAGAACTGGAACTTATTAAGGTTCCGGAACCCTTTCATGCACTCACGGTGACCTTTTTTGAACGGCAAACGCAGGCGACACTGACGGTTCCCGTGACCCAAGTCGTCAATCAACATGTGGTGCGGGTAACGTTTGATTCCACGGCATTGCAATTTGAGCAGGGTGGTCGGCGAGACTTTACCTGGGAACTGTATCTTAATTTGGCTCAGCCCACGTTGCAGGGGGCCATTCAGATCGAGAGTGAGTCGTTGAGCGATCGTTGGCAAACTTCAGCGACAAGTTCGAGCCAACTCCGGTGTGACGCGGCGGGAATGGCCATTCTGGATGTTCATACCCATCAATCGGCGGCGGAAGTGGCTATCACAGCCATTAACTTGGTCGAGGATCAGCTACAAGTGGTAGGAAAGCGTCAGGGCAACCATGAGCCCTTGGCGCAACAGCAACTGGTGTTAAAAAATGTAGTCGACCAGCAAGAGACCGAGTGGCCTGTTACCCAGATGGCGATTCAAGGGTTATTTACGGTGTCAATTCCGTTAGCCGAATTACCCACCGACGCAACGCAAGTCCTCTATATCCGGACAACCGGCGGTGATGAAACGAGGGACCAACGTGTGGTCCTGGCTGGCTCGCTAGCGGGACAGACAACCGAACTGATCACGCAACAGCGGCGATTGGTGGTCATTGAAAAACGTTTCGACAATAGCCTTCTAGTGACGGAGTCGGTGGCACCTTCCTGGCCACAACGTGTGGTTAACGCTGTTGGTCAATCACGCCAAGTTGTGAAATGGGGGGCACAATTGTTGGATAAGGTCAATCTGACCTATCTGGCACGACTCTGCAGGCACGGGCATACTCCCTATGAGCGACCAACCCTAATTTTTGAAAGCTTTGGTGGCCGCCAAGTGAGTGACTCACCATATGCCATCTATCAGCTTTTTACCCGGCTCTATCCGGAATTCAACTGTGTGTGGTCGATCAACCGGTCACAGCGGCGATTCTGTCGGCAACATGACATTCCCTATGTGATTCGGCGAACCACGAGGTGGGCGCGGATGCTAGGTAAGGCCAGTTTCTGGATTAGTAATGCCCGCTTTCCACTGTGGGTGAAGAAGCCTGACTACCTGACTTACATTCAGACTTGGCACGGGACCCCTTTGAAAAGGCTGGGCTTAGATATTGAAAATGTGACCATGCCAGGGACGACAACGGCCCGTTACCATACTAATTTTGTTAAGGAAGCCAATGGCTGGGATGCCTTGATTTCGCCCAATGATTACGCAACGCAAGTCTTTCGGACCGCCTTTGGGTTCAACAATCAGATTTTGAAAGTTGGCTATCCGCGTAACGACGAACTGGTGAACAGTACGCCGGCAGAGATTGATGCGCTCAAACAGCAACTGGGAATTCCACTGGATAAGAAGGTGGTGCTCTATGCACCCACGTATCGGGACAACCAGTTTGCGGAGAAGGGGAAGTATACGTTTGACTTACCGTTCTCACTGGCTGAATTCCGGAAACGGTTCGGGCAGGATGCGGTGCTGATCTTACGAATGCACTATCTGATTGCGAATACGCTGGATATTCGGGGGTATGAGGGTGTCGTTTTCGATTTCTCCAGTCATCCGAATATTTCGGAACTGTATCTGGTCAGTGATCTGTTAATTACGGACTATTCATCGGTCTTCTTCGATTACGCTTATCTCAAGCGACCAATCTTGTTCTATCCTTACGACTACCAGGTGTATAAGGACGACCTGCGCGGCTTCTATTTGAATTATGAAACCGATCTACCAGGCGAGATTGCCCATGATGAGTCACAGCTCTTAACGCTCATGGGGCAGAAGCTAGCGACGCAGGATATGAGTGCCGATGCGCGGTTCATGGCCTTTTATCGCCGCTTCTGTGCCATTGATGATGGTCAGAGTGCGTTGAAAGTCGTGGACTACATCATGCAACAGATTGAAAATCAAAGCTAATAAAAACAAGGGTTCAGGACGTTAGGTCATCCTGAACCCTTGTTGTGACTAAATTTAATGGTTAATTTTGGTAGCTTGTTGGTAGGCGTGGTGACTCAATCGTTGGGCCCGTTGTGGTTGCTGGACAATCTGTTTGAAGTAGCGATTGAGAATTCGTTGATAAGCGGCTTTCACCCGGTTAACGTTCGGGTGCCGGTGCTGTGTTAGCTCCCTTTGTGCCAGTTGGGCATCCTGCCGTGAGGCGACTGGTTGCGCGATGTGCTTGACCAGATAGGTGACGTTCTTGCTAGCTTTCTTAGCCGCCGGTGTCACTGGTTGGTTGGCAGCTTGGCTACTGGCCAGTGACGCCTGCATGTTACTGGTGAGACTGGTAATCTCGTAGTAGTCATCTTTTTTGACTCGTGTTTGGTCATAGGTCTTGAACAACAGGACGTTGAGCAGACTGGCAATGATCACAATGCCGACACCACTGATAATGACTGCCATGGCAGGACGCAGGGTTCGGTGGCGATTCTTGGTCACGACCAACCCGATGATGCCACCCAGGGCGATGAGTGCGCCCAGGCAGAAGATAATTTCGATGATGAGGGCTTCCGTACTCGCCGACATAATTTCACCCGATTCTAAATAAGTTCATTCTTTAATGATACCACGAAATGGTGTGTCGTGATCCGGAAATACCAGGCATCATGTATTGTGCCCTTAGATGTGTTAAAATTATAACGTTGCGTAAATTTGAAATTTCAGAAAACCTAAATTCAAAAAAATTTGTGAGGAAAAACTATGAGCGAAAAAACATTAGCATCAGCTGTCGATAAACGACGGACTTTTGCCATCATCTCCCACCCCGATGCCGGGAAGACGACGATTACCGAACAACTGCTGTTGTTTGGGGGCGTGGTGCGTGAAGCCGGGACCGTTAAGGCGCGGAAGAGTGGTAACTTCGCCAAGTCCGACTGGATGGAAATCGAACAAAAGCGTGGGATCTCGGTGACGAGTTCTGTGATGCAGTTCGACTATCAGGGCAAACGGATTAATATTTTGGATACCCCTGGACATGAAGACTTCTCAGAAGATACGTATCGGACCTTGATGGCTGTGGACTCCGCGGTCATGGTGATCGACTCCGCCAAGGGGATTGAACCCCAAACGAAGAAGTTGTTCCAGATCTGTAAGATGCGAGGCATCCCGATCTTTACTTTCATGAACAAGCTGGACCGTGATGGCCGCGAACCCATGGACTTGATTGCCGAATTGGAAGATGTCCTCGGTATCGAAGGCTATCCGATGAACTGGCCAATTGGGATGGGTAAGGAATTAAAAGGCCTGTATGACCGTTATCACCAGCGGGTGGCGCTGTACCGGCCATCTGGTGATACCCAATACCTGCTACTCGATGCTGACGGGGAACTGGCGGCCGACAATGACTTGGCCGACGATGGTCTGTACCAAGAAGCTCGCGATAATATGCTGTTGATTGAAGAAGCCGGGAACCAATTTGATGCTGACAAGATTGCCAGTGGGGACCAGACGCCAGTCTTCTTTGGATCAGCCTTAGCAAACTTTGGGGTTAAGACCTTCCTGGAAACGTATCTGGAATACGCCCCTAAGCCGGCGAGTCACCATACCCAAGAAGACCAGGACATTGCCCCAACTGATGAAGAATTTTCCGGATTTGTCTTTAAGATCCAAGCCAACATGAACCCCAAGCACCGTGACCGGATCGCCTTCGTGCGGGTCTGCTCTGGTGAATTTGACCGGGGGATGGACGTTATTCAGGAACGGACGGGCAAGAAACTTCGGTTGTCTAACGTGACTGAGTTCATGGCCGATACGCGAGAGAACGTGGAGAAGGCCGTGGCTGGTGATATCATCGGTCTGTATGATACCGGTAATTTCCAGATTGGTGATAGTATTTATACGGGGAAGCAAGTCGTGAAGTTTGAAAAGCTCCCACAATTCACGCCAGAACTCTTCGTGCGGGTGGCTGCTAAGAACGTGATGAAGCAGAAATCCTTCCACAAAGGGATCAATCAGCTGGTTCAAGAAGGGGCTGTGCAGCTGTACACCTCTTACTCAACTGGTGACTATATCCTGGGTGCCGTGGGTCAACTGCAATTCGAAGTGTTCCAATTCCGGATGCAAAACGAATACAATTCGGAAGTTATCATGGAACCAATGGGGAAGAAGACCGCTCGGTGGATCGACCCCGACCAATTGGACGAACGGATGTCGTCGTCGCGGAATCTACTGGTTAAGGATAGCCAGGGTGCGCCATTGTTCCTCTTTGAAAACCGTTTCGCCGAACGCTGGTTCAAAGATAAGTATCCTGATGTTGAATTAACTTCGAAACTTTAATCTAAACGATGCAAGGCTCAGACACTCGTCTGGGTCTTTTTAATTTCACTAACTTTTTAGATGGAAATCCGAGGCTGATTTGATTGGTATAGGCCTTGTATAATGCCTTCGTTTTGTCATAAACCCTTATGAACGTTGATTATCCAGTAGGGGTCGTGCGATAAATGAACGATTGGTGTTCATGACGCAAAGCCAATACTTTGTGAAATGATTGTGTACAACTTAATTGGTTTCCTTCGCCGAAGTTCCCTGTTAGGATGTTGTTTATCGGAGCTAGAACAACAGACAGAAATTAAAAAAATTAGGGAAACTCGGAGGAGAGTAAGATGACAGTAAATGTGAAGGCAAGTCTATGGTTAACGGCGGCGACGGTTTTGATGAGCGTGGGGATGGCCACAGAACCGCAAGATGTTCACGCAGCAGCAACCGAGCAAACGAGTTCGCAACGGGCAACCGAGCATATTTGGGAATGGATGCCCAATCCGACTTTAAGAAAGATTATGTTGAAAACGCTTAATAATGACCCAAATATCAAACAGCATTGGAAAACAGAAGATGATATTAGCAAGAAGGATTTACGCCTGCTAACTAAGATGGAACTGACCAAGGAAAACGTGAGTGGCGTGGGTGTTCAAACGATTCAAATGTTCAGTCTGGAAGGTTTGGAGTACGCGACTAATTTAACTTATTTAGACTTAGATGGGTCGGTCACCAATTTCGATTCGACGGATCGAGAAGCCTTTGGTAAGAACCCAATCAGACAACCTCGTGGTCATATCACAATTCTATCGCCACTGATGAACCTGAGAAAATTGGACACGTTAATCCTGAAGAATAATCGAATTGACGATGTGCGAAAACTAGCGAATTTGACTAATCTGTCCTATCTCGACCTGTCAAATTGTCAGATTGCAGACTTCTCTCCGCTGGGTCAGATTCCCTTCGAAGTTTTCAAGGGTGAGGGTCAAGTCATCTCACGGACGGATCGGTTTACTGGGAATGAGTTGTCTGGCCACCTGAAGAATATCAGTACATGGATTGATGGGTCACGCTATGAGATGAAAGCGCTTGACCGTTACGCTGTGCTAGCCTATACTCGCGAGGATCGACATGAAGATACGGGAGATCTCCTAGGAACCCACGACGTTTTTAAATTAAAATTTAATGCTGGTAAGTCCCATTCAGACGGGGATAAGGGCCTGAGTTATGACCATTTGGCGGATCAGGAGTATACCCGGCCCGATGATAATTTCACGATTGGTGAGATGCTGAAACATGATGCCCGCAATGCCATGCTGGGTGAAGTGCGGTCCCCAGACGGTAAGGTCCTCTGGACCTATGTAAACACTTACCGGTTCACGACGTATCCCGCACCGGTAACCGTTTCTCACGTTGATACGGATGGCAACAAGCTTCAGGATGATGAGGTGCTGACGGGAGGATTGGGTACTACCTATCAAACCCAGCCAGCCCAAATTGAAGGCTATCGACACAAAGAAACCAAGGGTGAGATGGCTGGGAAGTTCTTGCGTGAAGAGCAGGAGGTCGTGCATGTTTATGAGAAAGTGGATGATCAAGATACCGGTACTGGTAACGAAGGCGGTGGGTCCATAGGTGATGGCGACGATTCCCAAGGCAATACGAATGGCGGTGATCATGGGAACGGTAATGCTAATGGCAATGACGGTCAAGATGGTTCCGACAATAATGGAGACTCTGACAGTGATGCCGATGGTAGCGACGGTCAGGATGGTTC
>NZ_RHOD01000041.1 GCF_003946095.1 Levilactobacillus lindianensis | reverse complement strand
AGCAACTTTGTTAAAGAGTTGAATAATCGTCCACGCAAGGTCTTAGGCTGGAAAACTCCATCTGAAGTGTTCTATGGGAAAACGTTGCACTTGATTTGACAATTCGTCATACTACTTGATGAACGAGCAAAAATTGCGTAAACTAATACCCAATATAACAATTGTGCGTGGCAAACGTCACGGAAGTGTAACCACAATTTTTTCTTCTCGTTATCGCTTTGTGATAGTTGATGTGTAGGCTGGACATGAAGCGTTTGGAACAAGCATGAGGTGATGGGATGGATTTAAAATGTCCGATGACAACGGTGTCGCGTTAATCGTCATGCATGGGTCACGATGGGGAAACAACCGTTACACACCTTAGCACGCAACCCATTACTCTTCATCTGCCGCAAACCCACGTTTTACGGGCGTTTGCCAACTAATGCGGGAATCTTTCCGCCCCGAAGCCGGCTTGCCGGTTGTGTCACTTAAAAGATGGTAATCATTATGATTACATGACTACAAGTCTCTTGTAGTTTATCAAGCAGGGAATCAGGCCAACTTCGGTTGGTCTGATTCTTTTTTATGGGAAGAGTGTGTCCCAGACTGACCTGGAGCACACATTTCGACAATGCAACTGACAAGTGAACAAACTTCAAAATTTTCAGGCAACCCAAGTTTCCCACCCACTAAAAAAGGTACCGTGAGAGGCTCTCACCGGTACCAATCGTCAACTGTTTTCGTTAATTTTAAAAGTGAAACCACTCACTCTGGTTACGCCGAACCTCGCCCCGCAACCCGAAAAAGTAAATCAGGAAGGCCGCGACGGCGATCGCTAGCAGGATGGTCCAGAGCCAGGCATGCGTGTGGATGAAGGTGAAGTAGGCAAAGCCTAACGTGCTGAGGCCAATCAGCGCTAAATTCGTTGGCAGGCGTCGGCTGTGAATGAAGGCAACTGCCAAGGTTAAGACCACTGCGCCCCCGAACATCTCGTCACCACTCAGGCGGGTTCCGGGATTACTGAGAGCGGCATAAATCTCGATAATCACCCCCAGAGCTAATGCCAGATAACCAAAGGTTTGGAGAAACGTTAATTGCTGAATTTTCTTCATCATCAACACCACCTTTTCCTATGAGTGCCCTCATTATAGCGCATTAGGGGGTGGTTGAAAAACCAGACGGTTCTGATAATTCCCAAGTTTCGTGGGTCAACGCCATTTGCCAGAAGTTAAGTTCATACCAACTACTCTTATTAAAAATGTCGAGTAGTGCCGGTGTGTTGGCTGGAGTGGCGACACGGTTAGCGAGAGCCAGCTGATCGGTCATCTCACCAGCATAGTCGTCGGAACGGTAGCTTTCTAACCAATCTTGGTAGATTGGCACCGGCGATCCTTGTTCAGCAAGCTCGGCCCCAATTTCGGCGTAGAGCCAATAACAAGGAAGCAGGCCGGCAATGGCCCCCGCGGTCCCTTGAGTCATCAGGGCGCGGTACATGTGACTGGTGTAGGCGTAACCTGTCGGGGCGACTGGCGTGTTGGCAACCTCATCGGCGGTGATGTTGAGGCGATCAAAGAAGGTCTGCCGCGGGGCTAATTCACCCTGGCGGAGGTGTTCCGCCCCAGCATGCAGTTGCGTGGCAATCTCGGTATTGGTCGTCTGCTCCGCCGCCAAGCCTTGAATCGCACCGAATTCACGTAAGTAAGCGTGATCCTGAATCAAGTAGTAACGGAATGTGGCTAATGGTAGGGTGCCCGCCAGCAGTTGTTGAATGAAAGGATGCTGCTTGGAAGCCTGCCAGGAGGCTAGGTTAGCGTTGTGCGCGATGGTGGTAAATAGCAAAGTAAGTCCTCCTTAAATGATCAGGGTAAGCCAACGAAGAGGCCAATTTGGACGAGAATCAAGCTACCGACGAGGAGTACCCAGTCGCGAGCTACGAGTGGAATCGTGGTGGCATGGGTTCGGGGCGCATCCTCGACAAAGCCGTGAGACGTCATGGCGGCGGCGAGCTGGTCTGACCAGTTCATAGCAGCTAAGATGACTTTGAAATAAAGTTGGGGTGACCAGAAGTGAAGCACCTGACCGCGCATCATGGCGGCGGCTTTAATGGTGCTGACCTCGGCTTGAATCTTGGGCATGAGGTTGAATGCTGCTAGAAAGCCGTAGGCAAACTTAGAAGGTAATTTGGCGTTTTGTTCCAGCGATCGTGTGAGGGTTAACGGGTCTGTCGTTTGAGCAAACCAGCCGCCCATATAGACGTAGGCCACCATTCGCGTGAAGATTACCAGGAGAAAATGGGTAGTGGCAGTTCCGCGTAACGTTAAGGACCACACGAGGGCCCCGCCGAAGAAGGCGGGAATTAGGGTCAGTAGAGCGAGTCGCTTGACTGACACGTGACCCGCAAGCATTAGGATCAGACTGACCACGATCAAGACCACGTTAACCGTCCAAACGTGGGTAAAAGAAATTTCTAAGGCCACTAGAACAAGCAAAGCTAACTTTAGACTGGGGTTCATGCACTCACCCCCCGATAGACGAAGTGTTGATCCGTCAACTGAAGGTGGTAGTCGGCGAAGGTGTCGAGTCCGCTGAGTTGGTGGCTTACTAGAATGTAGGTTAGATCCAAGTCGCGTTGAACGTCTTTTAAAATCCGAATGACCGTTTGGAGTGACTGGTAGTCCAAGCCTTTGAATGGTTCGTCCAACAAGAGGACGTCCGGAGCCATGATGAGCATGCACAGCAGTTGTAATTTCTTCTGCTGACCACTACTTAGAGTATAGATAATTTGTTCGCGATGGTCGGCTAGGTTGAGTTCGGTTAAGAGCTGGGTAGCCATGGCCGGGGTAAAATGGTCGGCAAAACTGTTTTTGAGTGATAACGCCAGTTCCTCATCGACCGTGACATTGAGAAATTGGGTCGCGGCCGATTGAAACATCAGGGCCACTTGCCGGGCGTAACGACGACGCTTTAGGCGATGAATATCGGTTCCAGCGTAGGTTATCTCCCCTTGATAGTGGCCGAGTTTTACCAGGGCACGCAAGAGTGTCGATTTACCACTGCCGTTGGGTCCCGTGATGAGGGTCGTATGGTGGGCAAAAAAGCCCAGGTTTTGCGGCGTTACGAGGGTGCGGTCATTCGCAGTCAGACTCAGTTGGTGACCTTGAATTAGCGCTTCCTGATTATCAGCCGGGACCGTGACGTGTTGTAGACGTAGCTTGGCCGGCGCAAAGGTTGCCAGGCGATCTTGTGTCGCCGTGGGAGACAGATGCGTCAGCTGACCATCTGTCAGAACCGTTAAGCGGTCCACGTAATCGGTATAGCCACTGAGATCATGATCGGCTAAAATGACCGTTTTTCCTTGCTCACGGCTCAGTTGTGCGAGGCGTTGTAACAGGACTAGACGCGTGGCAGGATCGATGCTGGCAAAGGGTTCATCCAGCAGAATCACTGCACTATCCATGGCAACGATGATGGCCAGTGCCACCTTCTGTTGCTCACCACCGGAAAGGTGCATGAGCTTTCGGTCACGCAAAGCCGTGATACCAATAAAATCCAGTGCGGCCGTCAAGCGTTGCGGAATCTCATTGGCCGGGACCTGTTGATTTTCCAAGGCAAATTGCAGTTCATTAGCGACCGTGTCCATGGTAAATTGCGTACTGGGCTCCTGAAAGAGCATGGCTACCGTACGAGAACGCTGGGTAGCCGGAATAGCAGTGAGTGTCCGGTCATTAAAGGTGATGCCAGCTGTGTCGCTGGGCAAAAGTCCCGCAATGAGCTTGAGCAGTGTGGACTTGCCTCCACCGGACACCCCGGTGATCAGGGAAAATTGGCCAGCCGGAAAGCTAGCGTTGACGGCGTTAAGGACGGGTCGTGATTGCTGCGGATATGTGAATGTTAAGTTGCGAATTGAAACGTTTACCACAAAAACTCCCCCATATTTGACGGTTAGTGTTTCAGAACATGTGCGCGGTCTAATAAATTGGTAATTAATTTGGTCAAAATGCCACCAAAGACAAAGACGGAGGCGAAACGAACGGCAAATAGTAAGAGTAAGAAACCTAAATGATAGGCGCTGTAACCCTCACGTGCCAGACTCCAAGCGAAGGTAACCAAGGTAGTCGTCAAGGCACTTAAGGTTAACGTCACCCAATTGTAGTGGCGATAACGAGTTGCCATGAAGCCTAGTTCGGACCCGAAGCCTTGAACAACGCCGGAGATTAGGGTGCTAGCACCCCAGACGCCTCCAAGAAACATTTCGACAACCGCACCTAGAAGTTCTCCCAAGGTTGCCGCCCCGGGGATGCGAATGACGAATCCAGCCAGCGGGCCGGCCATGGTCCAGACACCCAGCAAGATTTCGTTAGCTAGGGGTTGAAGACCCATGGGGGCGAAGAGTGCCGTGAGTGCGGAATAGAGGGGGGTGATGGCCCAGAAGATGACCCCCATAAAGATTGCTAGAATTGTGACGAGAATGATGTCGCGGATGTGCCAACGTTTCATAAGATGAATTCCTCCTAAAGTTAATTGAGGCGCCCAAAAGACGAAAAAGTCCCCACTAAGTGTTTCTAGTGGGGGTCATTGATAGCTATGTTACGCGTTCCCTTCGCTGGTTTTAACCAGAGCAGGTTCAATGGGTTTGATCTCAGCCGGATGGGCACCCCAATCGTATTTGATTACTCTTAGCCTAACCAATTTATCTGGCAAAAGCAAGGTATCACGGGAAAAGGGCTGAAAGTTTAAATGAAAAATTTTATAGTCGGATTGTTTTACAAGCGCGTTACAAAGGCGACAAGCGAGTTACAAAGGGGCAGAGGCGCTTCCGGTCACGTCAAGATCGTGCTAGGCTAAAGGTTAGTTAAGCTAATTAGTCAAAATGGGAAGGTTAGGGACATGCGAAAATTACACATTAAGGGATTTTTATTGGTCGCCTTAGCAGTTTTAACGGTGATGGGGATCGGTTATCAAACCGTACCGGCTGATGCGGCGACCTACAGGACCGTTTCGACTGAATCACTGAAGACGACGGCCTATCACAAGAAGAGCACTAAGGGTGCTGTGTATAACCAGTCACACACCCGCAAGATCGCCAATTTGAAGTCGTATCCGAATACCACGTGGTACGTCTCCAAGAAGGTTGTCCTGAGACATGGGAAAACCAACGCGGTTTACTACTATGCCATTAATGGTCGGCACACCGTCAAGGGCTTGATCTGGCACGGTTACCTTAAGCAGGGCAAGGCGCCCTTCGTTTTAAAGAAGGCCAAGGCTGCGGTGGCCGTCAACGAAGAAACGGGGAAAGTTGTTTGGTCTAAGCATGCCAACACGTCACGGCCAATTGCTTCCGTCTCCAAGATCATGACACTGTACCTGGTTCTTCAGAAGATTCATACCACGTCCGCTAAGTGGTCCGATCACGTTAAGACGAGTAACAGGGGCCTCGTAGCCATGGGAAACAGCTATGCGTGTGGTGGCTTCCGTTTCAAGAGCGGACACAAGTACACCGTTCAGGAGCTCTACTATGCTGCTTTGCTAGATTCCTCGAATAACGCGGCGATTGCCCTGGGCCAATGGGTCAGTGGCAGTAATGCTAAATTTATCAATAAGATGAATGCCCAAGCTAAGCATTGGAACTTGGGCAAGGCCCACTTCGTTTCTGCGTCCGGTTTGGAAAACAGTGACCTGCGTCAGTTTGGTTACAACTACGGATCGGCCAATGCCAACGAGGTTTCCGCTAAGGACGTGGCTTACATCGCCCAACATTTAATTCAGGATTATCCACAAGTCTTGAAGGACGGTCAAATTGGATCCAAGAAGGTCAACGGCCAAACGTGTTACAACTACAACAACCTGTTGAAGGGTCGGAAGTACTATCAGGCTAGCCTGAAGGTTGATGGACTGAAGACTGGGTATACGCCACTGGCTGGTTACTGTTTCGTGGGAACCGCTAAAAAGAGTGGTCATAACCGGATCATCACGGTGGTTCTGCATGATGAGGACGAGTTTACTGAGACGCGCTCGTTAATGAATTACGTCTACAAGAACAATTTAGATAAATAAAACTGAAAATAGGTTAACGGGTCACCCAGCGTAGTGGTTAATACGGGGTGACCCGTTTTTTAGTTAGGGGTTGATCGATTACTAGCCAGGCTTAGTTAAGGGGTGAAGAGTTGTTGCCAGGTTGGTGATCGGGTATGATCGAGGATAAGAACTTAGGGGGTAAAATGATGCGACCACGGATGATTATGACGGATTTAGATGGCACTTTTTTGGATGCCAATGGGCGTTACGATCGCGCGCGCCTAGCGGATCAACTCGCTGAAATGGAGACAAAACAAATTAAGTTTGTCGTCACAACCGGTGATCCCTTGAGCCACGTGATCGATCTCTTTGGCGGACTGGAACGGGCTAATGATTTGACCTACGTTGTCGAGGATGGGGCGTTGACCGTCACGGGAAGCGGCCAACAGCTTGCCTGTCATCAGATTCCTCGTGAGTTGTGGCAGGCGGCGGTGCGCTGGCTGAATACGGCATCTGTCATGGCGAATCCCTATCTGATTGCCTGCGGCCGTGACCGGGCCTATACGACGTTACCGGCTGATAGCGACCGATTTCACCAGTCCCAAGTTTTTTATCCGCAATTAACGACTGTGGCCGACTTGACCGAAGTTGCAGATCAGATCCTCAAGCTGGATGTAACCTGGTTACAAGCGGACGTCACGACGTTTGTGGTGGTCTTTAACGAGCGATTTGCTGGTCAACTAGTGGCAACAAGTAGTGGTCTGGGTGGCTTGAATGTCAGCCTGCCCGGTGTGAATAAAGCCACGGCGGTGGCGGAATTGGGTCGTCGCTGGGGCGTTACCCCAGCAGAGATGGTGGCCTTCGGTGACTCCGGCAATGATCTGGCTATGTTGCAGTTGGTGGGCCAAGGGTTTGCCGTGGCCAATGCCGCAACGGAATTAATTGCTGACAACAAGATTCAACGTCTATCCCGAACCAATCAACAAGGAGCTGTCAGTGAAGCTATCGATAGCCTGCTCGAACGGTTTTAAAGGCGGCCACCTTAACCGAATGTTGAAAAGACACCCGGCGCTGTCGTTGCCCTTACAATTTGAGTGTTAGGGCAGGAGGCGGCCAAAAATGAAACGAGAAACAGGCTGGCTAGGCAGCCATCTGATTCAATTAGAAGTGGCTTTTCGACGAAACGGACAGATCAAGGCCGTCAATCAGGCCTTTCACCTGGTCTTTCCGGTGGTGCTGGTGGGAACGTTGGCCGATATGATTCGGAAGACGTGGCTGGCATCGACCGGTTACTATTTTCAAACACTACACGTTGGGGATTGGCTGATGCAACGCACGGTCCTCAAGCATTACTTGAGTCTGCTGAGCGCAGGCACCCTGGGGTTAGTCGCCTTGATTATGGCCTTTGCCGTCAGTTACTATCTGGTTGCACCGGTCACAAAACGAACGACGGATCGGTTAATGGTAGGGGTGGTCGCGGTCACAGGTCTCAAGTTCTTTAACGTGGATCGCCTGACGCTGTTAAACGGGCAACCCATTCAGTGGCTCTCTAATAATTTAGGGATTTCCGGCATTCTGGTGGGGATCCTAGTTGGACTAGTCGTTGGGGATGGCTATCGCTGGGGAATTCGCCACTGGCTATTGGCCGATGAGCGCCTCGGGCAAACGATGACGATTGCCAGTATCTGGTTATTGGTGTTAGCAGCCGGTGGGCTGGCCTGGACCTTAACGCAGACGGGAAGCCTGGATGCCACCTTCCTCAGTCTGGCCAGATGGCCGTTCCCCCTTCCTCATCATTTGCCAGGCTTGCTGGGATTTAGCCTACTGACTGGTCTGTGTCAGTGGTTAGGTATTCTAGGACCTGTGGCGAGTGTCGGTGGTCAGTCCGTCGAAGCGGCACAGAATTTGGCAGCCGTGTTAATCCATGCTGGTTGGCAGTTGCCACAGCCCATCACGATTCATACGGTCGTTGACGTCTACACGAACTTTGGTGGACCAGGGATGATGTTAGGGTTATTATTTGCCATTTATTTGGGACACTCGAATGCGGCGCAACGGCGGGTGGGTCTGGCCTGTCTATTGCCAACCTTGGGTAACTTCAATGCGCCGTTAATGGTTGGGTTGCCAGTTGTGTTGCGTCCAATTCTAGGGATCCCCTTTCTGGTGACACCGGTCGTTTGCAGTCTTCTAAGCTGGACTTGCCTGCACCTTCACTGGATACCCGCGGTGGCTTATCCGATTGCCAACGGGACGCCGGGCATACTACAAGGCTTCTTGGGAACTGGAGGCAACCTGGCGGCGTTGGCCCTGGCCGTTGCAGAGTTACTGATCAGTGTCTTAATTTATTACCCATTTATTAAGTGGTCGCGATTGGCAGGGGAGGTGGCCCAACATGCTGAAGAGACGAGTCGTTAGCTTCTTAATTCTGGTGGCCGGGCTCTTGCTGTTGTGTGTGCCAGGCTTTCTTTGGCGGCCACAGCAGGTCATGAGCGTGCGGGCCACGTACCGGAGTGCCATGGACCCGGTCTTCTTGGTACCGGGGTCTAGTGCCACTCAGAATCGATTTAACGAGCTGGTCACGGAGCTCAATCACGAGACGACCACTAAACACAGCTTGTTACGAGTGGAAGTCATGACCAATGGCCAGATTCAATATACGGGAAGTATCACTAGAAATGATACCCAACCAATTATTGTCGTGGGTTTTGAAAACCATACTGACGGGTACGATACTATTAAGAAACAAGCCGTTTGGTTCAATCTAGCCTTCCGTCAATTGCAGAAGACGTATCATTTTAATCATTTTTCCGCGATGGGACACTCCAATGGCGGGCTGGTCTTGACGCTCTTCCTGGAGCATAGTCTGCCTAAGGAAACCTATGCCGAGCGTCTAATGACCATCGGGACGCCATTTAATTTGGAGGAGAGCAGTCCCGATGTAGACACGCCACTTTTTAAGGAACTTTCGGCCGATCGTAAGCAGTTACCGCGTTCACTGACGGTCTACTCGATCGCAGGGAGCGAAGGGTACGCCGGCGATGGCATCGTTCCCTTCGATAGCGTTAACCGAGGAAAATTGATCTTTCAAGGAAATGTTCAACATTTTACGCAGATGACCATTACCGGTGCCAATGCTAATCACGCGGACTTGCCGGAAAACCAGCAGATCGTGGCTTTGATTCGTTCAGACCTCCTGACGTAGACACGGTTTATTTCGGCCCGGGTTACGTGTAAACTAGAGGAGAAATGGAGGCCAACGACGAATGATAAAGATGATTGCGCTCGACCTAGACGAGACGCTACTGAATACCGACAAGACGATTAGTGAAAAGAATGCGGCAACCTTGCGGCAGTTGCATACGGCAGGGATTAAGGTGGTGCTTTGTACGGGCCGTCCCATCAATGCTATTTGGAAATATTTGGAACAATTGGGATTAACGACCAGCGAGGACTATACGATTACCTTTAACGGGGCCCTCGTGATTCAAAACACAACTAAGGATGTGCTGGCTCAGAGTGGGTTAAGCAAGCAGGACTTCCAACCCCTGCATGACTTTGCGGCTGAAAATGGCTACCCACTGGACGTTCTGGACTTTGACCAAGTCTACCCGGTGGCTGATCTCAAGCCATCCGAATATCAAAAGATGTTGAAGGCACCAATGGAATTTGTGCCAACGGCCTTTGCTGATTTACCAGAACATCTCTTCAGTAAGGCTGTCATGGCGACTGATCCAGCGACATTGGACCGAGTTGTAGCTAGCCTAACCCCCGACTTGCACAAACAGTACCATGTGGTGCGTTCTCAACCAAAAATATTGGAGTTCTTAGCAGCCGACATGGACAAGGCTGTGGGATTAGGGCAACTGTTGACGCACTTTGGCTGGGGCTTCGATCAGCTCATGGCATTTGGTGATGCCGAGAATGATTTAGGGATGATTAAGGCCGCTGGTGATGGGGTTGCGATGCTAAATGGGCAACCCGAAATAAAGTCAGCTGCCAATCATCAAACCCCAACAACCAACAATGAGGCGGGGGTTGCGGCGTACTTGGAACAAGTCTTCCCTGAAGTTTTAGCTTAATCGGTGTGAACGCTTGCATTTTGAGAAAAACAATGGCAGTATAAATGGTGAACTGGATGAATTTTAAGGAGGACTATAGTCATGAAACGTTTGATGGTGAAATTGGGGTTAACCGCGATGGCTTTAGGGACATTGGGTGGTTTAGTTAGTCCTAGCGTCACGGCTAGTGCCAAAGCCAAACCGACGATCACGAACACCGATTTAAAACGATACTACAAGAGTTCTAAATCTAAAACTGCCTTTTATTTCAAGACTTATAAGAGCGGCAAGAAGACCGGGACCTTACTTATTCTGGGGGACTTTGGCTCAGCAGCTAATGTGAAGTATGGGGTGCCTTCGTCGATCAAGCTCAGTAAAAATCGGCGGACACTGACCACCAAGTATCGCTTGATTCAATTTAAGACGGCGGACAACAAGACCACGACGGCTTTGAGTAAGAAGACTTACACGTTCAAGTTAACGAAGACGTCAAGCACACACTTCACCACAAAGATTGCCGGTAGCAAGGCTAGTCGCCGGTTGGCAACTTCCGGGAAAAAGTATACTTACACTAAGACCAAGACGAGTCCAGCAAGTAAGTACGCTAAGAAGTATGTCCGGCCAACTCTGTATCAACAGTACAAGAAAGCCTTTGCGTCACTGGCTAAAGACCAACAGAAGAAGTTTGCTAATCAGTACGCAGACATGGGTGTTAAGACCATGACCAACAACTTTAACTACAAGATTAAATAATAGCAATTGAGGCTGTGACATAAGTCTCCAAAATGAAAGCTGGTTGAGAGGAATCTTCGGATTTCTCCCGACCAGCTTTTTGGTA
>NZ_RHOD01000040.1 GCF_003946095.1 Levilactobacillus lindianensis | reverse complement strand
AATACCGCGATGAAGCCGCCTAAGCAATACTAAAAATTATATTATTTCAGCTGTCAACTTGACAGGGACTAGTGCATGGTGTCGCACGCTTCAACCCTATAAGTTTGAAAACGCAAAAAAGTCTGGGAAAAATCCCAGACTTTTTTTGATCTGCTGCTTAGTCCTTAGCGGTGTTTTGTAATTGAATCATGTCGTAGTAGTAACCGTGTTGTTGCATCAGTTCGTCGTTGGTTCCACGTTCCACAATCTTCCCTTGATGAAGCACCAGGATAAGATCAGCATTTTGAATCGTCGACAACCGGTGAGCAATCGCAATGGTCGTCCGGTTTTCTTGAATCCGTGACAGCCCGGTTTGAATCATGTTTTCCGTTTCGGTATCCACGTTAGCCGTGGCTTCATCAAGAATCAGAATCTTCGGATCGGTCACAACTGTTCTGGCAAAGGTAATCAATTGCCGTTGCCCGGCAGAATACTCGGTTCCCCGTTCCAAGACTGGGGTCGCGTAACCCTGGGGCAACTGTTCAATGAAATCATCGGCCTGAACAAAGTGGGCCGCCCGTTCGACCTGGGTATCCGAGATATCCGGATTAAACATCCGGATGTTGGTCTGAATGTCTCCGTAGAAGAGTTGCGGTTCCTGGAGCACGAGGCCCATCTTCTGCCGTAACTCCTCGGCCGGGTATTCCCGAATGTCGCGACCATCGATCAGAACCTGACCTGATTGAAATTCATAGAAGCGCATGAGAACATTAATCGTCGATGTCTTCCCGGAACCTGTTTGCCCGACCAAGGCCACCGTCTGTCCTGGTTCTGCGACAAATGAGACGTCCTTTAAGACTGGATGTTTCTGGTCGTAAGCAAACGTCACGTGCCGGAACTCAATCTTACCTTGTGTAATCTTGGCATCGGCCACGGGATGTTGTTGTGGCGCCAGAGTCTGGTCATCAACCACGCGTAAAACTCGTGAACCCGCCACCATCCCATTTTGGAAATCACTCAGACTATCCATCATATTACTCATGGGACTGTAGAAGTTGTTGAGGTACGTAATGAAGGCGTAAATGACCCCGGCTGCGACGACCTCATGCAGGCCCCGCATACCGAAAATCCCCAAAACAATAACGGTGCCTAACGCATAAAGTAAATTGATGATGGGACTTAACAGTAAGGAGTTCGTCCGAATCATATCTTTACGCGTATCGTAATACGCCGCATTGGTCTTCTGAAAGTTTTTGGATGTCCGCTTCTCTTGCCGGAACTCCTGAATTACGGTAATCCCAGTAATGGCCTCGGCGAGCTTCGTGTTGAGTTCACTCAGTCGTTCCCGCATTCGCCGGTAGACCCTCGAACTAAACCGTTGGTAGTACCAGATAGTCAGCACTAGGAACGGCACCAACACTAACGTCCAAAGCGCCACCTTGATGTCGGTTGCATACATCGCCGCAAAGGACGACACGACCGCGAAGAACGCCAGAACCAGTGTATTCAGTAATGCCCAGAAGTTCGCAAAGGTCATGGTATCATTCATTAACCGTGACAAGATCGAACCCCCGGGGGTCTGATCAAAGTACCGCATACCTTTTTGGTGCAGTTCGCTGAAGAGTTTTCGACGAACATTTTCCAACATGTACTCGGCCCCCATGGTACTGGTGTAGTTCTGCCAGAACTGCATGAGTGCTCGCGTCAACATCCCCAAGAAGTAAATGCCGGCGAAGGTCCACATGATCACAATGGTGGCGTTATTCGTCCGCAGGTACTTGTCCATATAGGTCTGGAGAACCCACGGGAGAAAGACGTTCACGGCACTGATTAGAGCCGACAAGATGACGGACCCAATGAAGAACCATTTGTAGGGAGCAGCGAACTTTAACAGGCGCTTAACAACGGTCCACTGTTCCTTGGTCGTCATGCTATGAGCCCATGCTGATTGTTGCGGCTTATCTGCCATCGTTGTTCCCTCCTCTCACTTGTGTCTCCAACTGCTGTTCGATAAACATCCGATGATACCATCCGTCGTTGGCCATCAGTTCGGCATGGTTCCCACGTTCGACCACGTGGCCGTCGTTAAGCACCAAGATTTCATCGGCATTCATCACGGAACTCAACCGATGAGCCGAAATCACAGTGGTCTTGTTCGCCCGTTCAGCCTTCAAGTTGGCCAGAATTTCCGTTTCGGTCTCGGCGTCCACTGCGGACAAGGCGTCATCTAAGATTAACAATTCCGGATTAATGAGTAAGGCTCTGGCAATAGCCAAACGTTGCCGTTGCCCACCGGACAACGAAATCCCTTCCTCACCAACCTCGGTATCATAACCCGCTGGTAACTGGGCAATTTGCCCCGCTAAATCACTCTTAGCAGCGGCAGCCTCAACTTCGGCCTGTGTGGCCGACGGATTGGCAAAACGGATATTTTCAAAAATATTGGAAGAAAATAGAAAACTTTCCTGAGGCACGTAACCAATCGCTGGCAGATAACTGTCGAGCGCATAGTCCTTGATGTCGTGACCACCAAAGCTGATCGTGCCTTCATAATTGTCGAATTCCCGTAGAATTAATTTCATAATCGTGGACTTTCCGGCCCCAACCCGACCGACAATCCCGAGGGTGTGTCCGGCTGGTAGGTCAAAATCGACCCGCTGAAGACTAGCGCCCGCGTCGTCGGGATAATCGAACCGGTTCACGTGGTAACTCAGCGTCCCGGTTGGTCGAACGGTAATCCCGTCCTGCCGGTCGATGATGTGGGTCTTCTGTTCCAATAGTTCCATGACCCGATCGTAACTGGCATTTCCCCGTTCCATGGTATTGAAGAGCATTCCCACGGCAAACATAGGCCAGACCATCATGGCCAGATAACTGATAAATGACACCAGGTTTCCAATGGTAATGGTGTGGTTGACCACGAAGAGGCCCCCCAACACAATCGTTGCCACGTAGGAAATCGAGATGACCAAGGTAATCATGGGATCAAATAACGAGTCTAACCGGTTCACGCGCCGGTTAATCTTAATGGTCCGGTCAACCTGACTGTCAAAGTCCGCCACATCGGCGTTCTCTTGCCCCAGAGCCTTGATAACTTTGATACCGCTAATACTTTCCTGTGCCTTGTTGTTCAGGCGTGAGAAGGCCTCCTGGGAGGCCCCAAAAGCTTTGTGAATCTTGTGACCCAGATACCAAGAGATGAGGGCCAAGAATGGAAACGGAATAATGGCGAGTAACGTTAGACGCCAATCAATCAGCATCATCATGGCAATCAGAGTCGTGCCCCCGGTGATGATGGCATCCGCAAACTCCAGGATACCCCCACCGGCCACCCGTTGAATGGCTTCCAAGTCATTGGTGGCATGGGCCATCAGATCCCCGGTACGGTAACGCTGATAGAACACGCTGTCCATCAGCATAAAGTGATCGAACAACCGATTTCTAAGCAATTGTTCTAGCTTGGCTGCGCCACCCCAAATGGCATTTCGCCAAAGATAACGGGTCGCATACTGAGCCAAGGCGGCCACTGTAATAAGGCTGAGATCAATGACCAAGAGTTTCCCCGTCATGGTTTGTCCGTGGATGCCATCCACCATGTTCCCAATGATCCGTGGAGGAATTATGGCAATAATCGCAGTCAATAAGAGCCCCACGATTCCCGTCAGATACACCCGCCATTCCTGGCGAAAGTACCATGCTAATTTCCGAAATATACTCACGAACGTCCCTCCTAAGATTAGAATATGATTAAAACATGATTAAATTATAACAGACCTTATAATTCTAGCGGAATAAATTTTTATTGCAATCAAAAAGCTCGCTCCAGTTAGACTGGAAGCGAGCCATCGATTAACCCAATTTACTTTTTAGAAGATGATTGTTGTTTCATCGCATTCATCATTTGATGTAACTTACGTTGGGATGGTTTTTGCCCCATCTGCAACATCATCGCGCGTAATTGGTCTTCGTTAATTGGTGGATTATCTTTCAGATAGTTTTCCATGTACTTACGGGCAGCGTAAAAGCCCCCAACAGCACCGGCGATTCCGACGATAATTACGATTAAAATCCAGATCCAGGTTGCCAAGCTGATTCCCCTCCTTCATGACGTCATTCAATAAACAATTCTACACAACCTTAACCGAAAATAAAAGAGCGAATCGTTGAAAATGACCCGCTCTCCTGATTAATTGTCCCGTAGACCCTTTTTGCGTTGGATATCGCGGACTTTTTCAGGTGTGACTTCTTTGCCTTGCTTATCGTAAACTTGGAGCATTTCCACTTGGCTCTTAAAGCTAGACCGGAATAACTTCAGGTAACGTTGACGCAGCTCGGCGCGTTCAGCCTTCTCGGCATCGTTGAGGCCGCTAGCCTTCGCCTTGTGGGCGAGCTCGTTAATACGGACCAATAAGGTGTCCATTGTTTCTTCTGCCATGAACAACCCTCCTTATTCAATAGAATCGATGAAACGTCTTGGCATTGCTGCCCGTCTTTTTTTAAAACTAGTCCCTATCTTATCAGGCTTAATTTTAGAATTCAACTAATCTACCCGAACATCTGTTTGAAAAGCCGACCTACCTATGCTACACTAACACTAAACTATACTACGAATGACGAACGAGGTGGCATTACATGACGAAAGCATCAGAAAGCAAACAACTTGCCGTTCTACGTTTCATTTGGGAACGCGTAAACGAAAAAGGGTATCCACCAACCGTCCGTGAAATTGGTGAGGCCGTCGCCCTCTCCTCTACCTCGACGGTACACGGTCACATCGCCCGCCTAGAAAAGAAGGGGCTCCTGACCAAGGACCCGACGAAGCCGCGGGCATTGGAAGTCACACCTGCCGGATTAGAAGAGCTCGGTGTTCACGAGAAACAAACGCGAATTCCTGTGCTGGGCACCGTAACTGCTGGAGAACCTATTCTGGCTGTTCAAGAAGCGACGGATTACTTCCCGGTTCCACCAGAATTCGAACGTGATGACGATCAGCTCTTCATGCTGACCATCCGCGGGGAAAGTATGATTAACATCGGAATTCTAAATGGTGACCAAGTCATCGTCCGTCGGCAACAATCCGCAGACAATGGTGACATTGTCATTGCGATGACCGAGGAAAATGAAGCGACCTGCAAACGCTTCTTCAAGGAAGCCGATCATTTCCGGTTACAACCCGAAAATGATACCATGGCGCCAATCATCTTGAACCACGTCAGCATTCTCGGTAAGGTCGTTGGCCTGTTCCGTGACGACGTCCACTAATCATGATCATAACAAAAAAGGAGCATGCCGACTGGCACGCTCCTTTTTTTCGGGCAATCACACCCTGATTTTTATTTAGAACACTTTACCATGATAATGACTTTCTGGTAATGAATTGAAGTCATATTCGGCCAAATCCTTGGCACTCTTGAGGTAAGCATGCAGGCTTTCAGCCAGCATCAAGTTTAAAACTGTATCCTTTTCGTGGAACAGCACCACAGGCTTCTTACTGTGGAAGGCATACCCAATCTCAAAGGCAGTGCCGGAGTCCACTTGGTCATCGACAAAGTCAGACACGGCGACCACGACATCGGCGTGGTCAATCTGTGAAACATCCATTTGGAAGGTCTGTGTGGCCCATTCGGGGGTTCCCACGGTTAAGCCAGGAATTTCATCCTTCCGGGGGCTAAATACATTATCGACCTGCGGATTTTGCTCTAAAGCTGCTTCTACCCGTTCAATTCGAGCGATCTGTTCGTCATCGAAGAAGGGGCCTGCTAAATAAACGTTGGTCACACTAATCTCCTCTTTTCTCTAGAATATCGTTATTATACCGGAAAGCCGATCACTTTACGACTGAATTTTAATTAGTATTCGGTTATAATTTACTAATAAGCGTTTTTTAACTTTAAAACCCGAACATTATTCGAGTTTATCTGGTTTCAGGCTGAGCCTTTCGGCATTGAAATGATTCATGCTATACTGAACCTAATAACTCTTCAAGGAGGCACCATTATGTTCCTCGGATTTGCCATTCTCGGTGGCATCGTGTCACTGATTGCCCTATTTTCATTAATTACTGCTTTTCACCAAAGAAGTTCCAAAGTGGGGGCAAGTATCTTACTGATCATTGCCCTCCTCTTAACTGGCTGGTCCGTGTCGAAGTTGCCTTACTGGTCCCACCACAAGGCTGCACCGAACCCCACAACCGAATCAACGAAAAAGATCAGTTCGAACTCCGGTCAAGCCTTCAACTCGCAGTCACAAAAAGCCACGCGAGCAGACAATGAAAAGAGCGTCAACCAGCAGCTGGGTAAGTCCCTTCAAAAGATCGGGACCATGAGTTTCAATGCTAAGACCAAGACTTACACCCTGACCGTCACCAACAAGGACCTTCAATCAACGATTCGGGGTCTGACCAAGCAACCTGAACAGGCCAAGCAAGCCAAATGGCCGCGTTTTGTCGACAGTTTTAGCAAAACCAGTGTTTCGTTGAAGAAGGCACTAGGCCCGGGCTACATCTTCCAGATTGGACTCAAAGATCAGAAACCCGTTTTAATCTACAAGGATGGTTACGTGACCCACAATAAATTTGAATAACAACGCAAAAGCCGCGAAATTTAAAGATTTCGCGGCTTTCTTTTTATCGTTTTTGATAACGCCGTTGCTCGCCTTGACGGCCGACCAGACGGTATTCAGCGGGATCATTACCCACGGCTAGTCGGGCATCACTGCCGTCACTGTCAAGCCGCTGCATAAAGATCGCCTCATACTCGGCAACTGTGACTTGTTGTCGCTGGTCTAACAGCCGGTCAATAGCCGCCGAATCAATGCCCTGTTGATAGTCGGCTTGAACAGTCCCACTGAAGAACTCACCCTCAGCGCCGGAACCATAGCTAAACAAGCCGATGCGTTCCCCCGCCGCCAAGCTCTGATGACGAAGTAAGGACAGCAGGCTCAAGTAAAGGGCCCCCGTGTAGAGGTTACCCACGTTTCGATTGTCCGTCTGGCTAGCTTCAAAGGCCGCCGCGAGTTCAGCCTGATGGGCCGCGGTCGCCGACGGTAGGATCTGCCGGAGTCCCTTACGCCCCATTTTGGTAAATGGCAAATGGAAGACGAAGGCCGAGAAATCGGCAATGGTTAGATCCGTTTGGTCCTGATAACCCCGCCAAACACGCTGGAAGAAATCTAAATAGACGTTGGTGGAATATTTACCATCAACCAGGGCTTCGGTCCGATACGTTGGCCGCCAGAAATCCATCACATCTTCATTATGGTAACTCGTGACGGTATCCAGAGCCAGGATCTGTGGATTGGCACTGACCAGCATGGCCACCGCACCGCCACCCTGCGTCACTTCACCAGCCGTACGTAGTCCATAACGGGCGATATCCGCCCCAATAACCAGGACCTTAGCCGTGGGACGAACCCGCACGAAGTCGGCCGCTAATTGAAGGCCAGCAGTGGCCCCGTAGCAGGCCTGTTTCAATTCAACCGCCCGGGTCTCCGCTGGTAATCCCAAGAGATGCGCCAAGTAAATCGCCGTAGACTTAGAGTTGTCGATACCAGATTCCGTTCCAAACAAGACCATACTAATCTCAGCCTTTAGCGCCGGTGTCAGAAACTGTTCAGCCGCATTGGCCGCCATCGTCACAACATCTTGAGTGGGCGGAATCACCGCCTGTTTTGATTGGCCAATCCCGATCAAATACTTGTTGGGATCTTCATTTCTAGCCGCGGCGAGATCTCGCATATCCAAATAAAGATTGGGGGTAAAGAACCCCATTTTATCAATTCCGACGGTTACGGTCATGCCTTGATTCCTCCTAAATTATGAATCAGTCTGCGAGTTATCATACCACAACCGCAAATAACTTGGCTAATTGTATACTACATTTATATTTTATTTAAAAGAAATCGATCACTGTTTAATTGCTTTTTGCCTATTACAATTTGCCGTTTTTAAGCCGCGCCAAAGTTGATTTCAGTTGGCGTTTTACATTCGGATCAACGGTGGGATACTCTAGTTGTAACGCTTGGAATCGTTGAATTAAGATGTTAGATACAATAAGCCGTGCAATCCCCTTATCATCGGCCGGAATCAGGTACCACGGTGACCGTTTTGTGGCCGTATTCTCGAGCATCTTAGTGTAGGCGACCCGGTAATCATCCCAGTAGGCTCGCTCGCTGACATCACTTGGTGAAAACTTCCAGTTTTTACTTGGAACCTCAATTCGTTTTTCGAAGCGTCGCGTCTGTTCTTCCTTGGAAAGGTGCAAGTAGAATTTAATGGTGATGAATCCCTGATGCCGCAGGTACTTTTCGTAGTGCTTGAGATCCTGATAACGACGATTGAAAAAGGCGTCGTCCGCATCTGCCGTCTTCTCGATCCCTGGCAGGTTTTGTTTGGTCAGCATCTCTGGATGAACACGACTGATCAACACGTCTTCGTATTGTGACCGATTAAAAATCCGAATCTCACCACGTGGTGGTAGTTCCTGATTGATCCGCCAGAGAAAGTCATGATCCAACTGCATTGAAGTCGGTTGCTTGAAACTCACCACGCTGGTTCCAGAAGGATTGAGACCGCTGAAGACGTGCCGAATAAGGCCGTCCTTCCCCGCCGTATCCATCCCCTGCAGAATGATAATCACCCCGTACTTCTTCTGCGAGTATAACCGCGTCTGCAAGTCCCCTAGCGCCAAGACATTGGCTGTTAATCGATTCTCAATGGCTGTGGCATCGGGACCCTTTTCCACCCGTGTGGCCAATTCGTCGAGATCCAAATCCAGATCACCGGTATACCGGTAGCTACTTTCAATGCTCATCCACATCATCTCCTGTTGGTAATAACATAGCATGTTTTCCCTGATAATAACCGTCAAAAGCCCTAAGAATTTTATGAGATTAGCCGACCATGCAAAAATCTTCGCGTTCTTTCACAAAGCTTGCTATACTAAAGATGTAACCACTTACCTGAATGATGGAGGGGTCTAAATTATGAAAAAGATTACGGCTTACTTTGTTCGACACGGTCAAACGATGTTGAACCATTATAACAAGGTTCAAGGGTGGATCGACTCACCTCTGACGGCCAAGGGACGGGCTGACGCGCAACGTGCGGGTCGCCAACTCAAGAATGTTCCCCTGACTGCCGCTTATAGTAGCGATTCAGGACGAGCCATTGAGACGGCTAGAATCGCCTTGCGCGAAATTCCCGACTCTCAAAACCTCGTGTCCTACCAGTACCCTGAATTCCGAGAACAATGCCACGGCTATTTCGAAGGCAATGACCTGAACCAGATGTGGCAATTCGTTGGGGTTCAAGTGGGCTTGGATTCCGAATCCAAGGTGCTGGGCACCTACGGTTTGGAAAAAGCCCGCGACTTGATTCACCAGGCCGACCTCTATGGTGACGCCGAAAGTAACGACATGTTCTGGGAACGCTTGGACCGTGGATTCGATAAGTTACGAGCCAACTCCAAGGATGGCGACCAGGTCGTGGTGATCTCCCATGGGGTCACCATTCGTTCCATCGTCGATCGCTACGCCCCAGAGCTGGACGAGGGTATCGCCACCATCAACGGGAGTATCACAAAACTGGAGATTACCGATGACGACATCCACGTCGACTTCTTCAATAAAATTGATTTCCAATCTTAATTTTAGGAGGTTACATCATGAAAAACTTTCACCGTTCCGCAACTAACCGCGTGTTCGCCGGGGTCATCGGCGGACTCGCCGAGCGTTTCGATTGGAATGTCGGCGTTGCCCGCATCCTGTTTCTCGTCCTGTCAGTGACACCAGTCTTTCCAGGCCTCATTGTTTACCTGATCCTTTGGATGGTGATGGGTGACCCAGTCTAAAGAGTCTCTTAACAGCACACAGGTTGACTGTGAGAACCGTTTAGCCTAATATCTAAGTTAGTAACTTGTTAATGAGTGAGCAACTGTTTCTTGACTGTTTCAAAAACTTCAAGGAGGCACTACCATGGCAAATTCAGAAAAGACTTTATTGTTAGTTAAACCCGATGGCGTTGAAGAAGGTCACATTGGTGAAATCATCACCCGACTCGAACGTAAACGGTATGAAATCGTGGCGTTAAAAGTGGTTAGAGCCACTAGCGCACAACTTCAGCAACACTACCGTGATCAAGTCGGCAAACCTTATTTCCACGAAATTGAAACCTACATGCAAGAAGGTCCACTGGTAGCTATCATTGTTACCGGGACCGACGTGGTGAAAGCCGTCCACAACCTGGCTGGTAAGACGCGTCCAAATGACGCGCAGCCCGGGACCATTCGTGGTGACTTCGCTCATGAATATCCAGATGGCATTCTCAGAAACATTGTCCACACTTCGGACAGTCGTGAGAACGCGCACCATGAAATCGCCATTTGGTTCCCTGAGTTAGCTGTTGCCGCTCATAAGGCACCCACCATTAAAGTGAAGCAAACCAATTAAACAAGCTTAAGCAATCCCCCACCCTGTGTGAGGGATTTTTTATGCCACCAGTTTGAACAATTAGTACCATTACTAACTTAGCCGCTTGGCTGTCGCTCACCCTCACAGTCGGGTAAACTTAAGGCCATGGCTTTGTATTAGTATTGTCATATTCATTTCATAAGAAGCCAATCTATCTGTTACCCAATTGTTGCACCAATCCGTTAGAATAAACCCCATAAAGAAAGGAGCGTTTCGCATGAGTGAACTTTTTATCAGTTGTCAATCAGCCGATCCCTTGGCTCATTCATTTCGCCAACAGCTCGAGCACTGGTCAGAACAAGACTGGGAATTTCCAACCGTGAGTTTTCATGAGCAACATCTGCCGATTCGATTTACCGGCTTTCGAGCCGCAAAGATTAAACGGCAGCTCAAGCGAGACATCAAACGGGCTCACCGCCTCCTGGTCATTGTCAGCCGCGAAACCTGGCAATCCGAGTGGACCGATTGGGAAATTGCGACCGCCATTCAAGCAGGTAAGACTGTCCTAGCAACCAAGCTGGATAGCACTAACATTGCTCCCCTGGCCCTAATAGCCGGTCCCTCAACTTGGGTGCCCCCTTTCGACCGTTCCGTTTTCACGCAACAGCGAAATTAATCCAAACTTGGCTTGCATTTATATTCATTATTGGTAAAATGTATTAGTAGTCACATGGAGAGTTGGCAGAGTGGTAATGCAACGGACTCGAAATCCGTCGAACCGGCGAATAACCGGCGCGCAGGTTCAATTCCTGTACTCTCCTTAAATTGAATGCTTGATTGATTCTGTAGCACCGTTGAATGTTGATTCAACGGTGCTTTTTGTACGACGAATTGTCAAATCAAGTGCAACGTTTTCCCATAGAACACTTCAGATGGAGTTTTCCAGCCTAAGACCTTGCGTGGACGATTATTCAACTCTTTAACAAAGTTGCT
>NZ_RHOD01000004.1 GCF_003946095.1 Levilactobacillus lindianensis | reverse complement strand
AATACCGCGATGAAGCCGCCTAAGCAATACTAAAAATTATATTATTTCAGCTGTCAACTTGACAGGGACTAGTGCATAATTAGCTTGGTTGAAGCCTTCTTTGTATGTCAAAACAGTTTCAAGGTCAGTGAAAATCTGCAGTTATAAGTTGATTTCTGCGGTAAAGATAGCATGATCAGGGTAGGGTGGAGTGTCTGCTACAAAATATCCCTCGGGAATCATATAGCCATTGATGTAATTTTTCGAATTATTCTGTGCAAATCCCCAATCCAGTTTATTATATTCTGAGGAAGTATTTACAGAAACCCCTTTCGTAACAAGCCAGTCTAGTCGAAAATTTTTAAAGCTTGTTCCATTTGGAGAATATGGAGAATAGTCAGTTTTCAAGTATCCCAGGTCTCTTATCAAATAAATAATATCTTGCCAGTTTATTTTGTATTCAGGGACATAATCAGTTCTGTGAGGGCCAAAATTCCAATCACCAACTATGAACTGACGTTCACAGTCTTTGTTTTGCTCTAACAACCATTTTATTTCTTCCTTTCTACCTCGAAGACCACTAAGGCTTGAATCATCAACTTGTATTCGTACGCCGATGATATCTAGTTTCTGATTATCTTTCAAGGTGCTATGAATCTTTAACCAATTTGGCTGAATTTGGGCAGTTGCGTATGATACATCATATTTAGTAGGCTTTTTAAACTTCGATGATATTAAGCCGACAAAAATTCCTTGACCAGTATTGTAACCAGATGAGTCAGGAACGCTATCATAATATTGAGTAAAATAATTGGAAAGTTGGCTTGTAAGCCAGCGTGCATTATTGTATCCTTTGAACTCGACCAAGACAATGACATCTGGTTTTTTTGCCAAGATTTCAGTTGCAACGTAGGCTGGAATCTTTTTTCCAGATGAGCGTTGATTGATGTTCCATTCTAAGATTTTAAGGGTATCGTAATTTTTCATTTTCGTTCTCCTTTGTGTGAAATATAATATTGAAATTAAAACTCAAACGTAAAATTTATTTAGTTGAGTCATACTTTGGCGAATGTTTAATTGTATACTCATATAATAATATGAAATTTCTTTGTGTGTAAGTACTTTGAAAGCTTTTTCGAGCTCAGTGTCTTTTGTGAAGAAAATTCATTGCTGATGTTTATGGGTATAATTGATTCTAATTAAACTACTTGTCTCTGAAAAATAATGTATAGATTTGAAATTCTTAAAAACATTCCCCCAGAACTGTCTAAGTGGTGTATAACTGAGTTAGAGGTTTGAAAATATATCGGGGGGACTACTGATGGGACAATCTATTGTATTGTACTTTTCGAATACGGGACACACGCAGGCCATAGCGGAAAGAATCGCAGCCACGACGGGTTCAGAACTCGTTGGTATCCAAGCTAAGGTGCCTTATACGCCAGCCGACCTCGATTGGGAAGACCAGACGAGTCGGAGCTATCAAGAGATGCACGCCGGCAAGATTCGACCAGCCATTGAGCCGATTGATTCCGAAAAGATTGCGTCAGCAACGACCGTCTTTTTGGGGTTTCCACTCTGGTGGTCGGCGGTACCACGGCCAATTGACACGTTGTTAGACAATGTGGATCTGACGGGCAAGGATGTTCATCCGTTCTGTACGTCCGGAAGTACGCCGATTGCAGAAGCAATTGTCAAGTTGCGAGAACATTACCCGGATATTCGGTGGCATACGGGGCGTCGGTTCGCAAGTAGCCTGACCCGAGACGAGATTCAAGATTGGGCTATAGAAGAATAGATTTCGATTGGACTTCGGTGTACCTTGCCGAGGTCCTTTTTAACGTCGGAAGCAGTCAATTGACTTAGAGTAACGCTAAGGGTGTATAACTAAGGCGTAGATTAAAAATGGAAGGAAGGCATTAGTAATGGGACAATCAGTTGTGTTGTATTTATCTAACACCGGTCATACGCAGGCCGTCGCGGAGAAGATCGCGGCGACTACTGGGTCCAAATTGATCGCTATTAAGCCGCAACAGGCCTATTCGGCAAGTGATTTAGATTGGACCGACCACGATAGCCGAAGCTATCATGAGATGCATGGTGGTTACGTCCGACCAGCTATCGAACCAGTCGACAGTGTTGCGGTAGGCCAGGCAACTGTAGTTTATCTAGGATTTCCTCTGTGGTGGGCAACCGCACCACGGCCAATCGATACGTTCTTAGATAGTGTGGACCTGTCAGACAAGACGGTTTTGCCATTCTGCACGTCCGATTCTTCAGCGATTGATGAAGCAGTTCACCAACTTCGGGTGGACTATCCTGCTATCAACTGGCGTGATGGGCGGCGGTTCACGAGTGGTGTGACAGCTCAGGAGATTCGGAAGTGGTCCAGCAAGGCTTAATAGAAAATGGTTGGAGCATAGGCTTATTCAATTGGAAGAGGTCTATGTTTTTTCATTAGACCTTTTTAAACGAATTAGGTTTGTCACCGTCATAGAAGGAGATATAAATTAGCCATTCTGTTGACGACGATGAGGAAGTTTGGTACTGTTCAGGTGAGGTGATCGGCGTGGAATTACAAATCAGAATCGCTTATGAGACAGCAGAAATGCTAGAACAACTCAAAGCGATCTACCAAAAACAAAATAATATCAACTTCACTAAGGGAGAGGTCTTGTCGAAGGCGATCATGGCAACTTATGATCAGTGGGGTGAGACCGAGTGGGACAAAGTCCTCAGTCTGCCCGTTAAGGTTGATCAGAGCGATGCGGTCTCAGCCGGCGCATTGCGGCCTAAGTTTCAAATCGCCAATGATATCGAAGCTAAGATTACCGAATTGAAGGAGAACATCCGAGTTGGCGTTGGGGCTAATTTTGTAAAGAATGGGGCCGCCGTCAAGTTTGTCTTGCGATTGGCACTCTACACACTACAGAATGGCCGTGTCGTGTCGGTTGAGTCGGTAATATCTGACACGCTGGATCATTTTGTGGCAGTGGAAGAGAGTGCAGAAACGAAGACGACTTTGCAAAAGTTTGCGGCCGAAGTTGTGAATCAATTAGAACTGAATGATCTACTTTAACGGAACCCAGCAACGGGTTTCTTTTTTTATTATCGCACTCGTCACCTTTAGTTCTCCTTTTAGTTGACAAAAGCAAAGATCGGCGTATATTAGAGAGTGAAAGACGAGGTGAGTGGGCGTTTCGGTTTCTTTGGTGGCTGTTGGGGTCAACGAATCGGAGGTTAAATAATGGCAGTTAATATCATTACCCTTGGTGAGATGCAGAAAACAACGTATGCGCTGAAGCTCTACGAGAACATGGGAGAGTACACCGTGGATTATCTTTTGAATGACGACCATGATGTGGACGAGAAAGTCGAGGACAAAACGGTGGCTTTGCTTCAGGAGTGTAATACTTATGCCAAGGCCAACGGGTTACCCGCACTTTGCGATATCTATGATGTCTTCAGTCTCGAACAGGACGCCGTAATTATTTACCACATGGTGGCGGACCACTTGATTCAGGAAAAACAACAGATTGAAGAATATGAAATTACCATTAAACGGCGACACAACTAAAGCCAATAAAGAGGTACTTGGAGGGTAGTGGGGTAGTGACTCCAGTGAAGATGACTTTATTGAAATAAACCAATCGTTGATGGAAGATAAATGTTAAAAAGAAGTCTTTTTTAAAAGGAGATCGATTATCATCGAAACAAAAAAATCCTTAAGAGACGTATTGAAGTTGCTAGAAAGTGCACCCAAAACAACTCCCGCATCTGAAGAAATATACGATCGGTATGAGGAAGGGCTTCAGGAAAGAAAAAGAATTGAACTGGGGAAGCCAGGAAAACGAGCTTGGTTATCTGATGCAGATAAAAATAATGGTGGAGAGAGAACACAGAGGTTCATCTCCAGAACCAGATCAAGTGTGTGTTACAACGTGGACATAATCTGGATGATCCGTTTGATGATAGGCATATTAAGAATGCTGCATTATTTTTATATATCCGAGAGGTTGTTTATGGTGATGATGTCAGTGATGCCAAGAAAAAGATTGCAGCTTTTTACCAGAAAAATCCGGATAGCATCAATCGCATGAAAGGTATGCATAAACTTTTATAAGAGCCCATAAATCAATACTGGCATTAGGGAAGGACAAGTTGATTGGGTAAATGATGATATTAACTGTCCTTTGATGATCTTTTAAAGCTGTTGGTAACAACCAAGCGGAAGTGGTTGTTGCCAACAGCTTTTCACATCTAAAAAAGATCCACCGTCTCACGTGGCACTAAGGGAGCAAAAGTGTATAATGAGATTATTCTAATAATTTAAGGAGGAAATCATGACAAAATCCACACACTTTTATCAGATGTTCCAACCCAACCATTACGATATCGCGTTAAATATTAACCGCGAAACCAAAGAAATCTCCGGGACGTCCACCATTACCGGTGACGCATTGGAAAATAAAATTTCTGTTCACCAGAAGTTTATGACCATTCAATCGGTAACTGCCGATGGTCAAGCCGTTCCATTTACTTTTGATGACCAGAGTGAAGGCATCCATATCGACCTGGGTAAGACCGGGGAAACGACCGTGGCGATTGCCTTTACCGCCCCCCTGACCGACAGCATGATGGGAATTTACCCTTCATACTACGAGTTAAACGGCGAGAAAAAGCAGATTATCGGGACACAATTTGAAACGACGGCTGCTCGTCAGGCCTTCCCATGTGTCGACGAACCCGAAGCCAAGGCCACTTTTGACCTGGCCATCAGCTTTGACGAACACGAAGGCGAAACGATTATCAGTAACATGCCAGAAGTGAAGACTGAAAATGGCGTCCACATCTTTGACACCACGGTTCGGATGTCCACCTACCTGATTGCCTTTGCCTTTGGGGATCTCCAAAGCAAGTTAACCACCACTAAGAGTGGGGTTCAGGTCGGGGTCTTTGCCACGAAGGCACATCAAGCCAACGAACTCGACTTTGCCTTAGACATTGCCAAGCGTTCGATCGAATTCTACGAAGACTTCTACCAGACGCCATATCCACTGCCACATTCATGGCAACTGGCCTTACCGGACTTCTCAGCCGGTGCCATGGAGAACTGGGGGCTGGTCACTTACCGGGAAGCTTACCTGGTCTTAGACCCTGACAACACGACGCCTGATATGAAGATGTTAGTCGCCACCGTGATCTCCCACGAACTGGCGCACCAATGGTTCGGAGACCTCGTCACCATGAAGTGGTGGGACAACCTATGGCTTAACGAAAGTTTTGCCAACATGATGGAGTACGTCGCGATCGACGCCATTGAACCCGACTGGCATGTCTGGGAGATGTTCCAGACGTCCGATGTTCCTATGGCCCTTCAACGGGATGCAACGGATGGGGTTCAACCCGTCCATGTTCAGGTTGAAGACCCCGCCGAAATTGACGCCATCTTTGACAGTGCCATCGTTTACGCCAAGGGTGCCCGGATGTTAGTCATGGTCCGGACACTGATTGGTGACGACGCCTTACGTAAGGGCTTGAAGGCTTACTTTGCGGCACACCACTACGGCAATGCTACGGGGGATGACCTCTGGGCTGCCTTAGGCGAAGCTTCTGGGATGGATGTCGGTGCCATCATGAACTCTTGGTTGGAGCAGCCTGGTTATCCGGTCGTTTCCGCTAAGGTGGTTGACGGTCAATTGACCTTATCACAGAAACAGTTCTTTATCGGCGAAGGCAAAGAGGTTGGTCGTCAATGGCAAGTGCCATTGAACAGCAACTACGATGCCGCTCCCGTCCTCTTAAAGGACCACGAGGTTGTCGTTGGGGATTACGCCCAATTACACCAAGCCAGTGGTAAGCCATTCCGCTTAAATGTCGGCAACAACTCTCACTTCATCGTGGCTTACGACGACACGTTGCTCCAAGACATCCTGGACCATGTCGATGACTTTGACAGCATTACCCAACATCAAATTCTACAAGACCTCCAGCTCTTAGCCGAGGGCCGTCAGATTTCCTACGGCACCTTAGTGCCATTGTTGACGCGTTTTGCCGATAACCAGTCAACGTTGGTGGCGACGTCACTGTACGCTATTGCCGGCGAGTTGAAGAAATTCGTTACACCAGGATCTGCTGAAGAGACCCAAGTGAAGGCTTACTTCGACCAACTGAGTGCCGGTCAAGTTGCTCGTTTGGGCTGGCGCGATCGCGACTCTGATAGTCTCGATGACCAGTTAATCCGACCAACGGTTCTGAGTGCAGCTCTATATGCTGAAAACCCAGCAGCGGTTGCGGCGGCGCACGACTTATTTACGACTAACAGGGACCACTTGGAGAGCTTACCAGCCTCGACGCGTTTCCTGATTATTCGTAACGAAGTTAAGCATTTCGGTAGTGCTGCCTTAATTGGTGACTTACTGGCAGCCTACCGGGCAACCAGTAATGCCAGCTACAAGTCTGACCTGACCTACGCGGTAACGGCCACGACGGATCCGGAGCAAATTACGCGTTTAGTTGGTATTTTTGAAGATACCGACACCGTGAAGCCTCAAGACTTGCGGTCATGGTTCTATGGTGTTCTGCGCAATGATCGGGGTGAACAGGCGGCCTGGGATTGGATTCGGACCGACTGGCAATGGCTGGAAGACACAGTTGGTGGGGATATGGAATTCAGTACCTTCATCACCTTCATTTCTCGCATCTTCCGGACGCCAGAACGTTTGGCTGAATTCAAGGCTTTCTTTGAACCTAAGATTAATACACCAGGTTTGACGCGTGAAATTCAGATGGATATCAAGGTTATCGAGAGTCGCGTGGACTTGATTGAAGCTGAAAAGGCGTCTGTTGCGACGGCGGTTGCCGAAGCTGTTAAATAATAAACAAAATGAAACGGGAATCCATTAGGGATTCTCGTTTTTTGTGACTGAAAATGACCATTTGAAACGCGACAGTCTATGGTATACTGGGTTTACCAATGTGAGCGAATAACTTTGAAGCAAGTGGGGACCTCCGGCGGAACACCGCGGAGGTCCCTTCGTATTTGACAAAAGGTAAGGAGACCAGCATGACCGAACTGCTAAACTATTTTCAATCGATTCAGATTAAGGGGATGGGATGGATTCTCCTGGTGAGCCTGTTTCTCTTAGGTAATCTACCAATTCTGATCATCGTCTATGTCTACTTGGCAGCAGTGATGATCATGCGGACAGTTCTGGCCCAATTTCCTAAGGGGGCAAAACTAGGACTCATCGGGATTTATGGACTCCTCCTAGCTCTGCAGATCGTCTTTGTCTCGGTTGGTGTCTTTCCGTTACGGGGCCAAACGTTGATGTACTTTCCAGCTAAGGCACTGGGCGTGGTGATGCTGCTCTTCCCACTTTGGGTAGAACGATTCGTGACGACGAACAACCAGACGGCGTTCTATCTGCCGACGGTTGAGGAGTTTGCCACGGTGAGCTTCGATGAAATGCGGCGTGATACCGATAAATTGCGGTCGGTATTGGTGGCAACCACCGATGCCAAGGACAAGGTTTCTGTGGCCCATCTCAAGACGATTTTGGCGGATTTACCACGGCATAGTGCGACCCATTACATCAATCATGGCACCTTGACCGATGACTATTTCGAGGCGGCTACGGCCACTTTAGATGATCAACGGCTCTATTTAGCGGTTTCTAATACTGGGAGTGCCGCCAGTGAGATGATTTCGGTGGTGACGCGAAAGCAGTTTAACCACGTGTCCTTGGCGTTTGATCGGGATCTGGCGACCATCATCAGCTATAACGGGGGTGACAACGTCTATCCGCCGGGAATGAATGCCGAAACGCTGGAGTTCTTTCATCAGAAGGCAGGGGCGTCCATCCTGGTTTATAGCTTACCGGTGACCAGGGCCCAGAAACAATTTGTGATTGATAAGATTGCCGAGATTAACCGCGAGGGGAGCGCCTACAATATGGTCGGTCTCGTCTCCAAACATTCGGCCAAGCCCAACATCATGTTCTGTTCCCAGTTTGTCTATAAAATGCTGAAGTTGGCGGGAGTCGCCTACTTCGATAAGCCTGGTGGCGACGTGCGTCCGACCGATCTTATTGAGCAAGACTACTACAAGAAATTAAAATTTGAATATGAGCTGACCTTTTAGGCTGGCGAGTGGCTCGGGAATTTTCCGATCCTTTTTTGATCCGGTAGGCTGGCATTGGTGCCGGTTCCATTGTAAGACTTGTAGGGAGTTGGCGTTGGCCCCTATACGCCTATGGGCTAAGGTAGTTATACTGACAAGAAAGATTAAATTAGCCGTTAGGAGGCACCACATGACTAAGACTCAGCCATCCATTCCACCCGTTCCGATTAAGTCCCAAGATCTGCCAACGCCACCGCTCGCCTTGACCAATGAGGCCCGGGTGACTTGGGCCATGGAAGCCTTCCGCACGCGTTTACGAGATAATAACTGGTGCCAAGAAAACTAAAAAAGCTCGCTTCCCGAAATGGAAAACGAGCCATGAGGTAGTCTCAATTAGTCATTTAAATTGTAACGAAGCTTCATGTGTTCGGAACCAAAGGTGACCATGTCACCCAATAACTTCGTAGTCCGAGTGAAGGATTCCTGTGACAGCTTTTCATTAGCATCTTTCAACGTGGACTTTACGTCAGCACCATCTTGGATGGCGGCGTCAGTGGCGTGTTGGATTTCACGATAAGCTGACATTGCTTGCAGAGCGTACGTGTTTCGGAAGTCGACATACAGGTCGTAGTCGGTGTCTCCCAATAAGGCAACGGTACAGCTGAGCCAGTACATGTGGTTCATGTTGAAGGTACCATCGGCATCCTTGTAAACAGCGGGTGTATCGTCGACGTTGGCGTAGAACGGTACAACTGTGTTGAAGGTGTTGGCGCCGAAGGCTAACCAGTGAATCCCGGCAATGCTTTCTGGGACGTTGTTCCGGATTTGTAAAATGTGAACGTCATGATTCCGGTTGATTCCGATTGGACGGAAGAGCTTCTTGTCGTCTTCGGAGCCGTGACCATAAACGTCATACTTCGTGTTTTCATAGTGAGAACTCAAGACAAATTTGACGTCTTCGATGGAAATCTTACGGTTAGCATGGCAGATAAATGGTAAGTCTTGGCCTTGTGGGTCTTGTTCGATTTCTGGGTTGAAGTACTTCTGACCGAACCAAGCACGTGGGTTGTTGTAAACCGTATCCTTAGTCGAAGCACTCCCGAAGATGTGACGCAGGTTAACACCCTTAAAGTCAGGATTCAATTGGTATTTGGCGATCAGATCTTCCAGATCGTCAGAAGCCAACGTGTCATCGGCAGCAAAGTCAAAGTCGTCGATGTTCATCCGGTTAGGGGCCACGACGTAAGCGTCGTCAGGAATGCGCTTGGCAGCCCAGTGATGACCACCGATGGTTTCTAACCACCAGATCTCGTCATGATCGGAGAAGGCGATCCCGTTTGGTTCGTAGGTTCCGTAGTCCCTTAGCAGGCTACCCAAACGTTCAACACCTTCGCGGGCGCTATGAATGTATGGCAGAACCAGAGTCACGAGGTCTTCTTCACCAATACCACCGGCAACGTAAGGGTCGATCCCTAAAATACGGGAGTTCGTGGTAATCGTTTCAGTTGCGGACATGGCTACGTTCTCACTGTTGATACCGGCGGCTGGCCAGATACCGTTGGTCAGAATCGAGTTAGGAATAGAGGTGTAACGTAACGGGTTATCGGGTAACTTAACTTCAACCCCACTGATAACCGCCTTGTAATTGGTCGGTTGGTCGCTAGGATTAACAACAACAAAGCGTTCAGGATCAAGCGCCTCGTGACCGTCATCGTTCCGTGAAATGATAGTGGAACCATCTAGTGAAGCTTTTTTACCGACTAAGATCGTTGTACATGAGCCTTTTATTCTTTTTTCCATGAATGCAGCACTCCTTTTGATCAACATTATAGCATTGATAACTAGGGGAATTGAAGGGGTTCCTCATTTTTCTTTAATGATCGACTGGTGAGCCAGCAAGTGTTGGAGATCGGCGATAATAGCCTGATTTTCCATCAGAGCCAACTGGCCTTCAGCGGTTGATAGTTGCTGCTGGGCAGTCAGCTGTTGAATGGCTTGGCTGACTGGCGCTTGGGCCTGGCGACCCTGATCGGTTAGGTGAATGATCAGCTGGCGCCGATCGGTGGCAACGGGGCGCCGTTGAATCCAACCGCGTTGTTCCATCCGGCGTAAGAGGGGCGTCAGGGTATTGCTTCCAAAGTCGAGCTGATTGCCTAAGGTGTGGAGCGGCTGATGATCAGCCTCCCACAACATGCGAAGAACCAGGTATTGCGGGTACGTCAGTGCGAATGGCTGGAGGGCTTGTTGATAGAGCTTGATGTAGAGACGACTGGCGCGATAGAGCGCAAAACAAAGTTGATTGGCCAACGACTGATCGGACACGTTCATACCTGATTCCTCCTAATATTCTGTCATTTGGTTGTACACAATTTAGTTTACTATAGGCGAATTGATCTTAGCTGTCAACCATTTTTGCCGTTTACCGAATAAATTCATTAGTTGTCAGGTCGACCAATTGCCAGTAAAATGGGACCAGTGACTAAAAGGAGTAAGCATTGATGGACTTAACGGCTGCACAAAAAATTTTAAAAACGACCTTCGGGTACGACACCTTCCGGCCAGGACAACGGGCCGTGATTGAACATGTCCTTTCAGGTGAGAGTAGTCTGGCAATCATGCCCACTGGTGGCGGTAAGTCGCTTTGCTATCAGATTCCGGCGTTGCTCTTCAATGGGATTACCGTTGTTGTGTCCCCTTTAATCTCGCTGATGAAGGATCAAGTGGATGCCTTAAATGATAGCGGCGTACCGGCGACCTTTATTAACAGTTCGCTGGAGTGGCCGGAGATTCAAGATCGGCTGGCGGCACTTCATCGGGGAGATTACAAGCTACTTTACGTGGCACCTGAACGACTCGACTCTGCCGCTTTCTTGGCAGCACTGGGACAGTTGCCTGTTGATTTATTAGCGGTGGATGAGGCGCACTGTATTTCACAGTGGGGCCATGACTTTCGGCCCAGTTATTTAGCGCTGAGTACCGCCATCGAGCAGCTACCGACGCAACCACAGGTTCTCGCTCTCACGGCGACAGCCACGACACAGGTGGCAGCAGACATCTGTCAGCAACTCAAGATCGATCCCCAAAATGAGGTCAATACTGGTTTTGCTCGGGACAACCTGGATCTGACCGTGGTTAAAGACCAAGATACCGATCGCTACATTTTAGATTATCTGAAAGTAAATGAAGGGGAAACAGGGATCATCTATGCTAGTACCCGTAAAGAAGTGACGCGGCTGACGGCAATGCTCGGACGGCACCATATCAAGGCCGCTGCTTATCACGCTGGCCTTGATGATGACACCCGTCGCCAGAATCAAGAGGACTTTCTCTATGACCGGATTCAGGTGATGGTCGCCACCAATGCCTTTGGAATGGGGATCGACAAGAGTAACGTGCGCTTCGTGATCCATGCCCAGGTTCCTGGCACGCTGGAGGCGTACTACCAAGAGGCCGGCCGGGCCGGTCGGGATGGGTTGCCTAGTGAAGCAATCCTCCTTTTTCGGACGCAGGACTTGCAGATTCAACACTTTTTCATCGACCAATCCGAACGAGACGATGATCACAAGCAACGGGAGTATCAGAAGCTCCAGGTGATGAGCCAGTATGCCAATACCGAGGACTGTCTCCAACAGTTCATCCTGGCCTACTTTGGGGAGAAGTCCGAACCGTGTGGTCGTTGTAGTAACTGTCGTGATGACCGCAAGCAACAGGACATCACCCTAGACGCTCAGAAGGTCCTGTCCTGCGTGATGCGACTTCGCTCACGTTATGGCAAGAGCATTGTGGCTCAGGTGCTCACAGGCTCAAATAATCAGCGCATTCGCGAGAATCATCTGGAAGACGTGAAAACCTATGGCATCATGGCCTCACAACGGCAGAAGTCGGTCAGTGAGTTGATCGACTTCTTGACCGCAACGGGCTACCTCAATGCCGTGGGCGGTCAGTATCCAACGCTTCAGGTGACCGAGGCGGGTGCGGATGTCTTGCGCGGTGAGACCCAGGTCTATCGTAAGATGGCACGTCAGGCTAAGCGATTGGCACCCGTGGATGACGAACTCTTCCAGCGGTTGCGTGGTTTGCGGCATACGCTGGCTGAGCAGCAACACGTACCACCATTTGTTATTTTTTCGGATAAGGCGTTGCGGGCCATGTGTGCGGACCAACCCCAGACGGACGAGGCTTTTCTCGCGGTCAAGGGTGTGGGGCAAAGCAAGTTAGCCAAGTATGGTGAACAATTTATGAATGAGATTCGGGGATTCCTAGCAGTTAAGGACGCTTAATCACAGCTGCCAATAATGAATCTCGAGGACGGCTAGAACTAGGTTTCGGCCGCCCTTTTTGTTACCGTTAGATGGAGGCACATATGGCGGTGATTCATAAGTCAATTTACTTTGACGGTAAACTAAATTGTGGTACGCTGTTTTAGCTGTGTTGCTAGGGATTAGTGAGGAGGTCCAAGATGACTAATTCGGATTTTATTGAGATTGTTAATGACCGGGAGAACAACTTGCAGAATGTGAGTTTGAAGATTCCCAAGAATCAACTGACCGTCTTTACCGGGGTGTCGGGCTCTGGTAAGTCATCGATTATCTTCGAGACGATTGCTCAAGAGGCTGGTCGTCAGCTCAACAGTACATATGACAGCTTTACGCGGCTGTACCTACCGCATTACCACCGACCGGATGTGGATGCGGTCCACAACTTATCACCGGCCATCGTGATTGATCAGAAACCACTTGGTGGTAATGCTCGGTCCACTTTGGGAACGGTTAGTGACATCAGTGCACTATTTCGTATTCTGTTTTCACGTTTTGGCCGCCCCCAGTATGGAGCAGGGAGTAATGCCTTCTCTTTCAATGATCCAGCGGGGATGTGTCCCGACTGTGAGGGGATTGGCAGGACTTATCGTATCGATGAATCGGCAATCTTGGATGATTCACTTTCACTTGCCGAAGGAGCCATTCAATTACCAGGATATGGGCCCAAGGGGTTTCAGTTTCAAGCGTTAAAGGCTACCGGTTGGTTTGATTTGGATCTACCAGTGGCGGACTACTCCGTAGAGACGAGAGAACGGCTCTTAAATGGTGAATGTCCAGTTACGGTTGCCTTTAAGGAGACCATCTTCAATGTGAACTTTGAAGGTTTGGTTCGTCAATTTACGCGGCAGAACTTGAAAAACGGTAAAGGTAATACCGATGCGGCTCGCAAGAAAATTGAGAAGTTTGCGACGATGCAACCTTGCCCAACCTGTGATGGTAAGCGGTTTAACCCGTCAGTGTTGGCCGCAAAAATTAACGGCTATAACATTTATGATCTCACAGCGCTACAGCTCGACGACCTGTTAAAGGTGCTGGACACCTTTGATGAGGCGCCGATGGCCGGACTGATTGCTGGTATTCGCGAGCGAGTCCAAGGACTGGTCGATGTGGGCTTAGATTATTTAAGCCTGACCAGAGAAACGACCACTTTATCTGGTGGCGAGTCGCAACGGGTGAAGACCGTGAAGTATCTGGCAAATAGTCTGACGGGGATGCTCTACATTTTGGACGAACCCAGTACGGGCCTCCATCCAAGAGATGTTCACCGTCTAAATGACCTATTATGCCGGCTGCGAGATAAGGGCAATACGGTTCTCGTGGTCGAACACGATCCGGATGTGATTCAGGTAGCGGACTATGTCGTTGACATGGGACCAGGGGCCGGAATTCACGGGGGTCAAGTGATGTTCACGGGAACCTATGACGCTTTACGTGACTCAGACACCCTGACAGCCCAGTATCTTAACCGGCATTTATCGATTAATGCGACTCCTCGACAACCGCAAGACTTTCTAGTGAGTCAACCCAGCACGCGACATAATTTGAAAAATGCGGCTTTGAAGATTCCCAAGGGGCTCTTCAGCGTCATCACCGGGGTGGCCGGTTCTGGTAAGAGTACTTTGGTCGAACAGGTCTTTGCGCAAGAACATCCCGAAGCTATTCAGATTACGCAACGGCCCCTACATGCCAATAGTCGGTCGAACCCAGCCACTTACATGGGCGTGCTCAACGATATTCGTGAGCAGTTGGCCACGGCTAATGGTGTCAGTGACAGTTTGTTCAGTGCCAATTCGGCGGGGGCTTGTCCCAAGTGTCAGGGGAAAGGAACCCTTGAACTGAATCTTTCCTTTATGGAAAACGCCACGATTGAATGTCCAGTCTGTCATGGCGGGCGGTTCGATCCCCAGGTGTTACAATACCAACTTCGGGGGAAGAATATTCAAGAAATCATGGCCATGACCGTCGAAGAAGCTGGTAACTTCTTTGCCGAAACGAAAGTGGCGAAGAAACTGGCCCACTTACAAGAGGTCGGTTTGGACTACCTGGCCCTAGGTCAACCCCTCAGCACACTGTCTGGCGGGGAAGGTCAACGACTGAAAATTGCCAAAGAATTGAATAAGAAGGGGAATCTTTATATCCTAGATGAGCCAACCACGGGCCTCCATGCGGCCGATATTAAAGTTGTTATCGGGATTATTAATCGTCTGGTCGATCGTGGTAATACGGTGATTGTTATCGAGCACAATTTAGATGTGATGCGCAGTGCCGACTGGCTGATTGATATTGGTCCAGATGGTGGGTCTAAGGGTGGCGAGATTTTATATAGTGGACCGGTAGCGGGCGTTACCGCTGTTGAACGCTCGGTCACGGGGCAGTATTTGAAATAAGTGAAGAGATGAAAAAGGTCCCAACGCAACGACGGTCAGTCATTGTGTTGAGACCTTTAGTGGATCAAAGCTTAGATGCAGAGCCAACCGCCCATGCCAACTAGGGCAACGGCGATGATGGAGAAGATGGCCAAGAGTACTGTGGCATCGTGGTCTTTCTTCATGGCTGGATAGAGTTTGATCGCGATAAAAATCAAGAGTATTACGCCGGTAATTAAAATCAGCGTCCCCGTAAGACTATTGTGTGACATCATCATGGTGTCCACACCCCCTTATTGCTCCTATTATACTCATTTTAGGTTAAGAGGTGGTAAATAATTCCCGGGGATAATGGGGCTATGTTAAAATGAAACCTAATGAGAAGTCAGACAAAGGTGAGGGGTGACAGGAATGATTGATAAACCAGAACTAAGCGCCAATGCCCTGTGGCTAGCACCCCAGGAGGCGGGAGTCATTCGCATCGGTTTTGCGGATGATGGCCGCGAACTTCTAGGACCAGTTACACGGATGACGTGGTTGGTTAAGTCGGGTAACTTAGAACTTGGGACACCATTCATGACGGTCGAGGGTGCTAAGGATAGTCTTGTGCTCCGGGCACCTTTCGCCGGGCGAATCGTTCGGATTAACCACGAATTGGGAGATCATCTCGAGTGGCTTGATCATCGTAACGATGAACGCGATTGGCTGTTAGACATTGTCGATGACTAGGTAGGGGGCAAACAAACGATGGAACTTTCTTGGCGGGTGCAGGCACCCGTATCGAGCATGAAGAAGTTTTTGAATCAACAAGGCCTCAGTCACCGTGTCTACAGTGACTTGAAGGCGCAGGGAATTATTCGCGTTAACGGTGAACAGACGAGTCCAGCTGTTGACCTCCTGGTCGGGGATACGGTTCAGGTGGACTTGCCAGCTGAAGTGGCTGATGATAGCGTGGCTACTAGCGATGTTCCTATCGACGTCATCTTTGAGAATCGCGATTGGCTCCTGGTGGATAAACCAGCGGGTCTCAACGTGGTTCCCGGTCCAGCCAATCGAACAGATACCTTGGTGAATCGGATCAAGGGACACTGGCAAGCGATTGCTGCCGAGAATCAAGTCCCACATATTTTGACGCGGCTGGACCGTTTCACAAGTGGGGTGGTCTGGGTAGCCCGGCATCGGCTAGCCAATAGTCTGGCAAGTCAGATGCAGGCCGACAAACGACTTCAGAAGCGCTACTTTGCCCTTGTGAGTGGCCAAGTCAGAGACGACCATGGCACAATTGATGCGCCACTAGCTAGCGATCCCGGTGGCTTTAACCAGATGGTATCACCGGATGGTAAGCCGGCCTTAACCGAGTACTGGGTCCGTGAGCGCTTTGCTTCCGCCACGCTGGTTGAGGTGCAATTACATACAGGGCGGACCCATCAGATTCGCGCCCACTTTGCCGCGATTGGTCACCCGTTAATTGGGGATGACCTGTACGATGGTCCAGCCAATCCCGCCATTGATCGACAGGCCTTACACGCCCGGCTATTGGCTTTTACCGATCCCTTTAGCGGAGAACTTCGCAAGTTTGTTAGCCCATTTCCAACGGATTGGCAAGCGTTAGTGACGGCACTAAGGAGTGAGTCAAAATGACAAATGACAATCAAGTGACCTGCCTCGTCGATGGGGAACCGGTCTCGCTAGAAACGAGTCTCCAATTGGCAGAGCTCGATGTTGGCCTGCGAAATCGGGTCAAACGTGAATTTCCTCAGTCCCAGCCGGGAGACTATATTTGTGGACATCATCTACTCAAGTATCGGTTGGAACATGTCGATGCCATGATTAATGCCGATCTCAAGCAGACTAAAAAAATTAATAACAAGCTAACCAAAGCTTTACAGAGCGATGACTACGATATTGTCGATGTAAATGAAACGTTGACGGAAAGCTTGACCTTTGGGCAAAAAGTTTCAGATGACGTGGCCCACTTTGGTGGGTCTTGGGGATTCATCTTCGCCTTTATGTTTGTGCTATTGGCCTGGATGATTGTCAACGGACTCCATTTATTTGGCATCAACTTTGACAACTACCCCTTCATTCTGTTAAATTTAGTGCTTAGTTGTGTGGCGGCCATTCAAGCCCCCATCATCATGATGAGTCAAAACCGGTCGGCTGATCGGGACCGCATGATGGCTGAAAACGACTATCACGTAAATTTGAAGTCGGAACATGAACTCCGGTTACTCCATGCGAAGGTGGACCATCTGGCTCAGAACCAGGTGCCACATACCATGGAGATTGCCCGGTTTCAATTAGAAATTCTTGGTGAGATTCGCCAAGAATTAGGTGAGTTACGAACCCAGGAACACGGGAGTTCGACCACCACACGAAGGGAGTCGCCCCATGAAGACGTGGATCACAGCTAGTGCATTATTTGTTGTTGGCTTGTTCTTTGGTCAACGCGTGGCCGTCAAGCTGGCCCGCTAATGCGGCTTTATTAGGTCTAAAATAAAAGTCCGCCGTTCCACCGGTTGTGCAATCGGGGATGGGGGACCTTTATGACTGATGGTCACTTTTTATTAACGATCCTCATAGATTATTTAAGGAGTTGTAACAGATGAAGGATAATATTCAACTCGGCGATGCCGAATTTGGCCAGATGATGTTGGTTCTCAAGGAACCGGTCACGCAGGCTAATCATAAGGAGTTCAAGTTTCTTGACGGTGAGATGCAGGAGATTGCCCCGAATATCTGGGCAATGCCCGCCTATATGACTGCTGATGATGACTTTACGATGTTCTTCCTGACGACACAGATCGAATCAGGAGAGACGGTGGTGGCTTTCGCTACTGACGATGCTAGCAATGGTGACTTCCGGCTAAGTGATCCGTTGATCACGGGTGAAGGTTTGAACCTTCTTCACCAGCAACAGCCAGACCGGGCTAAACGCGTTCTGAAGTTCTTGAACGATATTTCGAAGGCCAGTGAAGGAAACTGGCGGATGGTCACCGACTAACTGACTTGTTGGCTTAAGAGCTTAACGGGCAAAGCGATAACGCTTGACACGCCGGCATTTCAACCAGTATACTAATAAAAATTTAGTTCCTTTAACAACGTCCCGTGAGGCGGTGAAGGGTTCGATTCCTGGCGATAAGTTGCCGGGCTAATTGGCGAACGCGCTTCCTCACGGAATGTGTCCGCTATTTTTTTATAATTTGACTGGAGGGTCAGGAACATGCCAACACAGCGTTATCGCAACCCGGACGCCCTGATTGATATTTGGGAGCGCCCCAGCTGGGGTCAGTGGTTCGGCTTATCGTTACAGCATTTATTTTCCATGTTCGGGTCAACCGTCTTGGTGCCTATTCTGGTGGGGTTGAATCCTGGGATTGCACTTTTTAGTTCCGGGGTCGGTACCTTGATGTACATTTTAATTACTCGGGGAAAGATTCCGGCGTATATGGGGTCGAGTTTTTCGTTTATTGTGCCCATGATTGCGTTAATGAAGACGACTGGTTATCCGGGTATTGCCCAAGGGACAATGGCCGTCGGACTGGTTTACCTGATCGTAGCGCTGCTCGTGGCGCTCATCGGATCGGACTGGATTAATCGGGCCTTGCCACCCATCGTGGTCGGGCCGATGGTGATGGTTATTGGACTTTCTTTGGCGGGAAGCGCTGCTCAGAAGGCGACGGTTGATAGTCAGGGAACCTATCACTGGCAGTTCTTCGCGGTGGCAATGGCCACGCTACTCCTGACGGTGGGATTCAACCTCTACCTGAAAGGGTTTCTAGCGTTGGTTCCAATTCTGGTGGGTTACCTCATTGCGGTGATGGCCGGTCTGGTTAACTTTCAACCGGTTCTGGATGCCGCTTGGTTCCAATTACCCAAATTTGAGCTTCCCGGAGTCAGTTACCCGCTACATTTCTATTGGGGCGCAGTGCTGAGTCTGGCACCGATTGCCTTCGTCACTATGACGGAACACATCGGGCACATTACGGTATTAAATGAATTGACGCATCGGGACTTCTTCAAGGACCCTGGTCTGCATCACACGCTCGCTGGAGATGGCCTGGCTTCGATTGTGGCCAGTCTGGTCGGTGGGCCTCCCGTGACTTCCTACGGGGAAAATGTGGGTGTCCTCGCTATCACTCGGGTGCACAGCGTCTACGTGCTGATTGGGGCGGCGACGTTTGCCATTATCTTCAGTTTCGTTGGTAAGCTGAGTGCCTTGATCGAGAGCATTCCGAACCCAGTCATTGGGGGAATCAGTTTTCTCCTGTTTGGGGTGATTGCCTCGAGTGGTCTGCGGATCTTGATTGAAAAGCATGTCGATTTTAATAAAAAGCGTAATCTCATGATTGCCTCGGCAATTTTGGTAATTGGCATTGGGAACGCCTACCTAAAGGTTGGTCAGTACGAATTCTCTGGCCTAGCTGTTGCGGCAGTCTTGGGAATTGTGCTCAATCTAGTGTTGCCTAAAGACGTTTAAATAGAAAAAGGGAGTCGGTGTAATTTCCGACTCCCTTTATTAGTTATTAGAGGCCAAAGTAGCGCAAGCAAGCCATCGCGGCAATGCCGACCACCACCACGGCTAAGAGACTTTTGGTGAGGATGCCAGCAATGGTAGCAGGGATGGCGGCCCAGAGATTTTCCCAGTTCACCGTGGCCAGGTGCCCAGGATGGGCGATAAAGAGGCCCTGACAGGTAAGTGCAGTCATGATCGTAATCGGGACGAAAGTGAGGAAACTCAGAAGCCATTCAGGCATTTGGAGCTGTTTAACGAAGACGAATGGGAGAACCCGGGACAAGAGTGTCACCGCGGCGCAACCAAGAATGATCCAGAGTTCTGTTAACGACATTTCTTCATCTCCATTCCAAAGAGACAGCCGGCCGCAGTGGCGACGAGGAGGGCCATGTTTTCACTAATCAAGCCAATCGCAAAGTAGTAAATGAGGGCAACAAAGGCCATGACCAACAACTGTAGGCGAACTCCCAGCTTACGATCACTGATGAGTTGAAGATAAACCAGACCAATAAACATGGCCGTGAGGGCAAAGTCGAACCCAAATTGATCAGGGTTCTTAATCAGGCCCCCTAAGTAGGCTCCCACCAGAGTTGCAACCCCCCAGACCAGGTAGGCAATGAGGTTGGCCGCAGACTGCCAGGCAAAGCTGAGTTTACCCGCCGTGTGGTTCTGTTTGTTCATCGCCAGAGCAAAGGTTTCATCGGTTACCAGTGACCCCAAGAGAATATTACGGGTCAGTGATTCGTGCCGAAAATACTGAGCCAAGCTAGTACTCATGAGAATCATCCGGGAGTTAACGAGAAAGGTGGATAGGATGATCGAGGTAATGGGGTCCTGAGCCAGTAACATGCTGGTAATGATGAATTGAGCGGACCCGGCATACACGATAAAGGAAAGTCCGGCGACCATCCAAAGTCCTAAATGACTGGTGTGAGCCACGATGCCAAAGGCTAAGCCCACGCCGATGTACCCGAAGACAGTGGGGAGGACGTCCTTGATGCCACTTCTGAAAGTTAATGAAGAATCCATCCAAACACGTTCCTTTCGTCATTAAAAATAAGTTGATTTCTCTATTTTAGCGCTATGGCCGGGGCCCGTAAACCACTAATCCTGGGCAAATGATCAGGGGCGAAAACAAAAGGTTGCTTTTTAGGATTGACGGTTGTATGATACTCTCATCAACCACGAGGAAAGCGGGGGAAAGATGATGGAGATGAACTTAACTGAACTGGCTCAGACCACGAAGGTGGACGCCAGCCGAATTCAAGAATACGTTGCCATGGGCCTCTTAGGCGCTGACCATTCTGCAACCCAATTCGATGATTCGGACATGTATTGGATCGATATGATTCAATGTTTTCAGGATAACGGGACGTCTTTAGAAGACCTATCCGGATTAATGCCACGGTGTCGTAAGGCACAGACGCGGCTAACGCAAGTGAACTAAATTTAAGCTTGGTATTCGTCATAGGAGTACCCCTGAAATTGCAGCCCTCGTGGACTGCAATTTTTTTGTAGGTTGAAAAGATAGTGTCGTAGCCCGAAAGGCGGCCTGCGGCTAAGTGTTGACCGGCAATACTGGTGACGGTCAATAATTGCCAGTGACAAGTTACTGGCCGGGTTCTAGCATTTTGAGTTCTTCGGGTTGGTTAAAGTTTGCCGTCATGAGTGCTACTGGAGGAGGGGCAGTGGCAGCACCTGCCTTGTACATCATTATCCTATAGAGGATCTTGTTTTGAACGTCAATTTAGGCCATAAAAAAGTCGCCATCCTCTCTGGAATGGCGACTTCTTCAGTTATCCTAGTTGGCCTTAATTTGCTTGATCAGCTGTTGCATTGCTTGCGCTTTGTATTCAGCTGCGGCGGCTTGGGTAACTTTCTTCTGTTCTGCTGGGGACATCGTTGGATTCTTGACCATAGCGGCCATCACCTTGGATTTCACGTAGGTCATTGCTGCGGCCTTTTGTTTGGCTTGGAAACTCTTGGTGCTTGCCATTTTTTGAAGCTTTTTAGCCTGAGTGGTGCTGAGGACCGTCCAGGACTTGTTCAAGTAGATAGTATTTGTTTCCTTTACGTACTGATGGCCGTTACCGGTCAGACCGAACCAAAAGCGACTGGAGCCGTTCTTGAATTCACGGTAGACCTTCTTTGTCACCATCCGGTTAGCCCCGGAAGTCCGCTTGATGATGTTGGTGGTCGTCACTTTAGCGGCGGTGTGAGTGGCCTTCTTGGCGTTGGCACTGGTCTTGTAAACGTAGACCCGATGCTTGTCAGCCGTTCCGACAGATTGGTAAATCATCATTGGTAGTTGTTTAGAAGGCGAAGCGGAGTAGATCTTTTGCGTACGTGTTGTTGATTCGTTATGCAGGCCGAAGTGGTAATGATCATTGCGAATCATGAAGAAGATACTAGTCAGTAACGATAAGATGGCGAGGCCAGTTAAGATGTTGCTGACGGTTCGGTTGTCGATATAGATAAAGAAGATAAACGCGAGAACTGCGGATAATGCGAGCGTTACTAAAATCATTAGGCGGCACCTCCTTGTTGGGTGTCCTCGTCCGCTAAATGAACGGAGTGGTTGCTACCCTTTAAGAAGAAGGCAACAAAGAGTGCGACGACACTGAAGCCGATGGCAATTCCGAAAGCGGCATGGTAACCGGATAGTGTGGCGTCGATAGCCCCCTTGGCATAGCTCAGAGGATTGGTTGTCAAGACGTGCTTAGCAGGCATGCTGTTCTTGGTCACGTTGGTCAAGACACTGACCAGGATGGCCGTTCCCACGGAGCTCGCCACTTGGCGTTGCGTGTTGTTCACGGCGGTCCCATGACTAATCATGTTAGCGGGCAAGGCATTCATCCCCGCAGTTGTTGATGGCATCATTACCATAGCAATCCCAAACATCCGGATAGCGTAGAGTACCACGATGTAAATCGTCGAGGTATCCTGCGTAATCCAAACGAATGGCAAGGTCCCAATGGTTAGGAGAAACATCCCCAGCGTTGCGAGGTGCTTGGCCCCAAAGCGGTCAAAGGCTCGGCCAGTAATGGGACTCATGATCCCCATCATTAAGGCCCCGGCTAACAGCGTCAGACCAGAGTGGAAGGCGGACATGCCCTTGACCATTTGAAGGTAAAGGGGAATAACCATTTCGACACCAACCATGGCCATGTTAACCACAGAGCTCAGGATAGCGGCAATCGTAAATTCTTTGGACTTGTAAACTCGGAAGTTTAAGAATGGATCGTCCATGACGAGTTGACGCCAGACGAATAAGCCCACGAAAACAAAACCGATAATTAAGGTTGAGAGCACGGTGAGGCTTCCCCAACCGTCGTCCCCAACGGAAGAGAAACCGTAGAGCATACTTCCGAATCCAATCGTTGAGAGAATTGCGGACAGCACATCAAGTGGGGATTTGTGCGTCTCCAAGACGCTGCGCATAATCCAGAAGCTGGCTAGAATGACGATGGCGACGATTGGAATAATCATGCCAAAGAGGTCGCGCCAAGTCCAGTTGTCGATCACCCAACCAGAAAGAGTTGGCCCGATGGCTGGTGCCAGTCCGATAACGATTCCGGCCAGGCCCATGGCAGTTCCCCGCTTGTTAGCGGGGAAGATGGTCAGCATCATCGTTTGCAGTAGTGGCATCGAAACCCCAACACCGACGGCTTGAATCAGACGTCCCGTCAGAAGCATTGGAAAGTTAACGGCCGACCAACAGGTGATCGTTCCGATTAAGAATGTAGACATGGCTGAGATGTACAGCCATTTGGAACTGAAAGTTGTTAGTAACCACGCGCTAATTGGAATCATAATACCATTAACCAGTAAGAAACCGGTCGTCAACCACTGAACCGTTGATGTTGTCACATCAAACGTCTTCATCAAGGTTGGAAAGGCGGTAGTTAAAATTGTTTGGTTTAAAACGGTACAAAACGTCCCCACTAGCAGGAGGATAACCAGTAATGAACGGTTATAAGGTTTGCCGTTGGTATCAAGTGCATTGCCCAAGTGAATTCCCTCTTTTTTATAAAATTAAGTCTGAAAACAACTATACGCAGGATTGCATCTTTTGTCAACTAGCTTGACATGAGTTACAGAATATATATACTATTTGGAGAAAAGGAAACACTTAGATGAAATTACCTAACAAGATTCACAAACGCTTTCATTACGATCACGTGGCGATTTTGACGAAGGCCGTTTAAACGAAGAAAGTAGGCGATCGGCATGATTCATGAAGATGCGGCAAAATTATTTAAAAAAATTCCAATGGAACAAATTGTTTTAGGAATCGGTGATGTGGCCAAGGCAACGGGCGTCTCACAGAGTCAAATTCGCTACTGGGAACGGAAAGGATATATTGAAAGTCAGGTCGTCGAAGATGGCAAAAATCGGAAGTTTTCCTATAAGACGTTGTTGAAAGTCCAGCAGATTAAGATGCACATGGACGACGGCTATACCTTAGTGGCGGCTGTTAAGCTAGCACAACGGCGAGGGGCCTTCCTTGATGCCTTGCGATCCTTTTTTGAAGAACGTTTCGTTCATATTGAATTGGTTGACGATGATATTCAAATTAATATGGGTGTCTTCGATCCAGATCCCACGAAAGACTTAGTGGCGGAGCGCATCGCTGGCAAGTGGGAATTTAAACTAGTTGCTCACGAGAAGTAGGGGCAAACCGTTGTGTCTCATCGGTAACAATGGTAATCTGAAGGCACGGGAGGAACTTAAAGCCCCGGGCAGAAAAAACTTTCGATACCAATCGATCTTCTGGCTGGATTGGTGGTCAATCATGTTGTTGACGTGTTGTGAAACCAGGCGAATAACCATGAGTAATAGCGCGTTTATCTCGCGCCTAGACTACGTTAATGAATGTTAACGTAAGCGATCGTGAAACTAAAACGACGTGTTTTTGGAAAATTGATGTATTTTGATTTTTCGCTCGCCCGGAGCGGCTCCCGTGACGGTTAGTCAAGTTTAGAAAGTTCTTGACTGGCCGTTTTTGTGTGGGTGAAAAATTCCTGAGAATATGGCAAAATTATTAAAATGATAAATCGAGGCAGAGCAAGGGATTTCTGGAACAGTCAGCATCGCGGCTAAATAATTTTGAAAAAGATGAATCAAGATTGTTGTAATTTATTTTTAGCATGGTAATATAACAAAATCGCTTTAAACCAAAACTATGAAGGATGGTGTTATACATGCTGTTACGACAAGCTACTATGGCTGACTTACCACAAATTGAATCGATTATCCGTGATGGCCGTGAATTACTGGCGGCCCAATCCATTGATCAGTGGCAGGGAACTTATCCCAACACGGCCGTTATGGTCGACGACATTCACCAAGGATGGACGGTTGTCTTGGAAGAGAATGACGAGATTTTAGGAACTGCTGCAGTCATTCCTGGAATCGATGTGAGCTACGAACAGATTGAAGGGGCTTGGTTGACCCAAGATTCGCCATACTTGGCTATTCATCGTGTCGCAGTATCGAGCCACCATCATGGTCGCGGTCTCGCTGGGGAACTTTTCCAACGACTCTTCGCGCAGGCTGATCAATCGGAAAGCATCGAAAGTATTCGGATTGACACACATCCCGATAACCGAGGAATGCAACACGTTATCAAGAAGAATGGCTTCACTGAAACCGGTAAGGTGGAATTGAAGGGGATGGACTTGCAAGGAGTGAAGGACTTTGCTTACGAACGTTTGACTGCCAATGTAAAGCCAGCTCATTTGAACCAAGCGGCCGTCACTAAATAAACTATCTTATATATAGAAGGATTGTTGCCAGGTTAATCTTGGGGCAATCCTTTTTACATAGTCGGGTCGTGCCAAAAGGACCTTTTCATTCTCCCTAAACTCTGCGATAATAAGACTTAGCAGAGCCAAATTGGGGTGACGAGAAATGACACAGAATGGATTGACGGGTGGCCGCTTCTTACTGGTCACGGTACTCAACGTGGTCATTACAGTTTTTGAACTCATCGGGGGATTACTCTCGGGAAGTCTTTCCCTATTGTCAGACGCTTTTCACAACCTGGGAGATGCGTTGTCCGTAGTTCTGAGCTATGTCGCGCATCGGATCGGGGGCCGGCAGCAGAGCCGAACCAATACCTTCGGTTACCGGCGAGCAGAAATTTTAGCGGCCCTGTTGAATTCGGGAATCTTGATTATCGTCTCACTGGTTCTGGCCGTCGAAGCTGTTCGGCGACTCTTACATCCAGAGCCGGTTAAAGGGGATATCATGCTACTGGTGGCGGTGATTAGTTTTGCGGCTAACCTGCTGTCGACCTTACTCTTGAACAGAGGGGCTAAGCATAACCTCAATATTCGGGCAACGTACTTACACTTGTTGAGTGATGCTTTGGCTTCGGTCGGCGTGATCGTTGGGGCTATCCTGATTACCATCTGGCAGATCAGTTGGGTGGATCCGCTCATCACGATTGTCGTGGCGGGGTATATCATCTGTGAGTCATGGCCGATTATCAAGCAGACCTTTAGAATTCTAATGGAGGCTGCGCCGGAACTGGATTACGAAGCCATCGCTCACGATATTCTCCAGTTACCTGAGGTTGAAGGGGTCCACCACATTCACGCCTGGTTGATTGACGAAAACAATATTGTTTTCTCTGTCCACGTGAACATGGACAATCTTCCCTTAGCCGAGATTGAACCCACGTATCGGCAGATTGAAAAGCTCCTCTGTCACCGGTACGGGATTAACCACGTCACCGTTCAGGCTGAATGCCGACGGGGGATGGGAACAGACCTGATTCATAAAACAAATGATTGGCGCCATGAGTAGGGCAGTTGTTGTTCGGAACGTAAATTAGATGAGGTGAACAGTATGACTCCGATGAAGGAGGATTATTTAAAAATTATTTTCGAACTAGGTGGTCGGCAAAAGAAAGTTTCCAACAAGCAGATTGCAATTAGTTTGAATATTGCTGCCGGTTCAGTGACTGAAATGGTTAACAAGATGGCTGCTGAGGGATTGGCAGAACACACCCCATACGCCGGCATTTCACTGACTAGCCGCGGCATCCGTTTGGCTGAGGATCTGGTTAGAAAGCACCGGATTTGGGAAGACTTTCTGGTAGAAAAGTTAGGCTATGCCCTGCCTGATGTTCATGACGAGGCGGAGGTTTTGGAACACGTCACGAGTCCCAAACTCATCAATGCCTTGGACGATATGCTGGGTAATCCCACGCACTGTCCCCATGGTGGGGTCATTCCCGATCGGTTAGGTCATTATCACGAGGATAGTCACACCGTGTTGAACGATGCCGAAGATGGTAGCGTGGTCACGGTAGACCGGTTCATCGACAATCACGATCTCTTAACTTATCTGGGCGACCTAAAGTTAGATATCGGGGACCAGTTGAAGGTTTTGAAGCACGATCCATTTGAGGGTCCGGTGACCGTTCAGAACCTTACGGACAATGCCGAACTCATCGTGAGCTATAAGGCGGCCCACTACATTTTTGTTAAATAAATTATGGGAAGCGAAGAACAGTCTCTTCGCTTTTTTGTTACTCAGATATTCTCGCGGGCGTGGAGTGTCGTATAATGAATGAGATAATGTAAACGACAGGAGGGTCTGCGGTGAGTAGCCAGAAAAAACGGGACCAGTTAATCTTACATACGGCGCTAACGGCAGGCCGCATCATGATTGAGAATGGTTCGGAAATCGAACGGGTTGAGGATACCATGACGCGAATCGCCCACAATGCCGGCGCTAAAACCAGTCAACTCTTCGTGATGATTACCGGAATTCTCATGGCCATCAACGGTGAGGTAGGGGCGCAGATCCAACCGGTCAAGCGGCGCACGTTTGACCTGGAAAAGATTGCCGTAGTTAACCAGCTTTCCAGGGCGTTTGCTGCACATGACATTACTTTGCGGCAATTTGCTGACAAGCTAGACCATCTCGACAGTGAAACCAAGTACTTCCCAATGTGGGCTCAGTTACTGGCCGCTGCGATGGTCAGTGGTCCCCTTGAAGTGGTCTTTCGTCACAATCTACATGACTTTTGGATCTCGTGTTTCGTGGGGATGATTGGCTGGCTGGTCTTCTATCTACTGAATAAATTCATCCAGATTCGATTCCTGTCAGAATTTGCCGGTGCTGCGACGATTGGGATTCTTGCCGTATTTGTCGTCCATCTGGGTCTGGGGATCAGTGTCGATGACATCATCATCGGTGGGGTCATGCCACTGGTTCCCGGTGTGCCGATTACCAACTCGGTGCGCGATGTGCTTGCCGGTAATCTGGTGAGTGGACCAGCCCGGGCGGTAGAAGCCCTAGTGAGTGCTGCCGCCATTGGATTTGGGATCGCCATGGTCCTGCAGTTCTTATAAGGAGCGATCGACATGACAGTATTAGAGTTTTTTATCGAGGTCGCGGGAACCTACGTCTCGACACTGGCCTTCGGGGTCCTCATTAATATCCCAAGACGTGCCTTGAATTTTGGCGGGTGGATTGGGGTTTTGGGCTTTTTGCTATACCGATTCACCGTCTTAAGCGGGGGTGGCTATGTGGTAGGTAACCTACTGGGAGCCTTCGCTATTGGGGTTGCTTCTCTGCAGGCGGCCCGTATTAAAAAGATGCCGATGATCCTCTTCAATATCCCGGCTCTGGTGCCACTGGTGCCCGGAGGACAAGCTTATCAAATGATTAAGAATTTCGCCCTAGGCCAGAACGCCACCGCTTTTGTCTTCATGATGCAAGTGGCGATGATCTCCGGTTCTATTGCGTTTGGCTTCCTCTTATCAGAATTGGTCAATCGGGTCCAGCAACGTGCATGGCGTCACCGTCGCTAGGCAAATCCCGACCGCCCTCTAGAAATCTAGGCGGGAGGTGGTATACTCATTGCTAGGGGTTTCCCAGAATCGGGTAAGACGAAAGGAATTACAATCATGATGCTATTTGATCGAGACCGGGATCGGCCGTGGAAGTTCACACTTGCCACCGCCCTCTTCCTGGTCGTTGCGTTTTTCGTAAAGGCACAGAATGCCTACGTGAGCTTCTTGGACTCGTCAATTATTGACGTGATTCAGAAGAACCAACCAGGTTGGAAAACGCTACTTTATCGAGGAGTGACCAGTCTAGCTGAGCCCAAGTTAGCGATTATTTGGGTTCTAGTGCTGGCGTTCTTCCTTTGGGGCTTTAAATTTAAAATTCCAGCACTTTGGTGTTTGGCAACATTGGCTAGTGGGGACGTCATCGCGTCACTCGTGAAGAAGGTCGTCGCCCGCGACAGACCGGCAACGCATTTGGCGATTGATGATGGCTTTAGTTTCCCCAGCGGTCACGTGTTTGGAACATTCCTCGTCATTGCGATGATTTGGGTGATTCTATTGCCGATGATTGGTAGGGCCTGGAAGGCTTGGTTACTGCGAATTGTCTTGATTATTTGGATGGTCTTGGTGATGATCTCACGGGTCTATCTCAATGCGCATTTCCCAACAGATACGATTGGGGCGGTTCTGCTGGCGTACCTGTGGTTACAGGTAGCCGAAGGACTCTACATCCGGCTTGCGCCGATGATGCAGGGGTGGCCGTTGCTGAAACGTTCCGAGATTTGACCTGTCGGCCGGATGGTCATGTGGGTTAATGACTGAATAAACTAAAAATAGAGCACCGCAGCAGCTGATCGTCTTGGCTATTGCGGTGCTCTTTAATTTTGTCATGGGAACGATACTGGCTGGCTATCCACGATTAAAGTGCTATCAGTGCCAGGTGTCCATGAATCATGTAAAAAGGCCAACGCCATCCGGTATTATGCCAAATGGTGTTGACCTATTTGTATGGATTTATTTTTTATAGGGATTGGTTAGCGTGACCATAGAGTCATGAGCTAATATCTATCAGCCGGTAAGGCGGACAGTGCCAATGTTAGTCGAGATCGTCCAGCCATTCTTGGGCCAGGTCCATCCAGTGGGCGACGTGTGGCAATGCCGTTCCTGGCTTCCAGGCCGTCACCGGATTGGCCAGTGCGAGGCCGTGTGGGCCGTGGTGGAATAAGTGAAGCTCCGTGTCTACGCCTTGCGCAATTGAGGCCTGAGCGTAGGCGAGAGCGTTCTGAACGGGTACTAGGGGATCAGCCGCAGTGGCCCAGACGAAGGTCGGCGCATTCTCAGCAGTGACGCGCTGGTCTGCCGCAATCTTTGCCGGGGCATTGGTCCAGGCATCAAGTGTGGCGGGGTCGGTAGGGAACCCAGCCTTAGGCGTGATGACCGGATAGCCTAGGATGATCGCCTGTGGTTTTAGGATTTCGGTTGAGACGCCAACCTTTTTGGCAAAGTCCGTGATATGCCAAAGGTCATTGTAGAGGGAAACGATATGGCCACCGACTGAGAATCCGGCGATTGTAATGCGGTCAGGATCGATTTGCCAGGCTGTTGCATTTTGCCGGAGACTAGCCACTGTCTGAGCCAATTCGATGACTGGGGCCGGTAGGAGGGGCTGCTTTTCCGCGACAAAGCTATAGCGTAGAAAGAACGCCTGGTAACCACGAGCAGACCAAGCAAGTGCCAGGTCTTCGGCCTGCTGTTCGGGAATATGAGTGTAGGACCCCCCGGGAACGATGATCATGGCCGGATAGTGCTGTGGTGTGGTCGCGTCCTGCCGTAAGTAACCCTGTAGGTAAGCGTTGGAGTTGGATGCCAAGGATTGTTTGATAATTTTCATTGCGAAACCTCCTGTTTTCAGTCATGATAGGGACAACAAACTAGGCCGATCTAAAGCCTAGCTTGCGAAGCTAGTTGCGTTTATTGTAACGCAATTCAACGAGTGACGGAAATTAGGAGGGAGAAATCATGATTGTAGAAACGAAACGTCTAATCGTTAGACCGGTAACTGACAGTGACCGCGCAGCCTATGGTGAGCTACTCTCGATGCCTGAGGTTGCTTCACCGGCCGGTCAAAACATGGCCCCAACCGCGGAACAGCTGGATAGTTGGTTTCAAAGTGAGAAGGCTACGGGGATGGCCTTTGCTATCGTAGATAAGGCCACGAACCGCTATATTGGCTCGATTGTCTGGTATCCGGTAGTCAATGAAAACGGGGAACCAGACGAGACTAGCCGTGAATTAGGCTACTTGATGCGACCAGAGTACTGGGGACAAGGGTTGATGACAGAAGCCCTGCGAGGAAGTATACAGGGTGTTCGTCAACATTATGCAGGATTGCGGGAGATTAGGGCCGCCGTTCTGAAAAATAATACGCGATCTTTACATGTTTTGGAAAAACTAAATTTCCAGGTGGTGGATCCGGAGGTTAGCTTGCCTGTTGGGGAGAGCCTGACCCCAAAACCACAAGTTTTATTGGCGTTTCGTCTTGATTTGTAAGAAAAAAAACAATTTGCGCTCACACCAAATTAACCTTGCAAAATCAGATAGCGGTAGCTATACTACAATGTGTTGATGAAAAGGGTACCGCTAATAATATTTATTCATCCGTAAAAAGGCGGTTTTTTACGGTGGCGAATGTTGGAAGCAAAGCCAATCACAGCCTGTGATCTGGTGGGGTGACCGCATTCAAAGTTCTGAGACCGCCATAGCAACGTAAAGCGTTATGAAGTGCTTTCAATGGTTTAGTCATGTGCATTTCTTCACCATGGTGAAAAGTTATGGGGCTATGTTGAGAAGGTCCTTCGAGCAAGAAGGAGGAAAAGAACATGAAGCAGGATATTACAAAGTCATCCACACCAGAAGTCACGGAATCCGTTAAGCGGGGTCTCAAGACCCGTCACGTTTCCATGATTGCTTTAGGCGGGTGCATTGGTACCGGGCTTTTCGTAGCAAGTGGTTCTGCCATTTCTACAGCTGGACCCGGTGGGGCGTTAGTAGCATACATTGGGATGGGCCTGATGGTCTACTTCCTAATGACAAGTTTGGGAGAAATGGCAACGAACATGCCAATTTCAGGGTCGTTTGCGGCTTATTCTTCCAAGTATGTGGATCCAGCACTCGGATTCGCAATGGGTTGGAACTACTGGTTTAACTGGGCAATCACGGTTGCCGTGGATATTTCGACGGCGGCTCTGGTTATGAAGTTCTGGTTACCAGGGGTTCCCGGCTGGATCTGGAGTCTGATTGCACTGGTCTTGATTGTCTTTATCAATGCCATGTCAGTTCAGGCCTTCGGTGAAACCGAATTTTGGATGTCCTTAATTAAGGTCATCACGATCTTCGTTTTCTTAGCCGTCGGGTTCATGACGATCGTCGGAATCATGGGTGGTCATGCCACTGGCCTAGAAAACTTTACTTACAAAAAGGCACCATTCGTGGGTGGCTTCCCAGCCATTCTGAGTGTGTTCGTGGTTGCCGGGTTCTCATTCCAAGGAACCGAATTAGTCGGAATCACTGCTGGTGAATCCGAAGATCCGGAACACGATGTGCCTAAGGCCATCAACCAGGTATTTTGGCGGATTATTTTATTCTATATCTTAGCAATTTTCGTCATTGCCGCCGTCTTACCTTACACGAGTCCTGATTTACTGGGCTCTTCCGCTAGTGACGTTGCCATTAGTCCCTTCACGTTGGTCTTCCGACGTGCTGGACTGGCTGCCGCGGCTAGTGTGATGAACGCGGTTATCTTAACTTCCGTGATTTCATCCGCTAACTCCGGGATGTACGCCTCTACTCGGATGCTGTACTCCTTGTCCAAGGAAGGCTACGCACCAAAGCTCTTCGAACGGACCTGGAAGAATGGGATTCCTTATCCTGCATTGATTGCAACGACTATCGTTGCCGCCGTGACTTTCTTCACCAGTATTGCCGGACCACAGATTTACCTGTGGTTGGTGGCTGCTAGTGGATTAACCGGATTCATTGCTTGGTTCGGGATTGCGTTGTCACACTACCGGTTCCGGCGAGCATTCGTTCGTCAAGGCCATAAGCTCAGCGAGTTGAAGTACCATGCTAAGTGGTTCCCAGTGGGTCCACTGTTAGCCTTGGTTCTCTGTGTCGCCGTGATTGTTGGTCAAGACCCACAATCCTTCTTCACCGGTAACTGGGAACAAGTCCTGATCACCTACATCAGTGTGCCATTAGTTCTGGTTCTTTACACGGTGTACAAGATTCGGCACCACACGAAGTTAATTCCTTTGGACGAAGTTGACGTTTCGCCAATCCACGAAGAAGGAACGCTGAAAAACAAAGATTAATAGTCTGACTTGATCATCAACAAATAAAATTAAATTTTCTGCGGCGCCCAGTCGAGTAAGTCTTGACTAGGCGCCGTTTTATATCCCTCAAGGGGACAAATGACGTGACCTGCTGAGGTGAAATTCCCCACGACATATTGTCTTTTTACGGTAGGGTTGGTACAATATGTAGTGTTGAAAAATTTCCGGGGGAGTCCCCGGTGCGTCAGTAAATAAAGGAGAGATTGCATGCTCGTACTATCAGGAACCATTGGCGCCGGCAAGACTAGTTTGACTAGTCTGCTTGCCGACCACCTTCACAAACCAGCTTTTTATGAATCAGTGGATGACAACAAGATCCTACCGTTGTTCTATCAAAACCCACAGAAGTATGCCTTTCTGTTACAGATCTATTTTCTTAACAAGCGGCTGGACAGCATCAAGGCAGCCAACGCTGATGACGAGAGTGTGCTCGATCGTTCTATCTTCGAAGATTCCTTACTCTTTCATTTGAATGCTGATTTAGGACGGGCTACGGCCACTGAAGTTGACATCTATGACTCCTTACTGGCCAACATGATGGAAGAACTTCCTGACGCAACACACAAGAAGAATCCTGACTTGTTGATTCACATCAACATCTCCTTTGAAACGATGCTAGAACGGATTAAGAAACGCGGCCGTTCTTTCGAACAAATCGACCATGACCCGAGCTTGTATGAATACTACAAGGAACTCGACCAACGCTATGTCAACTGGTATAATAATTACGACAAGTCCCCTAAGATGCAAATCGATGGTGACAAGTTGGACTTCGTAGAAGACGCTGACGCTCGTCGTCAGGTTCTTCAATTAATCGATGAAAAGATTGCAACACTCTAATCGTTGTCTAAACCGTTAAAGTGCGGTATGATAATGACAATTAGTAAACACGACGTGCCTTATTAAGTAGATGGTCAGAGAAGCGGGGTAAGCTGAAAACCGCAACATCGAAACTTCCAGCACGACTAAATAGTGGGCGGGTAATGCCGCACGGTGCAGACCGTTATCATGTTCAAGTGTATGGCTTGTGCCATGAACTTGGGTGGTACCGCGAAGGTCTTCGTCCCATGTGACGGAGGCCTTTTTTGTATCATCCAGCAAATCGAAGGGAGTTTAATCATGTTAGATTTAAAGTTAATTCGCCAAGAACCAGACTTTATTAAAGAAAAGTTAGCGACAAGAAATGTCGATCCAGCCGACATCGATGCTTTACTGGCCCTGGATGCCAAACGGCGTGAGTTGATCGTCAAGAGTGAAACCATGAAGGCACAGCGTAACACGGTGTCCGATGAGATTTCTCAGTTGAAGCGTAACAAGGAAGATGCCGACAACAAAATTAAGGAGATGCGTCAAGTTAGTGCCGACATTAAGGCCTTAGACGCTGAACTCGACACCTTGAAGGACCAAGTTCACGATGCTGCTGCTCACTTGCCCAACATTCCTAACGACAACGTTCCTGTTGGCTTAGATGAAGATGGCAGTGTCGAATTACGGCAATGGGGGGAGAAACCTAACCTAGACTTCGAGCCTAAGGCGCATTGGGAGATTGGGGAAGACCTAGGCATCCTTGACTTCGAGCGTGGCGCTAAGGTCTCTGGTAGCCGTTACCTGTATTACATGGGTCTCGGCGCCCGGCTAGAACGTGCCGTTTACAATTTCTTCCTGGATCAGAACACGGCAGCCGGCTTCACAGAAGTTCTGCCACCATACATTGTGAATGATGATTCTATGTACGGGACGGGTCAATTTCCTAAGTTTAAGGAAGACGTCTACCAGTTACGTGACGAGGACATGACGTTGATTCCAACGGCCGAAGTGCCTCTGGTGAATTACTATCGTAACGAAGTCATTCCTGAAGAGAAGCTACCAGTCTGGTTCACGGCCTTGACGCCAGCCTTTCGTTCTGAAGCGGGGAGTGCCGGGCGCGATACTCGCGGCTTGATTCGACTTCACCAATTCAACAAGGTTGAGATGGTGAAGTTCTGTAAGCCAGAAAATTCCTGGGATGAACTGGAGGCTCTGACTAAGCACGCTGAGATGCTCTTACAGAAGCTGGGACTGGCTTACCACGTCATTACACTCACAACCAGTGATATGAGCTTTACAGCCGCTATGACGCACGACTTAGAGGTCTGGTTCCCGAACCAGAATACTTACCGTGAAATTTCCAGTTGTTCAAACACGACTGATTTCCAAGCACGGCGCGCCCACATCCAGTACCGCGATGACAAAGGGAAGCTACAATATGTCCATGCCTTGAATGGGTCTGGCTTGGCTGTTGGCCGGGCAGTTGCCGCTATTTTGGAAAATTATCAAAATGCTGATGGTTCTGTCACTATTCCAGACGTCTTGGTTCCTTACATGGGTGGGGTCACCCGGATTACCAAGTAACGCATTTTTGGATAATTACACGACAAGCTTCAGCGAGGAGCTCGACTCTATGGTCGGGCTCTTTTTGTGTTTTCGGGAGGGAAGTGAGGGCCTGGCACAGTTTCTTGGAAAAAAGTTCAAAAAAAGGCTAGCTTTTTTATTTGGGATACGATACAATATTAAATGTTGTTACGGGAGTAGTTATTCAGTCAGCGAATATTTATTCAAAATAATTTGAAATTGTTGTTGACATCATCTTCCTGGCATGGTAAATTATAATAGTTGTTTCGAGCGAGGTTGTCTTGTTTGAAAGCATATGGAGGATTAGCTCAGTTGGGAGAGCGTCTGCCTTACAAGCAGAGGGTCACAGGTTCGAGCCCTGTATCCTCCATTGGGAATAAAGTCCCTGGCGTTAGTTCGCCAACGTTGCAGGTGTGGCGGAACTGGCAGACGCGCTAGATTTAGGTTCTAGTGTCTTATGACGTGGGGGTTCGAGTCCCTTCACCTGCATTAACTAAATATTGCAAAATATTTATTCAAAAATATTTTGCCGACTTAGCTCAGTTGGCAGAGCATCTCACTAGTAATGAGGAGGTCGGAGGTTCGAATCCTCTAGTCGGCATGGTTCCATTAATTTAATAGCCAATTTGCGGAAGTAGTTCAGTGGTAGAACATCACCTTGCCATGGTGGGGGTCGCGGGTTCGAATCCCGTCTTCCGCTTTTTAACCCCTTTGCCGGGGTGGCGGAATTGGCAGACGCACAGGACTTAAAATCCTGCGGTCAGTGATGACCATACCGGTTCGATCCCGGTCCTCGGCATTTAACTTAATAATAATTATGCACCCATAGCGCAATTGGATAGAGTGTCTGACTACGAATCAGAAGGTTGTAGGTTCGACTCCTACTGGGTGCATTTTTGTTGCTTATGTCTCATAAGCAATTTTCGGGAAGTAGCTCAGCTTGGTAGAGCACCTGGTTTGGGACCAGGGGGTCGCAGGTTCGAATCCTGTCTTCCCGATTTGACTAGCTTAATATTTTGCTGGTGAGCTTTCTTCGGGAAGTAGCTCAGCTTGGTAGAGCACCACGTTCGGGACGTGGGGGTCGCAAGTTCAAATCTTGTCTTCCCGATTTTTTTATCTCTCGAATACATATTATAATAATAACGACTGGATTCCTTACTAATTGTTTGGAAGCTGGCCGTTTTTTTGTTATGATAGTTTACCGGAACTTCTTCAGAGGCACGGGCTAATCCGTTGCTTTTTTGGTGGAATTTCGTATAATATTAGTCAACATTAGTCAGATAACTGTGGCGAAGGGGGGACGATAATGGAGAATCAGAATATTTCGGATATTATTGAATCTTACCTGAAGCAGATTCTGGCAGAATCCCAACAGGTCGAAATCCGCAGAGCGGAGATCGCTGACCAGTTTAATGTGGTGCCATCACAGATTAATTACGTGATTAAGACCCGTTTTACCATTCAGGACGGCTATGTCGTTCGCAGTAAGCGTGGTGGCGGAGGCTACATTCGGATTGAGAAGGTTAAGTTGCTGGATAACTTGGACTTCATCGATTCGTTAGTGAGCGCTGTTGGGGACCAGATTTCACGGCACGATAGCTTGGCAGTGGTGCGAAACCTCTTTGAGGCGGGGACCATTAACCGACGCGAAGCCAATATTATTTTAGCAGCCATTAATAAAGATGCGATTAATACGGGAAGTCGTGAAATGGATGAACGCGTACGCGCGGCGGTCTTGAATTCAATTCTGGACCATTTACGTTACGAGAGTTAAGAAAGCGAGGAGCTGCAATGGATAACCTATTTACACCGAGTGCTAAGAGTGTCTTGGTATTGGCACAGGAACAAGCAAAGTATTTTAAGCACCAAGCGGTGGGAACGGAACACCTGCTACTCGCCCTTACAATTGAAAAGAATGGCATTGCCAACAAGGTTTTGCAGCAGTTTTCGATTACTGAAGACGATGTTCGCGAAGAAATCGAACGGTTTACGGGTTATGGAACATTAGCCAACACCGACAAGGACAGTTACCTGCCCTATTCGCCAAAGGCCAAAACAATGTTAACGTTGGCTGGCGACGAAGCCAAACGACTGGGTGCCACAAAGATTGGGACGGAACACATTCTGTTAGCGTTGCTTAGTGATGAAACGATTTTGTCTTCCCGAATCTTAAAGAACCTGAGTGTTGAATTAACGGATGCTCGGAAGGTGGTTTTACGGAAGCTAGGGATCACCGATACGCCTAAGCGTCGGAATGACAACCGGTCACAACGTCGGGCTGCCCAAGGTGGTACGCCAACGCTGGATTCCTTGGCGCGTAACTTGACCGAGGCGGCTAAGGAAGGTCGGATGGACCCAACAGTCGGGCGTGAAAAAGAAGTTAAACGAGTCATTCAAATTCTGAGTCGTCGGACCAAGAATAACCCCGTGCTCATTGGAGAACCCGGTGTTGGAAAAACAGCGATTGCCGAGGGCTTGGCCCAACGAATTGTGGCCGGCGACGTGCCAGAGGATATGCAAAATAAACGGTTAATGATGCTCGACATGGGTTCTCTAGTTGCCGGGACCAAGTACCGTGGTGAATTTGAAGATCGTTTGAAGAAAGTCATTGAAGAAATCTACAATGATGGTCAGGTTATTCTGTTTATCGATGAACTCCACACGCTGATCGGTGCTGGTGGGGCTGAAGGGGCGATCGACGCCTCAAACATCCTGAAACCAGCCTTGGCTCGTGGTGAGCTCCAAACTATTGGGGCAACGACGCTGGATGAATACCAGAAGTATATTGAATCCGATGCTGCGCTGGAACGGCGGTTTGCGACGGTTCAGGTTAACGAGCCAACGCCTGACGAAGCCTTAGAAATCTTAAAGGGCTTGCGTTCACGTTATGAAGACCACCATCACGTGAATATCACGGATGATGCGTTGGAACAGGCCGTTAAGCTCTCTACGCGCTACATCAGTGACCGTTTCTTACCAGACAAGGCCATCGACCTTATGGATGAAGCGTCGGCTAAAGTCCGCATCGACCAGATGGGTAAGCCAACCCCAGCTTCTAAGCAAGCTCAGGAATTGGCTAGTCTAGCTGATGAGAAGGAAGCGGCTATCGAACAACAGGACTTCGAACGAGCCGCTAAGTTACGGACTCAGGAGATGGCCTTACGTGAAAAGCTGGATGCCCGCAAGGCCAAAGCGGCCGCAGCGGCAGCTGCCAGTGACCAACAGTATACGACGGACGTCACGGGTGAAGACGTGGCTGAAGTGGTGGCTGAGTGGACTGGGGTGCCAATCACACAGTTGAAGCAAACCGATGCTGAACGGTTGGTTAACCTTGAAAAGATCCTGCACAAACGGGTTGTGGGTCAAGAAGAGGCCGTTTCCGCGGTTTCTCGAGCAATTCGCCGGGCTCGTTCCGGATTGAAAGATCCGAACCGGCCAATTGGGTCCTTTATGTTCCTGGGACCAACCGGAGTCGGGAAGACCGAATTAGCAAAGGCCTTGGCTGAAGCTATGTTTGGGTCCGAGAACAACATGATTCGGGTCGATATGAGCGAATACATGGAGAAGTACTCCACGAGTCGTTTGATTGGGTCGGCACCCGGTTATGTTGGCTATGATGAAGGCGGCCAGTTGACTGAAAAGGTTCGTCAAAAGCCATACTCCGTCGTCTTATTCGATGAAGTGGAAAAGGCGCACCCGGATGTCTTCAACATCCTCTTACAAGTCTTAGATGATGGGTATCTCACCGATTCCAAGGGGCGTAAGGTTGACTTCAGAAACACCATCTTAATTATGACGTCTAACTTGGGAGCGACGAAGCTGCGGGATGAAAAGACTGTCGGCTTTGGTGCTGAGGACCAGGCTAACAATTACAAGGCTATGGCTCAGACCATTCGGGAGACCCTTAAGCAGTCATTCCGGCCAGAATTCTTGAACCGGATTGATGAAACGGTTATCTTCCACTCCTTGAAGAAGGACGAACTCCACGAAATTGTGAAGTTAATGGCTAAGCAGATTGTCTTGCGGGTTGCTGACCAAGCCATCAAGCTGAAGATTACGCCAGCTGCAATCGACGTGATTGCCAAGGCTGGATTCGATCCTGAGTACGGGGCACGGCCAATTCGGCGGGCCTTACAGACTCAAGTTGAGGATCGGCTGAGTGAAGCCTTGCTAAGTGGTGAGGTTAAGACCCATGATCAGGTCACTATGGGGGCTTCTCACGGCAAGATGACAATGGCCATCAAGTCTAGCAAGCACCAAGAACCCACGGCAGTTGCCAGTCATTAAATGAAAAGTAAACAAGGGGTAGTCATTCCGATTCAGGGATGGCTATCTTTTTTGGTTGAGGCGTCGTGTCGGTCTAACTAGTGATAAATGAAATGTGGTACACTAGTTAGGAAATTTAATTTGAGAAGGGACGACGGCCTGTAAATGAAGAGAGAAGAACAATTGACTCGGACCCACGCGGCGATTTTGACTGCGGCCAGGGAGCAATTCCTGTCACAGGGTTATCAAGCAACGTCGACGCGTGAGATTGCGCGCCAGGTGGGAATCACACAACCTGCCTTATACCATCATTTTAGTGATAAAGAGGTCATCTTCTTAGAGGTAATTCGGACAGTTGGGGAAGAGATTCGTGAGGGAATTGAGCAGGTCGTTGCCAATCTGACGCCCAATGTTGATTCAGTGGAAGCCTTAACGGCAGTGACCGAGGTCCTGACATCGGCACATCCCAGAGACGTTTTTACGGTGATTCACGGAAGCTTCCGGTTCTTGAAGGCGGAGAATAAGCGACGTTTGGGGATGGTCTTTCAACAGGATTATCTGGCACCACTGACGGCCTTTTTTGCCACGGATGCCGTCCAGCTACAAGGCCATATTCAGCCCCAAGACGCGGCTTCTTTCTATCTCACCAGTCTGAGTCCGCTCTTTAACACCTTCCATCACGTAGGGCCTAAGGATGCGACACAGCACGAGCAGACCATGGCCCTGGTGCGATTGATCCTGTTTGGGGTTGCAGTTAAAAAGTAAAGTCAATGTATTGACATTCGACGCTAGATTTAGTACTATATCATTTGTATGCAACTGTGAACTGAAATTGGTAGCGCCGATATATTGTCCGGAGCTATCACTATAAGAAGCCAAAAGCAAACTTTGGGTTTGTTTTTGGATTTTTTTTGCCAAAAATCCGGGTCTAAATGCAATTGTAATCAAAATGTAACATTCCGGATAGGCCAGTTGACAGAATAAATAGGAGAGGTGAACAACTTGGCAGGACACTTAGTGAAATACGGGAAACACCGTACTCGCCGTAGCTATTCGCGGATCAAGGAAGTCCTTGATCTCCCTAACTTAATCGAGATTCAGACCAATTCGTATAACTGGTTCCTTGACGAAGGTTTACGCGACATGTTCGACGACATCATGCCAATCGAAGATTTTCAAGGAAACCTTTCGTTAGAGTTTGTTGATTATCAATTACTAGAACCCAAATATACGGTCGATGAGGCACGAGAACACGATGCAAACTATTCTGCACCGTTGCACGTAACCCTGCGCCTGACGAACCATGAAACGGGCGAAATTAAGTCACAAGACGTCTTCTTCGGTGATTTCCCATTAATGACGGCCCAAGGGACCTTCATTATTAACGGGGCAGAACGGGTAATTGTTTCCCAATTAGTCCGGTCACCAGGCGTTTACTTCAATGATGATACTGATAAGAACGGTCGGACCATCTTCGGTGCCACTGTTATCCCTAACCGGGGTGCTTGGCTTGAATTTGAAACGGACGCTAAGAATGTTTCTTACGTTCGGATTGACCGTACTCGGAAGATCCCAATGACCGAATTAGTTCGGGCGTTAGGTTTCGGTTCTGACGATGAAATCTTGGATATCTTGGGTGACAACGAAAGTCTGTCACAGACGTTGGAAAAGGATATTCACAAGAACAATGACGATTCACGTGTCGAAGAGTCCTTAAAGGATATCTACGAACGTCTACGTCCAGGTGAACCTAAGACGGCCGACTCTTCACGGAGTTTACTGACCGCCCGGTTCTTCGATCCCAAGCGTTACGACATGGCGCCTGTTGGACGTTACAAGACCAACAAGAAGCTCAGCCTGAAGACCCGTTTGCTCGGCTTAACCTTAGCCGAAACGTTAGCTGACCCTGATACTGGTGAAGTTATCGCGCAAAAGGGCACGGTAGTTGATAAGGACGTCATGAAGACCTTGGCCCCATACTTGGACCAAGAAGACTTCAAGATGGTTACTTTCCAACCTTCAGACGAAGCCGTTGTTACTGAACCACTTAAATTACAAATTATCAAGGTGCAATCACCAGACGATCCAGAACAAGAAGTTCCTGTTATTGGGAATGGCAACATTGATATCAAGCTGAAGCACATTCGCCCAGCCGACATCATTGCTTCCATGAATTACTTCTTCGATCTCCAAGTTGGGATTGGGAACGTCGATGACATTGACCACTTGGGTAACCGGCGGATTCGTTCCGTGGGTGAACTCCTGCAAAACCAATTCCGGATCGGGTTATCCCGGATGGAACGGGTTGTGCGTGAACGGATGTCCATTCAGGATGCTGCGACGGTAACGCCACAACAACTGATTAACATTCGCCCAGTGGTTGCCTCAATCAAGGAATTCTTTGGGTCATCTCAATTGTCACAATTCATGGATCAGACTAACCCACTTGGCGAATTAACGCATAAGCGTCGGTTGTCTGCCCTTGGACCTGGTGGTTTGACGCGTGACCGTGCCGGATATGAAGTCCGAGACGTTCACTACACCCACTATGGCCGTATGTGTCCAATTGAAACGCCCGAAGGTCCTAACATTGGGTTGATTAACAGTCTTTCCAGTTACGCTCGGGTTAACAAGTACGGGTTCATCGAAACGCCATACCGTCGTGTCTCATGGGACACCCACAAGGTTACCGACAAGATCGATTACCTGACGGCTGACGAAGAAGATAACTACGTTGTTGCTCAAGCCAACACGCCATTGAACGATGACGGTTCATTCGATACGGATACCATTATGGCCCGTTCCGAAGCCGATAACATTGAAACGACGGCTGACCGGATTGACTACATGGACGTTTCGCCTAAGCAAGTAGTTGCTGTGGCCACGGCATGTATTCCTTTCTTGGAAAACGATGACTCCAACCGGGCCTTGATGGGTGCCAACATGCAACGGCAAGCTGTGCCGTTGCTGGACCCTCATGCACCATTGGTTGGGACTGGTATCGAATACAAGGCAGCGCATGACTCTGGGGTTGCTTTAATTAGCCAACACGAAGGTACTGTTGAATACGTCGATGCCCGTGAAATCCGTGTACGTCGTGCCGACGATGCGCTAGACACTTACAAGCTGATGAAGTTCCGCCGTTCTAACGGTGGGAAGAACTACAACCAACGTCCAATCGTTAAGGTTGGCGATCACGTCGACAACGACGAAATCTTGGCTGATGGTCCTTCAATGGAAAATGGGGAACTGGCCTTAGGTCAAAACCCATTAGTTGCCTTCATGACTTGGCAAGGGTACAACTTCGAAGATGCCATCGGGATCAACGAACGATTGGTTCGCGATGACGTTTACACGTCGATTCATATTGAAGAATATGAATCAGAAGCACGTGATACGAAGCTTGGGCCTGAAGAAATGACTCGCGAAATTCCTAATGTGGGTGAAGACGCCTTGAAGAACTTGGACGAAGACGGAATTATCCGGATTGGTGCCGAAGTTCAAGACGGTGACATCCTGGTTGGTAAGGTAACGCCTAAGGGTGTGACTGAATTATCAGCCGAAGAACGTTTACTCCATGCCATCTTTGGTGAAAAGGCCCGTGAAGTTCGGGATACTTCCCTGAAGGTACCACATGGTGGTGGCGGGATTATCCAGGACGTGAAGATCTTTACTCGTGAAAACGGGGACGAACTTTCTCCTGGTGTTAACATGATGGTTCGGGTCTACATCGCGCAAAAGCGGAAGATCCAAGTTGGGGACAAGATGTCTGGTCGTCACGGTAACAAGGGGACGGTTTCCGTTGTTATCCCTGAGGAAGATATGCCATACATGCCAGATGGGACCCCAATCGACATCATGCTGAGCCCAATGGGTGTGCCTTCCCGGATGAATATCGGGCAAGTGCTCGAATTGCATTTAGGGATGGCTGCTCGTAAGTTGGGTATCCACGTGGCAACGCCTGTCTTTGATGGTGCCCAAGATACTGATATCGCGGATGCTGTTAAGGAAGCCGGGATGGCTGCCGATGCTAAGACCGTCTTATACGATGGCCGGACCGGTGAACCATTCGACAAGCGGGTTGCCGTTGGTGTCATGAACTACTTGAAGCTGGCCCACATGGTCGACGACAAGATGCACGCCCGTTCCATTGGACCTTACTCACTGGTTACGCAACAACCACTTGGTGGTAAAGCGCAATTTGGTGGCCAACGTTTCGGTGAAATGGAAGTTTGGGCCTTGGAAGCTTATGGTGCCGCTTATACGTTACAAGAAATCTTAACGTACAAGTCTGATGACGTGGTTGGCCGGGTTAAGACCTACGAAGCCATCGTTAAGGGCGATCCAATTCCAAAGCCTGGTGTGCCTGAATCCTTCCGTGTTCTGGTCAAGGAATTACAATCCTTGGGTCTGGACATGAAGGTCTTAAACGGGAACAACGAAGAAATCGAACTCCGCGATATGGATGACGATGACGACGATGTTGTGAACGTTGATGCGTTGAGTAAGCTTGCCCAACAGCAAGAAGAACAACGTAAGGCGCAAGCTCAGGCTGAAAGTGCCAAAGCAGCACCAGAAACCACTAAAAATGAAAGTCAACCGAACACACAAGACTAATTAATAAGGGAGGTCGCTTCTTTGGTCGATGTCAATAAGTTCGAAAGCATGCAGATCGGGCTGGCTTCACCTGATAAGATCCGTAGCTGGTCTTACGGGGAAGTTAAAAAGCCTGAAACCATCAACTACCGGACGTTAAAGCCTGAAAAAGATGGACTTTTCGACGAGCGGATTTTCGGTCCTACTAAGGACTGGGAATGTGCCTGTGGGAAGTACAAGCGGATCCGTTACAAGGGTGTCGTTTGTGACCGTTGTGGGGTCGAAGTTACCCGTTCTAAGGTTCGTCGTGAACGGATGGGCCATATTGAATTAGCAGCTCCTGTAACCCACATCTGGTACTTCAAGGGTATTCCAAGTCGGATGGGTCTTGTCTTAGACATGAGCCCTCGTGCCCTGGAAGAAATCATCTACTTTGCATCCTACGTTGTCCTTGATCCCGGTGATACGCCTTTGGAAAAGAAACAACTCCTTTCCGAACGCGATTACCGTGACAAGCTCGTGGAATACGGTAGCCAAGCCTTCAAGGCTGAAATGGGTGCCGAAGCTATCAAGAAGTTATTGATGGCTGTGGATTTAGATAAAGAAGTCACGGAATTAAAGGAACAATTGAAGGATGCTACTGGCCAAAAGCGGACGCGTGCCGTTCGTCGTTTGGACATCTTGGAAGCCTTCGTGACATCTGGTAACCGTCCTGAATGGATGGTCATGGATGCTATTCCGGTAATCCCACCTGATCTTCGTCCAATGGTACAACTCGAAGGTGGCCGTTTTGCAACGTCCGACCTGAACGACTTGTACCGGCGGGTTATCAACCGGAACAGCCGGTTGAAGCGTTTGTTAGACTTAAACGCACCTGGTATCATCGTTCAAAACGAAAAGCGGATGCTCCAAGAAGCCGTTGACGCCTTGATCGATAACGGTCGTCGTGGCCGTCCAGTTGCTGGTCCTGGTAACCGTCCATTGAAGTCTCTTTCACACATGTTGAAAGGGAAGCAAGGTCGGTTCCGTCAAAACTTGTTAGGGAAGCGGGTTGACTACTCTGGTCGTTCCGTTATTGACGTTGGTCCTTCCCTCAAGTTCAACCAAATGGGTCTCCCAGTGCCAATGGCTTTGGAATTGTTCCGGCCATTCATCATGAAGGAACTCGTTGCGCGTGGTTTGGCTTCTAACATCAAGAACGCCAAACGCCAGATTGACCGTGAAGATGATGATGTCTTCAATGTTCTTGAAGATGTTATCAAGGAACACCCTGTTCTGTTGAACCGGGCCCCTACGCTTCACCGTTTAGGGATTCAAGCGTTCGAACCAGTCTTGGTTAGTGGTAAAGCGATGCGTCTTCACCCATTGGCTTGTGAAGCTTACAATGCCGATTTCGATGGGGACCAAATGGCCATCCACGTGCCATTATCTGACGAAGCACAAGCTGAAGCACGTCTGCTGATGTTGGCTGCTCACCATATCCTGGCACCTGCCAGTGGTAAGCCAGTCGTTGCGCCTTCACAAGATATGGTTATCGGGAACTACTACCTGACGATGGAAGAAGACAACCGTGAAGGGGAAGGCATGATCTTTACCGACCTCAACGAAGCTGTTCTGGCTTACCGGAACGGTTTGGTTCACTGGCACAGTCGTGTCGGTGTCCAGGTTTCTTCCATGCCAGACAAGCCATTCACTGATGATCAGCGTACTAAGATTATGGTCACGACTGTTGGGAAGTTGATCTTTAACAACATCCTGCCAAAGTCGTTCCCATACTTGAATGAACCTACTAATACAAACTTGAATGGTTACGTCCCTGACAAGTACTTCTTGGCACCGGGCGAAGACATTCATGATTACTTGCAAAATGCTGAATTAATCGGACCGTTCAAGAAGGGTTTCCTGTCCGACATTATCGCGGCCGTTTACCAACAATACAAGGTTACTGAAACCTCTAAGTTGTTGGACCGGATCAAGGATTTGGGTTACGACGAATCCACGAAGTCTGGGTTAACGGTTGGGATGGTCGACGTTACCGACTTGAAGGAAAAGCCAGAAATTATCGACGCAGCCCACAAACAGGTTGCCACGGTAACGAAGCAATTCCGGCGCGGGTTGATTACGGACCACGAACGTTACGAACGGGTCATTGGGATCTGGAACGATGCCAAAGATGACATTCAAAACGCTCTGATCCACAGTTTCGACCAACAGAACCCTATCTTTATGATGAGTGATTCTGGTGCTCGTGGTAACATTTCTAACTTTACGCAATTGGCTGGTATGCGTGGATTGATGGCCGCACCTAGTGGGGACATCATGGAACTGCCTATCACGTCTAACTTCCGTGAAGGCCTGACGGTTATGGAAATGTTCATTTCGACCCACGGTGCTCGTAAAGGGATGACCGATACGGCCCTTAAGACTGCCAACTCAGGTTACCTGACTCGGCGTCTGGTCGATGTGGCACAAGATGTTATCATTCGGGAAAAGGATTGTGGGACTGATCGTGGTTTGAAGATTCGGGCCATCACTGATGGTAACGAAATGATCGAACCTCTGTATGACCGGATTCTCGGCCGTTACACGCAGAAGTCAGTTGTCGATCCTAAGACCGGTGACGTCATCGTGCCAAAGAACCAAATGATCGTCGAAGACACGGCGCAGAAGATTGTTGACGCCGGTGTTGAAGAGGTCACGATTCGCTCCGCCTTCACTTGTAACACTGAACACGGTGTCTGCGAACACTGTTATGGTCGTAACATGGCCACCGGTGATGAAGTTGAAGTTGGTGAAGCAGTCGGAACTGTTGCCGCACAATCAATCGGTGAACCAGGGACGCAATTAACCATGCGTAACTTCCATACCGGTGGTGTTGCCGGGAACGAAGATATCACCCAAGGGCTTCCTCGTGTTCAAGAATTGTTTGAATCTCGGAACCCTAAAGGTAAAGCTGAGATCACTGAAGTTACTGGGACGGTTGAATCAATCGAAGAAAACCCAGCTGACCGTGTCAAGGAAGTTACGATTAAGGGTGAGGCTGACACTCGGAGTTACAAGTTACCAATCACTGCCCGCATGCGGGTTTCTGAAGGCGACTTTATTCACCGTGGTGCTGCCTTGAACTATGGGTCTGTTGATCCTAAGGAACTTCTACGTGTTCGTGACGTGTTGTCTACTGAAACTTATATCTTAGGTGAAGTTCAACGTGTTTACCGGATGCAAGGTGTGGCCATCAGTGACAAGCACGTTGAAATCATGGTTCGTCAGATGCTTCGGAAGGTTCGGATCATGGATCCGGGCGACACCGATGTCTTACCTGGGACCTTGATGGATATTCAAGACTTCCGTCGCGCTAACTACCAGACGTTAATCTCTGGTGGGATCGCCGCTACGGCTCGTCCAGTTATCTTGGGGATCACTAAGGCTGCCTTGGAAACGAACAGTTTCTTATCAGCCGCTTCCTTCCAAGAAACGACGCGTGTCTTGACCGATGCTGCTATTCGTGGCAAGAACGATCCACTGGTTGGTTTGAAGGAAAACGTCATTATTGGGAAGATTATTCCTGCCGGGACTGGGATGCCAGATTACCGTCAGATCAAGCCCAAAGAAGTTGGCGGTTCGTCAACCGAAGGTGTTTACTCGATCAGCGACCTCGAAAAACAAATGCAAGAAGACTCTCAAGCCTAACTTCGGTTAAGCGACTTAGTCGGGGACTCGTCAGAGATGGCGGGTCCTTTTTGTTTGTCTAAGACCAAAGCCACCAAACCAAGGCACTTATTGTGAGATAGGGGATTAGGGCGATACGTCCAGAGAACCAACGGTGGGTAAGCAGGGCCAAGAGACAGGCAGTCAGTAACCACCAAGCAGTTGTCGGTAAGCCAAAGGCCAGACCATACAAACCGATAAATTCGAGATCGCCATCGCCAATGGGTGGTTGAGAAAGGTGGGACCAGAGGAGATGGACACCGATGAGCCAGATACTAGCTAGGCCCCAGATGGGGAACCCGAATGGCCAGAGGAGCACGGGAAGGCTTAGCCAACTGATGATACCGGGAAAGGTTTGGGTGGCTTTATCACATAAGCTGGCGTAGATCCAGAGGTAGAACCAGATCACAGTAAGCAGAGTGGCTGGTCCCATGATAGTGGTGGCTAACCAGCCCCCAACGAGCTCGAGGATGAGGACTTGTCGCGGAATGGCGGCCCCGCAAGTTTGACACCGACCCCTTTGATAGAGATAACTCAGAACGGGGACGAGCTGCCAGGGTTGCAGGGGAATCTGACAGGTATCACAGTGAGACCCCGGATAGAAGGGAGACTCTTGGCGGGCATAGCGCGCGCTGGTGGCTCCGATCAGGGAGCCAAAACAACAGCCATAACAAAATAGGAAAAAAGTCGACATTTATGATCACCTCTTAGATACCTCCGTGAAAAATGTCGAATTGTTTTCAGAGAATTGTCATAACCCTCATTGACATTGGGTTTCCGGCATGGTATTCTATTCAAGGTGCCTTTCGCAGACAGGTCTCGGGTAACTTACCAGACATGCTGACTGACGGCGGGAGGGACACTTCAATTAGATCCCCCGTCTAGGTGGCTTTTTTCTTTAAAGAAAAATGAACCACCTGGATGTGTGGACTTAAACTCTATCAGAATACAGAAAGGAGGACTAGTTAGATGCCTACTATCAACCAATTGGTGCGTAAAGGTCGTAAATCTAATAGTTCTAAATCAGATGCCCCAGCTTTAAACTACGGGTATAACAGTTACAAAAAAGCTCAAGTTAAGAATCCTGCTCCTCAAAAGCGTGGGGTTGCTACTCGTGTCGGTACCATGACACCTAAGAAGCCTAACTCAGCTTTACGGAAATATGCACGTGTACGGTTGTCAAACTTAATTGAAGTGACTGCTTACATTCCTGGTATTGGTCATAACCTTCAAGAACATAGTGTTGTCTTAATTCGTGGTGGCCGGGTGAAGGATTTACCTGGGGTTCGTTACCACATCGTGCGTGGTGCGCTTGATACTGCCGGTGTTACCGACCGTCGTCAAAGCCGTTCTAAGTACGGTACCAAGAAGCCTAAGGATTAAGAATCACGACATTAACTGACTTGCACGGATGCCGTCAAGCAGTTACTAAACAATATTCAAGGAGGATAATATAATGCCTAGAAAAGGAATTGTACAAAAGCGTGAAGTCCTTCCTGATCCAATTTACAACTCAAAGTTGGTTACTCGTTTGATTAACCACACGATGATGGATGGGAAACGCGGAACTTCAACTAAAATCATTTATGGTGCCTTCGACATCATTAAGAACGAAACTGGTAACGATCCAGTGGAAGTCTTCGAAGAAGCAATGAAGAATGTTATGCCAGTCTTGGAAGTTAAGGCTCGCCGGGTTGGTGGATCAAACTATCAAGTCCCAATCGAAGTTCGTCCAGATCGTCGGACGACTCTTGGTCTTCGTTGGATGGTACAGTACTCCCGTTTACGTGGTGAACACACTATGGTTGAACGCTTAGCGCGTGAAATCATGGACGCTGCCAACAACACGGGTGCTGCTGTTAAGAAGCGTGAAGACACTCACCGGATGGCAGATGCCAACCGTGCCTTCGCCCACTACCGTTGGTAGAAGCAGCCATCGCACTGCTTTACTCGCGGTGTGATAAAATGTTAGAGCGGAGCGTCTCATGACTCTCTCGCTTCTAACTTAAGGGAGCAATCCTTTAATCCAGAGGTGGCTACTAAAATCAATTGCGATGTTAGTAGTCACTTTTTGGCACAATCTACGATCAATTTTGAGAGGAGTTACACATTAATCATGGCTAATACTCGTGAATTCCCGCTTGATAAGACTCGTAATATCGGTATCATGGCCCACATCGATGCCGGTAAGACGACGACCACTGAGCGTATCCTGTATTACACTGGTAAGATCCACAAGATTGGTGAAACCCACGATGGGGCTTCCCAAATGGACTGGATGGAACAAGAACAAGAACGTGGTATCACGATCACTTCTGCCGCAACGACTGCGGAATGGAAGGGTCACCGGATCAACATCATCGATACTCCAGGGCACGTGGACTTCACTGTTGAAGTTGAACGTTCTCTGCGTGTGCTTGATGGTGCCGTAACCGTCTTAGACGGTCAAGCCGGTGTTGAACCACAAACCGAAACTGTTTGGCGTCAAGCCTCAGATTTCGATGTTCCTCGTATCGTGTTCGTGAACAAGATGGATAAGCTGGGTGCCGACTTCGACTTCTCAGTTAACTCCATTCACGACCGGTTACAAGCCAACGCGGTTGCTTTACAAATGGCAATCGGTGCCGAAGATGATTTCGCCGGTGTTGTTGACTTAATCGAAATGAAAGCCTACGTGTACGACAAGGATGAACTGGGTTCCTCATGGGACACTGTTGAAATTCCTGCTGACATGAAGGAAGAAGCTGAAAAGCGTCATGAAGGCATCATCGAAAGCGTCGCTGACGTTGATGATGAAATCATGGAAAAGTACCTTGAAGGTGAAGAAATCACCAAGGCAGAATTAAAAGCCGCTATTCGGCGTGCCACTTTGAAGCTGGAAATGTTCCCAGTCTTCGCTGGTTCTGCTTTCAAGGATAAGGGTGTTCAAATGTTGATGGACGCCGTTGTGGACTACTTACCATCTCCATTGGATGTTAAGCCATACAACGCCACTGTTCCTGATACTGATGAAGCCGTTACGTTGCGTGCCGATGACGACGCGCCATTCGCTGCCTTAGCGTTCAAGGTTGCCACCGACCCATTCGTTGGTCGTTTGACTTACATCCGGGTTTACTCCGGTACCTTGGAAGGTGGTTCATATGTCTTGAACGCCACTAAGGACAAGCGTGAACGTGTTGGACGTCTGCTGCAAATGCACTCCAATCACCGTCAAGAAATTCCAGAAGTCTTCTCCGGTGATATTGCCGGGGCCATTGGTTTGAAGAACACCACTACTGGTGACTCTTTGACTGACCCTAATCACCCACTTCACTTGGAATCCATGAACTTCCCAGATCCAGTTATCCAGGTTGCCGTGGAACCTAAGACGAAGGCTGACCAAGACAAGATGAACAACGCCTTACAAAAGCTTTCTGAAGAAGACCCTACTTTCAAGGCTGAAACTAACCCTGAAACTGGTGAAACTCTGATCGCTGGGATGGGTGAACTTCACTTGGACATCATCATTGACCGTATGAAGCGTGAATTCAAGGTTGAAGCGGACATTGGTGCTCCTCAAGTTGCTTACCGTGAAGCCTTCACGAAGTCAACTAAGGTCCAAGGTAAGTTCGTTCGTCAATCTGGTGGTAAAGGTCAATATGGTGACGTTTGGATTGAATTCACCCCTAACGAACGTGGTAAGGGTTACGAATTCGAAGACGCTATCGTTGGTGGGGTTGTTCCTCGTGAATTTATCCCTTCAGTTGACCAAGGTCTGCAAGAAGCCATGGCAAACGGTGTGTTAGCCGGTTACCCATTGGTTGATGTTAAGGCCAAGTTATACGATGGTAGTTACCATGAAGTCGATTCTAGTGAAGCAGCCTTCAAGGTTGCTGCATCATTGGCTTTACGTAACGCTGTTAAGTCCGCTGGTCCTGTCATCCTTGAACCAATCATGAAGGTTGATATCTTAGTACCAGAAGACTACATGGGTGATATCATGGGTCAAGTTACCGCACGTCGTGGTAAGGTCGATGGTATGGAAGCTCGTGGAAACGCACAAATGATTCACTCCTTCGTTCCGTTATCCGAAATGTTCGGTTACGCTACGACGTTACGTTCCGCTTCTCAAGGTCGTGGTACCTTTACCATGACGTTTGACCACTACGAACCAACGCCAAAGAGTGTTCAAGCTGATATTATCAAGAAGAACGGCGGTACTCCAGTCGAAGACTAGTCCGACTCTTCTTTAATGAAACGTCCTACCTCACGGTGGGGCGTTTTTTTTGTGTCTTGGTGGCGTGGTATAATTTGTGAGATACAGTTTAAAAGAGAGAAGTGATCATATAATGGAAGAATTATTTGAAAGGGCGCCTGTTCCGCGCGCCTATTTCAAGTTAGCATTGCCTGTCGTACTGGGCATGGTGGCCAGTATGATTTACAATTTAGCGGATACATATTTTGTCTCGCAGACGCAGAATACGGCGTTGGTAGCGGGAGTGGCACTCTGTACGCCATTATTTTCATTTCTGATTGCGGTCGGCGATATCTTCGGTTTAGGGGGAAGCTCCCTGATTTCGCGACTGCTTGGGGAAAAAGACTATCGGACAGCCAGCCGGGTCAGTAGCTTTTGTCTCTATGGGGCGATTGTGGTAGGACTACTGGTGACTGTTCTTCTGTTAGCCTTTACCCGACCCATTCTGGTGATGTTCGGGGCAACACCGGCCACTTACCACTATGCGGAGCAGTTTTACCATCTCATGGCCTTCGGTGCCATGCCAATCATGGTGTCAATGGTCCCAGGAAACCTGATTCGAACTGAAGGGTTTGCGACCCAGTCGATGATTGGAACGATGGTGGGAACGGTGATTACGATTATTCTTGATCCTATTTTGATCTTTTCCGCAGGAATGGGGGCTGCTGGAGCTGCCTTGGCAACGGTGATTGGTTATAGCGTGTCGGCAATCCTATTGGTCTGGCTTACGGGGTATTACTGTCAGGTCGTCACGATTGATGCTCGTCAGAGCCGAATTAATCGGCAACTCTTAGGACAAGTTCTCTTTATCGGAATTCCCGGATCAATTACCAACTTGATGCAGGCATTTGGGACGGCCGTCTTAAACCGGTATCTGGTGAGTTTTGGGCCAACCCGAGTGGCCGCAATGGGGATCGTACTTAAGGTCTATATGATTATCATGTTGGTCATGATTGGGTTTGCCTTTGGCGCACAACCATTAATTGGTTATACCTATGGGGCCAATAACCAGCGGCGTTTTAGGCAAGTCCTTCATTTTGACCTATTGGTGGAGGTCGGTTACGCCTTGGTATTTGCCATTCTAATCATGGTCTTCGCACCACAGATTATCGGGCTATTTCTCCACGACTCAGCCGTCATTACCGCGGGGACCTATATGCTCCGTGTCTTCCTGTCGACAACTCCATTTGTGGGGGCGGTGTTAGTCTATACCACTGTCTTTCAGAGCACAGGTAAAGCCATCGCGGCCCTCTTGATGTCGATTTCACGGCAGGGGGTTACTTTCTACCTATTCATTGTCTTGGGATCCGGGTTGCTAGGTTATCATGGGATTATCTGGGCTCAGCCAGCAGCAGATGTGGTTACCTGTCTGTTGGGGTGGCTACTGGCCAGAGAAACCTTCAAGCGTCAATGGGAGAAAGCATAAGGTATCTGGAAAAAGCGATTATTTAAGAGATCACGATAAATTCATTAGGAGATTTGTCAAAGATAAGGTATAATAACACCCGTTGGCCTTAATTGGGAAAAACTGGATGACCAGTCGTTCTTTTTCATTGAATTCAGTTAAATTGTATTTAATTAGAAGAAAGTTGATTAAAACTTCCAGGTTATGCTAGGAATAGCCAATAATTATTTAAGACAAATCGCAAGCAATTTCGCGAAAACCCTTGCCATACGGCACTTTATTTAGTATGATAGTTAAGTGCTGTATTTCTGAGGGGACATTTGCGCCCCTGGGGATCGCCAAAAAGTTTAAGCGATGATGTGGGAGATTGCGACACGCCCGGCCGCTTTGCCATGAGGGTGTGGCGGGAATTTCCACGGAGTTAGTCTTATTTTTAAAATAGACGAAGGAGGGAACACAATGGCAAAACAAAAAATTCGGATTCGGTTGAAGGCTTACGAACATCGTATCCTCGACCAATCAGCGGACAAGATCGTTGAAACAGCGAAGAGAACTGGTGCCGGTATCTCAGGTCCTATTCCATTACCAACTGAACGGACGATCTACACCGTTTTACGTTCACCACATAAGTTTAAGGACTCACGTGAACAATTCGAAATGCGGACGCACAAGCGTTTGATTGATATCGTTAACCCAACGCCAAAGACAGTTGACTCATTAATGAAGCTCGACTTGCCTAGTGGTGTGGACATCGAAATCAAGTTATAATTTCCAAGAATACTAAATACAATATAATCGGAGGTGTACTCATGACCACTAAAGGAATCTTAGGGAAAAAGGTCGGGATGACGCAAGTCTTCACTGATGCTGGCGAATTACTCCCCGTTACTGTTGTCGAAGCAACCCCAAACGTAGTGTTGCAAGTTAAGACGATGGAAAACGACGGTTACGATGCCATTCAACTTGGTTACCAAGACAAGCGTGAAGTACTCAGCAACAAGCCCGAACAAGGTCATGTAGCAAAAGCAAACACGACTCCTAAGCGCTTCATTCGTGAATTCAGAGATGTTGAGCTGGGAGATTACAAGGTAGCAGACGAAGTTAAAGTTGATACCTTCCAAGCAGGAGACATCGTTGATGTCACTGGTATCACTAAAGGTCATGGTTACCAAGGTAACGTTCATAAAGACGGTCAACGTCGTGGTCCTATGGCTCACGGTTCTCGTTTCCACCGTCGTCCAGGTTCTTTGGGTGCTATCATTAACCGGGTATTCCCTGGTATGAAGCTTCCAGGCCGGATGGGTAACAAGCAAGTTACTATCTTAAACCTTGAAATCGTTAAGGCAGATGTTGAAAACAACGTTCTGTTGATTAAGGGTAACGTGCCAGGTGCCAACAAGTCACTCGTTACTGTTAAGAGTGCTGTTCGCCCACCACGTGAAAAGCATTCAGATAAATAATTAGGAAGGGAGGATAATTAAATGACAAGCGTAGCATTATACAAACAAAATGGTAGCCAAAACGGCGACGTAACGTTGAATGCCGACATCTTCGGTATTGAACCTAACGAAAGCGTCGTGTTCGACACGATTTTGATGCAACGGGCATCCATGCGCCAAGGAACTCACGCCGTTAAAAACCGGAGTGCCGTTCGTGGTGGTGGTAAGAAGCCATGGCGTCAAAAAGGTACTGGTCGTGCACGTCAAGGTTCCATCCGTTCACCACAATGGGTCGGTGGTGGTGTGGTCTTTGGACCAACCCCTCGCTCATACAGTTACCACCTTCCTAAGAAGGTTAGCCGTTTAGCATTGAAGTCCGTTCTTTCCCAGAAGGTTCTCGATGACAGTTTCGTCGTAGTTGACGGATTATCATTCGACGCCCCTAAGACGAAAGAATTCGCTGATATGCTGGCTGGTTTGAACGTCACAACTAAGACGTTGGTTGTCCTTGAAGACGACAACGTTAAGGCTGCATTAGCAGCCCGGAACTTAGCAAATGTTAAGGTAATTCCTGCCAAGAGCTTGAATGTCCTTGATATTGCTGATGCCGACAAGTTAGTGATTACCCAACCAGCACTTTCTCAAGTAGAGGAGGTACTCGCATAATGGAATCACGCGATATTATTTTACGTCCAGTTGTCACTGAAGCATCAATGGCCACTATGGATGACAAGCGTTACACGTTCGACGTTGACGTACGAGCAACCAAGACTCAAGTCAAGCATGCCATTGAAGACATCTTTGACGTTAAGGTTGTTAAGGTCAACATCATGAACTTGAAGGGTAAGAAGAAGCGTCAAGGTCGTTACGAAGGCTTAACTAAGAAGCGTCGTAAGGCAATTGTCAGCTTATCTGCCGACTCTAAAGAAATCAAGTTATTCAACGAAGAATAAAATCTCAGATATAGGAGGGAAATAACGTGGCGATTAAGAAATACAAACCAACAAGCAATGGTCGTCGTAACATGACCAGCATGGTTTACAAAGACGTCATCACTAAGACGACTCCTGAAAAGTCATTGCTTGATTCACAAAGTCACTCAGCCGGCCGTAACAACGCTGGTAAGATGACTGTCCGCCATCGTGGTGGTGGTAACAAGCGTCAGTACCGGATCATCGATTTCAAGCGGATGAAGGATGATGTTCCTGCAACCGTTAAGGCTATCGAATATGACCCAAACCGGACTGCCAACATTGCCTTATTAGTTTATGCTGATGGTGTAAAGTCTTACATCATTGCACCTAAGGGCTTAAAGGTTGGTGCCCAGGTTCAGTCAGGTCCAGATGCTGATATCAAGGTTGGTAATGCATTACCATTGAAGAACATTCCATTCGGAACTGTTATTCACAACATTGAATTAAAGACTGGTAAGGGTGGCCAATTGGTCCGTTCTGCTGGGACTTCAGCTCAATTGTTAGGTAAGGCCAACGATGACAAGTATGTTCTGGTTCGTTTATCATCTGGTGAAGTTCGGATGATCTTGAACGTTAACCGTGCTACTATCGGTGCCGTAGGTAACGAAGAACACGAATTGATTGTTGTCGGTAAAGCCGGCCGTAATCGTTGGGCTGGTCAACGTCCACATGTTCGTGGTTCTGTAATGAACCCTAACGATCACCCACATGGTGGTGGTGAAGGTAAAGCACCTGTTGGTTTACCATCTCCTCTTTCTCCATGGGGTAAGAAGACCGTTGGTAAGAAGACGCGGAAGAAGAAGAACAAGACTAGCAAGTTCATCGTCCGTCGTCGTAAAGGTTCCAAGATGTAATTATCCGGTTATCCGGATGTCAAGAGACCTGGTGATCATCGTGTATAACGATGCGCCACAAGTAGAGGAGGTTTCATAATGGGTCGTAGTTTGAAAAAAGGACCTTTTGCCGATGCGCATTTGCTTAAGAAAATCGATGTGCAAAAGGATCAAGACAAGAAGACCGTCATCAAGACCTGGTCACGTCGGTCTACTATTTTCCCTAGCTTCGTAGGTTACACCATTGCAGTTTATGACGGACGGAAGCATGTCCCAGTTTACGTGCAAGAAGATATGGTTGGCCACAAGCTCGGTGAATTCGTACCGACTAGATTGTTCCGTGGTCACGGTAGTAGTGACGATAAGAAAACAACTCTTTGATAAGGAGGATTAACTAAATGGCTGAACAAGTTACATCAGCGCAAGCAACCGCCAAAACGGTTCGAGTTGCTGCTCGCAAACTCCGCCTTGTCATCGATCTTATCCGCGGCAAGAGCGTAGCTGAAGCGCTAGCTATTCTAAAGTTCACACCGCGTGGTGGTTCACCGGTTGTGGCAAAAGTTTTAAACTCTGCAATTGCTAATGCAGAAAACAATTTTGACTTAGATCGTCAAGATCTAGTTGTCAGCGAAGCCTTCGTTAACGAAGGACCAACCCTCAAGCGGTTCCGTCCTCGTGCTAAGGGTTCTGCTTCACCAATCAACAAGCGTACGAGTCACATTACGGTTGTTGTATCTGAAAAGAAGGAGGGATAACGCGTGGGACAAAAAGTAAATCCAACTGGATTACGGGTCGGTATTATTCGCGACTGGGAAGCAAAGTGGTATGCTGAAAAAGACTTTGCTGCTTACCTCAAGGAAGACCTTGCAATTCGTAAATTCATTGAAAAGCGTCTCGTTGACGCCTCTGTCTCAACTGTTGAGATCGAGCGTGCTGCAAACCGCGTCAACATCTCAATCCACACTGCCAAACCAGGGATGGTTATTGGTAAGGGTGGTTCTGAAGTCGAAAATCTCCGTAAGGAATTGAACGACTTAACTGGCAAGCGGGTTCACATCAACATTGTTGAAATCAAGAAGCCAGATTTAGATGCAAAATTGGTCGGCGAAAACATCGCTCGTCAATTGGAGGGCCGTGTTGCCTTCCGTCGGGCTATGCGTGGGACGATGCAACGGACTATGCGCTCTGGTGCCAAGGGTATCAAGACGCAAGTCGCTGGTCGTTTGAACGGTGCTGATATGTCTCGTACTGAAAGCTACGCTGAAGGTACGGTTCCTCTGCACACGTTACGTGCTGATATCGATTATGCTTGGGTAGAAGCTCACACTTCATACGGTTCTCTGGGTGTTAAGACCTGGATCTATCGTGGTGAGATCTTGCCTGAAAAGAAACAAACTAACGGACAAGGAGGGAAATAACATGCTGGTACCTAAGCGAGTAAAGTTCCGTCGTGTCCACCGTGGTAAGCTACGTGGCGAAGCCAAGGGTGGCAAGAGTGTTGCTTTCGGCGACTACGGTTTGCAGTCATTAGATTCCAAGTGGATCTCTAACCGTCAAATCGAAGCAGCCCGTGTTGCAATCACTCGTTACATGAAGCGTGGTGGGAGAGTTTGGATTAAGATTTTCCCTCACAAATCCTACACTGAAAAAGGTGTTGGGGTCCGGATGGGTAATGGTAAAGGTACACCAGCTGGCTGGGTAGCCCCAGTTAAGCGTGGTAAAGTGATGTTTGAAGTCGGTGGCGTCTCTGAAGAAGTCGCTCGCGAAGCATTACGCCTTGCTGCTATGAAACTTCCCGTTCGTACGAAAGTTATTACCCGAGAGGAAGTAGGTGGCGAATCTAATGAAGGCTAAGGAAATTAACGAATTGACCACTGCCGAAATGCTCGATAAAGAAAAGAGCTATAAGGACGAATTATTCAACTTGCGCTTCCAATTAGCCACTGGCCAACTGGAAAACACTGCTCGGTTGAAGCAAGTTCGTAAGAACATTGCGCGGCTTAAGACCGCTCTTCGCCAACAAGAACTGAACAACTAGAATACGATAAAGGAGGTCACAATACATGAGTGATGTACGTAATCACCGCAAGGTATACCGTGGTCGTGTCGTGTCTGACAAGATGGACAAGACGATCACTGTTGTCGTTGAAACGACAAAAACGGATGCAAGATACGGTAAGCGTGTCAAGTACTCTAAGAAGTACAAGGCACATGATGAAAAGAATGAAGCCCAAACCGGCGACATTGTTACCATCATGGAAACGCGGCCAATGTCTGCTACCAAGCGGTTCCGCTTAGTCGACATTGTTGAAAAAGCAGTAATCATTTAAGTGTCGTTTTTATCGTATTCTGAACTAGAACTGAAGGGAGGACACTAGCCGTGATCCAACAAGAAAGTCGCTTAAAGGTAGCCGATAACTCTGGCGCCCGTGAAATTCTGACAATCAAGGTTCTGGGTGGCTCAAAACGTCGCTACGCCGGAATCGGTGATGTCATCGTTGCTACTGTCAAACAAGCAACACCAGGTGGCGTTGTCAAAAAAGGTGATGTTGTTAAGGCGGTCGTTGTTCGTACGAAGTCTCGTGTACGTCGTAACGACGGTTCATACATCAGTTTTGATGAAAATGCCGCAGTGCTGATTAAAGACGACAAGAGCCCACAAGGGACTCGTATCTTTGGGCCAGTTGCTCGTGAATTACGAGACAACGACTACATGAAGATTATCTCATTAGCACCCGAAGTACTGTAATTAAGAATCGTGTAAACAAGGAGGTGCCCACAGAATGCTTATTAAAACTGGTGACAAGGTCCGCGTGATCGCTGGGAAAGACAAAGGCAAAGAAGGAACTGTATCTAAGGTTCTGAACGCCAAGAACCGCGTGATCGTTAAAGGCGTCAATATGATCAAGAAGCACCAAAAGGCTTCTCAAGCTAGCCCACAAGGCGGGATCATTGATATTGAAGCACCAATTCATGCATCCAACGTAATGCTCATTGATCCTTCGAACAACGAACCAACCCGGCTTGGCGTTCGAGTTGAAGATGGTCACAAAGTCCGGTTCGCTAAAAAGTCCGGCGAAACCATCGACAAATAATCACTGAAAGGAGGAACATAATTTCATGTCAGCTCGTTTAAAAGAAAAGTACGTTAATGAAATTACCCCATCATTGGTGGAAAAGTTCAGCTACAGTTCTGTTATGCAAACACCTAAGATCGACAAGATCGTTTTGAACATGGGTGTTGGTGACGCCGTTACCAACGCTAAGAACCTTGATGAAGCCGTTGAAGAGCTTGGTTTGATTTCTGGTCAAAAGCCATTGGTTACTAAGGCCAAGAAGTCAATCGCAACCTTCCGTCTTCGTGAAGGCATGTCAATTGGTGCTAAGGTTACCCTCCGCGGGGACCGCATGTACGAATTCCTGGACAAGTTGATCAACGTGTCATTGCCACGTGTTCGTGACTTCCATGGTGTTAGCTCCCGTGCCTTTGATGGCCGTGGTAACTACACTTTGGGGATCAAAGAACAATTGATCTTCCCAGAAATTAACTTTGATAACGTTAACCGTGTTCGTGGTTTGGACATTGTTATCGTAACGACGGCTAACACCGATGAAGAATCACGTGAATTGTTGACTCAATTCGGTATGCCGTTCACACACTAAAAAGGAGGTTCACACAAATTGGCTAAGAAATCACAAATTGCTAAGAACAAGCGTCCTGCGAAGTTCTCTACTCAGGAATATACTCGTTGCGAACGTTGTGGACGTCCACACTCTGTTTATCAAAAATTCCACCTTTGCCGTTTATGCCTACGCGAACTTGCCCACAAGGGTCAAATTCCTGGTATGAAGAAGGCTAGCTGGTAATACGAATTTTAAACAAAGGGAGGGAAATCGTTAATGTCCATGACTGATCCTATTGCAGACTTCTTGACTCGGATTCGTAACGCGAACATGGTTCGCCACGAATCACTCGAAGTACCTGCATCAACAATTAAACGTGACATCGCTGAAATCCTGAAGCGCGAAGGTTTCATCCGTAACGTTGAATACATCGATGATGACAAGCAAGGTATCATCCGCGTATTCCTCAAGTACGGCAAAGACAACCAACGTGTTATCAGTGGTTTGAAGCGTATTTCAAAGCCCGGCTTACGTTCATACGTTAAAGCCGATGCTGTTCCAAAGGTATTAAACGGTTTAGGTATCGCTATTATCTCCACCTCTGAAGGGGTAGTTACTGATAAAGAAGCGCGTGCCAAGAAAATCGGTGGCGAAGTTCTCGCCTACGTTTGGTAAAACTTTTAAGAAGATAGGAGGTGCCTTACAGTGAGTCGTATTGGTTATAAAACTGTCAAAGTCCCAGCTGGCGTTGATGTTAAGCGCGATGGCGATCAAGTTACGGTTAAAGGTCCTAAAGGTTCTTTAACCCGTACTTTCTCTGACTTCATTACGATGAAGATCAGTGACGGTGCCGTTGATTTCGACCGTCCAGATAACAACAACAAGACGCGGGCCCTTCATGGTACGCAACGAGCTAACTTGAACAACATGGTTGAAGGTGTTGTCAATGGCTTCGCAAAGACCTTGAAGTTAGTCGGTGTTGGTTACCGTGTTCAGGCTAAGGGTAAGACCTTGGTATTGAGCGTTGGTTATTCTAACCCTGTTGAAATGGCTATTCCAGAAACTTTAGAAGTTAAGGTTCCTGATAACACCACTATCAACATTTCTGGCATTAGTAAGCAAGAAGTCGGTGACTTCGCTGCTGAAATCCGTGCCGTCCGTTCACCAGAACCTTACAAAGGTAAGGGTATCCGTTACGAAAACGAATTTGTTCGTATTCGTGAAGGTAAAACTGGTAAGTAAAGCAGCTTAAAGCTGATAATTCTACAAAGAGGTGACTATTTTGATTACGAAACCAGATAAGAACAAGACACGTCAAAAGCGTCATATGCGTGTCCGCAACAAAATTTCTGGAAATGCAGAACGCCCACGCTTAAACGTTTTCCGCTCTAACAAAAACATCTACGCTCAAGTCATTGATGACGTAGCGGGTGTCACGCTTGTTAGTGCCTCGACGTTAGATAGCGAAGTGACTGGCGACAACAAGACTGACCAAGCTAAGGCTGTCGGTGTTTTAGTTGCTAAGCGCGCTGTCGAAAAGAAGATTAGCAATGTTGTGTTTGACCGTGGCGGATACTTATATCATGGCCGGGTACAAGCATTAGCAGAAGCTGCTCGTGAAAACGGGTTGAAATTTTAACAGTAAGGAGGAATAACCACACATGGCAAAATTTATTGATCCCGACAAGTTAGAACTTGAAGACAACGTTGTTGCTATCAACCGAATTACCAAAGTTGTTAAGGGTGGCCGTCGTCTTCGGTTCTCTGCTTTAGTAATTGTTGGTGATAAGAACGGCCACGTTGGCTTTGGTACTGGTAAAGCACAAGAAGTCCCAGAAGCCATTCGTAAGGCTGTTGAAGCCGCTCGTAAGAACTTGATCGAAGTTCCAGTCGTGGGAACGACCATTCCTCACGAAGTACTGGGAACATTTGGTGGTGGCAAGATTATGCTCAAGCCAGCCGCTGAAGGTTCTGGAGTTACGGCCGGTGGTGCCGTTCGTTCCGTCATGGAACTTGCAGGTATCGCTGACGTTACTTCAAAGCGTTTAGGTTCTAACACGCCGGTCAATGCAGTTCGCGCCACTTTTGCTGGCCTGACTGAATTGAAGCGTGCTGAAGAAGTTGCCGCTCTCCGTGGTGTCTCTCTTCAACACTTAGCTGAATAAGGAGGGGTATTAAAATGGCTCAATTAAAAGTTACTTTAATTCATAGTGTCGCTCACCGCCTCCCTAAACAGCGGAAGATTGTGGAAGCTATGGGCTTACACCGAGTTAACAGCTCAGTGGTACAGCCTGATAACGAAGCAACTCGCGGTGCGCTTTTCCAAATCGCACATTTGATTAAGGTTGAAGAAGTTAAGTAGTACTCATATCATTAAATAAGGAGGTGCGCAATAGCATGAAGTTGAATGAATTAAAACCTGCTGAAGGCTCACGGAAGGTTCGTAACCGAGTTGGCCGTGGTGATTCTTCTGGTAATGGTAAGACCTCAGGTCGTGGCCAAAAGGGTCAGAAGGCTCGTAGCAAGACTCGTTTGGGTTTTGAAGGGGGCCAAATGCCTCTGTACCGTCGGATTCCAAAGCGTGGGTTTACCAACATTAGCCGTAAGGAATTTGCTGTCGTAAACTTATCCGCTTTGAACGTCTTCGAAGACGGCGCCGAAGTAACCCCAGTTAACTTGGTTGAGGCTGGTATCGTGAAAAACGAAAAGGCCGGTATCAAGATTTTGGGTAACGGTGAATTGACGAAGAAGTTGACGGTAAAGGCCGCTAAGTTCTCCAAGTCAGCTGTACAAGCTATCGAAGCTGCTGGTGGTAAGACTGAGGTGATCTAATGCTATCAAGCTTGAAAAACGCCTTTAAGATTAAAGACATTCGTAATAAGATTCTCTTTACTCTTCTGGTTTTGATTGTCTTTCGGTTGGGTACCTACATTACTGTCCCCGGCATTAACGCGAAGGCACTTCAAAGCGTCGCGTCTTCTGGGTTGGTTAGTATTCTAGATACTTTTAGTGGTGGTGGGTTGAGTAACTACTCCATCTTTGCGATGGGGGTCTCACCTTACATCACGGCACAAATCGTTATTCAATTGTTACAAATGGACATCGTACCGCGCTTCGTTGAATGGAGTAAGCAGGGTGATGTTGGTCGTCGGAAGTTAAACCAAGCCACACGATATTTGGCGATTTTTCTCGCTTTCGTTCAGTCTATCGGGATCACGGCTGGTTTCAGTGCTTTAAGTTCACTGAAGCTGGTCCAGAACCCGAGTGTCACAACGTACCTGTCGATTGGGTTAATCCTGACCGGTGGGACGATGTTGACCACCTGGATGGGTGACATGATTACCGACCGTGGGTTAGGTAATGGGATCTCAATGATTATCTTTGCGGGTATCATTGCTCGGACCCCTAACTCCGTCTACAAACTTTACAAAACTTATTTTGTCGACATTGCCAGTGGTGACATGTGGAAGAGTGTTCTGTTTATCCTGGGCTTGATTGTTTTAGTTCTGATGATCGTTACGTTTACAACGTGGGTTCAACAGGCGGAACGTCGAGTACCAATGCAGTACACGCGGCGGGTATCTGGTTCGCCAGATAGTAGCTACCTTCCATTGAAGGTTAACGTTGCTGGTGTTATCCCAGTTATCTTTGCTAGTTCGTTTATTGCTACGCCTCAAACTATTTTGATGGCGTTCCAAAACACGCACTCCAGTGATGGCTGGTATCAAACACTGTCGAACATCTTCAACATGCAAACCTTGGATGGTGCCATTTTGTACACCGTTCTGATCGTTGTGTTCACGTTCTTCTATGCGTTTGTTCAGGTTAACCCTGAAAAGTTAGCTGAGAACCTGCAGAAGCAGGGGAGCTACATTCCAGGCGTTTGGCCAGGACATGAAACGCAGTCATATGTTTCCAACTTACTTATGCGTCTCAGCACTGTTGGGGCCTTGTTCCTTGGATTCATTTCCTTAATTCCGTTATTAGCCCAAAACCTTTGGGACTTAGATGAGTCAATTGGTTTGGGTGGTACCAGCCTCTTAATCGTGGTTGGGGTTGCCATTGAAACCATGCGCCAAGTTGACGGATTGATGATGAAGCGCGAATACGTTGGCTTTATCCAAGATCCAGAACCAGCTTAATGAGTTTCCAGCGGGTGTGTTGATCTCTTAGCACACCTGCTTGTGTTTTTAAGGCGAATAATTTCGAAGTAAGGAGCATGAACATGACAGCAATGAATTTAATTCTCATGGGCTTACCGGGTGCCGGTAAGGGGACACAAGCCCAAAAGATCATCGATGAGTTCCATTTGCCACACATCTCAACGGGAGATATCTTCCGCGCGGCAATGAAGAACGAAACGAAGATGGGCTTGGCCGCTAAGACCTACATCGACAAAGGTGAACTGGTTCCTGACGAAGTCACTAATGGCATCGTCAAGGAACGGTTGGCCGAAGCCGATACGGCTAAGGGGTTCATGTTGGATGGGTTCCCCCGTTCCATTGTTCAAGCCGAAGCTTTAGATAGCTTTGGCCCAGAACTGGACCGGACCATCAACGCCGTGATTAACATTCACGTCGAACCGGATGTTCTAATCGAACGACTCTCTGGTCGTTACATTTGCCGGAATTGTGGGGCGACTTACCACAAGCTCTACAACAACCCTAAGGTTGAAGGAACTTGTGATGTTTGTGGTCACCATGACTTTTACCAACGTGAAGACGACAAGCCGGAAACGGTTAAGAATCGTTTAGCAGTTAACTTAAAGGCTAATACGCCTTTAGTTGAATACTACACGAAGAAGAACCTCTTGTTTACGGTTGATGGTAATCGAGATATCGATGACGTTTACGTCGACATTGAAAAGATCTTGAAGAACCTGTAGGCCGAGGTAGTTCTTGCGTCATCGTAAGAATTATGGTAGACTTATTCAGGTTTAGCCTGTAAATGGCGCGATGTCGCAATTCACAGGTGCTAGGTGGGTGCCGCATCCGCGGCCCGACCGCTTTTACGTGTGTATGCACGCAATTAAAAGGGAGGTACTTTCGTGGCGAAAAGCGATGTCATCGAAATCGAAGGTAAAGTTACCGAAACATTACCTAATGCAATGTTTCGAGTCGAATTAGAAAACGGTCATGAGATTCTTGCTCATGTCTCCGGTAAGATTCGGATGCATTACATCCGGATTCTGCCTGGTGACCGAGTAACTGTTGAAATGTCACCGTATGACTTGTCTAAAGGCCGGATTACTTATCGTTTCAAGTAATCGGTTTGGACAGATGTAGGAGGGATATTCATGAAAGTAAGACCATCAGTTAAGCCAATGTGCGAACACTGCAAGGTTATCAAGCGTAAAGGCCGAGTTATGATTATTTGCTCAGCCAACCCTAAGCACAAACAACGCCAGGGTAAGTAATTCAATTTATAGGAGGTGTACATTTAATGCCACGTATTGCTGGAGTGGATTTACCACGTGATAAGCGAATCGCTTATGGTTTAACTTACATTTTTGGGATTGGTATCAACACGGCTCACAAGATCGTTGCTGCTGCCGGTGTCTCTGAAGACGTTCGGGTTCGTGATTTAACTCCCGACCAAGAAGACAAGATCCGTGCCGAAGTCGACAACTACAAAGTTGAAGGTGACTTACGGCGTGAGGTTACGCTGAACATCAAGAACCTACAAGAAATTGGTTCTTACCGTGGAATGCGTCACCGTCGCGGATTACCTGTTCGCGGTCAACACACTAAAAACAATGCCCGCACTCGGAAGGGTAAAGCCGTTTCCGTTGCCGGTAAGAAGAAGTAAAGGAGGGTTATCACTTTATGGCTACTAGAAAAACTAGTCGCAAGCGTCGGGTCAAGAAGAATATTGAAGCCGGTGTTGCACACATTCATGCTACGTTTAACAACACATTAGTTATGATCACTGACGTTCAAGGGAACGCCATTGCTTGGTCATCAGCTGGTGCCTTGGGCTTTAAGGGTAGTCGGAAGTCAACACCATTTGCTGCGCAAATGGCTGCTGAAGCCGCTGCTAAGTCCTCAATGGAACACGGTGTCAAGTCCGTAGAAGTTGCTGTTAAGGGTCCTGGTTCAGGACGTGAAGCTGCTATCCGGGCCATCCAAGCTGCTGGTATCGAAATCACCGCTATTCGCGATGTTACGCCAGTGCCTCATAATGGGACTCGTCCTCCAAAGCGCCGTCGGGTTTAACGTGAGCGTTTCATTAATGAGGGCAACCTTCATGATGGGATTGACTTATAGAAGCTCAACGCGGTTTGAAAGGGGTAAACGATAAGAATGATTGAATTTGAAAAGCCTAACATTCATAAAATTGACGAAAGTAGTAACTATGGTAAGTTCATTGTCGAACCGTTGGAACGTGGTTACGGGACAACGCTTGGTAATTCCTTACGTCGAATTCTGCTTTCATCATTACCTGGTGCAGCTGTTACCAGCATTCAAATCGACGGGGTTTTACATGAATTTTCAACTATCGAAGGGGTTGTTGAAGACGTCACGCAAATCATCTTGAATGTTAAGAAGATTGCGCTGAAGCTCAACGGTTCTGACGAACAAGAAGAATCCATGGAAATCAACGTTAAAGGACCAGCACAGGTCACTGCCGGTGACATCGTTGCAGGTGCGGACGTTGACGTTTTAAACCCAGATCTGTACATTGCTACGGTTGCCGATGGGGCAACGTTCCATATGCGGATGACGGCGGATAAGGGCCGGGGTTATGTTTCTGCTGACGAGAATAAGACTCGCAACACGGACATGCCAATTGGTGTCTTAGCCGTTGATTCCATTTATACCCCTATCGAACGGGTTAACTACCAAGTAGAGAATGCACGGGTTGGCCAACGGGCTGACTACGATAAATTGACCCTGGATGTTTGGACAAACGGTTCAATTAATCCAAGCGAAGCCATTGCTCTGGCTGCAAAGATCTTAACCGAACATTTGGCAATGTTTGTCGACTTGACTGACGAAGCTAAGAATGCGGAAATCATGGTTGAAAAAGAAGAGACGCACAAGGAAAAGATGCTTGAGATGACCATCGAAGAGCTCGACTTGTCCGTACGTTCTTACAACTGTTTGAAGCGTGCTGGTATCAACACGGTTCAAGAATTGACTAATAAGACTGAAGCAGACATGATGAAGGTTCGTAACTTGGGTCGCAAGTCCCTCGAAGAAGTTAAAGCTAAGTTAGCTGACTTAGGTTTGTCACTTCGGAAGGAAGACTAATTTTAGACACTCAAAGGAGGGTTTCTGGTTATGAGTTACCGTAAATTACAACGGACTAGTTCACAACGTCGCGCATTGTTACGTGATTTGACTACTAGTTTAATCTTAAACGGCCGCATCGAAACGACTGAAGCACGTGCTAAAGAAGTTCGCAAAACGGCTGACCAAATGATTACTTTAGGTAAGCAAGGCGATTTACATGCTCGTCGACAAGCTGCTGCTTTCATCCGTAACGTTGTTGCAGATGTTAAAGAAGATGGCGACGATGTTGTTGTTACCAATGCTTTACAAAAGGTATTCAGCGAATTAGCACCTAAGTACGCAGACCGTAAAGGTGGTTACACGCGTATCTTAAAGACGATGCCTCGTCGTGGTGATGGTGCCGCAATGGCTATCTTAGAATTCGTTGACTAATTGTTAATTAGTTAATGGTCAAAGGGTGAGTTGTCCCTTAAACGGCTCACGGTTACAAATTAATCACTAGGATCATGTGGTATAGAGCGTTATGATGATGGATTTTTTCCGAGTCTAGCTTGAATGGGGGCAATTGCCTCAGCGCCGCTGGTTTGTTAGTGATTTTTTTTGTGCCTAAAATTTGAGATAGGTTGATCACATAGGCCATTGATTGGTTGGCGGCTACTTGTTTCTCCTGGTGGTAAAAGAACCCGAAAGTTTCGTAAATGACGAGATATTTGGTATAATTACGGGTGACTTTTCAAAAGGAGAATCGACAGCGCTGATGGAAAATATTATTGATGTACAACATTTGAGTTACCGTTATCAGGACACTGATGGACGGCCAGCTTTGGATGATATCAGCTTCACCGTGAGAGCGGGGGAGTGGTTAGCGCTGGTTGGCCATAACGGGAGTGGAAAGTCCACTCTGGCGAGAGCCGTCGATGGTCTCTTGCCCTTCAGTGAGGGGACGGTCGTCGTGGGGGGCATTCAACTAACGCCGGAAACGGTTTGGGAAGTTCGGGAGAAGATCGGCATGATCTTCCAGAATCCGGATAATCAGTTCGTTGGGGCCACGGTAGAAGACGATGTGGCCTTTGGCCTCGAGAATCGGCAGATTTCGCGTGCTGAGATGGTTCCAAGGGTTAAAGCGGCTCTCGATGAGGTGGGCATGCAGGCGTTCGCACAGCGCGAACCAGGGGCCTTGTCTGGGGGCCAGAAACAACGGGTGGCTTTAGCCGGAATTGTGGCGATTGCACCGGATATTCTGATTCTGGATGAGGCAACCAGCATGCTGGATCCGCAAGGTCGTCGTGACATGTTGGCCTTGGTTCAACGTCTCCGAGAAGAGAAGCATCTGACGGTCATCTCCATCACCCATGATATTGACGAAGCTGCCAGTGCTGACCGGATATTGGTAATTGATGACGGTAAGCTCGTGGAAGAAGCTAAACCCGCGGAAATCTTCGCTCAGGGTGAGCGTCTGGTTCATTTGGGATTAGATGTCCCATTTACTGCTAAATTAAAACAAGCCTTACAAGATCGGGGAATTACGGTTCCCACGGGTTATCAAACGACGACAGAAATGGAGGAATGGTTGTGGCAATCACTTTCGAACACGTAGGGTACACCTATCAGGCTGGCACGCCGATGGCGACCCCCGCACTGAGTGATATTTCCTTTACCGTTCCTGACCATGGTTATCTGGCCATTATTGGTCATACGGGGAGCGGCAAGTCTACACTGATTCAGCAGATCAATGCGCTCCTGAAACCAACCACGGGGAAAATCACCGTGGATGGCTTCACGATTACGCCGCAGACGACTAACGCCGATTTGAAACCTTTGCGTCGGCATGTGGGCATGGTTTTCCAATTTCCAGAAAGCCAGTTATTTGAGGAGACCATTCAGCGAGATATCGCGTTTGGTCCGCAGAACTTTGGTGTGAGTGAAGCCGAGGCAAATCAACGTGCCTTAGAGATGTTGAGAACGGTCGGTTTAGACGAGAGTTTTGCCAAGCGCTCTCCGTTCGAGTTGTCGGGAGGACAGATGCGTCGCGTGGCGATTGCTGGAGTGCTCGCGATGCAACCCAAGGTTTTGATTCTAGATGAACCCACCGCAGGACTCGATCCTCAAGGTCGCTTGGAAATGATGACGTTATTTAATCGGCTCCATCAGGAACAGGGCCTCACTATCATCCTGGTGACACACCAGATGGAGGACGTGGCCACCTATGCCGATGAAGTGGCTGTGATGCAGGCTGGCAAGTTGCTGACCTGTGCGACCCCTCAGGAGGTCTTCAGTGACCCCGCCTGGGTTCAGAGCAGTGACATTGCGGTTCCTCGAGCGGCGAAGTTTGCCCAACGTCTCGGTGAACGAGGCGTGAAGTGGGACCAGCTTCCGCTAACCGCCGATCAGTTGGCGGATCAATTGGTTCGACAGTGGCCGGGAACGGGGGCCAAACATGACTAATTTTATCTTTGGGCGTTACTTACCCCTAAATTCCATTGTCCATCGCCTGGATCCCCGATCAAAGCTCCTATTGAGCTTTTGTTATCTCATCGTGGTGTTCTTAGCCAACTCATGGTTGAGCTATGCCATTCTGGTTGGGTTTACCCTAGCGGCCATCTTGTCGTCTAAGATCAGTTTGGGGTTCTTTCTCAAAGGACTCCGGCCCATGCTGTGGCTGATTGCCTTCACCGTAGTGGTGCAGCTACTGTTCAGTCCGGCTGGGGGGCACGTTTATTTTCACTGGACTATTCTTAATATTACGCAAGCCGGTCTAGTGAATTCAGGTGTGATTTTCATTCGTTTCTTATTAATTATCATGATGTCCACGTTGTTGACCCTGTCAACACAGCCCCTGGATATTGCGACGGGGTTGTCCTCATTGATGAAGCCATTGCGTTGGGTTCGTATTCCGGTGGATACATTGGCGATGATGTTGGCAATTGCTTTACGATTTGTCCCCACGTTAATGGATGAAGCCACGAAGATTATGAATGCGCAGCGGGCCCGGGGCGTGGATTTCGGGGAAGGTGGTCTGATCAAACAGGCCAAGTCCTTTATCCCCTTAATGGTGCCCTTATTTATGAGTGCTTTTAATCGCGCAGAAGATTTATCGACAGCCATGGAGGCTCGCGGGTACCGTGACAGTGAGCATCGCAGTCAATATCGTATTTTAACTTGGCAACGGCGGGATACGATGACCTGGCTTGTTTTTCTCATGGTCGTAGCGGCCATGTTAGCAACACGTCGTTGGTAGGAGGAAACATGCCACGTTATAAAATTACTTTGATGTATGATGGAACAAATTTTGCCGGATTTCAACGGCAACCAGATCGACGAACGGTTGAGAGTGTCTTGACTCAGGTCATTAACAAGATGGCCAAGAATCCCGACCCCAAGATCCTCGTCTACGGGTCGGGGAGGACGGATGCTGGCGTCCACGCCTTAGCTCAGGTCGTGCACTTTGACTTTCCCTTTACCATTCCAGAAGAGAGCATGCGTAAGGGCCTCAATAGCATGTTACCAATGGATATGGAAGTTCGACGCGTCGAGATTGTCCCAGCGACTTTTCATGCGCGTTATGATGTGTCCGGTAAACGCTATTTATATCGCATGGACATGGGAGAATTTCGAAACCCCTTTAAACGCAATTATACGGGGCACTGGAAGTTCCCAGTCGATTTAGATAAGATTAATCAGGCCTTGAGTGATCTCGTCGGAGAGCATGATTTTACCAGCTTTGTGGCCTCAGGGGCGCAGACACGAACCTTCGTGCGGACTATCTATGAAGCAACCTGCCACATTGATGAGGCGAACCACGAGCTAGTCTTCGAATTCTATGGGAATGGCTTTATGTATAATCAGGTTCGGATCATGGTGGGGGTATTGGTTGAAATTGGTTCCGGTACTCGGCCGGTTCACGATATCCGTCGTCTTTATCAAGTTAAGGATCGCAAGCAGGCGCGGCGAACCGTACCCGCGGCAGGCCTCTACTTAAAACATGTGTATTATCAAGGAGAAGACCCAAAACATCCGACAAAATTGCCGCAAAGACAGCGTTAATTTTGCTGAGGGCATAAACAATCATTGACTTTAGGGCGAAAACTTTGTATTATGGTTGTTGGTATTGTTTGCCCCACGATAAGCCCCGGAAAGTTTACTTGGTGTCAGACAAACTCAGATTTATGGAGGAATATAACGTGCGTACAACTTATATGGCAAAACCCAACGATATTAACCGCAAATGGTACATCGTTGATGCAACCGACGTTAGTTTAGGACGTCTTGCTTCAGTCGTTGCTTCAGTATTACGTGGTAAGAACAAGCCAACGTTCACCCCTAACGTGGACACTGGTGACAACGTAATCGTTATCAACGCAAGCAAGATTGCTTTGACTGGCCGTAAGGCAGCTGGCAAGATTTACTATCACCACACTGGTTTCCCAGGTGGCTTGAAGTCTCGCACTGCCGGTAACTTCCGGGCTCAAAACCCAGAAAAATTGATCGAAACTTCTGTCCAAGGTATGCTTCCTAAGAACTCCTTAGGTCATCAGATGGCATTGAAGCTTCATGTGTACGCTGGTGAAGACCACAAGCACGAAGCCCAAAAGCCGGAAGTATTAGACATCACTAACCTAATCTAAGGAGGAAACCAACATGGCACAAGTTCAATATCGCGGCACTGGCCGTCGTAAAAACTCCTCTGCTCGGGTGCGTTTAGTACCAGGCTCAGGTAAGATTGTTATGAACAAGAAGGCAATTGAGGATTACATCCCATTTGCTAGCATTCGTGAAGTTGTTTTACAACCATTCAACGTTACGGAAACGCTTGGTAACTATGATGCATTAGTTACTGTTCACGGTGGCGGTTTCTCCGGTCAAGCCGGTGCAACTCGTCATGGGATCGCTCGGGCATTGCTCGAAGTTGACCCAGACTTCCGTGGTCCGCTGAAGCGTGCGGGTCTTTTGACTCGTGACCCACGGATGAAGGAACGGAAGAAGCCAGGTCTCAAGAAGGCCCGGAAAGCTTCCCAATTCTCAAAGCGTTAATATTTCGATATTATCTATTTGGGAAAGCTCTCACCATTATGGTGGGGGCTTTTTTTGTACAACGGCAGACTGTTGCGCATACTAGGTCATAAAAAAACAGGCTGGTCTTCTGATAGAGGACAGCCTGTTACATTGGTCTATGCTTTGTCGATAATCTCGTTGGCGCGCTCAATTAAGGCCACGAACTGTAAGACACTTTCGACTTGTTCGTCGGTCAATCCGCCAAGACTAAAGGGTAAATCATCGGTTCGGCCAAGCAAATAATCTGATGATGTGTCTAAGACATCACAGATCTTGGTCAGTGTTTCAATTGAGGGATAGGACAAGCCTTGTTCATAGGCTGAAATCGTTCCCTTGCTGACCTCAAGCCTTTGAGATAGTTCTAGTTGCGTTAAACGCTTGTGCTTGCGGACGGCTTTTAACCGCTCGCCAAAGAATTGTACAGTCATGAGTTTTCACCCTCCATTTAGGGTAGCAAAAACTTGTAACTAAATTACATGTATTAGGTACATGTAATATTGATTTTTCCGTGATTTATTGATAATATTAAACATATGAAGTATCAGTTTAAGATATATTTTTGGACAGCAAACATTTTGATGAATTAAGGAGTCAAAATGGTCGATCGCTGTTTCCTTTCTTTAAGGGGGTGTGTTCGATTAAGGGGTGAAGTTCTTTGGCGATAAACGTGCTAAGGGTTGGAATTTAGCACGTGGTGAGGGGTCAAGGAAGCCGTTCAACCTAATTCGTGAGTGAGTCCCGAACGCTTGGTGGAACCCAGTTCACAACTACAGAAAGCAAAGTGATAGAGGCATTAACTATTTCGTGACAGGTATCGCTAGTTTTGATTCATTTAACGTAAATGGAGGGTATCACGGATGAAAGCGAAAAAGATGATGATTTCGGCACTCACGGTTCTCAGTGTAACTGCCATGGGGTTCACCACGATAACGACCGGATCGGACACGGCCTTTGCCAAGTCTAAAGCGGCAAAGGTTTTGAAATCAACCACTTATAAATCGAAGAAAAAGGTTCACGTCACTGGGAGTTGGATGTATTCAAACACGAAGTTGACACGGAAGAATCACCACATGACCAAGTACTTATATACGAAGTTCTACGCGACGAAGAAAGTTAAGATTCGTCAGGCCAATGGCAAGAAGGTTACCTACAATTACTTAAAGTCCAAAAATGGCAAGACGAAGGGTTACGTCGCGACAAAGTATGTTTATAATCAGTGGGTTTATGGTAAGTATAGTGTGAAAGCCTACCGGCGAAACGCTGTGAAGGAACTCAATAAATTTCGGGCCGAGAATGGCGTTGCACCGCTGAAGGAAGATGCCAAGCTGGATAAGATTGCCCAGAAGAATGTGGATCGGATGCGCAAAGAAGGCAAGTCCTTTAAGGGCAATGTCGAAAACACGCCCCATGCTGGGTGGATTTACGATGGCTATATTGCGCCTAGATCGGTGCCAATTATTGCCTATGAAAATGGATCGCAGTGGGGGCAAGGAACAATTCTTTCATGGATGCGGATTACCGACAGATGGCGTGACATTGGCGCCATCCCGCATTTGATGAATCCCAAGCAAACCAAGGTTGGTTTTGGTGGGATGCAGCACGGCCAAGAGCTTTATGAATTTGCGATCCTGTCCCATAAAGACTAATTTCAACAATGATGTTAACTAACTGGATGGTGACATCCGAAGCACCGCTAATTCTATAACTGAATTAGCGGTGCTTTTTTGGTATCAACGCTAACCCTAGAATTCTCCGGTAAGGGTGTTGTGTTCCCTCTAGGGATGTTTTAGACTTAAGAATAAGTATAGTTAGACGGGATAAGGGCGTTTATGGACAAAATACAACATTCAAAACTTTATTCGATTTTCTTTGATACGTTATCGAAGAAAATGGTGGCGGGGTTCCTACTGATTATTTTAATTGGAACGGTGCTTCTGAGCTTACCGATCGCGACCCGTAGTGGGCAGGGGACGTCATTTATCGACGTCCTCTTTACGGCGACCTCGGCAACTTGTATCACGGGCCTGACGGTGGTGAATACGGCAGCCAACTGGACCACGTTCGGTCAGGTGGTCATCATGGTTATCGCGGAAATTGGGGCGTTGGGCTACATGACCTTCGCGGTACTGCTGTTTAACGTGATGCGCCGTAACCTGAATCTCTCCACCCAGCTCATGGTTAAGGAATCCTTGAACCTGGAGAACCTTCACGATACGAAGAGTGTGATGCGCTATGTGATCGGATTGTCCGCGTTATTTCAGCTGCTGGGGATGGGGCTCTTTGCTCTCGATCTGGTTCCAAGATTCGGTTGGGGCCGAGGGTTGTACGTTTCTGGTTACCACGCGGTGATGTCCTTTTGTAATGCTGGTTTCGATGTCTTTGGGAACAGTCTCATGAGTTTCCGAAATGATTCTTACTTGCTCCTGGTCACGACGATTTTGATTATCGCTGGGGGACTAGGATTTCTGGTCTGGCGAGACCTCTTACTCTATCACGAACGCCATCGCTTGACACTGAACTCCAAATTGACGTTAACAACGACTATTTCTCTCTTCATCGTGGGTTTCTTGATGCTGTTGGTGACGGAACGTAATCTGCATTGGTTACCGGCAGGAACGTCCTGGGTTAACCGCACCGTGAACACTCTCTTTCTAAGTGTGACGCCCCGAACGGCTGGCCTGATTTCACTGCCAACCGACAGTCTGCATGCCGGGAGTATCTTCCTGATTATGATTTTGATGTTTATTGGGGGGACGCCTGGGTCGACTGCCGGGGGAATTAAGACCACGACTTTTGGGGTTTTGATGATCCAAAGTATCGCGCAACTTCGGGGCAAAAAGGACGCGGAGTTTGCCCACCGGCGTTTCAGTCAATCTAACGTGAGTCGAGCCCTCCTATTGATTTTCATGGCGAGTGTCGTCATTGCCCTAGCGACGTTGATTCTCACGCAAACGGAGAAAATTCCGTCTCGCTACGGTTTGGAGTACATTGTGTTTGAGGTGTTGTCGGCTTTTGGAACTGTGGGCCTTAGTTTAGGGCTGACGCCCCATCTCACGCTCATTGGTAAAGTGGTCATTATGCTACTGATGTTTATTGGTCGAGTCGGGATCTTTACCACCTTGTACTCTCTGTCCAAGCGACAAGTTAAACAGAACCTGATTCGCTATCCGGAAGAAAATATTCTAATTGGTTAAGGAGTCGAAACGATGAAGAAGAGTTTTGCAGTGTTGGGCCTCGGACGATTTGGCCAGAGCGTGGTTGAAACGTTGGCGGAGACTAATCAAGACGTGTTGGCCGTCGATGTTCGCGAGGAACCAGTCAATGAAGTGATGGAGATTGCCACTCAGACGCTGATTGCGGATACCCGTGATGAGGACGTTCTGCGGGGCCTCAACATCGACACCTTTGACTACGTCATCGTGGGAATTGGGAATAATATGGAAGCCAGTATTCTGACCACCATGCTGACCAAGGAACTCGGCGCTAAAAAGGTGATTGCCAAGGCCGAAACCAATGACCACGGCCGCGTCTTAAAGCGAGTTGGGGCCGACCAGGTTGTCTTTCCAGAACGTGACATGGGCCACGGTATTGTCCGTAAGCTCCTGTCAAATCACATTCTGAATTTTATCGATTTGAGTGACAAGTATACGCTGGCCGAGCTGGTGATTACCGATCCAACCTTCGTCGACCAGGATCTGATCAAGCTAAACCTGCGGCAACGTTTTGACTTGACGGTGATTGCCATTCAACACGGGCAAGACATCAATATTTCTCCCCAGCCGACCGATGTTGTGCGACTACACGACGTTCTAACGGTAGTGGGGCCAATCGACAGTGTCGAAGAACTCGACGCCACACTCAAAAAATAAGAAGGTTCACCCGAAGGGGCCTGGCACTGCTGGGCCTCTTTTAATGTGGCCGCGATCGGCTGGTGGCAAATTTCTATTGACATTTGGGCCAAAAAAAATTACACTATTACAATTGGCTTCATCGAAATCTCATCATTTACTCATAAAAGGAGGCTGCGCCCGTGCACCTATTTATCAAGAAACAGGTTCAGACGGATCTGTACAAGAAAACAGGATTAGAGAAGACGCTGACGGCGTTTAGTCTGACAACAATGGGGATTGGCGCCATCGTGGGTTCTGGGATCTTCATTACCCCTGGACTGATTGCCGCCAACTATACGGGACCGGGTGTCATGCTTTCCTACCTAATTGCTGTCATTGTCTGTGCCATGGCCGCCCTGTGTTACTCTGAATTTTCATCAACGATTCCTTTAGCCGGAAGTGCCTACACTTATGTCTACGCCGTTTTTGGCGAGTTTCTGGCCTGGATCCTCGGGTGGGCGTTGATTTCCGAATACCTTTTTGCAGTTTCTTCGGTTGCTGTTAGTTGGTCGTCGTACTTTCAGAATCTTATAGGGGGCTTCGGTCTGACCCTGCCGCCATACTTACAGGCGGCCGCTGGAACTGCCGGTGTGAGGGGTGGCGGCATCGATATTGTGGCCTTGGCGATCACTTTACTAGTGGCTTGGCTTCTCTCGAAGGGGATTCGGGAGTCTGCCCGTATTAATAACATCATGGTCATTGTTAAAATTCTCGTGATTCTGTTATTTATCGGCATTGCGGTCTTCTACGTTAAACCAGCCAACTACCGGCCGTTCTTGCCATTTGGAGTCCATGGGGTCTTCAAAGGAGCTGCGGTGGCATTTTATGCCTACATTGGCTTCGATGCCGTCTCCACAGCCAGTGAAGAAGTGAAGAATCCCAAACGGAACATGCCAATTGGGATTATCTCATCGTTACTGGTGGCTGCGGTGCTCTACATCAGCCTCTCAGCCGTCTTGGTAGGAGTCGTTCACTATAGCAAATTAGGCGTGGCCGATCCCGTAGCCTTAGCCCTCAGCCTCATTCACCAGAATTGGGCGGCCGGCGTTATCTCATTTGGAGCGATCGTGGGGATGACCACGGTGCTCATTGTCATGTCTTACGGGGGAACGCGATTACTCTTTGCGATCAGTCGCGATGGCCTGTTGCCACAATCGTTGCGCAAGCTGAACCCTAAGACGCATGTCCCCGTGACCAATACCTGGATTTTCGGGATTATCGCAAGTGTCTTTGCCGCATTTATCCCAATTGATAAGATCGCCGAACTGGTTAATATCGGGACATTGTCAGCTTTTGCCATGGTTTCACTGGGAATCGTCTTTCTCCGCCATGACGAACGGTTTAAGGGCTTTGACGCGTCGTTTAAGGTGCCTGGTTATCCGGTTCTACCCATTGTGTCATTTCTAGCTTGCGTGTACCTCATGACGCAGCTACAGCCCTTCACGTGGCAGGCATTTGGTATTTGGGTAGCCATCGGGCTCGTCGTCTATGCGGCCTATGGGTATCATCATAGTGAAGTTCGATCGCAATTAGATCAAAATCCACCAGCGTAAATCAAGATTAAACAGCAAGGGACTTACTGCTTAGCCGGTAACCCCTTGCTTTTTGGTAAAGATTGGGGCGTCCTTAGGAAGTGTTAAGCAAAGCTCCTTATAATAGTTAAGTCGATTAATACGAGAACAAATTAACCCCATCTAGTAAATGAGTAGGTGGATGAAAGGTGGTTTAACGAATACCATGCAGAAACGACAACGACCGATGAAAAAACATCATCCCATTCGAAATATCATTTTAACCGTGATCCTCGCGCTCTTAGTGGGAGGAACAGCTTACGGCATGCATCGCTATCGGAGCTTAAAAGAAACTGTTAAGAGTTCCTACAAACCTTCTGGCGTGACTAAACTCCGGAATGTTGATGAACAATTGAAGACTAAGAAACCGATTTCGATTCTTTTGATGGGGACCGATACCGGCGCGCTTGGTCGAACCTTTGCCGGGCGAACCGATAGTATGATGGTCGTCACGATTAATCCGAAGACCGATAAGACAACGATTACCAGTATCCCACGGGATACGGCGGTGACCATTCCTGGCTACGAAAGTTATGGTCTTTCCAAGATTAATTCGGCCTACGCTTACGGAAAGTCTAAGACGGCCATTACCACTGTGCAACAGATGTTGAATGTGCCCATTGATTTCTATGCCATTATCAACATGGGTGGCATGAAAAAGATTATTGATGAAGTTGGCGGGGTGACTCTGACGCCAACGTTGAGCTTTAGTTATGGTGGTTACACCTTTGAGAAGGGTGTGCAGACCCACATGAACGGAAAGAAAGCCTTGGCTTACTCTCGGATGCGTGACGACGATCCGCAAGGGGATTACGGCCGTCAGACGCGGCAACGTAAAGTCATCATGGCTTTACTTCGCAAGTCCGGGTCTATTTCTACCTTGTTGAACCAGAGTTTTGTGAGTTCGTTGACCGAGCAGACCCAGACCGACTTAACCTTTAACGATCTGACGGCGTTGGCCAAGGACTACCTGTCGGCAACGAAGGACATCAAGACCACTCACTTGCAGGGGACTGGTGAAACCTTAGACGGTCAGAGTATGGAAGTGATGACGAAGACCGAACTTCAGCGGGTGACGGACTACATTCGGGCTGGCTTGAGTTTGAGTCATAAGTCAACGGGGACGATTGCCCAGATTGATTCGACGACGGGGACGACCAGTACGGCCACGGAGTCTACCGGTAGTGCGAACACTGGTAGTAGCAATACCGGTGGTTCAGGTAACGGGTACTAGAAACAACGGGTTGGTTTAAATACCGTCAAAGAAGCTGCTACGATAGGCCTCACCATTGGCCTTAACGACATTTACTGAAGCATTTAGCCAGCTGCTTGCCAAGTCGTCAGATGATCCGCTAGTGCTGTGCTTAAGCCGCCAGTTCTATGAGTGACAGAGGGTCTAGAGAACGAACTGAAAAGCGCCTCCTCCACCAATTGGTGAAGGGGGCGCTTATTTTAGTTGCTAATGTTTTTAGTAGCCTTGGGTGGGGTCGGTGACGTTGACGGTTAACTTACCCTCATTCAGCCAGCCTTGCAGGTTCGTCATGAACATGTCGAAGATTGGTTTTTCGTCATCCTTGGCGAATCCGGTTTGATGCGGCGTGATCAAGACGTTGGGGTAGTCCCAGAGACGAGATTCTTTTGGTAGAGGTTCCGTCTCGAAGACGTCTAAGGCGACGTGAAGGACGTTTTGATAAAGCAACGCATTCATTAAGGCCTTTTCATCCACGGACTTACCACGGCCCACGTTGACGAAGATCCGGAGACCGTCGAGTTGCTTGAAGAAGCTTTCGTTGAAGTAGCCCACGGTCTTGGTGGTTGCGGGCATCGCATTGATGATAATATCAGCATCTTTAATGACCGAGCTATCATCAGCTAAGGCGACGGCCGACTGGAATCCTAGTACGTCATGACCAGTCCGGTTAACCCCAATTGGTTGATTGCCAAAGCCATTCAGGAGCTTAGCAATCGCTTGACCGATGCTACCGGTTCCATAAATAACGATGGTTTGACTACCAATCATGGCCAAGTCACTTCGCAGTGGCCGTTGCCAGAAATGGCCTGCTTGGTTCTTAACGGCTTCGTTAAAGCCACGTAAGAAGTAAAGCAGATAACCGAGAGTCGATTCAGCGATGGCCGGTGAAAAGGCCCCGCTGGCATTGGTGACGGCAATGTCATGTGCGCGAATCCAATCAAGTGGTAAATAATCTATCCCAGCGCTGGTAGTTTGAATCCAGCGAACTTGGTTGTTGGGTGCCATCAGTGCGGCAGGGCCCACTTCTGGGTCCCAACCAAAGATAATTGAGATGGGTTCGGCGGACTTCCAGTCGGCGGCGTCAATAATATCGACGTTCGTCTTGGCTAGCCGGTCCCGTTGTTCAGTGGTTAATGGTTGTAAGGCAAGAATTCGTTCTGTCATAGTGAAAAACCTCCTCATACCTTGTACTTACTTTCATTCTAGCACGAGATCCCCTGGTTTTTGAACATAATTTCACGAACCGCTAATAAAAATCTGGCAACGAATAGCACAGATCCTCCAAAGTGTTACGAAAGTTAACGAACAATCCACAGACTTATTTCGAGTATTAGCCATTAACTTTCAGTATATTGATGGTCAATCATTGAAAGTTGACTTATCACTCGATATAATGAAACCAGGATAGCAATTATTTATTCACACCAAAAACGTTTGGGGAGGTTGGAAAAATGCTAAATCTAGGTCTGGATATCCTGGGCCTCGCGCGATTTCAATTTGGAATGACCACTGTCTTTCACTTCTTCTTCGTTCCATTTTCAATCGGGTTGGCCTTTGTCGTCGCGGTCATGGAAACCATGTATGCGATCAAGGGTGACCAGGATTACAAACGCATGGCACAGTTCTGGGGCAAAATGTTCCTGTATAGTTTTGCCGTTGGGGTTGTGACCGGGATTATTCAAGAATTCCAATTCGGGATGAATTGGTCGGAATACTCACGGTTTATGGGGGACATCTTCGGTGCACCACTGGCCATTGAAGCCCTTGCAGCGTTCTTTATCGAATCAACATTCATCGGTGTTTGGATGTTCACCTGGGGTCGCTTTAACAAGTGGATCCACACACTCTTTATTTGGTTAGTCATGTTCGGGTCTTCACTTTCCGCTCTATGGATTCTGGCGGCCAACAGCTTTATGCAAAACCCATTGGGTTACATCATTAACAAGCAGACGGGTCACGTTCAGATGGTCAGCTTTTCAAAGGTGTTAGGTAACCCACAACTGTGGAACGAATTTCCTCACGTGATCTTCGGGGCCTTCGTGACCGCAGCCTTCGTTATTGCCGGCTGTTCAGCATGGCGATTACTCAAGCGTGACCACGTGACCTTCTACCGGAAGTCACTCAATGTTGCCTTGATTATTGGGCTTATCTTCTCCCTGGGTTCCATTGCCAGTGGGGACTTACAGACCCGTTACTTAATTAACAACCATCCTATGACATTCGCTGCTATGGAAGGGTTGTACAAGGATTCCACGAACAAAGGGGAATGGACGGCCGTTGGAGGCTTTGATACTAAGAATCATAAGTCTACCTGGTCAGTCGATGTTCCTTATGTCTTGAACTTATTGAGTTACCACAAGACGACTGGGACCGTCAAAGGCATGAATAAAGTCAATAAAGAATTACATGCCAAGTATGATAAGAAATTTGGTAATGACATGAACTATTACGTGCCAACCAAGACCTTGTTCTGGAGCTTCCGGATCATGGCTGGAGCGGGGGCCTTATTTGCCCTGTTGGCCGTCGTTGGTTTAATTATGAACCGTAAGAAGTCACAAGCCATTATGAAACAACGCTGGTTCCTGTACATCTTGGGGCTGTGTCTGTGGTTACCATTCGTGGTCAACACCGCGGGTTGGTTTGTCACCGAATTTGGTCGTTACCCATGGGTTGTTTATGGGCTGTTAACGATCGCGGATGCCGTCTCACCAAACGTTTCAGTGGCCTCGCTACTGACGTCTAATATTGTTTACTTCCTGATGTTTGCCGGTATGGGACTTGTCATGGTTGTTCTGTGTCACCGAACGTTGAAGGCGGGTCCTGATGCCGCTAATACCGACGGTTATGCAGCAGGTGACAAGGAGATTGACCCATATTCGAAGGGGGCGTTCAACCATGACTAACTTACAATTACTCTGGTTTATCCTCATTGGAGTGCTTTTCAGTGGGTTCTTCTTCCTTGAAGGTTTTGACTTCGGTGTGGGAATGCTGATTAAGAGCTTTGCGCGTAACGATGCTGAAGAGGACGTGGTCATTCGGACCATTGGACCTCACTGGGATGGTAACGAAGTTTGGTTAATTACGGCTGGTGGGGCGATGTTCGCCTCATTCCCAATGTGGTATGCCACATTATTCTCAGGCTACTATTTGATTCTGTTTTTCATCCTAGCCGCTTTGATTTTCCGGGGGGTCTCGTTTGAATTCCGGGCCAACATGGAAACCGCTAAATGGCGGAACTTCTGGGGCTGGGCTGGGACCATCGGGAGTCTCTGTGCGGCTTTCCTCTTCGGGTTACTCTTTACCTCAATGATTGCGGGGATGCCCATCGACAAGAATGGTGACATGACCGCGCACTTCTTGGATTACGTCAACCTATTCTCCGTGGTTGGTGGGGTGGCTGTGACGGTCCTCTGCCTGGTTCACGGGTTAAACTTCATTCGGTTGAAGACAGCTGGCGAGTTACGAGAACGGGCTTTATCTTGGAATAAGATTCTGTATCCTGTTCTATTTGCCGGTGAAGTAGTCTTTGCCATCTTGCTGTTCTTCTCCACGGACTTCTTTGACAAGAAGCCATTGACCACGACGGCGATTGTGGTGGCCTTAGTGGTCTTCACTGTCCTGGCTTACTGGGGCGTGTTAGGAAACCACGAATGGCTATCATTTATCGGCAGTGGGCTGTCATTGATTAGTGTTGTAGTGCTCATCTTCAATGGCTTGTTCCCACGGGTCATGATTGCCAACAACTCGGCCTTCTCATTACTCATTAAGAACTCGTCAAGTTCGCCGTACACGTTAAAATTGATGACGATTTTAGCCTTTAGTATTTTGCCGATTGTCCTGGTTTACTTCATTTGGAGTTACTGGGTCTTCTACAAGCGGTTGGCTTCACCAAAGCAAAGTGCTTAAGGTTATCGGTTAAGTTAAGGAGATGTGATTTCGGTCACATCTCTTTTGTTGTCTCTAGGTGCATCTTGGCGAAACGTGTGTCAGAGGGCAAGTGGCTGAGATAAGCCGTACCACCGAAATGCCTGCTGGCGCACTCTAACTCGATAAATATCGGTGAAAGCTGTATCATGACAGTAAGAGTTATCACTTGTTACGAGGGGGCGTTTGTTTTGATTGATCAACGGGTGTTTAAGTTTCCTGGAGTAAAGCCAGCCGCACTGATTATGGCGGTTTTGACTCTGATTCAGGCAGGGATGATTATCCTGCAGGCCAAGTATTTATCACAAGCCATCGTCAATCTCTGGCAGTTAAAGGGGATTCGAACAATTGTGATGCCGCTGGCCCTTTTTGGTGTCGTTTTTTTAGCCCGACACTTGTTAACGCTATCAAAAAATTGGCTACTGTATCCATTCGTGGAAACGACCACGAAAACTTTACGCCAGCAATTTATGGCAAAACTGTTTGATCTGGGACCGAGTGTCGTCGCAGAGAAGGGAACCGGGAACGTGGTGACCATGGGGTTGGAAGGGATCGACAAGATTCAAACCTATCTCATGATGATTATCGGCAAGGTTCTGGATCTGGGGATTACGCCGTGGTTAATTTTGATTTATATTGCTTTTATCAAGTGGGAAGAAGCACTGTTCCTTTTAGCGATCTATCCCTTAATTATCTTCTTCATGATTATCTTGGGTTTAGCGGCCCAGGCAAAGGCCGACCGGCAGTATGCCGGTTATCAACGGTTATCCAATCACTTTGTGGATACCCTACGCGGCCTGCCAACCCTGAAACAGCTGGGCTTGAATAGGGCTTATGCGGATAACGTCTATCAGGTCAGTGAAGACTATCGGAAGAAAACCATGGCAACGCTGACGATTGCGATGACCTCAACCTTTGCCTTGGATTTCTTTACCACCTTGTCAATTGCCATTATTGCGGTATTTCTAGGATTTGGTTTGATGAATGGGACGATTCAACTGTTGCCAGCCTTAATTATTTTGACCCTTGCGCCAGATTACTTTGCGCCAATTCGCAATTTTGCCAACGACTATCACGCTACCTTAAACGGGAAGAATGCTTTAACGGCAGTTCTGGATATCTTACAACGGGCGACACCTAAGGATCGTGACTTGTTACCACTACGCGACCCGGTTTGGGAAGATCAGGACACCTTAACTTTCGATCACGTGAACGTTAAGTATGGTGATTCGCAACAGGCCACCCTCCAAGATATTAATTTTGAGATTAAGGGATTTCAGAAGGTCGGCATCATTGGGGCATCTGGTTCGGGGAAGTCGACGCTGATTAACACCCTAGGTGGCTTTCTCAGCCCCCAGGACGGCCAAATTACGGTCCGGGGGATTGCGGTACCTCATTTGGACCAACAGGCCTGGCAGCGGAGTTTTGTGTACATTCCGCAGGCGCCTTATTTGTTTCACGCCAGCCTCCGAGAAAACATTACTTTTTATGATCCCGAAGCCAGTGAAGTGGCTGTTCAATCGGCCGTGGCCAAGGCTGGTCTGAGCGATTGGGTTGCGACGCTTCCTGCCGGACTTGAGACGGCGATTGGTGAGGGTTCACGGGGCGTCAGTGGTGGTCAGGCACAACGAATTGCGTTGGCCCGAGCCTTTCTGGACGACTCGCGGCGGGTGTTGTTGCTTGATGAACCCACGGCGCACTTGGATATTGAGACCGAAGTGGGTTTGAAGCAAACAATGATGCCGGTCTTTGACCACCATCTGGTCTTCTTCGCGACCCACCGTCTACATTGGATGAATGAAATGGATTATATTCTGGTCATGGATCACGGCCGGGTTGTTGAACAGGGGACACCCGCGGAATTGCAGGAGAAAAACGGGGCCTATGTCAGATTACGGTCAGAGATGGAAGGGGCGACGGTGAAATGAAAGGCTTCTTTGCAACATTTAAGCACGATCACTGGGTTATGCCGTATCTACGCCGCTATCGTAAGCTATTGGCTTTGGTGCTTTTCTTAGGGTTCATGACGTTCTTCTGTGGTGGGGCGCTGATGTTTAACTCGGGCTATTTGATTAGCCGGGCGGCAACCCATCCCTATAATATTTTGATGATTTACGTTCCGATTGTTTTGGCACGCGCCTTTGGGATCGGGCGGCCAGCCTTCCGTTACGCGGAGCGGTTGACTAGTCATAACTGGGTCTTACGGATCGTTTCAGACTTTCGTAAGCGACTGTACCAGGCCGTGGAAAAGCAAGCGGTCGCCATTCGCCAGACGCATCAAACGGGGGATGTCCTGAGCATTCTGGCCGAAGACATCAATCATATTGAGAATCTCTATCTACGAACCGTCTTTCCATTAGTGATTGGTTGGTTGCTGTACCTGTTTGTCGTTATCGGCATCGGCTACTTCAACTGGGCGTTTGGCCTGCTAATGTTAGTCTTGCTGGGGGTTATTGTTATGGTCATGCCTCTAATGTCGGTCGCAGTAAACGGTCGGCGAGAATTCCAAGCCCGGCAGATTCAACGGGGCTTCTACACGCAATTGACCGACTCCGTTTTAGGATTAGGGGACTGGTTAATTTCCGGTCGACGGCAGGACTTTCTGGATCAACAAGAAGCTCCGATCGACCAGATTGCGGCGTTACGGCGGCATGATCATCACTTTCAATGGTGGCGTAACTTTGCGATTCAGGTGATCTTCGGGACGGCGGTCATCCTCATCGTCTGGTGGGCTGGACTGACATTTACCGGTAGTCAGGCGCAGGCCAACTGGGTCGCTGCCTTTGGGTTAGCCCTCTTTCCAACGGTGGAACCCTTTGCCGATATGAGCCAGGGGGTCAGTGAGTGGCCGGTCTATCGGGATTCCATTCAACGGGTGAATGCGTTGGATGAGTCTGAACCGAAGCAGATTTCTCAGAAGACCATCGCTGGCTTTGAGACGTTAGCCATTGATCACGTTGACTTCCAGTATGCCGAAGCCAAGCGTCAGGTTCTCCGTGATTTGTCACTGACAGTTCACACTGGTGAAAAGTTAGCCTTGCTGGGGCCCAGTGGCACCGGGAAGAGCACGTTGTTGAAATTAATTCTGGGGGATGAAGCCCCAACGCGAGGAACGGTCCAGCTCAATGGGGTCCCAGTGGCGGCCTTACAGCAGCAACGGGCGCAACTCTTTGGCGTTCTGGACCAACAGCCATACCTCTTCAATACGACCGTCATGAACAACGTTCGCTTGGGGAACTTGAATGCAACTGACGAACAGGTCCGAGCGGCCATCAAGGCCGTGGAGTTGGATGACCTGATCTCTCGGTTGCCCATGGGATACGAGACCCAAGTGCAAGAGGCCGGTAGCCGATTCTCCGGTGGGGAGCGACAACGTTTATCACTGGCTCGTATCTTGCTACAAGATGCTCCTATCATCATCTTAGATGAACCGACCGTCAGCCTAGATCCAATCACGGAACAGCATTTATTGGATACGGTTTTCGACGTGCTCAAGGACAAGACAATTATCTGGGTTACCCACCATTTGGCTGGGATTAATCACGTCGATCAGGTTCGCTTCATCGAAGATGGTAAGTTCGATATGCAAGGGACGCCCGCGGAACTTTATCGCGACAACGCCCGTTTCCGGTCCCTCTACGACTTGGACCGGGGCCATCATGATTAAATAAAAAATCCCTCTTGGTTTAACCAGAAATGGTTAGATCAAGAGGGATTTTTAGATTGATCGATGATTTTTAACAAACCTATTTCAGCCTGTTCAAACTTAGATATGACTGGCCGCAATTTGTCGTTTTGATTCAGTAACGGCCGCTCAAAGTCGTAGGTGGCCAACAGGATCTAGCCTGATTACAAAGCAATTTTAATGGTCACGTTGCAACAACAGTGTTGTCAATTTGGCGAGATCATCGCGGGCCGTTCCAACCGGCAACGCCTGAATGGCAGCGAGCGCTTGTTCCGTGAACTGGGTTGCCAAAGCCTTAGCGGCCGTGACGCCACCGTGCTGGGTGACCAGTTGTTGAACTGCGACAATATCTGCTTCGGTCATCTCGTGGCGCTTTTTCAATAGCCGATGAAAATCTTTTGGAGCCTGAGACATCGCTAAGATTAACGGAAGTGAATAAACCCCGGAGCGGAGATCCTCAAGGACCGGCTTACGCGTCTTCTTCGGATCACCGGTGTAATCGAGAATATCATCTAAAATTTGGTAGGCACTGCCAATGGCAAGCCCAATCTCACGGGCGTGTGAACGGACCACTTGAGGCGCGTGGCTTAAGGCGGCCCCCTGGTAACAACTCAGCGCGAAGAGTTCGGCTGTCTTCCCCGCAATCTCTTTCAAATAGCTCGCTTGGCTGATATCTTCGCGGTAGTTCAGATCCATTTGATGAAGTTCCCCTTGCAGGATACGGTGCATCGAATCAACGTGGTCTTGGACCAGCGTTCGGTCGCTAGTGGATTTCAAGACCTGGTTAAAGTAAACCGTGAACATGAAGTCCCCGGCATAAATTGCATTACGTTGACCGTATTTCATTTGAATGGTCCGGACACCACGACGGGTAGGGGATTCGTCGATCACGTCATCGTGAATCAGGGTTCCAACGTGGAGAATCTCGAGGGCTGCTGCGCCGGCTTGAAGCGCGTGCGAATCCACGGGTTGGCCGAAGGCGGCAAATAAGTAAAAATATCCGGGGCGGAGAAGCTTGCCACCGGATGTTAACAGACTGATAATCTTGTGATGAATTGGTTGATTGTCGAGTTGAATGGCAGCCAGTAAGTAGGCCTGCAAGTCATTTAACTGCGGCGCCACTGAAGGGAATCGCCGCCAAAGTTGTTGATCCATACTGCACCTCACTATGTACCCATTAAAATTTATCTTACCGACAAGTGGAAACGTTGTCAAATAAAGGTTATCATCGAATTTAGAAAAGACATTCGGGGGGATTTGTGTGACTGTCAAAAACTTTTTAGAATTAGTCGAGATTAAAGCTAAAATTGCGTCGGTTTGGCCGTTTTTGTTAGGGTTAATCTTCGTCGCTTTTAACTTTAATCACGTTAATTGGGATGTGACCGGGGTTTTCTTTGTGGCGATGTTTCTCTTTAACATGGCTGTTGATATCAATGATAACTACCAGGATTACCGTCATGCCGGGACTCAGGCCGAACGGTGGAAACGTGAGACAAATATCATTGGCGTTCAACACCTGCGAATGGCGCGGGTCTTCGGTCTGATGGCAACCTTTGTCGTCATCGCTGGGGTACTGGGCCTTTGGCTGGTCTGGATCACCGGGTGGCCTCTCCTAGTCATGGGGGTTGGGTGTTTCTTAGTTGGGTATCTTTACGCTGGGGGACCCCGACCATTATCCGGCACGCCAACTGGGGAATTTTTTGCCGGCTTTACCATGGGCTATCTGATCACGCTGATTACGGTCTACCTCAACGTCTATCAGCGTGGGGGACTGTCTTGGTCACTCGCTGGCCGCGTTTTGTTGGCTTCTGGCATTGCGGTGACCGCGATTGCGGCCTTGCTTCTGGCAAACAACATTTGTGATGCGAAAGAAGACCTCGCCTTGAAGCGACGAACCATTGTTTACTATTTGGGTAAGCGTGGGTCACTCATCTTATTTGCGGCCTTTTATGTCGTGGGTTATCTGGCGTTCGTGGGGGCGGTGGCTGTCGGTGATTTACCTAGATGGTCGTTGTTAGCCTTACTGAGTATTCCCTTAGTTTATCGTAATGTTCGCGACTTCTTTGCCGTTCAGGTTAAGAAACAAACCTTTATTCTGGCCGTTCGAAACTTGGCAATTCTGGCGGGATCGACGGTGCTTGCCGAAGTGATTGGATTATTTTTCGGTTAAGCCTGCTAAAATGTGGCGTGCCATCGTTGTTTTTTTAAGGTTCAATCGGGTAGAATGTAAACAAAACAACTGATGGAGGCCGCAAAAAAATGAAAATTCTAGAAGATCGAATTCGACGTGACGGCACGGTGTTGCCAGGTGACGTTCTCAAGGTGGATAATTTCTTAAATCATCAGATTGACCCACAACTCATGAATGAACTGGGGGTGGAGTTTGCCCGTCGGTTCGCCGATGCTGGGATTACCAAAATTCTGACGGTTGAGTCTTCTGGAATTGCGCCGGCAGTGATGGCGGGGCTACACCTCAACGTGCCCGTTATCTTTGCCCGGAAGCATAAGAGTCTCACACTGACGGACCATCTCTACACGGCCAAGGTTTATTCCTATACCAAGCGTGTGAACAACGACATTTCAATCGATCGGCGGTTCTTGAAGGCGACGGATCGGGTCCTCATTATTGATGATTTTTTGGCAAATGGTCAGGCGGTCCAAGGGCTCTTGGATATTGCCGAGACGGCTCAGATTTCGGTGGCCGGTGTCGGTGTCGTGATTGAGAAGCGTTTCCAGAAGGGGCATCAGTTAGTTGTGGATGCTGGCATTCAGTTGGAAGCACTGGCTAGCATCGCTTCATTTGAACATAACGAGGTCCAATTTGCCCAAGATTAATGGTGGGTACTTGTGTAATTGGTAAGCAAACTTTAAACTTATAGTGAAGGACTGAACACGAGACCACACGCTGGTATCGTGATTTAGTCACAGTGATCATTGTTTAGATAATATTAAGTCAGAAAGTAGGGAGCAAATTGGCGAACACGGTCTTATATCCGGGAGATACAATTGGTGTGATTGGAAATAGCGCCAACGCAGCAATGTTGGTGACAACGGCGCGAAAGATGGGGTTACGCGTGGGGGCTTACGGTCCCGATGAAACCAGTGAGGCGCTACAACTGGCCGATTTTAAGGCAGTGGGGACGCGCAAGGATCACGATAAACTCCAGCACTTTGCCGAGAGTTGTGCGGCCATCGTTTATGATTCCGAACAGGTCAGCACCGATGTTGTGAAGTTCTTGGCCCAGTTTACGCGGATTCCTCAGGGAACGGATATGCTGGAAATGATGCAAGACCGGTTGCTTGAACGAGCCTTCTTCGAACAACTCAATGTAAACATCGCGCCATATGCCACGATCATCAACCTGGATGACGTTTACCAATCCGTCAATTCCATTGGGTATCCCTGTGTGTTGAAGCCTATTCAAAAGGAATGGTCACACGGCAGAGAACTTGTGATTAAGACACAAACGGACATTGCAAAAGCCGCCGGTCTCTTGGACTGGGGGACTTACATCCTGGAATCTCAAATCGCCTATGATCGGGAATACTCGATCGTGGTGGCCCGGGATCAAGACGGCAATCAGCAGGACTTTCCAATTACAGAAACGGCCTCTGTGTCCGACCGACCGGTGAAGACTTGGGTACCTGCCCAGGTTGACGACGCAGTTGCGAGTGAAATTCACCGGATTGCCAATGAGGTAGCCAAGCACGTGAGCTACGTCGGGGTCTTTGAGGTCTCCTTTTACCTAACGAGCAGTGGCGCTATTTACGTCAAGAAGATTGTGCCAGCCCCAAGTGAGACGGGCTACATCTTTGACGCGTCCGCTACCGTAAATGAGTTCGAACAGCACCTGCGGGCAATCGCTGGCTTACCACTGGCTACCCCAGAGATTCTGACACCGGCGGTCACGGCGGCCTTTACTAACGATCAGCTTTCGGCTATTCGTACGCAGTGGCAGTTAAAGTCTAACTGGCACTTCACCTTCTATCACCTGAAGAAGCAGGCGTCAGATGAGGCCATGGGTCACATCTCGGTTCAGGGTGAATCCGTCAAAACGATATTAGATCAATTGGATGATACCGGAATCTGGAACACGCCGGCTGAATCTTAATTTAGAACTTCTTTAAGGGTTGTCGAATGACCCGAATAAGAGGGGGGTCGAGGCAGCGGTCTCGACCCTTTTTCATGGGCAAAAACGACCTGGTAAACTAAGGGGGTTCACCTCGCAGAACGTATGTTTTTTTGCTATAATGGTCAAGACTAATTACAGAGAGGATTGTGTTCACGGTGGCAGGAGAAGAATTGTTAACTGGCATGAATGATAAGCAGACGGAGGCCGTTCTCCAGACGGAGGGACCCCTGTTGGTATTGGCGGGTGCCGGTAGTGGCAAGACCCGAGTATTGACGCACCGAGTGGCATATCTCATTGAACACAATAATGTGATGCCTTGGCGGATTCTGGCGATTACCTTTACGAATAAAGCCGCTAAGGAAATGCGTGAACGGGTGGCTAAGCTCCTAGGCCCCGACGGTCGTGACGTGTGGGTCTCCACTTTCCATGCGTTGTGTGTCCGGATCTTGCGCCGCGATGCCGATAAGCTTGGGTATAACCGCGCCTTCACGATCGCCGATCCCGGCGAGCAGCGGACCCTAGTTAAGCGGGTCTTACAAGAGTTGAATTTGGATGTGAAAAAGTTCGATCCCCGCTCTGTCTTAGGGGCGATTTCGAACGCTAAGAATGCGTTACAGACGCCGGCGATGATGCGGGCGGCCGCGGGTAATCCCTTCGAGGAAACCGTCTCGAATGTTTATGAGAACTACCAACGGGAACTAAAGGCCAACCAAGCCATGGACTTCGATGATCTGATCATGTTGACTATCAAGCTGTTTAAGGAAAGTGCTGACGTCTTAGGGTATTACCAAGAAAAGTTCCAGTACATCCACGTCGATGAATACCAAGATACCAACGATGCACAGTACACGCTGGTGAACATGCTGGCTAAGAAGCACGGCAATCTCTGTGTCGTCGGGGATGGGGACCAAAGTATCTATGGTTGGCGGGGAGCCAACATGGAAAATATCCTGAACTTTGAACATGACTACCCCAGCGCCCACGTAACGTTGTTGGAGCAGAACTATCGGTCAACCAAGACCATCTTACAGGCCGCTAACGACGTGATTCAGAAGAACGTTAACCGAAAGAAGAAGGATCTGTGGACCGAGAATCCCGAGGGCGATAAAATCTCCTACTATCGGGGACAAAATGAAAATGACGAAGCACACTATGTGGTCTCTAAGATTCAAGAGGAGCGTAACCAGAATCATCATGATTACGGGGACTTTGCCATCCTGTACCGGACCAACGCGCAATCCCGAGTGATCGAAGAAACACTGGTTAAGGCTAACATTCCTTACACCATGGTCGGGGGCCACAAGTTCTACGACCGTAAGGAAATCAGAGACGTCTTGGCTTACCTAACGTTGGTTGCCAATCCGGCCGACTCCATGAGTCTCGAACGAATCATCAACGAGCCCAAGCGGGGGATCGGGGCAACGAGTCTGACCAAGCTACGAGAGTTCGCCGAGTTCAATGATTGGACGGAGCTCGAAGCCACGCAGAATATCAGTCTCGCCAACAACCTCGGGACACGTATCCGTAATTCAATGGAAAAGTTTGGATTGACCATCAAGGCCATTCAAGCGGCTGCCATTACCAGCAGGGTTTCGGATATTACCAGTCAAATTTTAGACGAGACAGGCTACATGAAGGCCCTGAAGGCCTCCAAGTCTTTGGAAGCCGAAACGCGCATCGAAAACATTGAGGAATTCTTATCCGTCACGCAAAAGTTTGATACGGATTGGGACAACGCCGATCACGACGAGGATGAAGACCGTTTGGTTGAGTTCCTAGCCGATCTGGCGCTGGTCTCCGCGCAAGACGATGTGGAGGAAGAACCCGCCGAAGTCACGTTGATGACCTTACACGCCGCCAAGGGATTGGAATTCCCAGTAATCTTTCTGATGGGACTGGAAGAGGGGATCTTCCCGTTGTCTAGAGCGATGCTCGAAGACGACGAACTTGAAGAAGAACGTCGGCTGGCTTACGTGGGGATCACACGAGCGCAGACGAAACTCTATTTGACGAACGCTTACTCCAGAATGCTATACGGTCGGCGACAGACGAATCCGCAATCTCGCTTTATTACCGAAATCGAACCAGAACTACTCCACCTGGATTACAGCGAAACGAAGTCCGGCTTGACGCCCAGTCGCCGGGACCTGCCGTTTGAACGGCGAACGGCCAGTGCCGTTGCTAATCCCTATCATGGCAAGACCGGTCGGGTCAGTGAATCTGGTGGGACCGGTGCCGGTAAGGTAACCTGGGGTGTCGGTGACAAGGCCAGCCACAAGAAGTGGGGTATCGGAACGGTGGTTAAGGTTAACGGCACCGGTGAAGATGCCGAACTCGATATTGCCTTTCCAGAACAGGGTGTCAAGCGGCTCTTAGCAGCGTTTGCCCCGATCAAACGTGTGGATGACTAGAAGTTAACGTGGGAGGAAAATAATGACTGACAAACCTACTAATACTTTAACGGAAGAACAGGCCGCCACCGAGGCTGCTAAGCTCCGTCCTCAGCTCTTAGCCTGGGGGAAACAATACTATGATGCCGATGCACCCTCGGTGGAGGATGCCACTTATGACCGCGCTTATGCTCGATTAGTGGCGCTGGAAGAAGCCTTTCCCGCCATTGTGACGCCGGAATCACCAACCCAACGTGTCGGGGGAACCACGCGTGGTGACCTACCTAAGGTGGCGCACACCATCCCCATGCTCTCACTGGGAGACGTGTTCTCACTGGCAGAGCTGGGCGAGTTCAATGATCGCTTGCGCGCCAACGTGGACGAGGACTTTGACTATAATTGTGAATTGAAGATTGACGGGTTAGCTATCTCGCTACGCTACGAGAATGGCAAATTTGTTCAGGGGTCTACGCGTGGCAATGGGCAAATTGGGGAAGACATTACGGCCAACCTCAAGACAGTTACATCCATCCCACAGACCCTGAGTCGGCCGCTGACCATCGATGTGCGGGGGGAGTGCTATATGCCTAAGGCAGCCTTTCTCGCGCTGAATGAGCGTCGTGAGGCCGCAGGGAAGGCCCCCTTTGCCAATCCGCGGAATGCCGCGGCTGGGTCCCTGCGCCAACTGGATACTCAGGTGACGGCGGATCGCCAATTAGCCACCTTTATGTACAATATCGCTGATTACGAACCGCTGAATACGCGGACGCAGAGTGGGTTACTCGATGAACTAGCAGAGCTGGGATTCACGACCAACCCAACTTATCAAGTCGCTCACAACATGGAAGAAGTAGGGGCCTATATCGACACTTACCAGGCCCAACGTTCTGATCTGCCTTATGGTATTGATGGGATCGTCATTAAGGCCAACTCCTTGCCGCTCCAACGGGCTATCGGGGCGACGGTCAAGGTACCTCGCTGGGCGATTGCGTATAAATTTCCACCCGAAGAGGTCCAAACGGTTGTCAAAGATATTGAATGGACGGTTGGCCGAACCGGGATTGTGACACCCACCGCGGTGATGGATCCTGTGGTGTTAGCCGGAAGTACGGTGGCTAGAGCCTCCTTGCACAACCCAGATTATTTACAAGCTAAGGATATTCGACTGGGAGATACCGTGTTGCTGCATAAAGCCGGCGATATTATTCCAGAGATCTCACAGGTCGTGGCTGATAAACGACCAGCTACTGCCGAGGTCTATCCGATTCCGACGCACTGTCCCTCCTGTGGCGCCGAGTTGGTCCACTTAGACGAGGAAGTTGCTTTACGTTGTATCAATCCAAATTGTCCGGCGCAACTGGCCGAAGGTATGAATCACTTTGCCTCTCGGAATGCCATGAATATCGCGGGCTTAGGTCCTCAGATCGTGGCCCAGTTATTTGATCGTCAACTTGTAACCAACGTCGCCAGTCTTTATCGGCTAACGGCGGACCAATTATTAACTTTAGATAAATTTGGGGAGAAGTCGGCCCAAAACCTCTTGACAGCCATTGATAATAGTCGCAATAATTCATTAGAACGTTTGCTATTTGGGTTAGGGATTCGGCACGTGGGGGCCAAGGCGGCGCGGTCATTAGCCGCAGACTTTGGCGACCTCGCGAGCCTAATGGCCGCCGATAGCGAAACGATCGCTGCGATTGACACGATTGGCGGTATCATCGCCGATAGTGTTGTGACCTATTTCAGTAGTGAGCCAGTTCAAGATCTCATGCGTGAGCTTGCGGCGGTGGGGGTTAATCTCACTTACACCAGTGGCCCGAATGAACCAGTCGATCCAACGGGCACCTTCGCTAACCAACGGGTCGTTCTGACGGGTAAGCTCAATGAGCTGACGCGGCCGGAAGCCACGGCCTGGTTGGAACAGCACGGCGCGACCGTGACCGGCAGTGTCTCCAAGAAGACTGACCTGCTGATTGCGGGTGAAGCCGCCGGGAGCAAGCTCACGAAGGCACAGAGTCTGGAAATTCCCATTTGGGATGAGGCCCAGTTGTTAGCAGCGATGAATGAAAACAAATGAAGACCTTTAGGAGGAAACAAGTCGTGAAACGGTTACGAATCTTGATCGCGTTAGCCACGGTACCGTTATTTTTGGCCGCGTGTGGTAATTTAAGTAGTTCCAGCATGTCTTCTGGTTCGGGTTCCAACAAGACGGGGAGTACCCAACTGACGGGCCAGTCGACGGATGGCGATTACGAAGGGGTTATTAAGAGTGGCCACTACCAGACCAGTAAGTCTCGAGGGGTCACGAACAGCCAAGACGCCGGCAATACCTATAACTTAAAGAGCTTCGAAACGGGGATGTTGAATGTCTCCAAGAAGGTTTTCTCAACCAAGAAGTACGTCTTCCAGGAAGGCCAATACCTGAGTTCATCGACGGTTCAGAATTGGTTGGACCGTAAGTCCAAGTCAAACGACACGGGTTTGAACCCGGAAGATAACGGGTCGAAGGCCCCTAATAAGCGGAACCCAGTCTATATTCAGGCTCTTGAAGAGCAGGATTACATGACGCAAAAGGACAATAAACTGTCACTCAGTGGGGTTACCGTGGGGATTGCCGTGAATTCCGTGGACTACTACAAGAAGGAACAATACGGGGCAACCTTTGAGACCAAGATCAGTAAGGCAGCCGGCTTGGCCTATGCCAAGAAGGCCGCTAATACGGTACTGCAACGGATGCGTCAGAAGTCGGCCTTGAAGAATGTGCCGATCGTCATTGCCATTTACCGGCAGGCCTCTAACGATAGTCTGGTCGGGGGAACCTTCATGGCCTACTCCCAGAATAAGGCCGGGGCAACGACGGTTAAAGATTGGACGGCTTTAGGCCAGAAGAACGTGGTCTTCCCAGTTGAAAGTGGGGAGAGCGCACCTAACAGTAACGATGCCAGCTCCTTTACTAACTTCAAGTCGCAGGTCGAGAACTTCTTCCCGAACTTGAGTGGGGTGACCGCTCAGGCTCAGTACAACGGAGATACGTTACAAGGGATGCACGTTAACATCAACACGCAGTTCTACAGTCAAACGGAAATCATTAGTTTTACCCAGTATCTCCAGACGGCGGCCCAGAAGTATCTGCCAACGGGGGTTCCGATCGACATCAAGGTTTCCTCAACTGATGGCGTTCAGAGTTACCTGTCACGGGCAAGTGGCGAAAAGAAATTCACGAGTCACGTCTTTAATAGTTATTAAACAGATTGCGAGTCGGTGGCCGTCAGTTGAACGGTTACCGATTTTTTGTCATTATCCTTTGTCTGACGTGGATATATGGTAAAATGGCAATGTATGTTTATCTTTGGATTTTAGAAGGTAAATGGTGAATGCGGATAAATTAGAAAGAGGGATAATTGATGGCTAATCGAATTACTCGAGAACAAGTTCAACACGTTGCCGGATTGGCAAAACTTGAATTTACGGATGCCCAGTTGGACGCGTTTACGCCCCAACTCGACGACATTATTGGCCTGTTTGAGACACTGAGTGAAGTCGATACGACCGGTGTCGAAGCAACCAGTAGTGTTTCTGACCAATTAAATGTGATGCGTGAAGATGTCGCCGATAACTGGGGACAAAGTGAGGCGCTGTTAAAGAACGCGCCGGACGCTGCCCGCGGCTTCATCAAGGTACCAGCCATCATCGATGAAAGCGAGGATAATGAATAGATGAACTACTTTAACCAAGATCTCGCTAGCCTCCACGCCGACCTGGTTGCCAAAAAGGTCAGTGCTAAGGAATTAACCCAAGCGACACTCGACAATATCAAGGACACGGATACCAAGATTGACGCCTTCTTAAACCTCAATGAAGACGCCGCCTTGGCTCAGGCCGCTAAGATTGATGAGGCCGGTATCAGTGATGACCAGCCATTGGCCGGAATTCCCGTGGCTTTAAAAGATAATATTGTTACCAAGGGATTAACGACGACCGCTGCCTCCAAGATGTTGGGAGACTTCAACCCCGTCTACGATGCTACGGTGACTGAAAAATTAGCCGCTGCACAAATGATTACGGTCGGGAAGACCAACCTGGATGAGTTTGCCATGGGTGGCTCGACTGAAAACTCAGCTTTCAAGCCAACCAAGAACGCCTGGGATCAAACCAAGGTTCCCGGTGGATCTTCCGGTGGCTCGGCGGCTGCCGTTGCTTCTGGTCAAGTGCCAGTCGCATTGGGTTCCGATACCGGTGGTTCGATTCGGCAACCCGCTTCATTTAACGGCATCGTTGGTATCAAGCCAACGTATGGTCGGGTGTCTCGTTGGGGCCTGATTGCCTTTGGGTCAAGTTTGGACCAAATTGGCCCCTTGACTCATGGGGTTAAAGACAATGCTACGGTATTGAGTGCCATTGCCGGCCATGATGACCACGATCTAACCAGTTCAACGCAAGCTGTTCCTGATTTTGCCGCCGATTTAAACGATGCGACTAGTGTCAACGGCTTGCGGATTGGCTTGCCTAAGGAATACTTGGCCGATGGGGTCAGTGATGACGTCAAGACGGCTATTCTGGCTGCCGCTGACACCTACCGCAAGTTAGGGGCCACGGTTGACGAAGTTTCCTTACCACACAATAAGTACGGGGTTGCAGCCTACTACATCATTGCGTCCTCTGAAGCCTCTTCTAACCTGCAACGGTTCGATGGGATTCGTTATGGGTACCGCGCACAGGATGTTCAGAACTTGGAAGATGTTTACGTGAAGTCTCGTTCCGAAGGGTTTGGCGACGAAGTTAAGCGCCGGATTATGTTGGGGACGTTCTCACTGTCCGCTGGGTTCTACGATGCCTACTTCTTGAAGGCCGCCAAGGTTCGGACGGTGATCATGAATGACTTCAAGGCTATCTTGAAGGATCATGACTTCATTATGGGTCCCGTTGCCCCAACACCAGCCTTTGGTTTGGGTGACGAAATCAAGGATCCAATCACCATGTACATGAATGACGTCTTGACGATTCCCGTTAACTTAGCCGGATTGCCAGGACTTTCCTTGCCAGCCGGATTCAGCAATGGCTTACCTGTCGGGATGCAATTGATCGGCCGGCCATTTGACGAAAGCACGCTTTACCGGGCCGGATACGCGTTCGAACAGAGCACGGACTTCCACACCCAATTGCCAACGTTAGGAGGTCAAAACTAATGAACTTTGAAACGACTATTGGACTTGAAGTCCACATTGAGTTAAAGACTCATTCAAAGATCTTTAGCCCATCACCAGTTGCCTACGGGGCCGATCCTAACGCCAACACCAACGTCATCGATTGGGGATACCCTGGGGTATTACCAACGACTAACAAGGGTGTTGTTGCCGATGGGATTATCGCCGCTTTGGCGCTCCATGCGACCGTGGAACAGCACACTCACTTCGACCGGAAGAATTACTTTTATCCGGATAACCCGAAGGCCTACCAAATTACGCAATCCGACAAGCCCATCGGTCACGATGGCTGGGTTGAAGTTGACGTGGACGGAGTGAAGAAAAAGATCGGGATCTCCGAGATGCATATCGAAGAAGATGCCGGGAAGAACACCCACGAACGCGATCATTCTTATGTCGATTTGAACCGGCAGGGGACGCCTTTGATTGAAATTGTTTCCAAGCCGGACATTGCTTCACCAGCTGAAGCCTATGCCTACCTGGAAGCTTTGCGTCAACGGATCCAATTTACCGGGATTTCCGACGTGAAGATGGAAGAAGGGTCCATGCGGGTTGACGTTAACATTTCCGTCCGTCCCGTGGGCCAAGAAAAGTTTGGGACCAAGACCGAACTAAAGAACTTGAACTCCTTCAACTATGTCCAACGGGGGCTGGAGTACGAAGAAAAGCGGCAGCAGCAGGTCTTGATGGCCGGTGGTGCTGTACAACAGGAAACTCGGCGGTTCGACGAAAAGACCGGTGAGACGATCCTGATGCGGGTCAAGGCCGGTGCCGATGATTACCGGTACTTCCCAGAACCCGATCTGCCAGCACTGAACATCAGTGATGACTGGATCAAGGAACTCGGGGATGCCATGCCAGAAATGCCAACCAAGCGGCGGGAACGTTACGTTAACGAACTTGGCTTGACGGATTATGACGCCATGGTTATCACCCAAACCAAGGAAATGTCAGACTTCTTCGACGCAACTGTGGCGCTGAAGGCTGACCCTAAGATGGCCGCTAACTATCTGCAAGGGGACGTTAACGCCTTCCTGAACGACAATCACGTTGACTTACAAGCCACGAAGCTGACCCCAGCTAACCTGGCTGGCATGATCAATCTGATTTCAGATGGGACCATTTCCAGCAAGATGGCCAAGAAGGTCTTCAAGGCCATTACGGCCGGTGAAGAACCTAAGGCTTACGTCGAAGCCCACGGTCTGGTTCAATTGTCTGATCCAGCTAAGTTACAACCGATTATTGATGACGTCTTGGACGCTAACCCACAATCGATTGAAGACTTTAACAACGGGAAGAAACGGGCCGTTGGCTACCTGGTCGGTCAAATCATGAAACAAACCCACGGACAAGCTAACCCGCAGGTTGTTAATCAGTTACTGATGACAGCCTTAAAGCAATAAGAACAATGGAGGCACAGCATGCGTAAACGGGCAAGGGTGATCTACAATCCAACCTCAGGACGTGAGGCATTAAAAAAAGATCTGATTGATATTCTGGCGGTGTTTGAACAGGCCGGTTATGAGACCAGTGCATACGCAACAACTGCCGCCCCGGATTCGGCACAGAGTGAGGCAACGCGCGCCGCTAAGGCCGGGTTTGAACTCATTGTGGCCGCCGGTGGTGATGGGACCATCAACCAGGTTGTGAACGGGATTGCTGGGTTACCCCATCGTCCGAAGATGGCCATCATTCCGGCCGGAACCACCAATGACTACGCCCGAGCCCTACACATTCCACGTGAGGACCCGTTGGCCGCAGCCAAGGTCGTTTTGAAGAACCAAACCATCAAGATGGACATCGGTCAAGCGGGCGAAACCTACTTTATTAACATCGCAGGTGGGGGTCTATTGACCGAGCTAACCTACGACGTGCCGTCCAACCTCAAGTCGATCTTCGGCTACCTGGCCTATCTGTTGAAGGGGGCCGAGTTGTTGCCCCGGATCAAGCCGATTGATATGGACTTGACCTATGACGATGGTCACTTCCGGGGGAAGGCGTCGATGTTTCTTTTGGCGCTGACCAACTCCATCGGAGGCTTCGAGCAGATTGTGCCCGACGCCGCCTTGGATGATGGTAAATTCACGATGATTATCGTGAAGACGGCCAGCATGCCGGAAATTCTGCGGTTGATGGGTCTCGTCTTAAACGGCGGGAAGCACATCAACGATCCCCACATTATTTATAAGAAGACCAGCAAGGTCATCGCGCGGCCGGTAGAAGACCGCATGATGATTAACCTGGACGGTGAATATGGTGGCGATGCTCCCATGAAGTTCACTAACCTGGCCCAACACATCGAAATGTACGCCAATCTCGACGATATTCCGGATGCAGCGGTTACCAGTGAATCACCGGAGGTCCTTGAGGCCGAAGAAAAATTTGTCAAGCAAGTGGAAAGCTTGCCTGACGGATCAACGACACCAACGGAAGATTAAGATACTGAAGGGATTTTGCACGGCATTTTCAGGGCAAGATCCCTTTCTCATTAAGGAGAACGAATGAAAACTAAAGCACCCGTAACAAAGAACGAACGCCTCGACGTCACCATTGCTGATTTAACTTATCAGGGGATGGGTGTCGCCAAGGTTGATGATTTCCCTCTGTTTATCGAAAACGCCTTACCAGGTGAAGAACTCACGATTCAAGTAACGAAGGTTCAGAGCCACTATGGTTTTGCCCGCGCCGTGACTTGGAAGACGGAATCTCCTGACCGGGTGAAGGATGTCGACAAGACGTACCGCCAGACTGGGATTGCGCCATTGCAACACCTGGCTTACCCCGCCCAACTGACGTTCAAGCAACACCAGATTGCGGAACTCTTCAGCAAGGCCCACGTTGAGGTGGAAGTTGCCCCAACGCTGGGGATGGCTAACCCAACCCAATACCGGAACAAGGCTCAAGTGCCGGTTCGCAAGGTTAAGGGACAATTGGAGACCGGCTTCTACCGGCAACACAGCCATGACCTCATTCCATTGACGGACTTCTACATTCAAGACCCAGCCATCGACGCGGCCATCGTCAAGGTCCGCGACTTGCTTCGTCAGTTTGAGATTCCCGCTTACGATGAAATCAGTGACAAGGGTGTCTTACGAACGATCATGGTTCGTCGAGGTTACTACAGTCACGAAATGATGATTGTGCTGGTTAGCCGGACACAGAAGATTCCAAGTCAGGCCCAATTGGTCGATCAGATTCACAAGGCTTTGCCAGAAGTGACTAGCATCGTCCTGAACGTTAATGCCAAGAAGACGAATGTCATCATGGGTAACGTGACGCGGACGCTGTACGGCAAGCCAACCATTGAGGACAGCCTGTTAGGATTGACCTTCGCCATTTCAGCGCGGTCATTCTATCAAGTCAATCCCCAACAGACTGAAAAGCTGTACCAAATGGCCATCGACAAGGCCGGTTTGACGGGTGAAGAAACCGTAATCGATGCCTATTGTGGAATCGGGACGATTTCATTAGCACTGGCTAAGCACGCCAAGCAAGTCTACGGAGTTGATGTGGTGCCAGAAGCCATTGAAGATGCCAAGGTTAACGCTCAGAAGAACCACCTGAGCAATGTGACCTTCGAAGTTGCTAAGGCCGAGTCACAAATGGCGAAGTGGCAAGAAGACGGCATCAAGCCCGACGTTGTGGTGGTTGATCCTCCACGTAAGGGTCTGGCCGAAAGCCTGATCGATTCCACCGCTAAGATGGGTCCTAAGAAGGTTGTCTATGTCAGCTGTAACCCTGCTACGTTGGTTCGTGACGTGGTCCGGTTCCAAGAACTCGGCTATGATATCGACGGGGCAATCCAGCCAGTCGACCAATTCCCACAAACGCCACACGTGGAAAGTGTCACGGTTTTAGTTAAGAAGTAAGTTTTAAAGTTATCACCGGGTGTCTGGACGTGGGTTCAGACACCTTTTTGGTATCTGATTTAATGGTTAGTGTGATTTACAAAAATTTAATGAATAAAAGGGAACAATATCAGTGACAGCGCCGCCATTTTTGTTTACACTTTAGTAAACCAAGTCTAAGGTCAGGGGATGTTACCGCCATGTTAGAAAATCTATTAGCGGTTATTCGTGAAGAAAATTTAGCAGAACAGTTGTATCACAGTTTAATCGGTGTGGAAGTTGAAGAACAACGAATCGATCCGCATGGTCGGCTGAGTCGTCGTCCCCATCCCAGTGCCTTAGGTTCTCGGACCTTCCACCCTTATTTTCAAACGGACTTTACTGAAAGCCAACTCGAAATCATTACGGACCCTAATCCCAATATTGGAGGGACGCTAGACCAGTTAGATACCTTGCAAACGGTGGCTTACCGCTCCTTAGAAGGGGACGATCGCATCTGGCCGTTTAGTACGCCCCCCAAGATGGATGAGACTGACTGGCAGTTTCTAGCCGATCATTTTGATCGACCGGCTATTCGGCCGTACCGGTCCTATCTCGTGAAGAAGTATGGCCTACAACATGGGAGTCTGACTGGCGTGCATGTGAATTACAGCCTGCCAGATCCAGTTTTGCATCGGTTATTCAGCCACTACACCCAGGAATTTACGTCTATTGTGGCTTTTAAGAATGCCCTGTACTTCCGGTTAGCGCAGAACTTTGTGCGCTACCAGTGGTTATTGACCTACTTATTTGGGGCCAGTCCCGTGGCTGAACAGGGGTTCTTTGACCCCATGCCAGCAGAATTAGCCCAACCGGTGCGGAGTATTCGCAACAGTCGTTTCGGTTTTGTGAACCGCCCAGATGAGCAGGTGACGTATACGTCCTTAGAAGCGCATCTAAACCAGCTTCAGCGCTTGATAGACAATGGTACCTATTTCTCTGCGCACGAGTTCTACGGGCCTGTACGGCTCAGAGGACAGGCAAATCAGCGAGACTACCTCGCCGGTGGTATTCGTTACCTGGAATTACGGGACTTTGATAACACGCCGTTTACCCCCAATGGGGTTAGTCGGCATGCCCTGTACTTCTTAAAGGTCTTCATGATTTATCTCTTAACGCAACCGTTGCCAACGCAAGATCTGGAGCAGCAACTTAGCGAGGCCTTGACGCGAAATCAGCGGGTGGCTTTGGAAAATCCGTTGGCACCGACGCAATACCAGACCGATGGGGAACGTGTCTTCCAGGAATTGCGAGAGATGACCGATCAACTCCAGATTCATGCAGAACAGTCATCGGTCATTGACGATCTCGAAGAAGTGTTGACTCATCCCGAGTTAACGCCGGCTGCCAAGATGGTCGCTCACCTACAAGATGGGAGTCTCATGGCTTATGGCCGGCAGATTGCGGCCGATTGGCACCGTCAACGGATTGCGGCCAAGCCACTATTGCCTCGTTTGAAGCAGGTCAGTGATCAGACCCAGCGATTTGTCATGACGGCTTTGCAACTCGGTGTGAAGTTCTTTCAAGTTCGCGATGAGGAGGGTGACGATTTACTAATGTTTACATTTAATGGCGTCACCCAGGTTCTTCAGGAACGAGACACTCAGGATGCTAATCCAGAGATCAAGTTACGGCATCTATTCCCTGATCTACCGGCGTTGCCAGCACCTTTACACTATTAAAATAGTATTAGAATGATTAGAACGCGCATCCCAGGGATGCGCGTTTTTTTTTGAAAAACTTATGAATTTTTATTGAAAGCGCTTTTCTTTTGTGGTATCTTAGGTCTTGTAGAAATAATGTAAACGGTTTTACGAACGGTTTCTCGATTCATGCCGCGTGATGTAGTGGCGTAGGTAAAACCATTTACCTTATGTAGAATCTGCAAGTGTTCTGAAAGGTGGATAAGGCAGGAATGAAGAAGACAACAGTTATTAATTCTGATTTGTCACGGGTCATCTCCCAAATGGGACACTTCGACACGTTGGCTATCGGTGATGCCGGAATGCCAGTTCCGAAGGGAACCGAAAAGATTGATTTAGCAGTGACTAAGCAACTTCCAAGTTTCTTAGACGTACTAAAGAATGTCTTAGCTGAGTTACAGGTACAACGCATTTATTTGGCAGAAGAGATGAAGACCGAAAATCCGGACCAATTATCAGCGGTTCAGCAATTATTACCGGATGTCGATGTTAAGTTCATCCCACATGATCAAATGAAGCAGGACTTGAGTAAGTGCCACGCATTCGTCCGTACAGGCGAAATGACACCGTTCTCAAACATTATATTGGAAAGCGGCGTAACGTTTTAAGCTGCGACTTGCAAAAGGAGGTTTGGCGTAAATGCAAATTGATATGCAGCATATCTCAAAATCATTCGGTTCTAACGAAGTTTTAAAAGATGTCAATTTCTCCGTGAAGGGCGGCGAGGTTCACGCGCTCATGGGCGAAAATGGTGCTGGTAAGTCGACGATGATGAACATTCTTACCGGGTTGCTGGAACCAAATAGCGGGACTATTTTGGTTGATGGCAAGGAAACCCACTTCGACAACGCGTTGGAAGCTGAACATCACGGAATCGCATTCATTCACCAAGAAATGAACAACTTTGGTGAAATGCCAGTTCTGGATAACATGTTCTTGAACAAGGAAATCAAAAAAGGTTTTGGCTTGATTGATAATGCCAAAATGAAAACGATTGCACAAAAGGCCTTGGATCAATTGGACATGAAGGTTGACTTCTCACAGCCGATTGGTGAATTGTCAGTTGGGCAACAACAAATGATTGAAATCGCCAAGTCATTGATGACCGATGCCAAAATCATCATCATGGACGAACCAACGGCGGCTTTGACGCAAGATGAAATTCAAAAGTTATTCGTTGTTATCCGTAAGCTTCGTGACCAAGGTGTTGGTTTGATTTACATCTCTCACCGAATGGAAGAATTGTTTGAAATTGCCGACCGCGTTACCGTAATGCGTGATGGTTTAACCATTAACACGTACAACACGGCCGATACCAACGTTAAGCAAATCGTCCATGACATGGTTGGTCGGGACATGGGAGACTTCTATCCAGAACGTCATCCTAAGTTTGGTAAGACCATGTTGGAAGTTTCTGGTTTGACGAATGACAAGTTTAAAGATGTCAGTTTCTCAGTTCGTTCCGGTGAAGTTCTGGCCTTCTCAGGCTTGATGGGTGCCGGCCGTACTGAAATTATGCGGGCCATCTTCGGGATTGACAAGTTGGATGCCGGGACCATCAAGGTTGACGGTAAGGAACTGACCATTAAGAATCCTAACGATGCTATCAGTCATAACGTTGGGTTCTTAACTGAAGACCGGAAGACGGAAGGTTTAATCCTCGATGCAACGCTAGCTGACAACATTGACTTGCCAAGTATCGATGGGTTCTCCAAGCACGGTTTAATCGACGAAAAGGCCGACAAAGACTTCGTTGACATGTTACTGAAACGCCTGAATGTTAAGGCTAACGGTCGTGATGATGAAGCAGGTAGCCTCTCTGGTGGTAACCAACAGAAGGTTGTCTTGGCTAAGTGGGTTGGATCTGGTTCGCAAGTCCTGATTTTGGATGAACCAACTCGTGGTGTCGACGTTGGTGCCAAGCGTGAAATCTATGACCTCATGAACGAATTAACCGATCGTGGAACAGCTATTATTATGGTTTCGAGTGACTTGGATGAAGTGCTTGGTTTCTCTGACAAGATTGCGGTGGTCTACGAAGGTCACCTGATGGATGTCGTCGATACTAAGGATGCTACGCAAGAAAGTATTATGACGTTAGCAACAGGAGGGAAAAACGAATGAGTAATCAAACAGAAGTAGAGGCAAAGAAAAAATTTAGTTTTGGCGACTTCTATAAAAAACTAGGACCAATGGTCGCCTTAATCGTATTGATTGTTTTAGTTTCGGTACTTAACTTCTCGTTCTTGGATCCGTTAAACTTACTGAACTTATTACGTCAAGTTTCAGTTAACGCTTTAATTGCCTTCGGGATGGAATTTGTTATCTTAACCGGTGGGATTGATTTATCCGTTGGGGCCATCGTTGCCTTGAGTGGTGCCTTCACCGCTCAACTGGTATTAGCCGGTGTACCAACGATCTTGTCTCTCTTAATCGGGATGTTAACTGGTGCCATCTTCGGTGCCATTAACGGTGTTATCATCGCTTATGGGAAAGCCGCACCATTCATCGCCACTTTGGCAACGCAAACCATTTTGCGGGGTGCTACTTACGTCTTCACTAAAGGTAACCCAATCACTGGGACTAAGATGAGTAACAACTTCGGTTTCCAATTCTTTGGTCAAGGTTACTTATTCGGAATTCCATTCCCAGTTTACATTATGGCTATCTTCTACATCTGTGCTTTCATTCTGTTGCACCGGACCACGTTTGGTCGTAAGACTTATGCTTTAGGTGGTAACCCTAAGGCTGCCTTCGTTGCTGGTGTTAAGAACAACAAGATGATTATCTTAATTTACACGATCGCTGGTTTCTTATCAGCCGTTGCCGGTGCTATCTTGACTTCACGTTTAGCTTCCGCACAACCTGATGCCGGGAATGCTTACGAAATGGATGCCATCGCCGCCGTTGTTTTAGGTGGGACTAGTCTTGCCGGTGGGAAAGGTCGTATGTTTGGGACTTTAATTGGTGCTTTGATTATTGGTGTCTTGAACAACGGGATGAACTTACTGGGTATCTCCAGTTTCTACCAACAAATCGTAAAAGGTATCGTGATCTTAGTTGCCGTCTTACTCGATAGAAAACAAGCTAAAGCTTAGGGGGAAGGTTCCTTATGAAAGGGAAAAAATATTTAGTCGTACTACTGACCGTATTTGCTGGCTTCTCAATGTTCCTTGCCGGATGTAAAGCCGTCTCCTTGACGCCACCATCCTTCGGGACGAACAAGACTGTCAAGAAGAGTGAAAAGAACTTAAAGATTGGGGTTTCATTGTCAACCTTAAGTAACCCATTCTTCGTTTCCGTACGTGACGGGATTACGAAGGTTGCTAAGGAAAACGGGAGCTCAACTCAAATTTTCGATGCTCAAAATGACAGTGCCAAGCAATCTAACGACGTTGAAGATTTAATTCAAAAGAAGGTTGACGTTATTATCATCAACCCTGTTGACTCTGACGCCATTGCTACTGCTGTTAAGGATGCTAACAACGCTGGTATTCCAGTTATCGCCTGTGACCGTGGGTCTAACGGTGGGAAGTTGTTAACGACTGTTGCTTCTGATAACGTCTTGGCCGGGAAGATGGCTGGTAAGTTTATGATGAGCCAGTTAAGCAAGAACGACCAGATCGCTGAACTTGAAGGTACGCCAGGTGCCGATGCCGCTATCCAACGTGGGAAAGGTTTCAACAGCACTGTTAAGGGTACTTTAGACATCGTTACGAAGCAAACTGCCAACTTTGACCGTGCGCAAGGGATGTCTACTACTGAAAACATCTTACAAGCTCACCCTAAGATTAAGGGTGTCTTCGCTCAAAACGATGAAATGGCTTTAGGTGCTATCAAGGCTATCAATGACCCAGATATGGTTGTTGTCTCCATCGATGGTGGGGAACAAGGACTCAAGGCCGTTAAGTCTGGTAAGATTACCGGTATCATTGCCCAATCACCAAAGGTTGAAGGGGAATTAGCTGTTAAGGCTGCTTACAAGCACTTTAAGGGCGAAAAGGTTGAAAAGGCCACGCCTTCACCAATTCACTTGGTTACTAAGAAGAACGTTGCTAAGTTTGAATAGTCTCTAGTGAACGATAAAAAAATCTCCGGATAACGTATCCGGAGATTTTTTTTGCGTTTATTGTCGATGTCTTTGGTGCCAGAAGTAGACTGGCAGACCGATAAGTGTTAGCCCTAGTCCAGTGACTGCCAATCCGGTTTCGGTAATTAAGGTCGTTACCAAAATGAAGATGCCGCCAATCAAGGCTACGATGGGAATGATTGGGAACCAAGGGACCCGGTACGGTCGGTTGAGTTCAGGCTCTGTTCGTCGTAGCCGAAATACGGCTAGGAAGATCAGACAGTTGAAGACCCACATGACGAAGACTAGCATGTCCGTTAGGATGTCGAAGCTACCCATGAACATCATGAGAAGCGCAATTAAGAATTGAATCGTTCCGGCAAAGTAAGGGACGTAGGTCTTACGTGAGAGCTGACGGAAACGCTTCGAGAAGGGTAGGCTGTCTTCCTCGGCCATGGCGAAGGGCACACGCATCCCAGTTAAGGTATAGCCGTTAATGGCGCCATAGACTGAGATGAGGATACCGATGGTGACCAATTTGCCCCCAAACTGACCGAATAGCCGCATAGAGGCATCAGCCGCGGCGTTTTGATTACCGGCAATCAGGTCAATTGGCAAAGTCTTGAGAAAGACTAGGTTGACCAGGGTGTAGATGATGGTGATGAGTGCCAACCCTAACACGATTGCTCGAGGCAGATCTCGTTCAGGGTGTTTCATCTCCCCCGCAATATTACCGATGCTAATCCAGCCGTCATAGGCAAACATTGTTGCTAGTAGGCTAGAAGCAAAGGCTTTACCCCAGTTTAAGTGATCGCCGGTGGTGATCGGCCAGAATTGCAGGACCGTATGAGCCGGGTCCATCAGACCAAAGACAACGATGACAGCGATAGGGATGAGCTTAAAGACTAGGGCAATCGATTGAACAGATCCTCCAACGCGGGCCCCGAGAAAGTTCAATAGTGTGATACTGAGACCACATAGGATGGCCACCGGTAGCTGCCAGTGACTCTCTAGGTGAAAGAGTGCGGCGAACTGAACGCCGAAGATAATCGATAGCGCGGCGATGTTTGCCGGGTAGTAGACGAGCATCTGGGCCCACCCCATGAGGAAGCCCACGGGCTTACCATAGGCGTATTCCAGGTAGCGCATGGCCCCACCGGTTCGAGGGATGGCCGCTGCCAGTTCTGCACTGGTTAACCCGGCACAAATGGTCAGAAGTCCTCCCAGAATCCAAGCGACCAGCGTCATATTTGCGGAATGGTTGGCGGCCACAACACTGGCCGTCTTGAAGAATACCCCACCACCGATCACGGTTCCCATGACGGTGGCTAGAGCAGTGAATGTGCCGATTTCACGGCGTAACTCCTTTGCCAATATCAAAACTCCTTTACACTCTCGAATGACTGATTTTTCCATTATAGCACGTTGCTCTTTTGTTGATGGTTAGAAATGTCTGAGAGGAGAGCAGAAGACAATAAAAAACACCGCCGAGACTAGTCTCAGCGGTGCTTTCATTAAGATTAAGTTTAGTGGAAAGCCATGTTCAGAAGCAGAACAATTGCTAACCCGACGATGGCGATCACGGTTTCCAAGACGGTCCAAATACTCAAAGTTTGCTTAACAGTCAAATCGAAGTATTCACGGAACATCCAGAACCCGGCATCGTTCACGTGAGAAGCAGCTAAGGAACCAGCACCGATGGCCAGAACCATCAGGGCAGGGTCAACACCGGCTTGGGCCATCAATGGGGCCACAATTCCGGCGGCAGTCAAGGAAGCCACGGTAGCGGATCCTAAGGCAACACGCAGAACCACAGCGACTAACCAACCTAAGACCAGTGGGGACATGTTGGAATCGATAAAGATCTTGGCAACTTCTTTACCAACACCACCATCGATGAGGACTTGTTTGAAGGCCCCACCACCACCGATAACTAACAGTAACATGGCAATTGACTTAACGGCATTTTCCAACGTTGCCATGATGTCGGCAGTCTTACGCTTCCGACCCCAGCCCATCGTGAACATTGCCACGATCAGGGAGATTAACATCGCAATCGCAGGGTCACCAATCAAGGCCACGATTTGGTCCAACATGCTGGCGTTCTTGGTTGGTGTTGCACCACCGTCAATAGTCATCTTGTAGATAGTCGTGATGGCCATCAAGATAACTGGGAAGAGGGAAGTCAGAACGGATAAACCAAAGCTAGGAGCTTCTGAAGGCTTGAACGTCTTAACTTCACCCAATGAAGAAAGGTTACCCTTCTGTTCAAAGGCTGTCGGCGCGTAACGCTGGGCGAGCTTGGTGAACAGAGGACCGGCGATGATTGCGGCAGGAATTGCGACAACCAAACCGAAGAGTAAGACTTTCCCATCATTGGCACCTAACACTGCAGAAATAGCAACTGGTGCTGGGTGAGGTGGCAGGAATCCGTGGGTAACTGATAAGGCAGCAGCCATGGAAATCCCTAAGTAGAGAATTGGTACATCGGCTTCAACCGCAATGGCGAAGACGATAGGAATTAAGAGGACCATCCCAACTTCGAAGAAGAGGGCAATCCCTAAAATAAATGAAGCAAGCATGATAGCAAGTTGCAGGCGTTTCTTACCGAAACGATCAATTAAGGTCGTGGCAATCATGTAAGCACCACCGGCATCGGCAACTAACCGACCCAGCATAGCTCCGAAACCGAAGACTAAGGAAAGTTCACCAAGTTGGCTCCCAATCCCGGATTCGATGGTTGCGGCGATTTTGGTTAAGTCCATCCCCAGTAACATGGCTGTCAGGACGGAGGTCAGAATCAGGGAAACGAACGTATTGATCTTGAAACGAATAATGAGGACCAATAGAAAGATAACCCCGATGACTAAAGCTAAAAGTTCCATTTGGAAGTAAGCCCTTTCATCTAATAAATTTTGAAAGGCCGCTGTGAAAACACCGACCAATCAATATAGTAAACACATTTTACCCGATAGAATCCTTTTTGTATAGGATAAATTTTATCGACTGATAAAATTCCCACCCAATTCTAACGGTGTTTCAGAAAAGATAAGTGGGTAACTTATTTCTTCTTGAGATCTGTCACATGAGTCCGTTGGTATTCCGCAATATTCTTGTATTCGGATTGCAACTGACGGCTCAAGCGGATGTAGATTGGAACCAAGGCCCGGTAAGCATCGTAGGTTTCTGGGTTAGGGTGGTGAACATTCGTGACACCCACGAAGTTCTTAACGGCTGAAAGGTCGTCAATCATCCCTAAAGCATACATTCCTAGCGTTGCGGCACCTAAGGCCGTTCCTTCTGGACTTTCTGGAATCGTGACGTCTTGTTCAAAGATGTCAGCTAACATTTGACGCCAGAGAGCAGAGCGGGCGAAACCACCGGTAGCTTGGATGCTGGATGGTTTGCCAACGACTTCTTCCAGGGCCAACATGACCGTGTAGAGGTTGTAAACAATCCCTTCCAGAGCGGCACGAACCATGTGCGCCCGTGAGTGTGTCCGCGTCAAACCGAAGAAAGATCCACGAGCGTTGGCGTCCCAGATTGGGGCCCGTTCGCCACCTAAGAATGGGTGGAAGATCAGACCATCGGAACCGGCTGGAATCTTAGAAGCAATTTCCGTCAAGAGGTCGTAAGAATCGACATGCATCTGTTCGGCAGTCAACTTTTCTGGGGCGAAGAGTTGATCACGAACCCAACGGAAGACAATCCCACCGTTGTTGACGGGACCACCAACGACCCAATGATCCTTGGATAAGTAGTAACAGAATACACGGCCCTTAGGGTCAATCTTTGGCTTGTCGGTGACCACCCGTACGGCACCGGAAGTTCCGATGGTCACGGCAACGACACCCGGGTTAATGGCGTTAACACCCAAGTTAGCCAGGGGACCATCTGAGGCACCCATGATGAATGGCGTTTGTGGGTCGATACCGATAACACCGGCGTAGTCGGCCTTCATGCCAGTCACTTGATCCGTAGTATCGACTAGCTTTGGTAATTGATCACGCGTGATACCTGCAACCTCTAAGGCTTGGTCGTCCCAGTCCATCTTAAAGATGTTGAAGAGACCTGTTGCGTTAGCGATTGAGTAGTCTTCTTGCATGACACCGAAGAGTTTGTAGAGCACATACTCTTTAATGCCGACGAACCAACGCGCCTTTTTGAAGAGGTCTGGTTGTTCGTTACGAATCCAGATCAACTTGCTCAATGGGGTCATTGGGTGAATAGGTGTCCCGGTCTTTTCGTACAGTTGCTTGCCAACGCCGTTTTCACGGAGTTCGTCAGCGTATTTAACGGCCCGGTTATCCGCCCAGGTGATGGCACGGGTCAAAGGTTTGTGATCGCTGTCTAACAGAATTAGGCTGTGCATGGCGGCGGAGAAAGAAACGCCGTGAAGCTGGCCGTTCTTAAGGTCTGCTTTTCGCAGAACCGTCGTTAACCCATCAATGATCGCGGAGAAGATTTCTTCTGGATCTTCTTCGGCCATGTCAGGCACATCCTGATAGAGGGGATAGAGGTTGTTAGAATAGCCCTGCATCTTACCCGTTGTATCATACAATACGGTCTTGACACTGGTCGTTCCAATATCGACCCCAATCATGTAGTCCATAGTGCTCGTCCTTTCGTGGTGCGATTATCGTGAAAAAAAGAAGGTCATCACCCTGAACCATAACGTATCGTTTGAAAAAACGCAATGAATACGTCGTGGATAAGGTAGCGGTTACACAAACCGCGACTATCAAATGAGTTCTAATTTTCTCTACTCAACACATTATATGAAAAGAAGTTTCACATTTCAAGTGAAATGCTGTAAAATGTTTACAAAAGTAAAATTTGATTTTCCAGAAAGGGGGCTGCGATTATCGCACGCTCAACGATTGGCAAGATTCGCGGGACTTATGATCAATTGTCCCGGACTGAAAAAAAAGTGGCACAATTAGCCCTAGATAATCCTGCAGTGGTTAGTGAAATGACAATTAAGGAGTTGGCGGCGGCATCCAATGTTTCTACGGCGACTATTTCTCGTTTCGTCAAACGGATGGACTACGCCAACTATCGTGAATTTACGATGGCCTTGGCCCACACCGCAGCGGCTATGACACCACAACAGAGCTCCTTCCCGGAATTAGCCGAAGGAGATTCCCTGGCCACTATCGCCAACAAGACATTCCGTTTCTCCGTGAATTCGCTGCGGGCGACCAATGATGCCTTAAATGAAGACGACTTAGCTCGGGCTGTTTTGAAGATTATCAATGCCAAGACCCTGGCCTTCTTTGGGTTAGGGGGATCTTCGATTGCCGCTCTAGATGGGTATCACAAGTTTCTCAGAACCTCACTGAATGTGGTCTACCATCCCGACTACGACATCCAGTTGATGCAGGCGGCAAAGATGACCGCTGATGACTGTGCTATTGTGATTTCACACTCTGGTCGAAACCACGAAACCTTACAGATTGTACGGGAGCTCACGCGTAATGGGGTCGCTATCATCGTGATCACCAGTTACAGTGGCTCCGAGTTGGCGCAGGCCGCCGCCGTAACTTTCCTCTCCTTAACGGATGAAGTGAAGTATCGGTCTGAAGGGATGTACTCCTTAATTTCACAATTGACGATTCTCGACAGTCTTTTTATGATGACGGTCTTGCGCATTTCTTCACGGACCCAACCGGTCTTGACCCGTGTCCGCGATGTGATTGAACACACACGAGATGAATCCTAACCAACATGGTATAATAGTAGTTAAATTCTAGTTGGTGAGGAAGAGTGGTGATTGACGGTGAAACGAAAAGACTATCAACCTATTTATGACAACACTTTTCGTCACCCTCATCGACGTCGGCGACGCTGGTTAATCGGTTTATTAATTCTGGTGATCCTTGTAGCCGGGGGCTTTGGCTGGGATCAGTGGCAGCGTCATCAACGGGAGCAGCTGGCCACGTATCCGATTCGCGGCGTTACCGTAAATCAGGACAGTGGCTACGTGGATTTTCAGCAATTGTCGCAGAAGTCGGCATTTGTCTACCTGCAGGCGACTTCGGGGGCGACGTATACCGACGATGACTTCAGTGATAACTATTCACGGTGCCAGGGCGCTGACATTCAGGTAGGGGTAGCACACACCTTCAGTTTTACCTCGACGGCAGCCAAACAGTATGCGCACTTCAAGGATACCGTGGGTCAGGACACGGGGACGTTGCCGATTCGGGTGTCGGTTGCCTATTATGATCAATATAACAATAACAATTCCGGGATGGCGAACCAGGGTCAGAAGTTAAAGAAATTGGTGAGCCTGCTCAGTAGTAGTTACCAGCAGGGGGTTATTATCTTTGCCAATCACACGGTGATGACCCAGTTCGTGGATCCGGTTCTACCTAACCAGGCAAAATGGTCTGCGGGCGGCAAGCTCAAGAGTCACGGCCATGAGGTTAAGTTCATCGAGTACAATGCCGATGGGTCGCTGTCACAGAGTAATCAGAGCCAGCCAGTCTCACGTTCCGTGTTTAACGGGAGTAAGCAGGATTGGGAAAGTTTTGGTAAATAGAAAAAACGTCGTTAGTTCAGCGGGCGTCAGGGCCTGACTGATTAACGGCGTTTTTATTGTCTAATCTGCTATTCTGTTGGTTTTTGCAATGGTTGCATCGCATAAGTACAGTCGTCGGCTTCATCGAAAAATGAAATGGGTTGGCGTTCGTTGGCGTGGATGGTCAGATGGTAACCAAATTTATCCTGGAAGGTGAGCTGATGTTCATCCAGGTCCTTGACCCGAACCTTAAGGGGATGATTATCGATCTGCACGTCAAGATTAGGACTGATTTCCAACCGGTGGTGGCGATGATTATGGGGATCAACAAACTGCCACGTTCCGACGTAAAATAATGGCGATTCACTCGGTTGGTTCTTGTTCTTACGATGTAGTGAAAATCCACCGGTCAAACCAGCCACAAGTGAAACGCCGAATAGTGCGATATCCCGACCCTTCACCAGTAATCCCTCCCTTGAATAAGTAATTAACTTCAATATAACATTTTTAACTAGAAAACTCGTCATAATTCCCTTGGATTTTAAGAAAATTAATGATGGCGCTATGCTTGCCTCGCTGTGACTGTTAAAATGAAGCTAATTAGAACTTATCTTGGGAGGTAACGACATGATTCGATTAGGAACGGTTGGAACGAACTGGATTACGCAGCAGTTGGTTGAAGCGGCTGCGGCGAGTCAACAATACGAGTTAGCCGGGATTTATTCACGCGAGGCAGCAACAGCTAAGGCCTTCGGTGAACGAAACCACGCACAGGTTAACTACACGGACTATCCTCAAATGTTGGCGCAGGCTGATTTGGATGTCGTGTACATCGCCTCACCAAACAGTTTGCACTTTGCGCAAGCCTTGGAGGCCATTAAGCGAGACATCTCTATCATTGTGGAGAAGCCCGCCTTCAGTAACCGTCGGGAAATGACGGCGATTCAGGCTGCCTTGGCGCAACACCCTAAGGTGAAATTTTTCGAAGCTGCCCGCCACGTCCACACCCCTAATTTCCATCAGATCGAACGCGCAATGGCTGGTTTGCCAACCGTTCAAGGGGCGAACTTGACCTACATGAAGTATTCCTCACGTTACGACCAAGTCCTCGCTGGTGGTCGGCCTAATGTCTTTACACCGGAATTTTCCGGTGGGGCATTACAGGATCTCGGGGTGTACCCTGTCTATTTGGCGGTCGCCCTGTTTGGCCAACCGGAGACCGTCGCTTACTTCCCAACTCTGATTGAGACGGGAGCGGACGGCAAGGGGCTCGCCGTGTTACGTTACGCAGACTTTGATGTTGCCATTAACTTCGGAAAGACCAGTAATTCTACCGCGGAGTCCGAAATTTATGGTCTGAAGGACACCATTGCCTTGGACAGTGCCGGAGAGCTGACTCATGTGTTTTTCCGTGACGCCACCGGACAAGAACAGAATCTCAGCCAACCCGCGTTAGATAACCCGATGACTCCTGAAATGGTAGACTTCGCGCGGGTCTTACAGGATCCAGATGCCCCACAGAATGTGGCCGACTATCGGCGTTGGCTCGACTGGAGTTTAACCGTGAACCAAGTATTATTTGATCTCCGAGTAGCGGGGAATCTCCGCTTTCCGGCCGACCAAAACTAAGAAAAAGAGGATACGATATGTTAAAACAATTTGAGGCCCATTTTAAGGACCTAGGCTACACCGAATCAACCGCGATTCAAACGGCGGTCTATGACCCCATGGTTGGCGACCATAACGTCCTAGGTCTGGCACCAACGGGGTCTGGGAAGACCGTGGCCTTTACCTTACCAGCCTTGGCCAACCTCCTTCCAGGTGACGGGATTCAATTAATCGTGCTGGAACCGTCACAGGAACTTGCCATCCAGACGAGTCGGGTCATGCGTGATTGGGCAAAGTTACTGGATCTGAAGGTGGTTGCTCTGACCGGGGGCGCCAACGTGAAGCGTCAGACAGAACGCCTGAAGAAGCGTCCTGAAGTTATCGTCGGGACACCGGGCCGGGTGCTCAATCTGGTCAGTGACCGCAAGCTCAAGTTACATTTAGTGAGTCTGATGATTGTCGACGAGGCCGATGACCTGTTGACGGGGGACACCTTGGATACGGTTAGAGCCATTGCACAAGCTGCACCGGCTGATGTCCAACTCGGATTCTTCTCCGCTACCGACACGCCAATTCTCCATGAACTGGATCAGTGGTTTGGTCAGACCGTCGAACGGATTGACGTTCGGGCAGAAGATCAGACGCAAGGAACCGTACGGCACGGCCTCTTACAGGTTGGGATGGGCAAGCGCGATCAGATGTTAAAACGCCTGTTGTCAATGCCAAACTTTCGGGCCTTAGTGTTCTTTAAGCAAACCAATGCCTTACAACACACAGCCTCACGGTTCTATCACGACCACGTCTCGGCTACGAGTCTGACTAGTGACCTACGTCAAGTGCAGCGGGAGAAGGCCTTACAGGACTTCCGGCTGGGACGGACGCGTCTGCTCTTGACGACCGATGTTGCAGCTCGTGGGTTAGACATCCCTAAGTTGCCCGCTGTCATTAACTATGATTTACCACAATCAGTTAATGAATACGTGCATCGGGCCGGTCGAACCGGTCGAATGGGTGAACCCGGTCAGGTGATCAGTCTGGGTGATGACCATGATCTGCGAGACTTAAAGAAGCTCCTCAAGGAGACCGATTACGAGTTGGTTCCCATCTATTTTGGGAATCGGCGACTGACCACGGAACGGCCAATGGCGCCTAAGGCCGCAGTGAGTGCGACTGCTTCGACAAAGCAGGGGTCGACGCCCCAGGTTAAGGTTCCGGGGAGTGTTGCTGCTAAGGCAGTGACCACCACCAAGCAGGCGTCAAAACCCGTAACCAAGTCTTCCGCGGCTCCGGCTCAAAAGAAGAAAAAGCACAAGAATCGGCATACTAAGAACAAAGGGATGCGGAAGAAATGGCGTGACCGCGACGCCGAACAGAAATAGTCAGACTTTACAATTAAAAAGATCCGTGTAAAAATAAATCATGGATCTGTTTTATGGCCCCATAGCACAACTGGATAGGGCACTCGCCTCCTAAGCGAATGATCCCGGTTCGAGCCCGGGTGGGGTCAGTCATTGTGTCACTAACCGATGCCAATCTGGTGTCGGTTTTTTGTTGCGGAAAAATTGCGGTTTTCACACGAAAATTTCGCGTCTGGAACCGTTTTCCATTATAATGAAAGTATGTTAAGCCAAGAGGAGGCAGTTTCGATGGAAAATACAGAGTCAATGAACCCCAAAAAGTTCACACGCATTCTAGTCGGGGTGGATGACTCCCCGGATGCACAGTTGGCCTTTCGTTACGCCATGAACCGGGCTAAATTTGACGGGGCAGAGCTGGTAATCTGTTCCGTGTTGGAATCCGATAATATGAATATCTATCAAGCTTTGAGTAAGGACTATGTTCACGGTCAGCGGGCTGAATTGCAAGCACATTTACAAAAGTATCAGGATCTCGCCCAACGCTTTGGTATCAGTGAAGTACGCTATGTCATTGGTGAAGGTGATCCCGGTGAGACCATTGTGAAAAATATCATTCCTGACGTTAAACCGGATTTACTGGTTGTCGGGTCACTTTCGCAGAAGGGTGTCCGCAAGTACTTCGGGAGTCAGGCCGCCTACATGGCAAAATATTCTCCCGTCTCGGTAATGATCGTTCGTTAGCGAATTAACACCGTTTAGCGGCTCTCAAATGAAAATAAGATACACGTAAGCCCTTGCAAACCGTAACTTTTTTTCATACAATGTACTCTATGCATAATAGGATCGGACTACGGCAGGTTCGGTCCTCAGAATTCGGCATAGAAAAGAGAGAGAATAATGCAGTTCGTCATTTTGTTTTTGGGGATTCTCCTATTACTCTTCCTGATTATTCGAGTAAAGTTGAATACCTTTGTTTCGCTGATCGCAACGTCAATCCTCGTTGCGTTGGGGCTGGGGATGAACCCAGCCAACATCGCTGACTCCATCAAGAACGGTATCGGAAGCTCCATGGGCGAGCTGATCATCGTTTTTGGTTTTGGAGCCATGATTGGTCGGTTGGTCTCGGACTCCGGTGGTTCTTACCGGATTGCGCGGACCCTGATCAACGTTTTTGGGAAAAAACGGTTGCAGGTGGCCATCGTGGTGGCTTCCTTCTTAATCGGGATTTCCTTACTGTTTGAGGTGGGGTTAGTCCTGGTGACACCAATCGTGTTCGCCGTGGCCTTAGAGGCTGAGGTGCCCTTCCTGTACTTAGGGATTTCGATGGCGGCGGCCTTATCTGCTACGCAAGGGTTCCTACCACCACAACCCTCACCAACAGCGGTTGCCACGGCTTTAGGAGCCAACGTGGGTGAGATGCTCTTGGTTGGGATTATCGTGGCAATTCCCTGTGTGATTGTGGCCGGTCCGATCTGGACGCGGGTCATTCGCCGGTTTAATCCAGACCTATTCGTGATCAAGAAATCTTTGCCCGCCTTTGGTGAAGTTAAGGAGTTTGATCTCGACGAAACGCCTAGCTTTGGGTTAGCCGTTTTGACGTCACTTTTCCCAGTAGTTTTCATGGCCTTAGCAACGATCTATCAAATGACGGTCGATGGGGGCGCGGCACCTAAGAACCCACAAGGGTTGGATGCAGTCGTTTCCATGTTAGGGAACCCCGTCATTGCGATGGTCATTGCCTTACTCTTTGCGATCTGGTCGATGGGTTTCCATCGCGGTCGGACCATGAAGGAAATCAGTGCCACGTTAGAGGATGCGATCAAGTCGATTGCCATGCTTCTGATGGTTATCGCCGGGGGATCTGCCTTTAAGCAAGTCCTAATCGACGGTGGGGTTGGGAAGGCTGTGCAGGAATTAATGATGCATTCCAAGTTCTCTCCAATCCTATTGGCCTGGTTAATTACGGTTATCCTGCGGGTCTCATTGGGCTCTGCGACGGTCTCCGGGATGACGGCAGCCGGGCTGGTTACACCACTGATGCATACGCTTAACGCGGATCCAGTCATGATTGCCTTGGCTATTGGTGCCGGGTCATTGGCAGCTTCTCACGTGAACGATGCGGGTTTCTGGATGTTCTCAGAATACTTCGACCTGAGTGTTAAACAAACCTTCCAGGTCTGGACTACACTCGAAACGGTTATTTCAGTTGTCGGCCTGTTAATGGTTCTCTTAATGAATACAATTATGAACTAACAAAAAAAAGGAGATCAGGACAAGTGTCCTGATCTCCTTTACGTTTGAGAGCGATATTGTCGAAACAGACTAATCGTCTATCTTTACGCCCGTGCTTCTTGGCTTACTTTTCTTCTCGAATGATATACATCGGGCGGTGCTTCGTTTCTAGGTAAATCTTGCTGATGTACTGTCCTAAGATGCCTAGACAGAACAACTGAATCCCACCGATGGCGAGTAGAATCACCACGAGGGAAGGCCAGCCGGCCACCGATCCCCCAACGGTCAAGGCCCGGATAATCACGAAGATTAAGCCGAGAATTGAGAGTAAAAAGGAGAGGCTACCGACCCAAGTGGCGAGACGCAACGGAGCATTGGAGAAATCAATGATGCCTTCGATAGAGTAGGCAAACAGTTGACGTAGACTCCAATGGGTGGTCCCGGCCGCTCGGGGCTGGCTTTCGTAGGTCAGATACGTGGTCTTATAGCCGACCCAACTGAAGATCCCCTTAGAGAACCGGTTGAATTCAGGCAATGATACCACGGTATCAACAAATTGGCGGGTCATCAATCGGTAATCACGAGCATTCGGTTCGATCCGAACGTCTGATAGCCAGTTAATGACACGGTAGAAGCTGCTGGAGAGGAACGCGCGTAGCTTGCTTTGACCACGCCGTTCCTTCTGAATGGTTCCCACGCAATCATATCCCCGATTTTCAATGAGGTCGACCATTTCCGGCAAGAGCTCCGGTGGATCTTGTAAATCAACGTCCATAACGGCAACCATGTCGCCTGTCGTGGCTTGGAGGCCCGCGGCCAACGCTGATTCCTTACCGAAGTTTCTGGAGAATGACCGAAAGTGGACAGTCTCTGGATGTTCTTCATGTAAGGCTTTCATTTCATCTAAGGTGTGGTCGCTTGACCCATCATCCACAAAAATATACTCCGGCGTTACCGTTGGAGTAGGGGTATTCATAGATGTGATCACCTTGCTAACGGTTCGGTAAAATAATGGTATAGACTCCTCCTCGTTATAGCAAGGAACGACCAGACTCAATTTCTTCATCACAGACATTCCTTTCACACAACGCTATCATCTTACCTCAAATATAGGAGGCTTACCATTAAAATTTGTTTACGAGTCTGCCAATTTTCGGTGACTATCCTTACTTTTCGCCGATGAATGCGGATTCAGTGAGAAAAGATTTTGCCGGCGACGAATAATTTGAGAATAAAAACGGAGTTTATAACATGGGACCGTGGCTTCTGCTATAATTGACGATAATACACGTGACTTTGGAGGTATTGCAGTGACGAAACCAATTAAAGTAATGACAGTGTTTGGAACCCGACCGGAGGCCATCAAGATGGCCCCGATTATCTTGGCCATGCAACAGCGGCCGGACGCGTTCACCCCAATCACGGTGGTAACCGCCCAGCACCGGGAGATGCTTGACCAGGTGTTGGCCATCTTCAAGATTACCCCGGACTATGACTTAAACATTATGCGCCCCCAACAGACGTTGAGTGGCATTACGACACGTGTCTTGAACCAACTCGATGACGTGTTGACGGAAGCCCAACCGGACATTGTGCTGGTTCATGGGGATACCACCACCACCTTCGCTGCGAGCGTGAGTGCCTTCTATCACCAGACGATGTTGGGTCACGTGGAGGCAGGACTCCGGACTTGGAACAAGTATTCACCTTATCCGGAAGAAATGAATCGTCAGCTGACCGATATTCTTAGTGATCTGTACTTTGCGCCAACCACGCTTTCCAAGGCTAACCTGTTGAAGCAGGCGCATCCGGCAGAACAGATTTATATTACCGGGAATACGGCGATCGATGCCCTGAAGCAGACCGTTGATCCAGATTACCATCACGCGGTCTTAGACCAAGTGGCTGCGGATCACCGCATGATTCTTCTGACCATGCACCGACGTGAGAACCAGGGAGCACCCATGCACGCCGTCTTTAAAGCCGTGCGTCGTGAGGTTGAAGCCCATCCTGACGTTGAGGTGGTCTATCCGGTTCATCTGAGTCCAGTCGTCCAGCAGGCGGCTCATGAGGAGCTAGACGGGATGGATCGCATTCACCTGATCGATCCACTAGATGTGGTGGACTTCCACAACCTGGCAGCACGGAGTTTCTTCATCATGACTGATTCCGGTGGGGTTCAAGAAGAAGCGCCATCGCTGAACAAGCCAGTTCTGGTTCTCCGGGATACCACGGAACGGCCAGAAGGGGTTGAAAACGGGACCCTTAAATTAGTGGGGACCGATCCGCAACGTGTGACGGAAGCAATGGAACAATTATTAACAGACGAACAGGCCTACCAACGGATGGCAACTGCCAAGAACCCTTATGGGGACGGGCATGCGTCCGAACGAATTTTGAAAGCAATTGAAACCAAAATCAATGGAGGCAATTTAAATGGCTGAGACGGCATATGACCGAGCCGAGATTAAAACGACTGAACAGTTATCAGAAATTATGCGCGACCTGCATCAAAAGGCCCTGAAGCATAATGAACGATTTGATTATAAGATTCTGCGTAACGTTCACTTTGCCAACAAGGTGAAGAATCCGGTGACGCAGGAGATGAACGACGGGGATTCCTGGCGAGTGATGCAAATTGACAACTTGCTAGTGACTTCCTTTGGCGTGATCAACGTGGAAAGTAAGTATTGGCGGGGGATGATTTTTCATGACCTGTCCGAAGAAATCTTCTCCACGAGCCTCGATGACTTTTCTGCGGTGAACTTGACTGGTAAGGAAAAGAAGACCCCTAAGGCACTGATGAATCGACTCGATCGGTTCTTCCTGCCGAACCTGTCGGAAGAAAATGAATCTCTCACACAGGGTTATACCATGAGCCTTGAACAGGAGGGACGGGGACAACGGTCGATTACATTGCACACGGGGATCAGTAATCCCGCGACGCAGGCCGAACTTTCTTCCAAGTTGTTGGTGCGCTATATCAATAGTGAAATCACCATGCACCGGCAATTAGAGAACAAGAATGACCGGATCATCGATTTTGTCAAGCCCATGGTCTATTACAACTACTATGATCGCTATGACCGAATTAACTCGATGGTTGTGGGCAACAAAACCAAATTAAATCCCAATGACGCCTATAACTGTACCGCAGTGGCAAATTATGATGATCTGGCCACCTTCATCGAGGCTTTCCGGCAGGCCAAGTGCGTGCGCTTTAGCCGCAAGACGTTGGAAAAGATGATTGGTACCCTGAAGTTTGCGGAGGATTATGGGTCATTCTAACTGACAACGAAAGGAGACGTGGCACCTGTGGCTAAACAGTGGCGCGCTCGGCTGGCACCTGTCGGCCGCTTCATTCAAACCATTGGCAAACGATACCAGATGGCAAACGTCTCCGATTCCGCGGTGGTGTTGGCTTATTATACGCTGTTGTCACTCTTCCCAGCGCTACTGGTCGTTGCCAGTATTCTCCCGTATTTGCACATCGAAACCACGACCGTGATGGAGAGCATTGAGCCAATGGTTCCTGAGAATATCTATACCATGTTGGAACCGATCATTCACTCCTTCCTAAACAATCGGAGTGGGAGCGTGCTGTCGATCGGGGTGATTGTTTCAATCTGGTCATCGTCGCGGGCCGTTGCGGCTTTTCAACGAACGGTTAATGGAGCCTATGGGGTGGCCAAGAAGCAGAATGCCATCGTCAATCGCGTGGGGGCTTTCTTCTGGATGGTGGCGCTGATCGCACTACTTTTCATCCTGATGCTCTTCTTTAGTTTTGGCCAGGTGGCCGTGGAACAGCTCACACCGCTGTTACATTTGCCGACTCAGGTCTTAACCTATGTAAATGCGGCGAAGTGGCCGTTAACCTTCGGCGTGACGTTCTTCGTGTTGATGATCCTCTTTTACTTTGTGCCGAGTGTTAAGCTGAAATGGCGTTACGTTTGGCCGGGGGCACTCATTGCGACGGTGGGTTGGCTGTTACTATCGCAAGCCTTCTCACTCTATGTGAAGTACTTTGTTCACAACATCGATAGTTATAAGACCATCGGAACATTTATTGTTCTGATGTTTTGGCTCGACTTTACCGGGATGATTCTGATGTTCGGGGCGGTTTTAAATGCCTCAATTCAGGAACTCTTGGTCGGCGATTTTGAGGAGCAAGCCGTGCTGCCCAATATCTTGAGGTATCGAATTAAGAAAAAATAAAAGACACCAGAGGTCCGAGAGCAATTAGCCCGGGCCTTTGATGTCTAATGACTGAATCGGATTAAGCTGAGGGTTGTGCGGTGGCAACGAGTTGCGCGGCAAAGGCATCGAGCCGGTCAATATCAGCCTGATCGGGTTCCAGATCGATCTTGACGCTGGGAGCACCCTGACGCGCACCACTCTGTTTGAAGGCTGCCGCAAACCGATCTACGGCAATATTAAAGTCGTCGCCGTAGAAGGTGTCGCCGGAGCCGGCCACCCCGAATACTTGGTGGCTGAGGTCGACTTGTGGCAGGTCTTCGAAAAAGTCGAGGCCTTCCTCGGGGAGGGCACCGCCGTCATAGGTATAGGCGCAGACGACGCAGATGTCGGCGTCTGTGAATTCAGCGGCATCAGTCTGGGAGATTTCGGTTTCTTGAACCCGGCAACCTTGGGCCTCTAAGCCTTCGGTGACGATATCGGCGACGTCTTGATTGTTCCCGGTGATGGTGGCGTAAACAACGTGAGCGGTTAACATAGTGGCACTCCTTTCGGTAAAACTTAATTGTCGTTAATTATAGCAGGCTAGAGGCCAAGCGACCACATTCATTTCGCTAGGGAATCATGTGTGGGGCGAAAAGCTGACTGACTAACTAATCCACCACTATGCGAACCCCATTGAATTTGAAACTGGTAAAATGGTTATGAATAAAAGAGAAGGAAGTGATCGAAATGGCCGAAATTACCATGATTGAAGCTCAGAAACGCTCAGGACGCTATAATATTTACGTCGATGGCCATTACGCCTTCCCGGTTAGTGAAAGCGTCCTAGTGGATTTCCGTCTGTACAAGGGCATGGAGATCGATAAGGAACTCGAGGAACAATTGACGTCGGCCGACGATGTTGCCAAGGCCTATAACCGGGCCCTGGATTATCTATCGCATCAGTTGCGGACTGAAAAGGAAGTCCGAGATAAGCTAGTAGATTTGGAAATACCACCAGAAACGATTGACCAGACAATCCAGAAGTTACGAGAATTTGCGCTGGTTGACGATGCTCATTATGCGGCCAGTTATGTCCGCACTATCATGAACACCAGTGATAAGGGACCACGGGTGATTCGACAGCATTTACGCCAGAAGGGTGTAGATGAACAGCCAATCGATGAGGCTCTGAAGCAGTATCCGGTGGCAGAGCAGATGACCGTGGGGACGGCCGTCGCTGCCAAACTTGCCAAGCGCTACCAGCACCAATCGACGCGTAATCAGCTCCAAAAAGTTCGCCAAGGACTGATGAGTCGCGGTTTCGGTGGGGATGAGATTAATGGCATGTTAGATAGCCTGGATCTCACGCCGGATGAGGATGAACAGCGTGCACTCCTGGCGAAGCAGGGTGAGAAGCTATGGCACCGTTATCGGGCGCTGAGTCACTCAGAACGGCAGTATAAGACGAAACAAGCCTTGTATCGTAAAGGGTTTAAGCTTGATGAGATTAGCGCTTGGCTGGCAGATTTAGGGGAATCGGCAGACTAGTCATCACGTTTTCAAAGAGTAAGGGGGAGCAACTATGAAAGCAAAGGTATGGGGGACAATTTTAGCTTTGGCGGCCGTCTTGGGTCTCGGGGGTGGTCTAGCCTGGTGGTTTAATGGGCAGACCCAACAGACCAAGGCAGAGCCAAAGGTATCAAGTAGTTCGGTTGTTCGGAAGGTCAAGCCCAAGAGAAAAGTGCCTGCGAAGAAGCGGAAGCTGGCACCGGCAGCGACAACACGGCAGATCGATGCCGTTTTGCAGGCCAATCGTTTCGTGGGGACAGCCTTAGTGGTTCACCACAATCAGACCATTTATCAGCAAGGTTGGGGCTACGCCGATGCGGCGAACCGCCAGAAAAATCACGTGAATAGTGTTTACCAGTTAGCATCGATTCAGAAATCCTTTACGGCAGGGCTATTGATGAAGTTGGTCGGGGAAAATAAAGTGGCCCTCAGTGATCCCTTGTCCAAGTACTATCCACAGATCGCCGGAAGCAATCAGATTACTTTGCGCGAGATGTTGGACATGAAGAGTGGACTGGTGTTAACAGCCTTTCCTAATTCGATCAGAACCGAACAACAGATGATTAAGTTCATCTTGAATAATGTTGTCAGCCAGCCCGCCAAGATCGGGCGGTGGCACTATTCACCCGTGAACTTCATGTTGTTAGCCGGGATTATTCAGAAGGTTTCTGGTGAGAGTTAACAGGACTACTTCACGCAAAATATTATTGATGCTGGCAACTTACAGCATTCGGGGTTCGTCTTCAACATGGCGAACCGGTCGGACTATTCTCAAGGGTATACGAACTCCAAGACCGGGAGTGTGTTACCAACCTATGATACCGAGTACGGGGAGTCGCGGCTTTCGATGCTCTACCAGTTCGGGACAGGGCAGGTTTACATGTCGGTCAACGATCTTTTCCAAGCGGAACGTAACATGTTGCTGGGGAAGGTTTATCCACAAAAGGATGTCAACGTGCTGCTGGTTCCCGGATCGGCGTCGATGTATGGTGGGGGACTCTACGTTTACCCAACCTACATCAGAGGCCATGGGTTAGCCTACGGGTATGAAGCGACCTTCCTGTTGAGCAAGGATGGTCAGGACGGGGTAGTCTTACTCAGTAACTACTACCGTGCTAACCAACTGTCACAGACGGCTGCCATTCAGCTTTGGAACCTCTTGGAGGGTGGCAATCTGGGGAAATAGTGCGAGATGCAAAGAAGAGGCTGTGACATAACTGACCTCTATAGAACAAGAATAAGGCACGAAACCGAATTTTGGTTTCGTGCCTTATTTCTATGCTCTTGATTCTTAATCCATTTTTCTCTAGTAGAGACTAACTTGAGGATGTTCAATGCCAGAACGAGGATTCCAGTTTCTTTTTTGACCTTTTCTAGGCCGCGTACCGAATAGCGATGGAAATGCAAATAAGCCTTCGTCTTGCCAAAAATTGGCTCTACATCAATCTTTCGACGCCCATAGATAGCCTTGTTTTCTGGTTTTGAAAGCTGTGTGCGTTCCTTAG
>NZ_RHOD01000039.1 GCF_003946095.1 Levilactobacillus lindianensis | reverse complement strand
TACCAAAAAGCTGGTCGGGAGAAATCCGAAGATTCCTCTCAACCAGCTTTCATTTTGGAGACTTATGTCACAGCCTCTTTTGAATTTCTGTAAATCTAGTGAATCACAACCTTCATCCCATAAGGCACGTTGGTGTAAACCCACTTGGCATCGGCCACGGATAATCGCACACAGCCGTGTGAGGCCGCCGTCTTACCGAGCTGCTTGGCTTCACTTTCAATGTAATTGCCATTCTTATCGGTTGGCACACTGTGGAAGAGATAAATCCCATGGTCCTTCCACGATACCCAGTACTTGGCACCTTCACCAGAGTTCTGGTTGTAGAAGAACTTGCCCCGCTCGGCCTGAATATAGTACGTGCCGTGCGGTGTGGCATTTTCCTTCCCGGTCCCCGTCGAGCAGTACATGGTGTAGAGCACCTTGTTCCCACTTCTAACGTAGACCCGTTGCTTACTGGTATTCACATCCAGCCAAGCATGAGGATAGGATTTCAGATTAGGATAGGCCTTATCTTCCGAAGGTGCCCGCCAATTGATTTGCTTGCTCGGTGTGACCTTATTTCGAATCGTCTGAAACGTTGGCGTCCGATTAGCGGAAGTCCGTTGAATCACGCGATTAATTCCAAATCCCGCCACGATGACCAATACAACAATGACGAGTAACTGTCTAAATCGTCTCATGTTCTTCCGTCCTTTTCAGTAAAATTCACTCTAGGTTTACTGTAACGGATTTCGAGTCAAAAAGGAACGGCCTTAATCGAATTATAACCATACCGTAACTTAGTCTTGTGGTGCGTTACGCAAGCTTAACTTTTCCACGTTCAAGATCTTATCGACTAAACCGGTGTAGAAGCTCTCCTCATGACTCACGATGATGGCGTTCCCTGGGAACTTGTCGATGGCCTCTTTCAAGGCGTGTTTCGTTTCATCGTCCAAATGGTTCGTGGGTTCGTCCATAATTAAGAAGTTAGCAGGTTCAAATTCTAGCAGAGCCAGCTTGACCTTCGTTTGCTCCCCACCGGAGAGTTCCCCAATGGGTTTCATGGCGTTGGCTGAATCCAACCCACACTTGGACAACTTGCCGCGAATGGCCTTTTGGGGCATCTTCTCATACTTGGCTTGAATGATCTGGAGTGGCGTTTGCCGGTTGTTCTCCCAGACCAAGTCTTGGCTAAAGTAACTAATCCGTGCGGAAGGTGAGAAGGTTGCCGATCCTCCCTTGGCCTTGATGATACCCAAGATAGACTTAATCAGTGTCGACTTCCCCACCCCGTTGAATCCAGTCAGACCTACCTTTTGGTCGGTCGTTACGGAGAACGTCACGGGCTTTAACAATGGTCGGTCATACCCAACGGATAATTCATCCACCACCAGAGCATTCTGTGACCCGGTCTCCTGGTAAGGGAAATCAAAGTGGGCTTGAATGTTTGTCGAAGGTGGATCAACCCGGTCCATCCGATTCAGCATCTTTTCCCGCGACTTCGCCATGGTTGACTTAGTCCCGGCCTTGTTCTTGCGAATAAAGCGTTCGGCCTTTTCAATCACGACCTGTTGCTTGTCGAATTCACGTTGCTGAACCTTTTCCTTCTCGGCCCGTTGCCGCATGGCCTGTTTGAAGTTACCTCGGTATTTGGTAATCTGCCCAAAGGCCAAGTTGATGATACAATTCGTCACATTTTGTAAGAAATCATAGTCATGAGAGATGATGAGCGCGGCTCCCTCAAAGTTATTCAGGTAATCCTCCAGCCACGCAATATGCGCGGTATCCAGGTAGTTGGTCGGTTCATCCAACAGGATCACATCTGGATTTTCCAGAAGTAGCTTAGCCAAAATAATCTTGGACCGTTGGCCACCAGACATCTTAGCCACTTCATGATCCCGGCCAATGTCATCAAGACCCAGACCTGAGATGACCCGTTCAATCTCGGTCTCGACGCCGTAGAAGTTCCGGGCATCGAGTTCTTCTTGAATGCGGCCGGCACGTTCTAAGAGCTTGTCGTCCATGCTCTCGGCATAGTCCGAATACAACGCCGTCATCTGGTCATTCATCTTATACAGGTCCGCATAGGCCGTATGGAGAAAATCAATCAGTTTCATCCCCGCTGGAATATCCGCATATTGGTCCAAGTAGCCGATGTGCGTCTTCTTCTGCCACTTGATGCTTCCGGTTAGTGGCAGTTCCTGTTCCGTAATAATTTTAATCAAGGTTGACTTGCCGACACCGTTTTGCCCAACGACGCCCATGTGTTCTCCCTTGTTGAGTTGAAAACTGGCACCTTCGTACAGCTTCTTATCGGCGAAGCTCATGCTCAGGTTGTCAACTTCTAGTAGTGGCACAAAAATCCTTCCTCTCTCTTCACGCAATAAAAGCCTCGACAACGTCAAGGCCCTTACCTAAACAATATATAAGTAGTAACTTACCACGAAACGCCCGGGTTCGTCAACTTCACCGCCTAGGGCCTCGGGGGTTATCTATGCTATAATGGTTGAAATTTACTAGTTAAGGACTGACTGTCATGAATATTCGAAACATCGATCACCTTACGCTCACCGTTAGCGACCTGGAGCGCTCACTTCGCTGGTACCACGAGGTCTTAGACCTCCCCATTATCACCTTCGACGATGGCCGTAAGGGGGTTAAGCTTGGCAAACAAAAACTGAATTTCCAAGTCACCGATGACCCTCGTCTGCCCGTTGCCAAGCACCCAACGGTTGGCGCCGCAGACTTCGCCATCATTGCCACCGATCCCCTGGCCAATATTCTGGCCCACCTCACCAACTACGCGGTTGAGATCGTCGATGGCCCCATCCCTAAGCAAGGCGCGCAAGGCCCAATGACCTCCGTTTACGTCCGAGACCCGGATGAAAACCTCATTGAAATTGGTAAATACGACAACTAAAGGGAGGTCATGAATGAATATGTTTGGCTCTAGCACCCGCTGGCTCCTGAATTGGTTCAAACGCGATCTGCAGTGGGTGGGCTTCCTCGTTCTCTATCTGATCGACAGCATGATCCTCTTACTGGCTACCGATCAGGCTAGCCGTGGTGGCTCTACCAACCAGCTAATCGGCACGATGCTGATTTATTCTGGCCTATTACTGGCCTTCATCACCTGGCGATATCAAAAACAGCTGCAACGAAACAACCCTCGCCAGATCGGTCGCACCCCCTTTTCATGGAAGTCGATCAGCCAATTGGTGGGTTTCTTCATTCTGATGATGGCGATTCAATATGCCTGGGGGTTGCTGATTCACTTTCACATTCTGCCGAGCCCAGCCAACCAGCAGATCATTAATCAGCAAGTGGTCAAGCTACCATTCTGGAACACCGCCTATCCGATCTTTCTGGCTCCAATCTATGAAGAGTTCATCTTCCGGGGGATTTTCCTGAACTATTTCTTCAGAAAAAATACCCGACTCATGAACTTCCTCGGGGTCTTCATCTCCGGGATTATCTTCGGTAGCATGCACGTCTCTGGCCTGTCGCCAACCTTGCTCATGTACTCTGGGCTTGGCTGGGCACTCGGTGCGGCATACTTGCACTTCAGAGATATTCGCTACAACATTACCCTACACTTTCTAAATAATTTGATGTCATTAATTTAACCATACACAAAAGGTCCTCCGAGCAATCGCTCAGGGGACCTTTCTTGCACCATAGGACGCTAGCCCGTCGCTGATGGTGGTGACCTTTTAGGGTCACTATCACTGGAATAGTGGCCTTCTCATTACGGTTAGTCCGCTTAGGTCTTCAACAAGAAGCTTCCACAACTTTGTTTACGGCTTCTTCCGAATACCTCCGGAAAATCCGTAATCTTAAATACGGCCCTAGTATACGGCTGATTTATCAGAAGATAAAGCAAATCTCCACACATTTGCGATAGTGGCGTACAGTATTAACGACTATTAACTAGATTTGTCCTTAAAACTCGTCATTTAGGCCTGGCAGCACTTGCTGGATAACTTGTGGCCCTCCGCAACTAATCGGCAAATAAGCCCAACAGATCCGCTTGCCGAATCCGTTGTTTCTCTTCACCACGCACATCCAACTTAATCTGGCCGTCTTGAACCATGACCAATCGGTTGCCATAGGTCAAGGCATCACTCATTTTATGGGTAATCATCAGCGTGGTTAATTGATTCTCAGTCACAATCTTTTGGGTCAGCGCCATCACCTGGTGGCTAGTCTGGGGATCCAGCGCCGCCGTGTGTTCATCCAACAAGAGTAATTCTGGATGACTCAGGGTGGCCATCAATAAAGATAACGCCTGGCGCTGGCCACCAGACAGGTATTTCACCTGCGTAGTTAATCGGTCCTCTAACCCCATGTTTAGGGGCTGGAGTAGCTCCCGATAGGCCGCTGTCTGGCCCTTACGCCGATAGCCCCGTAGACTCATGCTCCCGGTGTGGTGCTCGGCTAATGTCAGATTCTCAGCAACGCTCAGTTCACCAGCCGTACCCATCTTGGGATCCTGGAAGACTCGTGATAGCCAACGTGACCGATAAGCCACGGGCTTGTGCGTCACATCGTGATCGGCGAGTCGTAACTCACCGGCATCAACGGGCAGCGTACCGGCAATCGTATTGAGCAACGTTGACTTCCCTGCGCCGTTATTGCCAATCACCGCCACGAAGTCTCCCGGTTCAATGGTCAGGCTGACATCCTTTAAGACGTGGCGTTCATTTACTGTCCCGGGAAAGAAGACCTTCTGTAGGTGCTTGACGCTTAAGACTGCTGGTTGTGGCATGCTCATCGACTCCAATCTGTTTGAGATAACGTTTCAACTGTTGTTTCGTCTGTAATTTGTTTCGTAACAATGGCAGGCAGATTACAATAACTAGGATACCTGCGGAGAGAATCTTGAGATCGTCGACCGGAAAGCCCAGACCCATGGCAACGGTTAAAAGGTAGCGATAGATCACGGCCCCCAACACCATGGCGGCCAACCGTAACCAAATCTGGCGACCACGTAAGAAGATCTCCCCGACCAGGACGGAAGCCAGGCCAATCACAATCGTCCCAATTCCCATGCCAATGTCGGCGAACCCGTTACTCTGCGCAATCAAGGCCCCAGAGAGGGCGATACAGCCGTTGGAAACCATGTAGCCCAGAATCACCATCCGGTCGGTATAAATTCCGTTAGCCGCGCTCATAGCCGCATTATTCCCGGTTGCCATCAGAGACAATCCCAGTCGCGTTCTAAAGAGCCAGATGAGCCCCGCCATGACCAGTGCGGTCACGCCGAGACCGACAACAATGGTTTGAAGGTCCACCGACCAAGTTGCCGGTAGATAGCTAGTCAGTACCTTCTGATCCAGGAGCGGCACATTGGACTTCCCCATCACGTGCATGTTAATGGAGTACAGACCCGTCATCGTCAAAATCCCCGCTAAAAGCGATGGCATTTTAAGCTTAGTGTCGAGCATCCCCGTTACCCAGCCGGCCAGACAACCCGCTAGAAAGCCCAGCAGGCTGGCTACGATCGCCGACTGACCGTGAATCATGGCGCTGACAGTCACCGCGGCCCCGAGTGGAAAACTCCCCTCGGTGGTGAGATCGGGAATATCCAAAATGCGAAACGTCAGGAAGACCCCGATGACCAGGGGTGCCCACAGAAGGCCTTGACCGATACTCGTGATTAACATTAGTGATCATCCTTTCTAAACTTAGGGTTGTTTAATCTGTTGGGGCTGCATACCAATTGCTTTGGTGTTGGCCTTGTTAACGTAGAGATGCAGGTGCTTAGAGGTTTCAACAGCCATCGTCTGCGGCTTTTTGTCATTTTCTAACACGTTGTAAGCCATCTTCCCGGTTTGCTTACCTAGGTCATAGTAATCAATACCGTAGGTGGCCGTGCCACCATCTTCAGCCATTTCGATTGACCCCGTTACAACTGGCAACTTCGCTGCTTTGGCCTTCTGACCAATTGTCTTCATCGCACTGGCCATCAGGTTATCCGTTGGCAGGTACAATCCGGAAATCTTACCTTGTAACCCGGCGAGAACACTGGCCACATCATTGGTGCTAGTGGCGCTAACCACCTTGAGTTTCAAGTGATGCTTTTGCGCATAAGCCTTGGCTAACTTCACCTGTAAGACCGAATTCTCTTCGGATGAATTGTACATAATTCCCAATGGCTTGTTGCCCTTAGTCAGGCTGGCCAGAAGCTTTAATTGCAGGCCAACCGGGGTCAAATCACTGGTCCCACTGACATTAGTCTGGGGTTTGTTGTTAGCCTTAACCAGACCGGCCGCCTTCAAATCAGTCACCGCCGTTACCAGCGTTGGCGTGGTCTTGGTTTTCTTAGCCAAGGCCTGCGCGGCTGGCGTAGCAATTCCTAACAATAAATCATTCTTTTGTTGACTCAATTGTTGACTCATCGTGTTCAAATTGGCCTGATCTCCCTGTGCGTTGAGGTAGTGATAGGCCACCTTAGCGGACTTATGATGCGCCTTAAGTTCCTGCTTCAACCCCGCCTTGAATCCTTGTCTGGCTTCATCGAGTGAGCCGTGTTGGACAACCTGTAAAATGCCAACGTTCAACGTTCCCTTGCTACTAGCATCTGATTTGCTGGAACAGCCAGCTAACGTTAATCCCAATCCTAATAAGGCCATGCCTGTTAATAATCCCTTTTTCATCATTGATTCCCTCCAGAGTTTGTTGGGCCGAGCGTATCGGCCGCTTCGTTATTTTATTTGTTGTTAATTATGGGGCCATGTGGCTCACCGATTTTTCAACTGACTTGGGTTTATTCTAAGTAGCCGTCTTGGCTAGCGCAGTGCGTCCACGTTGCTAGCCAGGTGGTTTCTGAAACGCGTTCGCCAAGGCAGGAGATGCCACCTTGACTCGCGTGCTAAAAACAAAAAAACACCAGATAGATTCTGAGTAGAATCTACCTGGTGTTATCGGGCCCCGATATATTTTCTCCAGATAGATTATACCCGTATCTATCTGGCGCTTAAGTCATGTTGAAAAACTTTAGCTAATCGATAGATACGAACGCAATTGAGCGGCGCGTTCGTATCCAACGTGTGAATACAAACGCTATCTAAAGAAAAAGCTAAAGGCAAATTGGTTATTTAAATGAGTGAGGTTGTTTGGCTTCATGGGTGAAGTTCCTTTCATTTTTCAATTTACAAGTACCAGTTAACCATTAAAAAATGAGACTGTCAACCCTAAATTCTCATTTATTTCTCATCATTGATCAGCAGACTGCGATAATCCTGGGACCACGCCAAGCCCATGGCACCGTCGCCAACGTGAACCCCAAAACTGGGACCGATCGGAGCGACATCAAACGTCGCCATGGGGAACCGGGACTGTGCGATGGTCACCCACTGTTGCGTGGTCTCCGGCTGATCGGCGTTAAGAATCGTCACTTTGACGGGAGACTTCCCGGACAAATCAACGGCGAGGTTATCCAGAAAATCACTGAGGGCTCCCTTGGAACGCAACGCACTGCCGGCATAGCGCATCTTACCGGACGGTTCAAACGTCAACATTGGTTTCCCAGCATAAAGAGGGTTACTGCCGGGCGCATGACTCGGATTAACCTCCCCCGTTCGTAGGAGGGGTTTCATTGACTCAACGACGAACCCACTGTGGATCGTCTCACGTAATACCGTTAACTGGGCTAAAATTTCTGCAAGTGACGCCCCCTGTTGAACCATAGCGGCCGCTAGGCGTACCTGGTCCCCCATGACGGTCAGCACACCCCGGGAATCCCAGGGTCGAACGTGTAATGCCGTCACATTTTCCACGTAAGCCGCCAGAGTATTCACAAACCCTGAAATTCCTAACGACGGTCCAATCACGATCACATCGGTATAACCCGCCGCGGCTAAGCGCTGGCAGGCCGCCTGGATCGTTTTCATCGATAACTGTGGTGCGGTTGGAACGACCTTTTTCGTCTTAGCCAAGCGCATCAGTCGGTAGTAGTCCGCCGTAGATAGATCTAAGTATTCGTGATACTGCCGGTTACCGAACATGATGGGTGCCGGTAAGAGTGTTATGTGGCGTTGTGCCGCCTCATCGAAAGAAATCCCCGATGAAGTGTCCGTCATCACTGCAATTTTCATGATTAGTGCCACTCTCCTCATCGTTTCTGTTGGGTTCTAGTATACCAAAAAAGGTGAAAAGATGGTTGACGGTTTTTCAGTGATGCCGTAAACTAGTCTTAATCAAATTCGGAAAGAAGGAAAGTTTATGCAAATGTCTGGTATTCAGTTAAATGGACGTTGGCAAAGCCGGTAATCAAGTCGTCATCGAGTAGATGCGACTTGAGCTCCCAGAGCGATTCTCGCATCTGCGCCGGCTAACTTTCTGATGCAATAGCCCGCACGGATGTCTTCTTCTCCGGTTTTGCGGGCCTTTTTCTTGGGCACCCAGCCGGTCTGGGTGCTCTTTTTCTATACAGCTAACACCGCCAACCATTGAATTAAAGTGAGGTAAAAATATGAAACGTCTATACGGTTTAATTGCAATTCTAGTCGTCTTTCTGGGCGTCGCCTTTGCTCAGAAGAGTCGCCCGGAATCCGCTACTCGAAAGTCAGTACCAACCGTGGGAATTCTTCAACTTCTCTCCCACCCAGCCCTAGATGCCATTCACAAAGGCATCATTCACGGCCTGGCCGAGGAAGGCTATCACGTCAACAAAAACGTCAAGATTGATTTCCAGAATGCCCAGAATGATCAAAGTAATCTGAAAACCATGAGTGCCCGGTTTGTTGACGAGAAGGCCGACGCCATGATCGGGATCGCCACACCAGCCGCCCAGGCTTTAGCCAACGCCAGTTCCAACATTCCCGTCGTCCTCGGTGCCATCACCGACCCCAAAGGAGCCGACCTGGTCCAGAGCAACGAACATCCTGGCAATAACGTCACCGGGGTCTCCGACCAAGCACCACTCAAGTCACAACTGCAGCTGATCCAAAAGATCATGCCTAAGATGCAAACACTTGGCATCATTTACACCTCCTCTGACGACTCGGCAACCGCACAGTATCACCAATTTGCGGCGCTTTGTAAACGAGAACACGTCCGCCTCAAGGCCTACACAATTGCCAGTACCAATGATCTCAACCAAGTGGCCCAACAGATGGTGAGTCAGGTCGATGCCATCTACGTGCCGACCGACAATACCGTGGCCAGTGCCATGCAGACGTTGGTCTCCACGGCTAATGCCAAGAAGGTGCCCGTCTTCCCAGCCGTCGACACCATGGTCAAGGCCGGGGGTCTCGCCACCCTCAGCATCAATCAGTACAAACTAGGCGTTGAGACCGGCAAGATGACCGCCGCCATTCTTAAGGGTAAGGACCCGGCTGACACCCCGATTCATTTCGAGCGACAGGGTGAAATGACCATCAACCTGACTCAAGCCAAGAAACTCGGCATCACGTTGCCGGCATCTGTGATTCAAGAAGCCCAAAAACACGGGGAGGTTTTCAAATGAGTTTAATCGTTTCTTCTATTGGACAAGGCCTACTCTGGGCCGTCCTCGGGGTCGGGTTGTTCCTGACCTTTAGAATTCTAGACTTCGCCGACATGACCGTTGAGGGAACCTTCCCTCTCGGTGCGGCGACCGCTGTTATGGCGATCAGTCAGGGGATGAACCCCTTGTTAGCCACCCTGCTGGCCTTTGCCGTAGGGGCGCTCGCTGGACTCATCACCGGACTGCTCTACACCAAGGGACACATTCCCATCCTGCTAGCCGGGATTCTGGTGATGACGGCCTGCTACTCCGTAAACCTACGGATCATGGGCCGCGCCAACGTCTCTTTGCTCGGCAAAAACACCCTATTCAAGAATCACTTTCTCGCCAGCTTACCTCAATACTTTGACAGTGTGATTCTGGGGACGATCGTCATGGTAATTATCACTACGATTGTCATTTACTTCCTGCAAACGGATCTGGGTCAAGGCTTCATCGCGACTGGTGACAACCAAACCATGGCGCGATCCCTGGGGATCAACACCGACAACATGAAAATTATGGGACTAATGGTCTCTAACGGTCTGATCGCCTTTGGTGGTGCTCTGGTAGCCCAAAACAACGGGTTCGCTGACGTCAACATGGGGATCGGCATTATCGTGATTGCCCTGGCCTCCATCATTATTGGGGAAGTGGCCTTCGGCGATCTGACGCTGAACCAACGACTGGTCGCCGTGACCCTCGGGAGTATTCTCTACCGGTTCGTCCTATTGATTGTGCTTAAGCTGGGGTTCCAGGCCAACGACCTCAACCTCATCTCGGCCATCATTCTGGCCATCTGCATGATGCTACCGGTCTTCAAAAACCTTTTGAACTTTAAACACCTGCTGAAACGGGGGTTAGATACCAATGACTAAACCATTACTCGAACTCAAAGACGTTGTGCTCAAGGTTAATCGCCACACGCCCGAAGAAATCACGATTCTAAATCACCTCAACCTCACCGTTAACGAGGGCGATTTCATCACCCTCCTCGGATCAAATGGAGCCGGCAAGTCCACGTTGTTCAACGCCATCGGGGGCGACCTGACGATCGATTCCGGTCAGATTCTCTTGAAAGGCAAGGACATCTCCCATGAATCCGTCGAAAAACGCACGCGTTTCCTCGCACGCGTCTTTCAAGATCCCAAGTTAGGAACCGCCCCGCGGATGAACGTCGCAGAAAATCTATTGCTGGCCGAACGACGCGGTCAACGCCGACGCCTGGTGCCTCGTCGCCTCAACAAGCAACTCGACCGTTACCAGAAAATTACAGCAACCATGCACAACGGTCTGGATCAGCGTCTCACCACGGCCACTGGTAATCTCTCCGGGGGGCAACGCCAAGCGCTGAGTTTCCTGATGGCCACCCTGAAGCGCCCCGAAATCCTGTTACTCGACGAACATACCGCTGCCTTGGATCCCCAAACCAGCCAGGACCTCATGCACCTCACCAACCAACGGGTTCAGGAAGAAAGACTTACCTGCCTCATGATTACCCATCACCTCGAGGACGCCCTGACCTACGGCAATCGTCTGATTGTGCTCCATCATGGTCAGGTCACCTTCGACGTTTCCGGGAAGGAAAAGGCGGCCTTAACCACTGAAAAACTCTACAGTTTCTTTGCCGATATTGAATAGGAGAATCTGACTCATGGACATCGTTATTTCAAACGAACCTTTCAACCGGGCCGCTGCCCTTGCACTCCGTCAGGCGGTCTTCGTCACTGAACGTGGCATCCCTCGCGAGGTTGAGTTTGATGACCGCGATACACCCGAACGCCTCTACGTTGTGCTCTATCAGGATGCCCGTCATCCCGTTGCCACGCTACGACTGGAACCCCAAACATCAAGTGAAATGCGCTTCGGTCGGGTCTGCACCCGCCAAGATTTGCGAGGTCAAGGTCTGGGACGCCAACTCATGGTGGCTGCCGAAGACTGGTCCCGCCAACACGGCTACCAAAGCGGCCTGATTCACGGTGAAGACACCGCTCAGAAGTTCTACGAACGCTGTGGTTACACCGTTAGCGACGGTCCATACGACGAAGATGGTGCCCCCGTGGTGGTGCTCCACAAAACTTTCTAAACGATCGAAGAGGCTGTGACATAACTGACCTCTATAGAACAAGAATAAGGCACGAAACCGAATTTTGGTTTCGTGCCTTATTTCTATGCTCTTGATTCTTAATCCATTTTTCTCTAGTAGAGACTAACTTGAGGATGTTCAATGCCAGAACGAGGATTCCAGTTTCTTTTTTGACCTTTTCTAGGCCGCGTACCGAATAGCGATGGAAATGCAAATAAGCCTTCGTCTTGCCAAAAATTGGCTCTACATCAATCTTTCGACGCCCATAGATAGCCTTGTTTTCTGGTTTTAAAAGCTGTGTGCGTTCCTTAG
>NZ_RHOD01000038.1 GCF_003946095.1 Levilactobacillus lindianensis | reverse complement strand
CTAAGGAACGCACACAGCTTTCAAAACCAGAAAACAAGGCTATCTATGGGCGTCGAAAGATTGATGTAGAGCCAATTTTTGGCAAGACGAAGGCTTATTTGCATTTCCATCGCTATTCGGTACGCGGCCTAGAAAAGGTCAAAAAAGAAACTGGAATCCTCGTTCTGGCATTGAACATCCTCAAGTTAGTCTCTACTAGAGAAAAATGGATTAAGAATCAAGAGCATAGAAATAAGGCACGAAACCAAAATTCGGTTTCGTGCCTTATTCTTGTTCTATAGAGGTCAGTTATGTCACAGCCTCTTATTTTTATTGGGGTACTTTGATTTTTAACACTACTTGTGATTAATACAACGCTCGCATCCGGTCAATTTCCGTCAGAACCGCTGCCCGTAATTTTGGACTTTTTACCACGCGAACCAACGCACCCTGGCCCATAATCCAGAGCACCAGGCCTTGCATCTGACCAGTTCCAGAAATAATCACACTCGTTGGATTGGTCTTTAGAATCTCGGTCCCCGTTGGGTGGTAGCGTTCCTTAGCCGCTGTGGCTCGACGGACTTTCTTCACACCAGGCAGACTATCCAAAGCGGTCTGTGGCCAGCCCCAGTACTGAATTTCGTACGGTTCCGAGGTCAGTTCATTCCCCAAAAGATAGGTCTGATTCAAGCGGTCACCCTCATTAGTATTCATCGGTTGTTCCGCCTGGTGAGCCGCACGTAAACTATCCGATTCCATACGATCCAACCGATAGACTTGCTCGCTACCTTGTTGATGGGTGTAGATCCATACGTAAAAGTAGTGCGCCGAAAAAGTGACACTGGTTGGCTTACCCACAATGGTGTTAACGGCGCCCTTGCTGTTTTGATACTTGAATCTAATCCACTTGTCGGCCTGAATATAAGTGGCAATATCATCCAACAGCGGCAGCTTTTCCATCGTGCTGGCTCCGATATGTGGCTGTGTCTCTTCAGCTGGCCAAACCTTGGCATTATAGCCCACGGGGCGATACGTCCCAGCCGTCACGGTCGTTAGTCGCCGGGCTTCCTCACGGTGGCTCGGCGACAACAAACTCAAGAGATGCTCACGAAGCGTCAGCATTTCAGACTTACTCAGCGCCCGCACCCCAATCACCATTTTCAATAAAGCTAGGACTTCGGCATAGGTCAACTCATCTTGCGTCGCTAGGTAGTAGGCATAGACCCTACTCGTCCCGCGTTGAACCAGATCATGGTTCCAACTCCAATCACGCTGTTCCAAAACGGCGGCCTTAATTGCCTTTATGTCGCGCCGAACTGTTCGCTCATCGACGCTGTAAGTTTCCTCCAAGTCTTTGACTACAATCCGCCCACCCTGCCACAGGGTGATTAACATTTCAGCTACGCGTTTCTGTTCATTACCTTTTCTATTTGCGTTACTCGCCATTTCGTTACCTCCATCTCGATAACTTTTCGTTAGAAAGTCGACGTTATCTCGTAGCCGCTAGTAAGGTCATCACCAAGTCATTGAACGAGAGATCATAGCGTAGGGTTCGCCCTGACGACAGATCAACAACTTCGTAGACCGTTTCCGGTAGGCCTTCTTTACTGTCTCGGCCCGTAGCCGACAGATCAACGATTTCACCGTCAGCCTCTTTGAACTTATCAATATCAGCAATATTAGACAATCGCCGCTGCCGCCGTTGAATTTGAAGATTGACGTGCTGCGCAAGTCGCACCAACCCATCGGAGAACTCGCGGTCACTGGTGTATTGACGTCCGTGAAAAATTTTAGACAATGCATCGCCAGCTTCGGTAAAGGGAATCGCCCCACCGAAGCGCCTTTTCTCACTTTGGTCCGTAAACTGATACCAACACGAATCGCCTGAACCTTGGTCGGGCACCGCCAAGTCCTTCAGAGTGAGCAGGTCCTTCAGCGTCACAATCCTTCGCGCCTCGCTTTGCCAACAAGTCAGCAGAGATAACTGCGCATAATCCAGCGATAGCTGTTCTAGCCGCGGCCACAGGAGCCACTCGCGAATCTGCTGTGGGCTTGCCCCACAACGTAGCGCATAAAGGACCGTCCCTAAGCGTTCCCGGGGGACGAGTCGTAGCAACGATTTCCCCGCTTGATCCTGAATAGTGAAGCGTAGGTCATCGACCTTATTGACACCTCTTGGCTGACGATCCTGTCGCACAGTATTTTCCCAATCGTAAGCCAACATCGAGGCCTCTCGAGCTTCGTTTTGCGGTTGATCGTTACGCAACTGCGGATGCAGTAACGCCGCCACCAGCCGCCGATCATCATCAACATCCCATACGCGATCACAGACATATCGGCTACCCATGACCGTCAGACCCATTTTCGCTAGGTCCTGAATCAAGCTAATGATGATGCTGGGTTCCTGTACGTTCGCTGACAAGCCTTGGTCGTGATCACTAGCTCCTAAGGTCGCCAATGTCGTTTTAAGTTCGTCCAACGTCACCCCGTTGGCATAAACACCCGCATCGTTATAGAGCTGATACCGTCCGGCGTTTACAGTCAATCGCCGGCGTTCTGGCGACAGGAGGGTCACGTCGCTCTCTGGCACCACGATATCAGCCTCACTATAACGGTAAATTAACATCGTGGCAGTCATCTGGTGTGCCACTAGATATTGGTTATAATCCATTGCTTTTTTCAACAAAACCATCACTCCTTAGTCATCAGCTCACTAGTATTCACCTGAACCTACTTGATACACTCATTATACGCAGCTAAATGGACATATCATGTCAGTTTGACCCTTTTGGTCACAACAATTTTCAACTTTAAATGCTGGGAAACCACACTCGGCCACCCTGCTCTAAACCGCGTCCTCTAGCTATCCTTCTTTGAAAGGAATATCTTATTTCGGGCGATCAACGCCAACAAGGTTGGTACCAGTTCCCGAAATGACAGGTCGTAGCACACTGAAAGTCCTGCATCACGATCCAAAATTTCATAGACCGTTTCCGGAAAGCCACCGGTGTTGGCCCGGCTAGTCGCCTCTAGATCTGCAATTTCACCATTTTCGACCTTAAATCGATCGACGTCACACACGGCTAATCGCCGACGCTGTCGGCGCTGAATTTGCAAGTTATAGCAATCGGCGAGACGGACCAACCAATCGGAGAATTCACGATCACTGGGGCGTGGGTCGTTGTGGAAAACAGCTTCTAAGGTTCTTCCTGCCTCTTCTGGGACCATCGCACCACCCAAGTCACGCGTATCGGCGGCGTTAGTAAATTGAAACCAACGCGCCGTGATTGGGCGATCGGTGGGCACGGAGACGGTGTGTAATTCCCGTAAATCCGCGAGCGAAGTTATTGGCTTGGCTGGCGTCTGGCGACTTTCAACTAATGCTAATCGCGCCGAACCAATCAAAGACTGATCCAGTCGCGGCCACAGGAGCCATTCCTGCAATTGCTGGGCTGAAAAGCCACAACGCAAACCATAGAGAACAGCACCCAACAAGTCCAGCGGGATCAAACGGAGCACTGGATGACCCGCCTGATCTTGCACGGTGAAGCGAACCTCGTCGACCAGTTCTGCGTCGTGCCCATCATGTCCTTCGCGCATGACAGGCTGCTGATCCTCATCCACCATGACGGCTGAACCTGGCGCTTCGCCAGTGCGAACTGTGCACCCCTTATGTCCCAACAGAGTCGCCATCAAGCGACGATCGTCAGTCACCGTCCACGTCCGTTCGCAAACATAGCGACTACCGGTCACGACCAACCCCATCCGGCTGACCTGACGAATCAGCTCAACCACAATATTTAAGTGCGGTTTTTCAGTCGATAAGACCCGTGGCTGGTCACTGGCCATCATCGCTGGCAATCGCAGGTTGAGATCGGCTAATGTCAGACCATTGACATAGAAGTCGCCAGAATTATTGTAAAGTTGGTAACGTCCACCCCGTTGGGTTAGCCGTCGCTGTTCCGAAGATAACAGGGTCACCCGACTTTCTGGCACCACGGCATCTGCCTGACTGTAATCATAGACTAAGAGGTTCGCATAAATCTGTTGGTCCGCTAGGTATTGGTTCAAATCAATATTCCCTTTCAGCATCGACATCGCCCCTTCAGCTTTTTTTGATTTCGCTAGTCAGGAATACTAGTGAAATCAGTTGATAACCAAATTATATCAGCTGGTACCGACATATAGTGTCGGTAATTTCACCATTTCATCACAACTTCAAAAAATATCGGTGATCATTCCAGTCGTTCATGCCTCGAATATAGAAAGAATGTTAGCTCTGTCTATCCCCACAATCATCCCACCCCCAACATATTTTCACGGATTCTCGACCAAATCTGACTCGGTAACCATCCTTTCATTGACCTCGCCAAGTCATAAACAGTATGCTAGGGGCGACTGTATTATCAGTGATCCACCAGAGGAGGAACTCCATTGAAACGTCGTTCATTCACCATGCTACTTCTAATCACTCTCTGTTTAGCCCTCATTTCACCAACCACCACAACTGCTCAGGCGGCGCGACGTTCCCAGCTGGCTACCAAGCAAGGACTCCTCATCGATCTTGGCCGGCATCCCCTCTCCGAAAATTCACTTAAACGGGTCATCTCAGCCGCGGCCGACCAGCACTTCACTTACGTGGTCCTACATCTCAGTGACAACGAGCACCTCAGCTTTCAATCGGCCTATCTCGGGAATCGGGCCTCAAAGACGGTCTTGTCACCTCGGGCTCTCAAACGACTGGTCACCTTTGCCAACCAGCGCCAACTTCAATTGGTTCCAGACGTTGATTTGCCCTCCCATGCTGGGGCGATCCTTAAACAACTCAAACGCAAACACGGTAAGACCTATCGTGCCGTCAAACTCGACCGAGAAACCCTCGACTATACCAGTCCTAAGGCAATCACCGTTGCCAAAAAAATCTATCGCGAACTGAACGCTAGCTTCAAAAACCAGCCTTATCGTGATCTCATCATCGGCGCTGATGAGGTTCCAGGAACGGACGGCGACTACCGCTACCTAACCAGATTCGTCAATCAACTCAACCGCAATCAGAACAAGCGCGGCTTTACCACCGTCGTGTGGAATGACTCAATTTTAAAGAAACAATTGCCAAAACTAGATGCCAACATCGTGGTCAACTACTGGTCCCAATCTGGCAACCATAGTGAACGGGCCGAACTCGTCAACCGTCGATCTAAGCGGGCTTCCGTCCCGGACTTAGTTAACCGCAAGCGCCAGGTTATCAACTGCAACAGTTACGCCACCTACTATCAGCTACAATACATTGGCAATGCCGCTTACGACACCTACTTCTTGAATTACCTTCGTGACGATTACACCCCGACGATGTTCAACGAAATCGATCGGACCAACGCGAACCACAATCGGACGCTTGAACCGAGTGTGACCACCCGCGGCACCCTCATCAGTCTCTGGGGCCACGACTCCCACCAAACTTCGACCACAGCCATCGTGACCTTTATTCACCGCTTGAGCGTCCCAAAGTAGTTATCCCAGCTTAACTTGAAAGGGGTCACATCTTAAAGATTGTGTGACCCAAGCGCTTAGTTAATTCACTTGCCTGGCTTCAGAAATCTAAGACCTAGGTTTACCGTTATACCAGCACTTTACCCTCCTAATTAGTTTGTTTATATGATATACTACAATCATGATAACGGTGCTAAACGTATAAGGGGTGTATTAAATGAATCGACTAATCCATAAGATCACCATCTCCGGACTGACCCTGCTGTTACTAAGCGGTGTGGTTAGCCCAGGTATTGCCTTTGCCGACTCGTCCACAAGTCCTGTAGCCACTGCGAAAACGACCGAGCAGACCTACAACGTCCAATCAATCGGCCTGCCCTATACCCTGGTGAGTGACAAGACTGGTACCCACAAAATTTACTGGTATGCTAAGTGGCCAGCCAGTGTGACTGCCAAACAAGCCAATGATCCAGCATTTATTCAAGGGCTTAATGACCTGTACCCAGAAATACCGGATATTTCTAACTTCACAGGTTCGTTTGCCAGTATGATAGTGCCAGTCTCTCTCTTCCCTGGTGAAACGACCATTGATTATCTGGTTCGTTCAACCGGAGGTGATGCAAGTAGTGGGGCTGACTTCATTGATAGCATGACTACCTCCACCTATATGTCTTCGTGGATTATCGGAAATTCCGCCCGCTTTAAAACGGGACAGCTCACACGAGAAGACTTTCAGGCAAACTATGAAAATGAATTTAGACCAAAAATGGAAAAAATAGATGGCACAGAAGGCCTCATCAAGTCATACGATCAGATTTTTGCCACTGAAGACGATGACATCTTTAAGTCACTCATCTCCAGTATGATGAGTGGCATGTTACTCGGAACTCATCTGGGTACCGAATCCGACGAACAACTGGCCACCATTAAAACCGATGATAGCGTACGGCAAATGCGCGCAATGCTAACAGCACCGATGACCAATTACCTGCACCTTCAAGCTGATGGCACGTATGAACTCGATGGACTCATCCTCGGTGAATTTCAAGCGCTTAGTTCCTGGTTCGTAGATGTCGTCACGCCCGATCCGGATCCCGATCCCAATCCCGCAACGAGTCAACCAGTAACCGTCCACTACGTCGACGCCAAGGGCAAACAAGTTGCACCGGATAAGACGCTGACAGGAAGTCTAGGAAGCGCTTATACCACTGATGCCCTCACCATTAAGAGCTACAAGCTTTCAAAGACCCCAGCCAACGCCAAGGGGACCTTTACTAGTCAGGCCCAGACCGTCACCTACATCTATGAACCTGAAATTCAGACGGGTGGTTCTGGGGCAACGGTGGCTCCCGAGGGCAGTGCTATCTATGGTCTCAAGAAGCTCGCACTGTATAAGAAGACCAGCTTTACCAAAAAGAACCGCATCACCATCTACGCTAAGAAGTCACGGCAGAATCGGCCAATGTTTGTTGTGACCGGCTATACCAAGTCAGCCAGTGGGGCCAAGCGCTACAAGGTTCGCGACGTCAATCACCACAGCAAGACTGCCGGTAAGACGGGCTATATTACGGCGAAGAAGTCTGTCGTGGCTCCGGTCTACTACACGAAGAAAACCAGCAAGATTACCGTCACCAACCCTTCCGGTATCAATGCCTACGCCAAGAAGAACCTGACCAAGAAGAAGGCACACTACCGTCAAGGACAGGTGCTCAAGGTGAAGAAGATCGTCCACCACAACCTGACCACTCGGTTCGTCTTAACGAACGGTCGCTACGTGACGGCCAATAAGAAGTTGGTCATTGCCGGAAAGAAGACGATGCCTAAGAAGATCGTCACCAAGACCGCCATCAATCGTTACCGCACAGCCAACCTAACCAAGCGCAACCGCCATTATCGTAAGAACACCGTGCTCAAGGTAACGGGTTGGACCTATTCCAATGCGAACAACTTCAGCAAGCATGACACGCTGCGTTACCAGATTAGCGGTGGCTATGTGACTGGTAACTCGCGGTATGTTCGCGGTATCAAATAATGTAATTGATCTCAAAAAAAATCCCGCAGAAAATTCTGTGGGATTTTTTAACGTTCTACACAACTCTTATTTCGATAAATTCACTTATGCTAATCCAATTCAGATGGATTGACCTTATGATTCCGCATAAAGACCGCGGCACAGATCCCCCCAATTACGACAATGACGGCTGACGTCAGCGTCACCGCCCGCGTCCCGTTAGCATAAGCCTGCCAAACAGTCTGTTGAATGGCATGGGCAAATGGCAGTTTCGCTAACCGAGCACTGAAGGCAATGCCGTGGCCCGAGAATGGCCCCGCACTGACCAAGGCTTGGTGAATACCAGTTGCGGCTGCCTTCGGCATGTTGATCTGACCAAAGTGCGTTGTTAAGTCGTTTTCGTAGACATTGTTTTGAATCAAACCGAGGCCCACAATTCCTAAGGTCACCCCGATTTGCCGGAAAACGTTAATCAATCCAGAAGCCATTCCCATCTCACGTACCGGCACGCCCTCCATACCACTGCTATTTAGGAGCGGGTTCACCATCCCATTGGTAATCCCCATGAGCACCATCCCCGGCCATAATCCGGCGAAAGAGACGTTGACTGTCATGGCGTTGGCCAACATGAGAAACCCAATTCCACCTAAGAAGAGGCTACCACTGATCATCCGCTTTTTAGAATAACGATTGCCAAGATACCCGGTCAGTGGCCCTAGGATTAAGGACCAGATGCTAATCGTCAATTGCCGAACCCCGGCCTGTAACGCCGAATAGCCCATGTAATTTTGCATCAACGCCGTCAGATATGTATTATACGAATAAATCCCCGCCCCCAGAGCCAGAGCCACGATGACGGTCCCCACGAAATGTGGATTCTTAAACATTTCTAGATTGACCATCGGCTGTTTCAATCGACCCTCAACCCAGATAAAGAGGATAAAGAAGACAATCGCCGCACCAAACCAGCCTAACATTTGGGGACTCGTCCAGTGCCATTTCGGATGATTTTCTTTAAGAATTAAGCCGTAGATGAGGGCAAATAAGCTCCCTGCGGACAGCGCCATCCCAGCAAAGTCAATCTGATGATCATGACTCAGATCCGGCACCTCATCGACGTAGATGACTGTTAAGATAATGGCAACAATCCCGATCGGAATATTCACGTAGAAGATTGATCGCCAGCCAAACTGGGCCACCAGGTAACCCCCAACCAGGGGACCCGAAGCCGAAGACAAGCCGATAATGGACCCCAGAATTCCCAGGGCCACGCCTCGTTTGCTTCCCTTAAAACTAACCGCAACCAGCGCCATGGCCAGGGCATTCATCCCCGCCCCGCCTAGAGCTTGGGCGCCACGACCAATATCCAAAACCAACAGATTAGGTGCCATCCCATTGATCGCCGAAGCGAGGACAAAGATCGCTAAGGAAATCACGAAAACTCGCTTTAACCCATACATGTCACCAATCTTAGACACGATCAGTAAGGTAACCCCCAGAACCAATGAGTAGGCATTTAGGACCCACTGCACATTGTTAAATGATTCATTGAAATCACGGACCATGGTGGGCAAAGCCACGTTCACAATCGTGACATCTAGTAAGGCCATGAAGACCCCCAGAGAAAGGGCGACTAGCCCAATCCAACTTCGTGTTGACTTACTCATTGTGCTGATTTCCTCCATTCATTTCGCCGCGGAACCCAGACACTCTCCAAAGTTGTTTCTCGTTTATAACCAGACACGTCCCGCGTTGTTAAAATATCCAGCATTGATGATTCGTACCTGTTGTACCTTTACTTAACAGGTCATCACGACTTATTAAGTATAGGCCATCTCGACCGGTTGCCAACACTTAATGGTAAATTGTTGATAATCGCTTATAAAAATTGCAATACTCACGCCAGAGCAAAATCGGACGACCAAATTTATTGTCTCGTAAACAATAAAAAGTGCCTACCAAACTCATGGCAGACACTTTCAATTTAATTTTGAGATTGCTGAACAGGTTCCCGTTGCTGATTTCCTTTTAAAAACAGAGCCGCAATTAAACTTAGCCCTGAGATAACTGAAATGATCAATAACTGGTCATGATAACTCGTTGAAAAGTTGTGGCCCCCACTGGCTAAGGCAATCACAATTGAAACCCCAACCGATTGCCCAAATTGATGGACCGTGTTGACCACGCCGGACGCGGCCCCGGCAATTTCAGGATCGGTATGGGCTACCCCTTCCATGGTTAATGGGCTGAGTACCAATCCCTGACCGAATCCAAAGATAATCATTGGGATAACCATTGCTATCCAATAGCCTCGCTCCAGACCCAAGACGATGGTTACCAAGAAACTCAGGGTAACGAGCGCGTCGGCAATTACAATCAAGCGAGCATTGCCAATCTTATCCGACAATCTTGAAACTTGTAGGGCCCCAATAAATTGAGGAATGGTCACGGGTAAAAAGGCCAGACCAGTCAACAGCGGCGTAAAACCATACATGTGCTGCAGAGCTTGGGTGGTCACAAAGTAGTAAGCGAAGGCTCCACCAATAAAGAAGAACCGTGAAATGTAGGCACTGTTACGCTGACGATCCTTAAAGAGTCGTAAAGGCATGATTGGCGTGTTCACCACGTGTTCCACATAGACAAATAACCCCAGTGTCAGCATTGAAAGAAAGAGTGCTGGTACCTGATAAACCGTCCCATCAATGCTATAAACCAATGCCGATAGGCCAAGCACCGACAGGATCGTTCCCATAATATCAAGCTGGCCCGCACGCTTACTCCCATCTTCCGTAACAAACCGAATTGTCATGAGAAACATCAGGAGACCAACCGGAACGTTTAGGAAAAAGCCATAGCGCCAAGAAAACAGGCTGGTGATGATCCCACCAAATACCATCCCAAAGCTAGCGCCAATCCCAGCCGTGGTGCCATAGGCTGCAATTGCCCGTGACCGCATCTTTCCTTGGTAGTTATCCAGTAGTAAGGCGAGCGTGGTTGGTGCCAAGATAGCCGACCCCACGCCTTGAAGCGCCCGCATCGCAATAATCATTGGGGCATTGGTAGATAGCCCCACCATCAAAGATCCAAAGGAGAACAACAGTAGTCCAATCAAGAAGACCCGCTTCCGACCATAGACATCCCCAATCCGGCCGCCGAACAGTTGGAAGCCCCCAAAGGTTAACGTATAGGCACTGCTGACCCATGCCAGGGTCTGATCATCCATGTGCAGATCCGCGGCTATTTTCACCATACTGGTAAAGACAATCGAATTATCCAAAAGAATCATGAAGTAACTCAACAGGATAATCGGTAACACGATACCAAATTTTTCTTTATTCTTATTCATTACAAACTCCTATCTCAATATGATCGGGTCAAGATCAGGATCGAATTCCTGTTAGAACCGCGTTAATCCGATAACTCAACCTGAATCACAATTTATCTTCTGAAGTGAATGAATCAATCATAAAGCGATTCGGAATCTTTGAAAATTACTAGATTAGCAAGCTAGTATACGCGAGACGTATGCTGTAAACCTAATAATTCTGAATTCGACATTAGACCCTTAAATTTATCTGGCTCAAGAAAATTAAAGAGCTACAGGAATCAGCTCTTTTTCGACATCATATTCAATGATCCTTAAGATACCCATCTCACTCTGACAAGCTAATACCCAACACCAGTAGTTAAAAATAACGTTGTCATTTCTACCCTTTCCTGCATTATACTTAAAGTATCGGGAGTTTCAGGGAAAATACATAGGGAGGTCATCTAATTGTTTAAACGTAACAGAAAAAACGTTCTGCTACTCATGTTACTAGGTGTCACTGTTGGAAGCTTAGGCATTACTAGTGCGTCAGCAATACCTGTGAAGAATGTAAATACCGGAAAAAGCATTGATAACCTAATCCATAAGGTCGATATCAGTAATCTGTCGTATTTCAGAACCATGTATGATTACTCAAAAAAGCCAGTTATGTTAAACGATCAAAATAGATTTCAAACTTATAAACTGGAAAAGCCACTTAAACTAACAAATGAATCTAGACATAAGGTCGTCACCTTACCTAAAGGAGCCGTTGTATCAGGACTCAGTGATGACCACGGAAATCTCATGGGGGTCAATAACCCTGCGTTAAGCATCAAGAATCAGAAGAAAGTCTTCAAAGGTCTTGGGAACTGGCGAGAGAGTTATCTGGTATCCAAAAATAATGGTGCGGCCAAGCACCCATACACCAGAGAGACCGCCTTTTCTCATAACTCATTAGCGAGTTTCCCTTTCTTATCCGTCAAGTCCAATAACCTCTGGTATGATTATGGTGATTTCTCCTTGCCATTCGTTTCAATTACATCAGATAACCAGCTTGTTTATCACACTAAGGGTTCCAAGTACAAACCGACACGTTATGTCAAAATCAAAAAGTACAAACGAACCCATTCCACAGTTACCTATTACCTGGCTAAACCAATTAAAGGCGTCGTCACCAAAAAGGTGAAGTCTGGCAAGTCTCATCTTTATCGTGTGACGTTTAAAATGGGACGTGTGTTCAAAGCGTTCCTTGACTATACCGACGATAATGATGGCTACAATATTACAATTACAAATGGCAGACAACAATTCTTCCTCCAATTAGATTATTTAGGTTGGCAAATTACAAGTTTAATCCGAACAAGCCCGGAATCTTTCAATGGCAGTCTGTTGATGATGTATTTTTAATGGTCGTTGATTAATTAGTTCAAGTGCTGCTAGGATCTCATCAGTCGTTACTTGGCTAAAATTGGTCTTTTTCGGGAAGAACCAGCGTAACCGCCTATTAAAATATTCATTGGAACCTCGCTCCCATGGTGAATATGGATGGCAAAAATAAACTTTGATCTGATAATCCTGTTCTAAGGCCTGATAATTGGCAAACTCTTTACCATGATCAACAGTAATGGATTTTACTTGGGGACCGAAGGCCCCCATAAACTTGCCAAAGGCGGTGTTTAGAGCCTTAGCCGTTCTATTAGGGGCTTTGATGGCCCATAGAAGTCGGGTCTTACGTTCTACGAATGTAACCAGACATGATCGTGACTCACTTCGACTAGAAAGCACCGTATCTACTTCCCA
>NZ_RHOD01000037.1 GCF_003946095.1 Levilactobacillus lindianensis | reverse complement strand
CGTGGCACTGAGTTTAGTGGGCTAGTATCACTTGAATCACAATATGGTATTAAGACCTATTACTGCCATGCTTATACTCCAGCTGAACGTGGTAGTAATGAACGCTTTAATCGGAATTTACGTTATTTTTATCCTAAAGGGACTCGTTTTGAGCACATTAGTGCTCAAGATTTAACGACGACGTTACTCCAAATTAACCAGCGACCGCTTAAAATACTCGACTGGCAAACACCGTATCAGGTTATGCTGACAAATTTGTCCAAAAATTCGGATTAAATTTGCAATCTACCTTACAAAGCTATAAATAAATGTGTTATTTGGAACTTTGGATACATTAAATTATTAAAAAGACAGGTTAAGAGCAATAATTTTCTTGAGTCATTGCCTTTAACCTGTCTTTTTTATATTTATCGTATTATCTATCAAAAAAGGGAAGCCGCTTTATTTCTTAGTAAACTCACTTTCACCTAGCGCATGTTGAGCAGCCAAATTCAATAAACTCCATTGCCGATCAAACCCAGGTTGGAAAAAGAAATCTGCTTCAGCTAGGTCCTCTAAGGTTAGCCGGTATTGAATGGCCAAAGCCAACACATTCCCCTGCGCTGTGATGTCATGCTTTGATAGCACTGCTCCACCGACTAGGCGATGATCAAAAGGTTGGAAGAAAAGCTTTGTATAAGCTTTTGTATTTCCCTTGTCTTTTGGTATAAAAGCCGGCCGCAGATTATCTTCATAATAGGAACTGTTAACGTTGATGCCCGCACGATGCGCAGTGAAACTATTTAATCCACTTTGAGCAAAGTTGTAACTGAAAACACTCAAAGCAGAGGAGCCAACGACACCAGAAAAGGGCGTAGTGGGTATTTTTTCAAACAAATGCTTAACGATATACCGCGCCTCACGACGGGCCACTGTTGCTAAGGCGATTGGCATTTTCTTATCGGCAGCCACCGAGTAGGCCAAGGTCGCATCGCCGAGCGCGTAAACATTCGACAAATTTGTTCGCAAATAGGGGTCATTTTTGATCCAGCCACGTTCATCAAGATCAACAGTTCCTCTTAGCCAGTTGGTATTGGCTTTAACCCCGGTAGCTTGAATAACCAAGTCGCTTGGAAAATTGTCCTGCTTACTCTTGACCCACTCCACTTGTCCGTTGCGACCACAGAATTCCGAAATTTCGATATTTGTGTGAACTTTAACTCCTCTTGTCGCCAGTTCATTACTTAAAATATCAGTTAATTCGGCATCTAGATAGGTACCCAAAGGACGGCTGATAACGTCTAATAAAGTAACCTGTTTGCCTGCCTTGGCGGCAGCTTCAGCGGCCTCGATACCAATGTATCCGGCTCCGACAATTGTTACATTTTTAATGTTATCATCAGCTAGCTTAGCCTTGATTTTCGTCGCCCAATCATAGCCCCGCATCAGGAACACATTCTCTAGATCCGCACCGGGAACGGCCAATGCATTGGGGGTCACCCCCGAACTGAGAATCAGCTTATCATAGCTAACTTCGGTGTCCTGATTACTTTTAAGATTTTTTACTGAGACAGTTTGTCGACTCTGATTAATTTTAGTTACCAAATGATTATCTAGAATGTGCACGTTTGCTTGTGGAAAGCTGGCTGGACGAAAATTACGGACGTCATGGACAGACGTAACGTCATTTTCCAGGTAAAGTTCCATTCCGCAAGACATAAAGGAAATAAAATCACCAGCTTCAAACAAGGTAATGTCAATATCGTCATATCTATTAAGTAGTTCAATAATTGCTTGGTGACCACCATGTGAAGCACCAACAATCACAACTTTTCTAGTCACATTAATACCTCCAATCAGTAAATAATCAGTTTAGAATACTCAGAAAACTACACCCCAAAACGATTAATCTAGAAGCCACCTTGTCCAACTTCGTTTTGTGCATCAGTTAGTCCATACTTAGCCAAATATGTTGCGAGGGGGTGTAAGTCTTCTGCAGCGTAGCGTTGTTTGAATGCTTGAACTTCATTTATTGGATAAACCGACGAATCCAACCGCAACTTTTCAGCGGGTAATGGTCGCTCCCCGGTAATGACAGCATCAATTAAAACCGGTTCTGTTTTGGCAAGATCTCTTGCCTGATTGAAGGTGTCAGTTAGTTGATCGATTCTATCAATTCGAAATGCTTTCATGTGCACGCCAGATGCGATTTTACTAAAATCAATGTCATTAAACTCTACCCCGATAAAGTCATTTTTATTTGTATCTTCCTGCTCATCTTTAATGAATCCATATTGATGGTTGGTAAAGACAACATTAATAATTGGCAAACGGTACTGAACCTGGGTTGCTAGGTCTTGCATCGTCATGGCTGCTCCTCCATCACCCGCTAGATTAAAAACCTGCCTTGAAGGATAATTCAGCTTCGCTGCAATTGCGCCAGGAATTCCTACGCCCATTGTTGCAAACAAGTTTGACGTAATATGTTGGTTTTTCGGAGTCAGCTTCAGATGACGATTAGCGTTTAGATTGATGTCACCAACGTCAATCGAAAAAACTGCATCGGGGTCAGCGACCTGGTTGACTGCCTTTAATACTTGGTATGCTTGCAAGGGCCCATCTGTTTTGTTCTCTAAACTAGCCAGATATTGCCGCCAATTTTTATTGTTGGCTAGGTTTGCTTGCCACCAAGGAGTTGCATCACGTTCATTAATCTGTTGTAAAATAGCTGCTAATGCTAATTTGGCATCAGCGAGGACAGCGACGTTTGTTTTGTGCCGTTTACCCAATTTTGCCGGATCAATATCGATTTGGAGGAATTTAGATGTATTCTTAAAAGCTTTAGAGACCTCAGCAAAAGGATAATTATTGCCGATAAATAAGACTGTATCAGCTTGTGCTAGCGCCTCATTGGCTGGTTTTTGCGCCACTCTGTTGGCTGATCCCAGGTAAGCCACGTAATCGTCGGGGACAATGCCCTTGGCCGGATAGGTGCTGATTAATGGAATCTTTAGTTGTTGACTTAATGCTTGTAGTTCTTTTCCAGCACCCCGCGTGCCAATTCCGTAATAGATTAGTGGTCGTTTGGCCGTTTGAAGTATGTCAACCACTTGTTTTATTTTTTCAGGGTTGGGCTGAGGCAGAAGGGGTTTTTGGTAACTATTGGCTGAGGAGTACCAATCTTCAGCCTTAATTAGTTGCCAAGGTAAATCAACAGGTATTTGAACGACTGCAACGCCTTGGTGCGCATACGCCCGGCGAATTGCCTCGTCAATTACATGGGGAAGTGTGTTGGCATTTACCGCAGTAACATTATAAATGGCGACGTCGGCATAAATGGGATTCTCGTTCATTTCCTGAAAAGTATCCATATTCATACCGGAGGTTCCAAATTGACCAATCAATGCTAATACTGGAACATGGTCTTCTCGGGCATCGTACAAACCATTTAATAAATGAGTTCCGCCAGGGCCTGCTGACCCAAAGCAAACGCCGATTTTTCCTGTAAGTTTGGCATCGGCTGCAGCTGCCATCGCGCCGACTTCCTCATGACGAACTTGGATGTACTGCAGCTGGCTTTTTTCGGCCTCAAGAGCATCCATAACCGAATTAATAGAGCCACCAGGAATCCCATATAAGTGATCAACTTGCCATGCTTCTAGCACTTTGAGAAGTGCAGTGCCGGCAGAAATTGTAGTTGCTTTGGTGTGTTTGGTAATCATAAAAATGCCTCCTACTAGAATGTGGTGCACAATTTAATTTTTAACAATGTAGTTAAAGTCTATTCTCTTTCGACACTAAAATCAAGCGCTTACATTTTTGAAATTTAAATCGTGGCTGGGACAAAAGTCCTAATCTAAAATAAAAGAACCAGGAATTCGAATTTGAATTCCTGGTTCTTTCATTTTATGTAGGCACGGTGTGCCCAAATCTGTTAATCTTAAATCACCACAAAATAAGAAAGTTGGTGCCCACCGTGTATAAACATTATAACAATAACCAAACCATATTAACATTTCCAATTGAATTTAAAATTAATCCCAATCATATTGTCGTTTCAATTAGTGATTTTGTAGATAGTATTCCCACTGAAATTCTGTATCCGGATGCTGACAAGTTTGGGCGACCAAAATATTCGCCAGCGATGATGATGAAACTCCTATTATTTGCTTATATGCGTCATACGTTTTCTGGCCGTGCTATCCAAGAAATGGCAGAGGAAAACCTACCAATGAAGTGGTTAATTGGTAATCCGGACGAAGTCCCAAGTTATCGGAGCATTAATCGCTTTCGAATTTCACAAGTAGCAAAAGGGATTATCAAAAAAATGTTTCTTCAATTTCATGAACAATTAAGTGGATATGGTTTAGTGGATGACGAATCGTTATTTATTGATGGCACAAAGATTGTCGCAGATGCCAATAAATACTCCTTTGTTTGGCGAAAAAGCGTCGAACGAAATGATGCCAAGTTAGAGGAAAAAGCTAGCGCCTTATTTGATGACATGATTCAAGAAAAGGTTAATCTAGCAACTGATGCCGAAGGCACTTTGGCGAAGTTAGATCATGCAGAACGTGAATTAGAACATGATATTGATGACCTCGATCAGAAAATTAGTGCAGAAAAAGTCATTAAAGGTGGCTCGCCATCAAAGCAACGACGAAGAAAACTAAAACATTTTAAGCATATTATTACTTCGGATTTAAAGCCTCGGAAGCAAAAATATGAAGATTATCTTGAAATTCTGGGAAACCGAAACAGTTTTTCTAAGACTGATCATGATGCAACCTTTATGCGAATGAAGGAAGATCCAATGCAAAATGGTCAATTAAAACCAGGATATAACTTACAGATTGGTACTCAAAATCAATTTGTCCTATTTTATGATTTGAATCAACGGCCAGCTGACCAAAGAACGCTAGTCCCATTTTTGAATCAAGTCCAACAAAGAAAGGCCACGTTCCGTTACGTAGTAGCGGATGCAGGTTATGGTAGTGAACCAAATTATGACTTTGTTTTAAAGGATTTTAAAGCGACGCCACTTATTCCCTATACAATGTATTTAAAAGAACAATCCAAGAAGTATAAAAATGATGCCAATAAGGTTATGAATTGGGCCTATGATTGCGATAATCCCTTTATGGTTGTCAGATGAAATACTATAATTCATCTGACTAATCATAGGGGGATTTTTGTATGCCTAGAGCTAGACACACGCTTCAGGAAAAGTTGGCGCTGTTAGCTAAATTCAAGCAATCAGGTTTATCAATTGGGACTTTTACCAGACAACATGGTATCCATCGAGAAACGCTCATGCGTTGGCAGTCGCGCCTTGAACGTGATGGGTTGGCAGGGCTCACGGAAGCGCACACAAATAATCATTATTCCAACGAATTGAAACTTAAAGCTGTTCAGGCTTTTTTGGCCGGTGAAGGGTCACTGCTGGATTTAGCCACAAAATTTGGTTTACGTTCATCAACACAACTCGACAACTGGGTTTCCAGGTATAATAGGGATAAAACCTTGACGGCCAGACCGTCTAGAAAGCGGGTCCCTACCATGAGTCGGCAAACAACTTTTGAAGAACGCATCAGGATCGTTGAATATGTGACTAAAGCTAAACACTCGTATACCGAAGCCGCGGATCACTTTCAAGTCTCCTACCAACAGGTCCGTACTTGGGTGATCAAGACTAAAAGTGGCGGCTATGAAGCGCTCGTAGATAACCGTGGGCATCGAAAAGCCAATCATGAATTAACCGAACTAGATAAGGCTAATCTCCAGATCCGAGAACTAAAAGCACAACTGGCAGATAAGGAACTCTACGAGGCCTTCATAAAAAAATTTCAGGAACTTCAGCGCAGGGGGTGAACAAACCACATCGGCTGGCTTACCACGCTATCAAGGTAGTCAGCCAAGGTAATCATGGTGCCGTAACGAAACTTTTAACCGTTATCGGCGTCAGCCGACAAGCTTATCATAAAGGGCTTAGACGACAGGAAACAACATGGGAAAAGCACAATAAACAACTCAAAACACGCACCCAATATTGGTTTGATTTTCACCACCAAGGTATCGGTGCTGGAAATCTTCTGACTAACTTACAAGCGGATAAACTAATTGATTTTCCGGTAACTTTGAAGCAAGTTCGCCGGGTCATGCGTGAACTTGATATTCGCTGTCAAGTACGGCCAAAGAAGCATAAACGGGCCAAACAAGCTGAACAATATTTACTCGACAATGTTTTAAAGCAAAACTTTCAAGTGACAGCGCCCAATAAAGTTTGGTTATCTGATTCAACTGAACTAACTTATGGGCTTAGTGGTGAGTACAAAGTCCGCTTAAGTGGTGTCTTGGATTTATATGGTCGCCGACTCTTGGCATACAATCTCAGCGCCACAGAAACGAGTGCCGCTGAGATCCAGGTTTTTCAGCGTGCCTTTACTGCAGTTGGTAAGGTCCCATCACTTATTCACACCGATCGTGGTTCGGCGTATACCTCAAGAGCGTTCAATCATTTCATCAATCAATTTGAGATCACCCGCAGTATGTCGCGTCCAGGAACACCATATGATAACGCCCCGATGGAGCGCTGGTGGAATGAATTTAAACTTCGCTGGATGGCGCGTCATCCGCGAGCAAAGACCTATCAAGAGTTAATAACGCTCGTTGAATCAGGAATCGAATATTTTAATCATGACAATCGCTCAGCACAAAGAAATGGCCTCACCCCGGATGAATACTGGAATGAAGCCATCTAAGTGACCAAAAACTTTATATTATTTCATTTGTCAACTTGACAGGGCCTAGTGCAGTTTTGAACATCTTCATAAGGTAAATAAAATTCAATTGTAGATTTATTTAATTTTACAATCTACCATATAACGTCTCCATCTTTTCAAAACGACTTAATTCTACGGGCTATAAATAACTTAATTTGCCAGTCTATAACGTTTCAGATTAAGCTACCACTATGTTATAATGACCATATCGAAAGGAGATCAATCTAATGAAATATACGAAAACCAAAGCAGTATTAAATCAACTCGTTGCCGATTTGAGCCAGATGTCAATGATTATCCATCAGACGCATTGGTACATGCGTGGACCCAACTTTTTGAAGTTGCACCCCTTGATGGATGAGTTCATGGAAGAAATTGACAGCCAACTCGATGTCATTTCTGAACGGCTGATTGCGCTTGATGGCAGTCCTTACTCGACCTTAAAAGAAATGGCCGAAAACACTAAGATTCAAGACTGGCCTGGTGAATGGGACAAAACAACCCCAGAACGCCTCGCACACTTAGTTGATGGCTATCGTTACTTGGAAGACCTTTACCAACACGGCATTGAAGTATCCGATGTTGAAAAAGACTTCAGTACCCAAGATATTTTCATTGGTCTCAAAACCGCAATTGAGAAGAAAATCTGGATGATTCAGGCAGAGCTTGGGTCGGCGCCGGAAATTGATGAATAAAATAATATTAAAAAATCGGTAGGCTTAAACATTGCTAACGCTTATATCAGTGCTGCTATTTAATTAAAATGCGACATCCCAACAACGGGGTGGCGCATTTTTGTTTGCAATGCGGTGACAAATAGGCCGGAAACAAAATAAGTGAGTGATAACTCATTTTAATGTTGACAAACCGAGATGTACTGATTATACTAAGGCCATTAAGTGAGTGAGTATACACTCGCTTTGAGAAAGAGGGTTATTAAAATGGCAACGGATTATGTCATCGCCAAGCAGGTCAGCAAGCACTTTGGTCATCAGCAAGTGCTCAATCAGATTGATTTGACACTGCCGGCTGGAATGATTTATGGCTTGATTGGGCCATCAGGAGCTGGGAAGACCACCTTGATCAAGAGTATTTTAGGGATGGAAGCTGTGGATAGTGGCACTGTTAAAGTCATGGATACGGTGATGCCCAATAGGGCGGTAATGGCACAAGTAGGGTATATGGCCCAAAGTGACGCTTTGTATGAGACACTAACGGCCCGTGAAAACCTGACCTTGTTTGGGCAATTGATGAGCGTTCCAAAAATAAAGTTAGCACAGATGATTGATTATGCAGCCGGATTAGTTGATTTAACGTCCCAATTAGACAAGCGGGTCAGTGGCTATTCGGGTGGGATGAAACGGCGCTTGTCGTTGGCAATTGCCCTGATTCAGGATCCCCAATTATTGATTTTAGATGAACCGACCGTTGGGATTGATCCAGAATTACGGCAACAAATTTGGACCGAACTAAATAAGATCAAGGATACCGGTAAGTCGATGCTCGTGACAACGCATGTCATGGACGAAGCAGAACGGTGTGATTATCTCATGTTGATTCGGCACGGGATTGCGCTTGCTGAGGGGACACCCGCGGCACTGAAACAACAGTATGCAGTAGATACGATCGAACAGGTCTTTTTGAAAGCGGGGCGGATGCAAGATGCGAACGATGGCAATCGTTAGACGAGTTTTTAAGCAAATGTTACGTGATAAGCGTACCTTGGCGCTGATGTTTTTGGCACCATTGCTGATTATGACGCTGATGTATTTCTTATTTCAAAACAACACGACGCAAGTAGCAAGCTTGGGTGTTCATCATGTAGACCAATCCGTGGTTAACGTGATCGATACCAAAAACGTGACGATTCATCATTATGATAGTTCACAGGCACGGAAAATGATTAAGCAGCATGATCTAGATGGCTATTTGACTCAGAAAAATGGTCAATTGACGATTACTTATTCAAATAGCAATCCAACCAACACGTCTTTAATTAAGGCGAGTTTACAATCAGGATTAGTCAAGTTGAAAATGAAGACGCTGGTGACCGTTACTAAGAAACAGCGCGCGGCCCTTGAATCGCAACAAGCCGCTTTGAAGAAGCTGACAGCAGCCCAGACACAAGCAACGGTGACCAAGCTGAAGACTGCCATTGCACAAGCCCAGGCCCGCGGTGACCAGGCAACTGCTGAGAAATTACAAAAGCAACTCAAGCAGGCCACAGCCACGACGTCTAGTTCGACTCAGTCAGCTAAAGCAACCAGTTATACGACTAAGTCTCATTATATTTATAGTAGTAGTGATTCAACGTTCTTTGAAAACTTTTTTCCAGCCTTTCTCGGTTTCTTTGTCTTCTTCTTTGTGTTCTTGATTTCTGGCGTTTCACTTTTGAATGAACGCACTACTGGAACCCTAAGCCGGCTACTTGCAACCCCAATTCGACGGAGTGAAATTATTATGGGCTATCTAATTGGTTATGGGGGCTTTGCCATCATTCAGACTGTCCTGACCGTTGTTTTTACAATTACGGTCTTCAAGATTCACTTAGTTGGTAGTATTTGGCTGGTCTTTCTGACTAACTTATTATTAGCGTTAGTGGCTTTGACCTTGGGTATCTTTATTTCCACCTTTGCTAACTCAGAATTTCAAATGATTCAGTTTATTCCACTGATTGTTGTACCACAAATCTTTTTTGCTGGGTTGGTTCCAGTCGATGGCATGGCCAGTTGGTTGCAAGCAATTGCCCACATCATGCCGTTATACTATGGTGCTAATGCGATGACGGCTGTTGTGACAAAGGGTGCTGGGCTTGGCGATATTGGTGTCAATTTGTTAATATTAGTAGGGTTTATGGTCGTACTAACAATGTTGAATATTGTTGGAATGAAACGTTATCGGAAGGTGTGAGGATATGGAACGACCACGGATACGGGATTATTTTCAACAGGATCTAGGTCAGAATGAAACGATTACACCTAAGCAACGGGCCATCCTCCAGGCAAGTCTCGATTTGTTTGCTGAAAAGGGTTTTGACCAGACCAGTACTAGTGATATTGCACAACGGGCCGGCGTTGCGGAGGGGACGGTCTATCGGCGGTATAAGACTAAGGCTGCCTTACGGGATGCCATCTTAGCACCAATTACCGCGCACATTGTGCCAATCTTAGCGAGTGATTTTTCAGAGGATAAATTACGGCAGCGTTATCCCAGTCTACAGGCATTCGTCACAGCAATTTTTACGGACCGAGTTGCATTTGCTAAAGCTAACGTGAAAGAGTTAAAGGTCATTTTTGAAGTGGCAGCTTTTGACACCGAACGACGCGAACAGATTCTTAGCCAGATTGCGCCTAAGATGGTCAAGCAGATGGGAAGTGTCATCAATCAACTAAAAGCAGATCATTTGATTGTGGATTGGCCGAATGATTTGATACTGCAAAGTTTGTTATCGCAGCTATTCGGTTACCTAGCGCGGTTAATACTGGAATTGCCGGGAACTGAAATTGAGCGCGAACAAGCGTATTTGATTACGGTGATGACCAAAATATTGACCCCGGGTGAACATGATCAAATTACTGGTCAGTGAGCTAACTGTTACTTGATATAAACTAAAGCCACTTCTGTACTTAGCGGTCATTTGAACGCTAAGTACAGAAGTGGCTTTGGTCGTTGCTACGCGTGTTCGTTTGTTAATCTGCTAGTATCGTCATTTTATTCAACAAACTAGTTTGCAACTGGCTGAGTGTGGTCGTCATGTAGACCGGGTAAAGATCTGGGTTGACGAGCCGCTGAGTTGTTCGTGGGAGCTCGGCAAGTTTAGCCTGGGTCGTTGCCTGAATGGTTGTAACCGGAATTGACGTGGTGTTGGACAAATCTACCGGCGCGAGTAAAGGCCGGGCTTCAAAATGGGTGAGTCGCTGTTGGCGGTCGACACTGAGTGGGTCACTGGTGACGACGGTTAGGCTGGTCGCATCGACGATCGTCTCGGTAGCTAGTGCAATCAAATCAGCAAAGGCCCGCTTAGGGCTCTGGTGCAAATAGTCTGAGAGTGTGCCTTTTACCTAGTTGTTGATAGGGTGTTGTAGGTTATGCTGGCACCATCGCTTTTAATTCGTCCACGGCTGAAAACCCGATGAGGCTTAGCTCTCGTCGGGTTTTCTTGCGTAATGCATGGATGACTTCAATGCCGCTGAGTGTTGCACTAGCGGTTCGGATGCTTTGGAAACTTGCTGACCGCACCCGGTGTCGTTTAATGAATCGATGATCTTGTTCGATTAAATTGTTTCGATACTTGGAACATTGGTGTGCTGATTTGCTCAAGTAGTCTTGTTTCATCAGGTGCTTCACTGCCTTAAGTGTTGCTCGATATTGATCGGTGACTAAGCGATCAGGACGACCATTGGTCGTCAAAAGCCGTTTCAAAAAGTGATAGGCTGCCGCATAATCACGATGCTTTCGCAGTTCGAAGTCGAGTGTCAGACCGTTGCTATCAATTGCACGATACAGATAAGTCCAATGACCTTTGACGTTAATGTAAGTCTCGTCTATCCTCCAACTTTTGGTATGGGAGGTTTGATGTTGGCGCCATAAAGCCTTAAAGATGGGACCATAATGATGAACCCAACGCATGACCGTGGTGTGCTGCACACTAACCCCGCGATCACGTAGCAATTCAACGATATCACGGTAGCTGAGACTGAACCTAAAATAGTAGCCAACGGCTACTATAATGATATCCTGTTGAAAGTGGCGTCCTTTAAAGTAATTCATGCGCACAATCCCTCGTTTCTTGTCACTCAGTATACTAGAATGAAGTTGCCAAGCAAACTTTGCACCAGAGCCGTATTAATCTGTACATATAATGTAAAAAGCTCTATTTATAGGTAAATAAGGTCTTCAAACCCAAAAGTAGCCTTGAAACAGCAGGCGTATTGCCAGTAAGTTTCAAGACTACTTATAGGTTATTTATTCAACTAATTAGTTTAAGCTTTGATGATTTTCCCAACTGCAATTGGTAAAGTAACGTGGGCATCGTAGTTCATGACAGTTCCTTGAACAGTAGCCGGTAGCTTCAAGGTATCCGGCACACCATGAATATAAATGACCCTTTTATCAAGCTGCAAATCGTCACTGCCAAAAGCGGCATTAAACGCTGTCTGCAATTCCTTCAGATCAACGAGTTTGTCATAAGCATAGTGACCTTCTGCATCAGCCACTGGGTAACTGTCATTTGGCACATGCATCTTGGCCGGTTCAGCGTCAAATGGCACCATCGTTGTACCGGAAACCGGTTCTGTTTCTGGCAGATCAACGAAACCGTCACCATTAGCATCTTGTGCCGCTGTGGCGATTTCTGCTGGCTTACCATCCGGGAATCCGTGGAAATGTTCCCAATGCTGCACATTAGCAGGTGTATCAAACATATCGATATGAATCTTTGGATGTAAGCTGATTCCTGAGACAGCTTCTAAGAACGTTTGAATCTTTGATGGGTAAGACAACTTGTTGCATAAGCTGTTAGTTCCTTTACTTTAAAATTAATTTAGTTGCAGAAAACCTAAAAATCGAATATTATAATGTAGTACGATGGTAAACTTAAAGGAGGCGGATTAGAATGAGTAATACTATTATTAAAAACAAGACAATTTCAACTCGTGTAACACCTGACATTAGTGAACGGGCTAAAGCTAATCTAGCAAAACAAGGGCTAACCGTTTCTGAGTATATACGCTTATCGTTAGTTAAAGCGGCCAATAATGAAGTTCGATTAGTCAGCTTTTTAGATTCTCCGGAAGCCTTAGCCGCTAAAAAAGAAGCAGAAACAGGGCAGGTCAAAAACATTGGTTCATTGACTGACTTTGAAGATTGGATCGATAAGTTAGATGCAAATTAAACAGACCAAATCTTTTGAACGTGAATTAAAAAAACTAGTCAAAAAACATTTCCCAATAACTGTCTTGAAGCCTTGTTTAGAAGCAATTGTTGAACAAGATGTCCTTGTTTTGAAACAGATTAAAGATCATGCATTAAAAGGAAATTGGCGTGGCTATCGTGAATTTCACCCTGCCAGATATGGAAACTATGGTAAAAATTATGACAACTGGATTGTTATTTATCAGCTAGATCATGATGAATTGATTTTGTTATTGGTTGCAACTGGCTCCCATGAAATCTTGAATCAATAGCTATAGTTTAGGGGCACTTATAAAAAAATAAATTAAAATAGCCCCCAATATCTATAATGTAGATATTGGGGGCTATTTTAACAACGTTTTTGAGGGGTTATTTGTGCCTTTTAATCGCCCCTATAAAACAGCCCCCGTTATCTAGTGGATAGATAATAGGGGCTGTTTTTTTGTTTAATGGTATTATAGGTACTATATTAGTATGAATATATTGGAGAAATAACATGTATAAAAACATCAAATAAATCGTCAGCGGATTGGGCGCTTTTATAATTGCCCAATGGCTCTATCATACTCTGTCACAATATCCAAACATCAATATTTGGCTGGCTAGACTGCTTCCTATTCTTATCATTTTTATTGTGGATTGAAGTCAATATTTGAGACAGGTTTTAAGAGACATTCAGAACCGCGTTTACCTTCCACAGCTCAAATAAAT
>NZ_RHOD01000036.1 GCF_003946095.1 Levilactobacillus lindianensis | reverse complement strand
TCGCTACATCAGCTACCATGCCTTGATCAACAAAATTTTCTTGCACGTATTTTGTCAATAATTCTTTCTGTTCATCTTCGCTTAGTTCAACTGGCAAAGCCACGTTAAACTCTTTCGCATACCGAGAATTTGCTCGCCGATCTTTTCTTTCTACTTCGTTCCATAATTTTTCTCGATCACTGGCCCATGCTGGTGCATTTTTAGGAGTTAAAATAAAACTCTCTGGTATGACTGACCGAGCATAGAAATAGTGGCGACCTTCTTGATCATCAAATAGCTTTTCACCACTTCGATAAGCGGCACTGGCAATCGCACTTCGTCCTTTCCCAGCACTAATATTACTAAAACTCATGTGGAATATTGCCATGTCAGTCACCGTCTTCCTTTGATTCTATGGGTTTTGACCTTGTTGTCGCCATCGGCGACTTCTAATACAGGATTTTGGCACGATTTACCCCACAATAATTTAGTGGGGTATAAGTGCGCATTTACCTCGTTTTACTCGGTCTGCTGATTCTCCTGAATTTACTTTTAGTGTATGCCTTCCGCTTCGCTATTTCAAATTTTATACTTTGACTTAACGTTTCCTATATGATATAGTTTCGGTGATTATTTCTAATATGATTGGAGGGATCGTTATGTCTCAAAGTAACTTAGAAAAACAAGAAGCTAAATTAAAAGCCCTTAATCAAAAAATTAAGGACGAAAAAAATAAGATTGAACAACGGCTAGGTAAACAAATCATCAGTCAAGCCAATTTAGATTATGCTAATTTATCTAATGAAAATATCAAGTCCTTATCCAAAAAAGTATCCGAGCTTTTAAAGGAAAAGTCCGTAGATCATTAGTCATAGGAGATGGGGAATTCCATGCCTAATCAATATGAAAAACTAGTCGAGCAGCAAGCGCGTTTAAAACAAAAAATTGAGCGGGAAGATTTTAAATTACGGCAATCCAAATACTATGAAAATCGGCAAGCCCGCAAAGCCCGTTCTCGCCGATTAATTCAAAAAGGGGCTTTGTTAGAAAAGTACTTTCAAGCTAATAACCTCTCGGTCGAACAAACCGAAGAACTTTTAAAAACATTCGCTGACTATGTCAACGCCCATAAACCGGATAAATTAAAAAACGATCAACCCAATAACTAGGCCGATCGTTTTTATTTTCAGGATTGTTTTTTGGCTTAATTTTTGGATTGTGTTTAGCAAAGTCTTTTAACTGTTTTTGAATTCTTTGTGTAAGCTCTGCTTTACTTTCTTTGTGCTTCCTTTTACTTGATCGCTGTTGAATTATCTTTTGACCCTTACCTCTTCTTTTTGATTTCAGGTCAAGCGTAAAATCTGAAATTTTATTTTGATCTAGCTTACTTAAATGACCGATTTCTTTAAAGTTTAAACCGGCTTTGGGAAAGCGATAAATATTACCAAGATCGACCCAGGAAGGTTTCTTCAACCCAGCGGATTGCCAATCTTGAATCGGATAATATTGTTGCTTGATATAAGCCGACTTCTTTTCATACTGACTAGTAATTTTAAAAGCCTCGACCGTCTGTTCTGATACCCGACGAATTAAAACTGGCCGAGACTTGCCACCGTTAGTTTCTACAAAACTAACGTATAGGCTGACTAAGTCATTAGTCCTCATCTGGATCGTTGAGCCAATCAGCGACCTCTTTAGCGTCTTTGAACTCGGTGACTGGTGTCCCTTCGGTCGCCTTTAAAAAGCGTAAATTAGCTCTTTCTTCTTCGCTTAAAGACACATTAAAAGGTAAAGCACCATTAGCAACAATCCGCTTGTAAAACATGTTAATGGCCGTGGTTGGATTTAAGCCCAATTCGCTTAAAACTGCTTCGGTATCATCGGCCAAATCTTTATCAATCTTGACTTGGACCCGTTTCTTTTCCTTAACTGCCATGATTGTCTCATCTCCTTTCTTTCGCTACTACCATTATACTATCTTTTGAGTATCTGATCAACGGATAAAACCCTGGCCTCAGACCACTTGAGGTTGGCATTGATCTAAAGGCTGAACTTTTGAGCTGGTTAGCCTGGTTAGCTCTGACACTCATTTAAAAGACCATATTCTTCTGTTTAAGCCATTTAAATCTAACTTAAGTATAAAGGGGTTAGTGAGTCTTAAAACTGCTTAGAAAGGATTTTATAGCCTTTTAGGACTAGTAGTACAACCCACTGTTATCGTTGTCGGCCGACTTTTCTTCTTCGGGGTGTTTGGCCGCATATTCTCTAGCCGCTTGTTTATTCCACCAAACGCCAAATAGGTTTTGCATGGTGCCGTACAGGTAATTTTCCACGTTCTTGATGTGCTTCTCATTGCTTCTTAGGGCGTTAAAGTAACGTCTCAAGGCTTTAGTCATTAAAAATTTAAGTTCTTCGCCGTCCAGTGGGATTATGACGCCAATATCTTTATGATCCTTCTCAACTCGGTACTTAGCATTTAAGATAATACCAACGAAGCGACGCATCTGTTGCGGGGTACGGCACCAAAAACTAAGCAGTATTCATCATGTTACAGCACCCAAGTAAAAGCTACGAAGATAAAAACATTCATCCTCAAAATATGTAACCTAGAAAAAAGGCCTCCAGTGTTAAACCGGGAGCCTTTTTTAGTATACCAAGTAACCCACATTCACCGCGGTACTTCCACATTCCGTTATTTTTTGATTGTGAACTTGTCCAAAAAAGAAGTGGTATAGGTCGCAGATTGGCTTTAATTGGGGAAAATGAGTTTGTGAAATTCACTGAAATTACGTCTAGGCCATTCCCTTGAATTCAACTGTCTCATTCTTTGTATTAACCAAAAACTTACCGACACTCCCCTGATACTTCACGGATACTTTAAATGAATACTTGTAATTTACCCGAGTGTATCGAATACTACTAATTCTTCCCTGATACCCTTGACTACGCAAAACTCTCTTCACTTGGTTCCTTTGTCGATCAGTAATTCTTGCAGAACTCCGATAGATTGTCTTCTTAACGATCACATCTGGATTCAATGGAACAATGTAATCCTTACATTCCAACAATTCCACCAACTTTCTTTTTTTCTTTGGAATTTGTCTTGACGGGTTACGGTTTTCCATTCAGTTTAGAGGGAGTGACGTTTTGAGCGCAGAATTGTTCCCTGGAATCAGCTATTTGGAATAACTGAACCAGAGTACAATTCTACTACTAAAAGTTTCCCCTTAGTTCGTCGGTCGTTAACGCCCGTCGCTTGTCTGTACAATTGCGGTATTGCTACCACCACTCATTATAAACCTACGTTTTCGGTTTAGCCTACTAAAAAACGCCCTAGAAGGCGTTGATGATACGTATTTATTTTTGTTCGATCACCAACTAATCAATGGCACCAAGCCGAAGCTTCGTTTTACCACCCGCGCCGTTAATGGTCGCGCTCACCATTCACCACCCAGCCGTACAGATAGCCTTGTTGTGGTATAGCCAGACTTATTGAAGTCGCCCTGGCAAACGTGTCCCCTTGGATTTAGACCCCAGCTTGTCCCCTAGGGCTTTAAAAATCGCACCGGCCATGATATAATAATCTATAAATTAGAAGATTGTTTGGCGCTCACCGATTCCCGTCGGTGGGTGTTTTTTTATGTTCTATTTTTACTACGGTTATCATTATATCAGTTATCAAATTTTTGGTCAACTTTTCTTGTGTACAGTACACCGTACACTGTACACTGTATCTTGTACACTGTACACTGTGTATTGAATACTGTGTACTGTACACTTAAATAATTTCATTAAAAAGCCGTCATTCCGCATTCAATTGTTAAGGATTTTTTTCTGTACATTGTGTACTGAGTACGGTACACTGTACACATAACACAGTACACCGTGTACCGTGTACGAATGGAGGATTTATAAAAAATGATAATTAGTTGCGCCAATGAAAAGGGTGGTACTGGTAAAACATCTACTACAGCCTTAATCAGTTGGGAATTATCAAATATGGGATATAAAGTGCTTATGGTAGATTGTGACCCTCAAGCAAACCTAACTGATTTAATGATAAAAACAAAAAGTCACGAAAATTCCAACATCACAATTGATCCATCTCTTTTCGCATTACTAATTAACGGAAAAGACTTAAATGACGGCATCATTAACATTAAGAACAGTCTTGACTTAATACCAGCTGCTGCTGATATGAACTTATTCAGTCGGTGGGTTGATAAACAAGACATTGATGAAAAAGCTAAAGTCAGCTATCTTAAAAACTCTTTGTCAAATATATCTAGCAAATTCGACTTCGTGTTTCTTGATGTAAGCCCTACAATGAGTTTAACAAACGATAACGTTTTTATGTGCTGCGACTGGATCATTGTTATGCTACAAACTCAGCAAAGAGCATTGCTGGGAGCAAAAAGTTTCTTAAGCTATTTACAAACGAATTTAATTGACGAATTTGGAGCAAAAGTAGATGTAGCAGGTATTCTTCCAGTTCTTACAAAAGGGCAATCAATTATTGACAATGCCGTTCTTAAACAGGCCGTAGAAGAATTTGGGGAAGACAACATATTTGAAAATGTCATTACTGCTATGGAAAGAGTAAAGAGATATGACCTTACTGGAATCACTGAAAGCAGTCGTTCTGTTTGGGATAAAGCTACTCACAGCACATATACGGCTGTTGCTACTGAATTAGTATCTAGATTGGAGGCAGAATAATATGGGGGGACTTTTGAAACACGGTAATGATGATCAGGTAAAAAGTCCTGATAAGAAGGTAAACGTAAATGTATCATCAATTTCTAGAAAGCAAGCAGGTTTTGGCGAAGATAGTGCGGAAAAAATTCCTACCTTTGATGTAAACATGCGAGTTGATAATCATACCAGAAATGCCGTTTTGGCTTTGTCTAAAGCAACAGCTGATAAGCGTTCAGCTAGTGAAATGGTTTCTTTGATGATTGAAAGTTATCTTGAATCACTAACTCCCCAAACACGCGATACTTACGATGAATTGGTATCGATGATGGAAACAAAGGATAAGCTTGACTATAAACTAAAAAGTAAATAATCACGCGCCCTCAGACGACACGTTCAGCTTTTAGACGTATACTTGTCCGTTTAAATGAAGCAGAATGCACACAAAAAATCCCTCTATTATGCGGAGTAGGGGCCTTTTTGTCGTTACTTTATAATTTCCAAGAGATACTTTGAGTGCCCCTGACAGCTTCATAAGGTAGTATTCGTATGTATCTGGTATTATTTATAAAGAGGCAAATTCTATAATTAATCCGAACAGAAATTAAAAAGCCCAAAGCAATCACTTACAATGGTAGTAGCTAATTCCAACCAATATAGGGAGTGATTACTTTGGGTACATCTACTTTATCACGTTTTCAACGTGGCGCACTAGCACAACTGGTCAATGAGGGGAATAAATCTTACCAAGTAATGGCTGACGCCTTAGGCGTCGCCAAAGCTACGATTAGCTATGAGTTGGACCGGGTTAAACCTTATGATCCAGAATTAGCTCAGCAAGATGCAGATCGCAAAAGGCGGAATTGCGGTCGTCGTTCGATGCTGACGGCAGCATTAGCGACTTTAATTACCAATCACTTACGATTAACCTGGTCACCAGAAACCATTGCGGCCGCTTATAACTTGAGCACTGCGTCAATTTATAATTGGCTTAATCGTGGCTGGCTCCCCTTCAAATTGACTGATCTACCCAATCGGAATGTCCGCCAGCACCGAGTGAGCGAAAATCGTGGGAAATTTACAAGTGGGACTTCCATCGAACAACGGCCAACAACTGTTAATCAACGGTTAGCTTTTGGTCATTGGGAAGTAGATACGGTGCTTTCTAGTCGAAGTGAGTCACGATCATGTCTGGTTACATTCGTAGAACGTAAGACCCGACTTCTATGGGCCATCAAAGCCCCTAATAGAACGGCTAAGGCTCTAAACACCACCTTTGGCAAGTTTATGGGGGCCTTCGGTCCCCAAGTAAAATCCATTACTGTTGATCATGGTAAAGAGTTTGCCAATTATCAGGCCTTAGAACAGGATTATCAGATCAAAGCTTATTTTTGCCATCCATATTCACCGTGGGAACGAGGTTCCAATGAATATTTTAATCGGCGGTTACGCTGGTTCTTCCCGAAAAAGACCAATTTTAGCCAAGTAACGACTGATGAGATCCTAGCAGCACTTGAACTAATTAATCAACGACCATTAAAAATACATCATCAACAGACTGCCATTGAAAGATTCCGGGCTTGTTCGGATTAAACTTGTAATTTGCCTTTAAAGTAAAGACTGTCTAGGCTTAGCGGATTTTATGAGAACTGTAATTTCGGTTGTGTTGCAAATCCTAAAACACATCAATTGATTCAGCCCAAGCGGCATCGCCAAGTACTGGCTTGCCTTTATTGAGGCTTGACTAACGGTTCTTGACTAATCGAAGGATTTTTTCGTTAGAGTGTACCCTATTGTAACTAAAGTGAGAAGGGAGTATTATTAGTTACATATAAGTGACCCGGAGGCGACCTAGAATTGGCTAAAATCGGTTATGCGCGTGTTAGTACGCGTGATCAAAATCTTGCACGTCAAATTGAGCAGCTACATGATGCCGGTGTTAATAAAATCTTTCAAGAGAAGCTTTCAGGTAAAAATGCCGATCGTCCTCAACTAAAAGCAATGTTAGACTATATTCGTGATGATGATGAAGTAGTGGTATTGAGCCTTGATCGACTTGGTCGCAATTCTCATGATTTGACTGACATCATCGAAACCATTCGCCATCGTGGAGCTCAATTGAATGTTCTAAATCTGCCTAGCTTTGCAAGTATTGAAGATCCTAACCTTCGTAACTTGATTACGACAATTATTGTCGAACTATATAAGTATATTGCTCAAGAAGAGCGCGAAACTATTAAGATACGGCAACAACAAGGCATAGAAATTGCCAAACGCCAGGGCAAATATAAGGGCAAAATTCGCGAATATGGTCCTCATTCACCTAATCGTCAAAAACGCTATATTTATAAAGAAGCCTGTCGCCTTTTAAATAGGAAGAAAGACGGAGATGAAACTCTGACCAAGCGACAAATTGCTCGCATGTTAGGTATTGCACCAGTAACCTTATATCGCATCGAAAAGTATCAGGCAGAAGATCTAGCAAACGTTCCCCCTAGTGAGAGGTAAACATCATGATAGATTTAAGGGGCAAACGAATTCTCTTTACCGGCCGTTTGCGATCTTTTCGTCGTTTCCAGGCACAACAGTTAGCAATTATTCTAGGAGCAAAACCTGTCAACGGGATTGACAAAAATGTCGATATCCTTGTGGTTGGTATTATTAGCAAACCCTATGATCAACTACTTACCACTCAAAAGTTAACGTATGCTAGAACCTATGGCATTCCAAAGATTGACGAATTAGCCTTTATTTCATGGTGCCAATGGCGATTAGATCAATTGAAAACAACTCTTTAAGTACCTTCTTATCAAACGGGGAGATTAGTATGCAAAAGCGTATCGATTTGGCCAATCAAACGTTTGGACGACTCACAGTCATTAGTTTTTGGGGAAGCAGTTCTAATGGAAACGCGCTTTGGCTCTGTCAATGTCAATGTGGAAATAAATGTATTGTTGACAGTCAACGACTTCAAAAAGGATTCACTCGCAGTTGTGGGTGTTTGCGATCAGAAATAAGCAGATCAAACATAAAAGCTAATAACCAGACTAAAAAATACATGGGCAATCCCAAGAATTTTCAACTAATTAATCGAACAAATTTAGTTGCTTCTAAACTTAAACGATCCAATAACAAATTCGGCATGATAGGTATTAGTTAGGCTAAAACGACTCAAAATTAGGTAGCACGACTTCACTTTCAAAGCCATCTTAATAAACCGTGTATATGTTCATGCGGAGGGTGCAATCGCTGCTCCAAAGACAGCAAAAAAGGATATCATTCCTTTGCAAGAGCAATATAAGCAATCACACCAACAAAATTGAACAAATTGATCAGACAATCCGAGTAGGCGCAAATCCCATTACTTATACTGCCGATGAACCTATAGAAAAGGCGCTTCGTCATAAAATGGTTCAGTACTGTAATCCTCCAAATGGCATAAATATTAAGACTAGTTTTCAAGAAAGGAAGCCGTAACGTGCGTTTATGGCATCAAGATTTAATTCAGCAACTCCCAAGACAACAATTATTGGGACAGCATCGTGAAATTGCGGCGCTTCGCGGTAATGGATGGGGACGGAAACACGCTACCGTTAATTACGTATTTGCACATTCCCCATATAAATTATTTCAATTTCACTGTATTGTGTTACGTGAAATGGAAAAACGAGGTTATCATCCAGATCAGAAATGGTATGATCCTCTGTATCGAGGTCAACATTGCCCAGCATACAAACAACTCAATCCGGTTGCACTCACAATACCCATCTATCCTGAGCATGACCAACGATATAAACATGTTTGCTTAACCAATTTACAAAACAAGGGAATCTTTTTAAACCTTCCGTGATCCTAGTCTGCGATGTTCATCTTGGGACATAGGATTGACAAAATAGGATATCGACAGTATACTTACTAAAAGTAATTGGAAAGTGTAATGTCGTGTTGATTGGAGAAAATTAAATGGTAAATCTTACAGAAGAAATGAAGAATATGTTAAAGAGTCAGCTCCCCTTCCTAGCAACAACAGGAATAGATGGCAAACCTCAAGTTGGTCCCAAGGGCTCACTACATGTCTTAGATGACTCACATTTAATCTACTTTGAGCATACCTTCAGGCAAGCCTATGATAATCTCTCGAGCAACCATTTGGCAGCGGTTGCGGTTGCTGATAGAGGCGCTCAACAGGGATTTCGCTTTGAGGGAACGGCTCATATTCATGAAACAGATGATTTTGCTAATCAGATTTTAGATAAAACTAACATTTTTGAACGTTTCCCACGCGCTGGCGTAGTGGTTATTGATGTTGAACGAATCTATAAATTGGATAACACCTTAGAGGCTGGTATTCAAATCGCCTAGGGTTTTTAAAACAAATTCAACCGAGTAAGTCGAAGAACTTTTTAGTGTCCAAACTCATACAGTGTTTATTTCATGTCATTAAGTATTCATTAGCAAGCAGTTTTGTTATACTTTGGTTAGAAGTGATAGAAGTACGTCTAATTCTTAAGAAACCCGTAGCTTACTGTTAACGCCATTACTTCGAGCGTGTCGATTTTCGATACGCCTTTTTTTGTGTTATTGGATAAAAATCATCCAATAAAAATGGCTCTACGTCAACTGGTGTTGAAGAATAAATTTAGGGTCTACACTTTCTGGTGTTGAGAAATAATCAACACTGAACGTATAGGCCCTTTTTGGATAACGCAAAAAGACACCTACTCAGTGTCCATGCTATGCTTGTTAGCGTCGAAACCAAAAGCAAGCGAGGTTATGAGTAAATGTCCCAATATGATCCTACACTGTCCGTCCTTGGAATACCAGACCATAATATCAAAGTAGCCTTTGTTCGTCATGAATATCGCGGCAACGGGGTACGTCGCCGCCAGTATCATGTGATTGATGCCGAGCTGACTTACCGGTTAACCCGGTGCCCACTGTGTGGCTTTGAGGGCTTGCACCCTAACGGGTTTTACACGGCCCACGTGCGCGTCCTCAACGGGGTTGAAATGCCGACAGTCATTGACTTGCACAAGCAACGATGGCGCTGTCATAACTGTTACCACACAGTCAGTGCCAAGACGCCATTCGTGCAACCCAACCACACGATCGCCGCTCACATGACAGAACGAATCATGAAGTTAGCGCATGAACGGTTGCCAGTCAAAACCATCGCCCGTATTATCGGAATCTCAGCCTCCTCGGTTCAACGGATCATTGACCGAAATCTCAAACTCCGACCGGCTCACCGGCTACCCACGCGACTCTGCTTTGATGAGTTCCGTTCCACTCATGGCATGATGTCGTTTATCTGTCTTGATGCCGATTCACATCGTCTGATTGCCTTGCTTGGTGATCGATTCAACCGCACGATTAAAAACTTCTTCATCGCTCATTATTCACTCGCTGAACGCACTCGGGTCCAGACGGTCACCATGGACATGAATGCAGCTTATCAGACGATTATTCATGAGGTTTTCCCTAAGGCCCAAGTCGTCATTGATCGGTTCCATATCATTCAACTTGCGGCTCGTGCCCTTGATCAGGTACGCGTCCAAGCGCTCAAACAGCTTGATGACAAGCACAGCCGTCCTTATAAGATCATGAAGACAAACTGGCGGCTTTTTCATCAAACTGCGCCTGACGCTAAACACAAACAGTTCCTGTTTGGTTTGAATGAATACGTCACGCAACAGGAGGCCATCGATATCGCACTTGATACTGAGCCCAAGCTCAAGCAAACCTACGAGGCCTACTTAGCGCTTCATGATGCTTTGATGGTGAAGAAACATCCCGCGGAACTGGCAAACCTGTTAGCTACTTACGAGCCAAACGGTACGGCAATGGACATGACGATCGCGACGCTTAAGCGACACAAAGTCGCTGTTCTCGCCGCTGTCACCAGCCCTTATTCCAACGGTCCAATCGAAGGGGTTAACCGCCTCATCAAGTCACTCAAACGATCCTGTTTTGGCTTCAAGAATCAGCTGAACTTCTTCAAACGAATCTACCAAATCACGGCATAACATGACAAAGACGGCTCCCCAAATGGAGAACCGCCTCAAATGATAAATTTATTCTTCAACACCAGTTGACGCAGAGCCAAAAATAGGCCACAACTGTTAAGTTATGACGCAGTTTATATATTCATTTAGCGGACATTAACCCATTTATTAATAAAAACTGGACTTAGAATGCGTTTCTCAAACGTCGAAACATGAAAAAAAGCCTATTTCTAGGCGCTTTTTACGATTATTGTTGTAAAGTTTGTTGGGCTTTTTTAGCTCTTGGCTTTTTAAATCTGGATTATCCTTTGCACCTGAAGATGGAAAGGGGACTGCTTCTTCTGCTTATGGTGGTCTAGGCATGGCTTTAGGTAATAACGGATTTAACGTTATCGGTGCTTTGTTCCTTAGCCAGTTTCGACTAGGATTTATAGTCTTTGGTATATTCACATTTGCTGGCGTATTAATTGCAACTTTGATTGTCCATGAGCCTTCTAATTTAGATGAAACCTCAACTAAAAAGAAAGAAAAGTTTTCTTTAAAAAATGTAAAGTTAATTTTTCCTTCTTGGCAAATTGGCGCGACTACTACCTAGCTCTTATAGGAAAAATGTTTCAGGGAGTTGGAAACTTTGCAATTACAGGATACATTTTATATATAATGACCGACTTTCTTCATCGTGGTAATCAAACTCAATCTTCTATCCAACTTGTTAACATGATTATGCTTATTTTTGGCATTTTGATGGGATTAGTCGCTGGGCCACTATCTAATAAATTTAAAATACTGAAATTACCAGTAGGTCTCTCAACTATCTTATTAGCAATTGCAGGTCTCTCCCTGTTCTTCTTAAGAAATAATACTGGTATTATTCTTTACGCCTTAGCTGCCGGTTTAGGAATGGGCTTATGGAACGCACTTGATAATTTATTAAACTTAAAAGTTATCCCCGATCAAAATCGTGTTGCATTTTTCTTAGGTGTTTACAACTTAGGTAATACAATTACACAAGCTATCGCACCCGTTTTAGCCGCTGCCGTCATAAGTCTTTTTGGTTATTCTGGAATTTTTATTGTTTCATTTATTTTTTCCTTGATTGGTGGTATTTCAATGCTATCGATTAAATCATTAAAACGTTAGTAAGATATTTTTTAGCAATCCTTATTTAAAGTTAAGGATTGCTTTTTGTTCTCTTCAGTTGCAATCGCTTGCAACTCGCACCTATCCTCTGCTATGCTCGTGCCAACAATGGTAATTATTTATTCACCTAAATTTAGGATGGAGGTAATTAAATGACTGAAAGTTATCAATTTGATGTTTTGTACTTAGGCGCGGGGCATGGTGCCTTCGACGGGGCGGTTCCACTAGCTAATAGTGGTAAAAAAGTCGCCATTATCGAAGCGGACAAAATCGGGGGAACTTGTCCAAACCGTGGATGCAACGCGAAAATTACGCTGGACAACCCGGTTCAACTTTTACGCCACCAAGAACGCCTTGATGGCATTGTAAATGGTGACTTAAAGCTGGATTGGACTGCCAATGTAGAACATGAACACGAAGTCATCGACGGCTTGCCGGACATGATTACTGGTTTACTCGACTCTGTTGACATCGAAATTATTCACGGTCGTGGAAAATTTGTTGATGCTCACACCATCGAAGTGGATCAACAGCGCTACACCGCTGACAAAATCGTGATTGCAACGGGGCTACGTCCCCACCATCTAGATGTTATGGGCTCAGAACTTACGCATGACAGTACCGATTTTATGAACCTCAAACAGCTTCCTGAAAATATCGTAATTATTGGCGCGGGCTATATCGGCATGGAATTTGCCACGATTGCCAATGCTGCCGGCGCGAACGTCACTGTACTTTTACGCCATAATCGGGCGTTGCGCAAATTTAATCAAGATTACGTAAAACAAGTCATTGCCGACCTCGAAAAACGAGGGGTGAAGTTCATTTACAACGCTCAGGTGGATCGTTTTGAGGAAGACGGTTCTCATTTTACCGTGTCTTATAACGATCACGAAACCCTCACCACCGACTGGATTTTGGATGCTACCGGACGAATTCCTAACATCGAAAACATCGGATTAGACGAAGTAGGCGTTAGTTACAATGCTAACGGGATCGAAGTTAACGATCATCTTCAAACTAACATTGATAACATCTATGCTTCTGGTGATGTGCTTGATAAAGAACAGCCTAAGCTCACCCCGACTGCGATCTTTGAATCTAGTTATTTAACCCAACTTTTCACAGGAAAGACTACTGACGCAATCAACTATCCGCCCATCCCAACCATTGTCTTTACCTCACCACAAATCGCACAGGTTGGTATGAGCGTCGAAGAAGCTCAGCAAAATCCTGATTACACCATTAAAAATAATCATCTTCCTGACGGATGGTTCCGCCAAGTTGATAAGGAAACAATTGGTGATAACACCTTGATTTACGATCAAGACCATCATCTTGTAGGAGCAGCTGAAGTTAGTGAACATGCTGCCGATGCAATTAACGTTTTATTACCAGCAATTGAGTTTCAATATACAGCTGAACAACTAGGCCGCATCGTACCTCTCTTCCCTACTTTGGGAGCGGACGTCTGGTCACAGATTTAAAAAAACGCTGAGCCTCTTTTAAGGAGACTCGGCGTTTTTTTATTATTTAGTAAATTCAGCAATTGCATCATCAATATGTTGCCGTACTACCTCAACATGATCCATTTCATCATCTTCTACATGTGGTAAAGGATTACGTGCTCGTCCTACACTTACCCCACGTTTAGCTAAGATTAACTTCATCACATCATATAAATTACCTTTAAATGATGTCAATTTAACTGAATCATCTATTTTCGCCATAGTCCCCACCATTTTCTTGGTTTTTCTTGTTCTTCTATCCTTTTTTGAACTTTGATTTGTTCCTGCAAATTTTCCAACTTCTCTTTAAGAGCGTTCCCGTTCACTTCATCTTTATATTGATTGTCTAAGTGTTTGAATTCTGTTTCCTGTGAGGGCATTTTGAGAACTTTTAATCTGTCGTTTTCTGCTTTGTATTCTTCGAGCAGTTGTTTGTCCTGTAAGGCCAATCTTTGTTGCTGATCTAGTAACTTATGTAACTCTTTCTTTTCAGATTGAATTTCTGATACTAAATTTCGAAGGAATTTCACTTCATCTTGTCCATCAACCGCATCTTTTTTGTTGTCGTCAACATCATCTTTTTGTTGACGGTATCTTGTTGACGAATTGTTTGAGAACATTGCTTTAATAGCTTTTTTCCCATCAACATCAACGTAAACAGTATTACCTTTTGTTGATGTAAATTGACGTAAATCGATTGACGCATCTCTTTTTATCTTTTGCCATATAGCCTGCTTTGAAACGCCCAATTCATCAGCAAGTTCTCTAATTGTTTTAGGCATTATTTCCAAACCCCTTTCGGAGTTCAGCAAGTGCTTCTTGTCTTGCTTGATCTCTTATTTTTTTATCGTGCTCGGCCTGTTTATCAGCCAATGCTTGTTTCTCAGTAGAGCCTAAAGTTAACCCTTTAACCTTGTCAATGGCGCGCCATTTTTCCTGCTCTGTTAATTCACCATTATGCTGAATATTAAAAAGCTTTTGACGCTCATCTTGTAATTGGCCTTGTGAGAAATCATTGGCATCTTTCTTTTCGGGTTTCCAGGTAAACGAATAGCCAATAACTGGTTTCCCACGCCCTTTACCATATTTTTTTCTAACCGTTAATCCTCTAAACAAAGGAGTTAATTCTTCTTTAATGGGTTTTATAACAAATTTATCGACGTTAGAGGGACTATTCCAGTAACTTTTGGGCATATCTAGTAATTGGTAGATTGTAAAATTAATCCGAACGCTGTTCGGACAAAAAAGATCAGCTTCCTTTAAAATGGTGTTTACCACAAAC
>NZ_RHOD01000035.1 GCF_003946095.1 Levilactobacillus lindianensis | reverse complement strand
TGGGAAGTAGATACGGTGCTTTCTAGTCGAAGTGAGTCACGATCATGTCTGGTTACATTCGTAGAACGTAAGACCCGACTTCTATGGGCCATCAAAGCCCCTAATAGAACGGCTAAGGCTCTAAACACCGCCTTTGGCAAGTTTATGGGGGCCTTCGATCCCCAAGTAAAATCCATTACTGTTGATCATGGTAAAGAGTTTGCCAATTATCAGGCCTTAGAACAGGATTATCAGATCAAAGTTTATTTTTGCCATCCATATTCACCATGGGAGCGAGGTTCCAATGAATATTTTAATAGGCGGTTACGCTGGTTCTTCCCGAAAAAGACCAATTTTAGCCAAGTAACGACTGATGAGATCCTAGCAGCACTTGAACTAATTAATCAACGACCATTAAAAATACATCATCAACAGACTGCCATTGAAAGATTCCGGGCTTGTTCGGATTAAACTTGTAATTTGCCGTATAAAAAATTAATTTAGCGGCGACTTTATTTAAATGACGCCAATGATGAGAAGAGCTAACCATACAGCCGTATGGATTAGCTCTTTTTTTGTGGTGACAACACTTAATATACATAAAAATGAATGTTTATAAAACGATTGACATCTAAAATGAATGATGATAAATTTAATAACAATATTTAAGACCAGGCAAAGAAGAGTAACGTCGAGGGCGGTCTAGCGAGTTCGGGCAGATGGGAGCCGAATCGAACCGTCGACGTGAACCGCATCGGAGCGTCGTCATCATGCAACAAGTCGTGATGACTGGGTCGTGCCCATTACCGCACGTCGCGCTGGCTGAAGGCCGCGCATTGAGAGATAAAACAAGGTGGTACCGCGAGTCGTTCGCCCTTGTTGGTGAGTTAACCAACGAGGACGGGCGGCTCTTTTGATCGGGCCAGATAAGTGAGGGACGTTAAAATGAAAAAATTATTGGGATTGAGTTTTGGATTATTAGCAGTGGCTGCTTTGGCGGGGTGTGGGACGACGCAGGCAGAGAGTAGCACGGGCCAGGTGTTAAAGGTCACCATGGTGGGAAATCCCGCGACGGCAAATCCGGCCATTTCCGGCGACAGTAACAGTTCGAGTATGATTGCGCAAACGGAAGAAGGGCTGTACACCCTGGACGAGAACGGGAAGGTTGCCCCGGGGGTGGCGGAGAAGGTGGTTAAGCCGACGCATAACGGGACGGTGTATACGTTCAAAATTAAGCAGAGCGCCAAGTGGCAGAATGGCGATCCCGTGACGGCACAGGACTTTGTGACTTCCTTCCAGTGGCAGGTAAATCCACAATCTAAGTCGCAGGTGGCTAACAAACTGAAATTTTTGAAGAACTATGATGCCGTTCAGTCCGGTAAAGCTAAGCCAGCGACACTAGGTGTGAAAGCCCTCAACCAGAAGACCTTGCAGGTGACCTTGTCACAGCCTCAACCATGGCTAGGTGATATCTTAGCGACAGCAGAATATCCCATGAAGACGAATCTTTTCAAGCAGTATGGCAGTCAGTACGGAACGTCATCCGATAAGACCTTGTCCAATGGCGCCTATAAGCTGGTCAATTGGAGTGGGACCACGGATAGTTGGTCCTATGAGAAGAATGATCAGTATTGGAATGCCAAGAACGTTGAGATTAACCAGGTTGACGTCCAGGTGGTCAAGGATCCTGGGACCTCATCGAGTCTCTTCAAGTCCGGTGCGGTTCAGGAAACCACACTTTCGGGGCAGTACATTAAACAAAATGCCAATGATCCGGCCATGAAGACGACGTTGAACAGTTCGATGCGGTTCTTGGAATTTAATGATCAGAAGAAGATTACCCATAACACCAAACTTCGTCAGGCCTTCTCCTATGTGGTGAACAGATCAGCACTCACGAAGAACGTGCTTCAGGATGGATCTGCGGCCGCGAAGAGCTTGATTCCTTACGGGGATGGGAATGATCCTCAAACCGGGAAGGACTTTTCAGAAGATGTCGGCAACTTGCTGAGCTACGACCCAGCCAAAGCAACGAGCCTTTGGAAACAGGCCAAGCAAGAACTGGGGATTAAGACGGCCAACCTAGAGCTCCTGACGGCCGACACGGACGAACAGAAGCACACAGCCCAGTATTTACAACAACAGGCCCAGAAATACATGCCAGGCCTTAAAATCACGATTAAATCGATGCCTTTGGCTCAGCAGATTGCCAAGGGATCGGCCGGTAACTTCGATATTGACCTGGATGGCTGGAATACGGATTGGCGGGACCCTTCCGACTTCCTCCAAATGGCGGACGGCAAGAGCTCGGTCAACTTCACCAAGTGGGATGATGCCCATTACAGCCAGTTGATGGCGGCTATTGATAACACGGCCAAGTACAGCACGCAACAACGGTGGAACCTGATGAAACAGGCTGATACGTATGTTACCCAGCAAGCGGGCTTAGTTCCTTTGTACCAACAAGCCAAGGCACACTTGGTTTCTAGTAAGGTTGGTGGGTTGAAGTATACGATGATGAGTGACGCGCAGTATAAGTATGCTTACTGGAAGTAGAGTGTGAACGAGGGCGGTTGGCCCTGAGCATTAGCGTAGATAAGTGCCAGTTCGGCGTAGCCGATCCGGTGCTTATCTGGGCTAAGCGGAGGGGACAGCCCGAGCGAACACGTTTCAGAAGTTGCCAGGACTAGGATATAAGGGCGAGAACGAGACGCATTAGCGTAGATAGGTAGCCGAGCCGGGGCTCATCTACGCTAAGCGGAAGGGCCAGCCCGAGCGAATGCGTTTCAGAAGCTGCTAGGATGAGCATATAAGGGTGAACGTATAGTTCCGAGATTATCCAATTCCAATAGTAATAACCGTTAATCATCGTTTCTCCCGCAAAATAAGCCGCATATGAGCCCAATAACAGCTTTCAGTGAATAATTAGTCCAGTGAGGCCAGATTCACGCTGAGCAGCCAATCTGGCGGATAAAAAAGTCACGGGAATTTTCCCGTGGCTTTATGTGATCGAAATTAAAGCATGAGGTAAAAGGTTAAACCATAAACTAATTTTTGAAAACACCTGAATTTAGTCGGAAGTTTTGTTACGATAAGACTTAGACTAACCAGGGGAAACTAAAGTGACCTGCGATCATGGGGAGTGATTGGCGTTTTGATCACGCAAGTGGGTCGTTTCAGACAGGTTAGGTTGGAGGAGGAGATGGCGTGAGTTTTAGAAGGATCTTAAGAGATCAGATTAAACAATCGCTGGATTTGGTCGAAATCTTCATTTTATTATTAATCCCGGTGTTTTTTATTAAGGCACTGATGGATTTCTTGATGCAAGGCCAGATTTTTTGGCTCAATGACGCTTTAGTTTTTCTCAGAAGTGCTAGTGGCTTCATCCTGCTTCTCTTTGTGATTGAAGTGGGCGTCGCCCTTCGCCGTTATTGGTCACGATAAGCAAAAAAGCTCACGACAATTGTCGTGAGCTTTCGTGTTCCTGGATCTATTTTCCGGTCAGAATTGAGAAACGAGACTCGGCGCGAAAGCCGGCTACGAGCTGTTCCGCAATACTAGTGGCGGCATGAGTAGTCAGGCTGGGTCGAACGGTTCGAACCAATGCGGCGACGTCAGCAATGGACGTGGGCTGCCGTTTCACAGAACGTTGGATGAGGTCTGCTTCAATCTTTTTGATTTCACCGGGTTTGAACTCATAGTCGAGAAAAACTAAGGCACTCGATTGGAGGTCAAGCTTCTCGCAGATGGCATCCAGCACCTCAAGCGTGAGGGCCTCCTTGGAAAAAGCTGAGGACATGGGCGATCCTTCTTTCATATGTAAGAATGGTTGCGAGTCCAGATTAACAGACGTCCGGGGAAAACGCTAGTCCCAGATCGAAGCGAAATGGAGCTAGCGAATCAGGGGGCTAACGAGAATGAATAAACATGAGGGAAACGGATAAATATTCTTTTAGGACACAAAAAAATCAGCAACCACGAAGCCATTCCTTCGTGAAAGCTGATTAGTAGTTATGGGCAGTCAGGGGATCGAACCCTGGACCCACGGATTAAGAGTCCGTTGCTCTGCCAGCTGAGCTAACTGCCCATTTCTGTTGCTGTTGTATGTCTTCCATATCAACGAGAACTATCATATCATGAGGATTAGGGGTGCGCAACCCCTTTTTCAAAAAAAGTTGATTTTTATTCAAAAAATTGGTTATTTAAGAAAGCTAATCCCCGGTATTTCAAGGATTAGCCGAACTTGAAAAAATAAAAGTTTTTTTACTGACTTTCGATTAAAACGTGTATTTTGCCAGTGAAAGTGGTGGGTAATCCATAAAATTAATTGAAAAAAGTTGGATAATAGACATAATTGAACTAAACGTTTATGATCACAATGTATTTCCCAGGAAATGGTAAGTTAAAAGCACCTTAAATCCTTTACAGACAAGGCCTGAAAGATAGGTCATGATGTGTTATAATTTAGGCAACGTTGCTCTACCGGTCCTGGATTTTTCTCAGGCCGCGCAACGACCTTTATTTTTTATCGAGCTGACCTTCAGTGGTAGCTCACTTCTAACCTTGACTTTAAACGAGAAAAAATTGTAACACTAACTGTAGTGGCCCCATTGTCGATGGTTTTTTGACATCCAATGGCTGGCCTGCCGATAATCCTGTAATTATCGGATCGGACTGTATTTCCCTTAAGGAGGAAATTTTTAATTATGCCTAAAACAATTCTAGTTGTCGATGATGAAAAGCCAATCACGGATATTATGAAGTTTAATTTGGAAAAAGAAGGGTACGAAGTCGAAGTTGCCTACGATGGCGAAGCCGCTATCCAGCAGGTTGAAGACGCTGCCCCAGATCTGATTATTCTTGATCTGATGTTACCCAAGGTTGATGGCTTAGATGTTGCGCGTGAGATTCGTAAAAAGCATGACATGCCAATCATTATGGTTACGGCCAAGGATTCAGAATTAGACAAGGTTCTCGGCCTGGAATTAGGGGCTGATGACTACGTGACGAAGCCCTTCTCCAACCGAGAACTGGTTGCACGGGTCAAGGCAAACTTACGACGCCAGAATACGGCGGCCCATGCCCAACCGGAAGAACCAGAAAACCAAGATATTGAAATTGGAGATTTGACGATTCACCCCGAAGCTTACTCAGTCTCTAAGCGGGGAGCCAACATTGAGTTGACCCACCGTGAATTTGAGTTGCTTCACTACTTGGCCCAACACATTGGTCAAGTCATGACCCGGGAACACTTGCTCCAAACGGTTTGGGGCTACGATTACTTTGGGGACGTGCGGACGGTCGATGTGACTGTGCGTCGTTTACGAGAAAAGATTGAAGATAGTCCAAGTCACCCAACCTGGCTGGTTACGCGGCGTGGTGTGGGTTACTATTTGCGCAACCCTGAAGATCAGGCCTAAGCGAGCGGGTTACCGCTAAATCTCGCATTGGAGGAGTATGTCACTTCGTGAATAGCAAAATTAAGTTTTTTCAGTCGATTCACTTTAAAATCGCGTTGGTCTTCGCGCTCCTCCTCTTGTTAACGCTGGAGATTGTGGGGGCGGTGTTCGTTCGTCAACTGGAACGGCAGAACTTAAATACCTTTAAATCCCAGCAAGTCGTTCAGACTTACATTGTGAACCGTCTGTCTGATGAGCTGTCGACGACGAATACCACGTCTGCAGATAAGAAGATTAAATCGACCCTCTCAGAGATTAACAACACCAACAATGCTCAGATTCGAGTCATTGATAACAAAGGAACCATTCGGGGAACCAATGAAGTCGATAACCAAGGGGTTGTTGGCCAAAAAACGACTGACAATAACATTAAGAATGCCATCTATAATAACCGTGACGTGGTCCGGACTACCTATAATTCTCAGAACAATAGCCGGTACTACACCACCATTACGCGAATAATTCGGACGCAAGGAAACAACAGCGAATTAGTCGGGGTTATTTCGATGCGGTCAAGTTTAGACTCCGTTTATCAGAATATTAATCAAATCACCCTGATCTATGTTTCTGCTGTTTTTGTGGCAATTATCTTGGGACTAGTGATGGCCATTGTTATTTCCCGGGCAATCACGAGACCAATTGATGAAATGAAGAAACAAACCTTACGGATCGCCCGTGGGGACTACTCTGGCCACGTGCGGGTCTATGGGAGTGACGAGCTGGGGCAACTTGCCAGTGCCGTCAATAACCTTTCCGTCCGGGTCGAAGAAGCGCAAGAATCCACGGAATCTGAACGCCGGCGACTAGACTCCGTCATGGCGCACATGACGGATGGGGTTATCGCCACCGACCGTCGTGGGAATGTCACGATTATTAACGAAACTGCCACGAGTTTTCTGGATACCGATTCGGATGGCGCCGTGGGCAAGTCAATTCTGGATTTACTGGATATCCGCGACAACTATACGTTGCGTGAATTACTAGAGAACCCGGATGATTTAGTCTTGGACTTTTCGACTAAGGAACATGATTTGATTATGCAGGCCTACTTCTCTCTGATTCAGCGGGAATCTGGCTTTATCTCCGGGTTGGTCTGTGTGTTACACGATGTCACGGAACAACAGAAGATTGACCAGGACCGTAAGGAATTCGTTTCCAACGTCTCTCATGAGCTACGGACACCGTTAACTAGTGTGCGGGCTTACATTGAGTCGCTCTCCGAAGGGGCCTGGAAGGACCCTGAGGTGGCGCCGCACTTCCTGAAGGTGACGCAAGAGGAAACGGACCGGATGATTCGGATGATTAACGACCTGTTAACCTTGTCACGGATGGATTCTGGGACCCAAAAGGTCGACATGGAAATGGTCAATCTGAATGAACTTTTCAACTACGTGTTGGATCGTTTCGACATGATGTTGAAGCAAGACGACCGGCCAGAGAAGACCTACACGATCAAACGAGACTTCACCAAGCGCGACCTGTGGGTTGAAATTGATACCGACCGGTTCACGCAAGTGTTGGATAATTTGATGAATAATGCCATTAAATACTCACCAGATGGTGGGGTCATCACCTGTCGCCTACTGGAGACCCATAATAACGTGATTTTGAGCGTTGCTGACCAAGGTTTGGGGATTCCGCGTGCGGATATTCCACGAATCTTTGATCGGTTCTACCGGGTTGATAAGGCCCGTTCACGGGCCCAAGGTGGGACTGGGTTGGGCCTAGCCATCTCCCGTGAAGTCGTTCAGTTACTGGGCGGCCGGATCTGGGTCGATAGTCGCGAGGGCAGAGGGTCAACGTTCTACATTTCCCTGCCTTACAAGCCTTACGAGGAGGATGATCTCTGGGATGAAGATAACTAAAGCTCTCCTACCATTGGGATTGACCGCCGCGGTGGCCGTCAGTGTGGTTCTGTCCGCGATGATTTGGACCAACCCGGCACAGTATGAGCATAACCGCCAGCGGAGCTCTAATACACCGGCAACGGAGCTGAACACCCGACCACAGAAGGATGTTTACCTCCCCACACAGGTGATTTATAGCGATGGTACTGGTAAACAAGAACTATTGAATAACCGAAAAGTTAATCTGACGACCGAGATTCGTGAGTCCTTGGAGAAATGGGATCTCGGCCGCATGAGTCGGGTTCGCGTGTCGTCTAAGACGGCCTATATGGCTTACCTGACGCGCAAGAACAGCCTGTTGCTATCGTATGCCAGCCCAATCAATGGCCGGATCTTCAATACGGTCTTTAACAATAAATTAGCGCGGACCACCACTAAGTTTTCACGGATCATGGTGCCGCTGGGCAACAGCGATCACTTGTACCTGTTAGACGACCGGAAACAGGAGGTCTACCAGGTTAAGGTGAAGACGTCGCAGGTCACGGCCATCAGGAAGATTCTGAAGGAAAATCTCTTCCGGATCGACGTCAAGATGCAGTGGCTCGGCGATTCCGCCTCGGCTTACGTCACGGATAGTGTCACGGTGCCGTCTTATAGCTACCTGGTCAACCAGCAGTCCACGGACTACTTTACGACTCGCCTGCTCAACAAGGGGGAGTCAACCAACGTTTCGGCCAAGAAGAATAAGGAAAGTACCATCTACAGTGATGGGGCTTCCCGGCAACTCACCGTGTATAACAAGAGTGGGACCGCGTTGTTCGAGGATTACAGTGCCTTACAGGCGTCACTTAGTTTTAATCAGGCCCTGAAATCCGGCTACGACGCGATTAAAACCATTGGGATTCCCATGGAAAATCTGCGCTACTACGGGTACAACGCTGGTAAGTCAACCGTGACCTACCGGAGTTTCGTCGAAGGTTTCCCAATTTTCAACCAAAGCAACTACGGCGCGGCCCGGATTCAAATGCTGTCGCAGGGTGTGCGGCGGTATAACTTCTCGATCTACAGTCTCCAAGTCCCAGTGCCCACCGATAAGAAGTCGGTGACGTTATCTGGCACCCAGAGCGTACTCGACCAGCTGGTTGCGGCCGGTTATCACAAGTCTAAAATTAGTAGTTTACAGATTGGGTATCAGTGGTTAGCCTCCACGTCGTCGGACAAGGTGGTTAACCTGACGCCAACCTGGTACGTGCACTACGACGGGAGTTGGAAGACTGCCACGCAGATGCTGAAACAGCAATAAACATGAGGTAAAGGGGGCCAGTCCGGTATGGATTTTCGACGCATTGAGTGGCTATTTCTAGTCGCGTTCATCGCCATTGATATTTTCCTATTTGCCGCGTTTCAACGCGACACCACGGGCCAGACCGACACGGACTCTAGCCGTTCGGTAGATAGCGACACGACGATCGTGAAGGAGATGCGTGCCGATGACATTAAGTTTTCGGCGCCATCGAAGAAAAGCGGCGAGGGTTACTACATTTCCACGAGTAATAACGATAGTGTGAAGAGTAACCTGACCAGCCTGACCGACCAAACGGTGCGTTACCAGTCGGATGGGACCTTTACCGCCACCTTCAAGGCCGCGATTAACGGCGTGGATACTAAACATCCGGATCAGGTTCTGGACGAGGTGGTTAATAACGGGTCACTGATTCTAAATGGGGATCAGTACAAATACAACGCCCAGTTATCCAGTCATAACACGGTTGTTTATACCCAGCGCGTCACGGACGGCCAGATTTACTCCAAGTTTGGGGAGATTCGCTTCAGTTTGACCAATACGGGGTCGGTAACCGGCTACTCGCAAGGGTATCTGCCGGGGGTCAAGACCTTGCGGGAAAAGACGGATACGATTTCCGAGCGTAAGGCGCTGATTTGGCTGTATCAATACAACCAGATCGCCAATAACAGTAAGGTTGTGTGGACTAAACTGGCCTATACGCGCTACTTTAACTTAAAGAACAGTAGCGTGTACATTCCAACCTGGATCATTGCGTACAAGGCCGATAGCGGCAATAACGCCGGGGTTCTTCAGCTGAAACGGGTGAACGCCTTTACCGGGGCCATCCTGAACTCGGATAGTAACGTGAAGTCCGTCAGTGGGACCGCAACAACCAGTGATTAATGAATTCTGAGGGGGCGACGGTGGTCGTCCTTTTTTGTTGGTGACGTATTTGGGACGAGAATGGCCGCTAGCGGCTGGTTGGGCGTCGAACCGGTAAATCCTCATGAATGGTTGAAACGAGGCTACCAGGTGCTGTGACGGCGTCGTGAGTCCCCTTTAGCGGGTAAGTGCGGGATCAGTTGGGAATGAAGCCCGAATATAAGTTGTTTGATACGCGGTTAGTTACAACGGTACGGAAATGCGGTATTATTACGGTATTGAATTTAAGGAGAGGGCAGATGGAATTGCGGACAGATGCAGCAGATGATTTGCGGATCAGTGTCTTATCCAGTGGTAGCACGGGAAACGTGTGCTACGTGGAGAGCCCTAACCAGCGGATCTTAATCGACGCGGGCCTTAGCGGCAAGAAGATTGAAAAATTAATGGGCAACATTGGCCGGGACTTAAATGACGTTAACTCGTTATTGGTCACCCACGAACACTCGGATCACCGTCAAGCGGTGGGGATCCTGGCGCGACGGTACCAGCAGCTCAATGTTTATGCTAACGAAGGCACCTGGGATGCGATGAGTTCCAAGATCGGCAAGGTCGACTTGGCTCAGAAACACCTCTTTGCCCCAGACACCGTCCAGACCTTTGGCGACATCGATGTGGAGAGTTTCTCGGTCTCTCACGACGCCGCGGAACCCCAGTTCTACGCGATTCACTACCATGGGAAGACCTTTGTCATCTTGACGGATACCGGCTACGTGTCCGAACACGTGGAGGGCGTCATTAAGGATGCCGACGCCTACCTGTTAGAATGTAACCATGACGTGGAAATGTTGCGGATGGGCGAGTATTCCTGGCCATTGAAGCAGCGGATCCTCGGTGACAAGGGGCATTTGTCCAATGAAGAAGGGGCCGATGCCCTGATGGACGTGTTGGGCAACCGGACTAAGAAGATTTATCTGGGGCACCGGAGCCTGCATAACAACATGCAGTCCCTGTGTCACCTGACCGTGGCATCCATGATGGAGAACCGTGATTTCGGTGTGGGCCATGACTTCCAGTTGATTGATACCAATCCGGAAGAGGCCACCCCACTGGTCGCCCTGTAGGAAAACTTTAGGATTTCACCATCTATTTATCAAAAAAAATTCACAGGATCCGGGTAACATAGAAGTTACTAAACTAGCGGTCGGTGACACGCGACCGATGATTGAGGAGGGTTCGCGCTTTTGGCGCAATACGATGGATAATAATAATCAGAATAATCAAAACAATGATAATAACGAAACGACACCAACACCTCAGACGCGTAAACGAGGTGGCTTGACCCTGACAAAGGTTGCCGTAACGGCACTCGTCGCCGGACTTTTAGGTGGGGGTGCAGCCTACGGTGGTATTACTTACTTTAATAATAGCGGGATTAATGATACGGCAGTTCCTAGTGGTAGTAATTCAACCGGGAATACCAAGACCTCGAATGTGACGGTCAATGTCAGCAGTCAGTCCACCAAAGCCTTTAACAAGGTGAAGGGGGCCATGGTTTCCGTGGTCAATCTGCAGAAACAAAACAATAACAGCACCTTGGGCCAGTTGTTTGGTCAGGAATCCTCGTCTTCGGATTCCAGTTCGTCCAAGGCAGCCTTAGAGGAAGCCTCCGAAGGGTCCGGAGTTGTTTATAAGAAGGACGGCAACACAGCCTACATCGTCACCAATAATCACGTGGTGTCGGGATCATCCGCACTGCGCGTGGTGACGAGCTCTGGGAAGCAGCTTCAGGCGAAACTAGTCGGGAAGGATTCCGTGACCGACTTGGCCGTACTGAAGGTTAACGGCGCGTCGTTGAAGACCGTTGCCTCATTTGGAAATTCCGATGATATCAAGGTTGGTGAGACCGCGCTAGCCATCGGGTCGCCGCTGGGTAGCCAGTACGCGACGTCTCTGACCGAAGGGATTATTTCCGCTAAGAAACGGACGATTGAAACGACGAACTCCGCTGGTACGCAGACGGGGAACGCCACGGTTATCCAAACCGATGCCGCTATTAACCCTGGGAACTCCGGTGGGGCGCTGATCAACGTCGGTGGTCAGGTTGTCGGGATTACTTCTTCTAAGATTGCCAGCGATGCCGAGGGGACTAGTGTTGAGGGGATGGGCTTTGCCATTCCTTCCAACGAAGTGGTCAACATCATCAATCAACTGGTTAAGAAGGGGAAGGTTGTGCGGCCAGCGTTAGGGATTACCTACGTGGACCTCGCCAACGTTTCCAGTTCGCAACAGAAGTCAGTCTTGAAGTTGCCATCTAGCGTGGATGCTGGGGTTGTTGTGATGAGCGCATCCGCAGATTCACCCGCTAAGAAGGCTGGATTGGCCAAGTACGACGTCATTACCGAGTTGGGTGGCCACGAGATTTCCGACCAGTCAACGCTGCGAGATCTCCTGTACAAGTACAAGTTGAACGATACCGTTTCGCTGACGTACTACCACAATGGGAAGAAGCAGACCACGAAGGTCAAGCTGACCGAGACGTCCGCACAGTTGAGTAAAACGACCAGTGCTACGTCAGAAAGCTAAACTAAAGTCGTGAAATTGAAAACGCCAGTGGAGATTTTCTCCGCTGGCGTTTTTTGCTGTGATAAACTATAAATTGAAAAGCCGAAGTTTCGGGTGTACCGAACAAGTCTGAAAGCGGTCGTCATTGGATCAGGAGCCGAACGAAGAAGTTGCCAAGGCCTTGGGTAATTCAGGGCGGAAATTTTTTGAAATTTCGTTTGTGGATAACTTGGGGGATAAGCGGACTGAAGTTGCGGTGGATAACTTATAAACAGGACAGGGCCGCGGTTGGAACCGGTGTAAAAGTTATCCACAGGTTCGGTGGATAACTGTGGATAGAAACATTTTTATTGAAAAATTGATAGCCAAAAGCGCGACGTGCCGGGGATTGTAAGCGGTAGCCCCGAACGCCCGTTTTGGGGGACAACGGTGGATAACTAGAAAAGCATTGACTTTTTTCGAAAAAATAGATGTCGTAGGTCGGACATCGTTTACCCCCAATATCTAGGAACCCCGTTTGTCCACCTGTGGATAACTTTGTGGATAACCTGTGCATAGGAGGATAATTATGAACATCAAGTTTGTTGTCGTCGGGAAGTTAAAGGAAAAGTACTTTAAACAAGGGATTGCGGAGTATGCCAAACGGCTCTCTCGTTTCTGTAAATTCAGTATCGTCGAGGTGCCGGATGAAAAGGCCCCCGAAAGCATGTCACAGGCCGAAATGGACCAGGTCATGGCCGCGGAGGGTGAGCGGATCCTGAGTAAGATTAAGGACCGCGAATACGTCTATGCCCTGGCCATCCTGGGCAAGGAACGGTCATCTGAGGAGTTTGCCAAGGAACTGAAGGACTTGACCACCTACGGCCACTCAGACATCACCTTCGTCATTGGTGGCTCGCTGGGACTGACGCCAGCCGTGTTGAAGCGGGCGAACACCCAGATTTCATTTGGCCGGTTCACGCTGCCTCATCAGTTGATGCGGTTGGTGTTGACGGAGCAGGTTTACCGGGCGTTTATGATTAATGAGGGAAGTCCATATCATAAGTGACGCTTTTTTTTGGAATTAATCGTTAAATTGGAGTGTTACAGGCGTACATCATAAGTCATGGGAAGTTGTGTTAATATAATATGTATTAATGATATAGACTAACGGTTTCTGTGTTTAGTGTGATATTGAAAAGGACATGGACTGTGGTATTTAATACCACAAATTTGTTTTAAAAAGAGGAGCTTAAGAATGGCTTTAAAAAAGAAAGTTAACTATCAACCACTGATTCCACTTGATCAGTTGAAGATTGATATTAAAAAGCGAGATATTGTTGCGAAGATTACGGACGAGCAGCGCTTCGCTGCAAGAGAGTTAGTCAAATCGTTTCATGGAGATGAAGTTTATTCTTGGAAGGAGAATCAAAAGAGACCAACTTTTATAGATAATTTGTTTGTTAAAGTTTTGGGATATGAAAAACAAGAGAATAGGCAGGGAGAGAGCTTCTCTTTATTAACAGAGTATAAAGATGCTACAGGTACAATACCAGATGGGTTATTAGGAATGTTTGACGTTGATGAGCTTCAGGATCCAACAACTTTAAAGCCTGTCGGTTTTGTTGAGGTTGAAGATGCAAGTTATTCTTTTGGTGCTAAGAGAACTGATAAACGAAAAGGAATGGATCAGGCATTCGACTATCGTTCAAAATTTTCCTATCAGACCGGTGTAACACAGTTTGAAATAGTTACGAATTTTGTAGAGCTAAGAATTTATACGCATGATAAACTTCATGCACATTCGATTGATTTGACAAACTTAACAGACGATGAGGTTCTTTCTGAGCTACTATATTTTTTAGCCCCTGCGAATATTTTACCAGAGTTGTTTGAGAAGACAGAAGATTTGGCGCCTGTAGTACAGGTACAACAGAGGGTTGAAGATGAAAATAGAAAGGGTATTAGTATTTCTGCTGGTAGAGCTTCAGAAATGGGAGAGCTGCATGATAAGTTTATAAAAGCTGGTTTTAAACAGCATCAAGCAGATAAGATGATCGTGCGATTGGCATTCTTAATGTTTTGCGAGGATACAGATGTCATTGAAATGAATCTTTTCAAAAGGTACTTGTCCGAGCGTGTTAGAGCTGCAGATCCGGATAATAGAATGGACAGAATACATAGATTATTTCAGGCTGTAGATACACCGGATGATAGTCAAAGAGAAAATTTAACCAAGCTAAGTGGATTTCCATACATAAATGGTGGCTTATTTAAAGTTAGTAGGGATGATTTTCCTGAGTTTGCAGATATTAGTGATGACATTATTGATACAATTTATGAAGCTGCAAAGCAAAATTGGTCAAAGGTTAATCCTATAGTATTTGGTTCAATGTATGAAGGTGCGATGAACACGCAGATTCGTCATGAATTGGGAGCACACTATACACCTGAAGATGATATTTTGAAAGTCATTAATGGATTATTTATGGATGACTTACGCGCAAGGTTTTTGGCAATAGTTAAGGGTGGGGCAAATGTTATATCAAAATTGTTGGATTTTAAAAGGCAGTTGTCACACTTACATTTTTTGGATCCCGCTTGTGGTTCTGGCAATTTCTTAATTGTAAGTTATCGTGAACTGCGCAGTGGATTGAAGTCAATATTTGAGACAGGTTTTAAGAGACATTCAGAACCGCGTTTACCTTCCACAGCTCAAATAAATCATTAATCGTGATTAATAACTTATTTGAACCATGGAAAGCATTAAATCAGGCGGCCATTTGGCTCGTAAGTGTTGCGATTTCAACTTGTAAGGGGGTCTGGTAGCCCAGTGAACTATGAATTCTCTTCCTATTGTAGAAAGCATGCACATATTC
>NZ_RHOD01000034.1 GCF_003946095.1 Levilactobacillus lindianensis | reverse complement strand
GATGATGGCTTGAATAGCTCATCGATTGTTGTTACTTTTTTTATAAAAGCGAATTGACTTCGCAAATATTGTTTGGGTTTGATATAAATATCAAACCGCCCTACACATATTTGGTTTGTCGAAACAATGTTCAGTTTTCAAAGGTCTACCTTGCCGCGGTTAACGTACCGCCGTGACAACTTTTAAAGTATAGCATGTTGAGAAATTACTGTCAACAACTTTTTCAACGACTTGTATATATATTCAATAACACAAATCATTTAATCAAATCAGTTAGTCGCAACAGACAACATAAATCATTGTAACAGTCAGTGTTTAACACGTCAAGCATTGTTTTAAATTTGTATGGCTATTCAACCACTTAATTTTTATGCATTTGCGTCTCAAACAGCAACAGGTAATATCTTACCAATCATCCCCGATCAGGTCAAGCAGTTTTTTCAGAAAAAAAAGACGTTCCTCTAAGAGGGCGTCTTCTCCTGGTCTAAATTGTTTAAGGCCTCGGCTTTCCAGCCCGCCAGCCGCTCATCAATCGGTTCAAATCCGATATTAATTCGATGATTCGTCCAGTAGTGTCGATGCTGGTGTTCAATTGGTTCCGACCCGAGGTCAACGTGTTCTAAACATCGTAGTGACAGGCTAATCTTACCCGTATATTCATCAATATCTAGAATCACCACATTAACTTCTTCATTAACTTTCAAATAATCGTGAATATCTTTGACGTACCCACAGTGACATTCCGAAATATGAATCAAGCCTTGACGGTGTCCGCCCAAACTGACGAACGCGCCATAAGGCTGAATGCCCGTAACTCGCCCTGTGACCTTCTGACCAATCTGAAATGCCATCGTCTCACCTCATTAGTTCAGTCTACCTGAGAACAATCTACTCGATAACCGTAACCTTGTCCATCGTAACAGGCGTTGCAGGCTGGTCACTGGCATCGGTCTTAACCTTAGCAATGGCATCCACGATGTCCATCCCCTCGATCACTTGACCAAAGACCGTGTGACGGAAGTCCAACCAAGGTGTCCCACCATCTTTATAGGCCGTAACAATTTCATCGGGAAAACCAGCATCACGCATTTGACTTTGCATCTGTTCCGTCATATCCGTATCCTGAACGATGAAGAACTGACTACCATTGGTATTGGGACCGGCGTTAGCCATGGATAAAGCCCCCCGCAAGTTATACAGTTCGGATGAGAATTCATCTTCAAAAGGTTGGCCCCAGATACTTTCGCCACCCATACCAGTACCAGTTGGGTCACCACCCTGAATCATAAAGTTAGGAATCACGCGGTGGAACGTCAACCCATCATAATAACCGGCTTTCGCATGGGTCACAAAGTTTTCAACCGTCTTTGGTGCTTGCTCGGGGAAGAGCTGCAGCTGAATTGTTCCCATAGATGTTTCAATACTTACCTTGGGGCCCTGGGCGTTAGCCAAGTCAATTTGTGGAAACTTTGTCATAATTATCCTCCATATCTTTTAACACTATCTAAACGTCTATTATCACCGCCAACGCTTAAAAATGCAAACGATGACTCCGGTGCTATACTAGATGCACATCACAATTCAAAGGGGACTTCATTCATGGCCAAACCAACTACTGCCTTAAAACAACGTACCATCGCGTTACTCAATCAACGGGGCGTCACGCTCCCTGACATCGCGCAACTCGTCATTTTTCTCCAAAAAGACTACATTAAAGACCTGGATGCCGAACTGGCTCTCGACAGCGTTCAAACCGTTCTCAGCAAACGCGAAGTTCAAAATGCCGTCATCACTGGAATTCAACTCGACATCTCGGCCGAAAAACACGAACTCTTAGAACCACTTCAAACCATCGTCGAACGCGATGAAGGTCTCTACGGTGTCGACGAAACCATGGCCCTATCAATCGTCGATATCTATGGATCCATCGGTTTTACCAACTATGGCTATATTGATCGGACCAAGCCTGGCATCCTCGCCAAACTAAATGCCCACGAGCCGGGTATTATCCACACTTTTCTTGATGATCTGGTTGGGGCAATTGCCGCAGCCGCTGCCGCCCGGCTCGCCCACGATGATATCGGCGAACAGGATACGCCTTTTCATTAATAAATCTTCATGATTCTGTTAAGTTTCCGCGATTTCTCTGCTTTATCCGACAAGATCCCTTATAATGTGGCTACATTAAACTATCGGAGAGGGAGAATTATCACATGGCCTACTTAATCGACTTTGTCCTGCACATCGATGCGCACTTAGTCAATATCGTTAATACCTTTGGAGGATGGACTTACTTCATCTTGTTTGCAGTGGTTTTCGTGGAAACGGGTGCCGTCATCCTGCCATTTTTACCTGGTGATTCGCTATTATTCGCCGCAGCTGCCTTGGCAGCCAATCCCGCCTATGGCCTTAACATCTGGCTATTCGGTGGATTATTCCTTCTTGCCGCTGTCGGTGGAGACTCACTTAATTTCTTCTTAGGCCAACGAGCTGGAGCCGCCTTGTCTAACCATTCATGGTTTGGCCGACTCATCAATAAGGATAAATTAGCCCAGTCGGAAAAATTCTTTCGCAAGCACGGACCGCTCGCCATCTTCTTGGGACGGTTCATGCCAATCATCCGAACCTTCGTGCCCTTCACGGCCGCCGGTTCCCAATTCCCTTATCGTCGGTTCCTCCAATACAATGTGAGTGCTGCCATTACATGGGTCCTAATCTGCTGCGGTGGAGGTTACTTCTTCGGTAACATTCCCTTCGTCAAGGCCCACTTCTCAGCCGTCGTTCTAGGAATCATCATTATCTCACTGATTCCTGCCATCGTTGGCTGGCTCAAGGGGCGACAAAAACCAGCGTCACGCACACCGGAAGAAGATTAATCAGTCAATTTAAAAAGCGCAATCGACTTAAATCGATTGCGCTTTTCTTATGCCCGTTTAATGGCTTGACGCCCTCGCCAGTAAAGCCAGCCCAGACCTGCTTCGAAAAGTAGGAATGCCAAGACAAAGCAATGCAGGAAGAACGTATCTGGCAAAGCCGTGATCACCGGATCGAGATCTGGATCAAACAGCCAGTCATTATTTCGAAATAGCACCTCGTGAAAGGCCACGAAGAATCCTTGAAAATTAATCGCCATGCTGGCGGCCAAGACTAATGGTACCACCGCAGCCACCTTGATCGGTCGTAATAACTGCCACTCGGCTGCCTCCCGTCGCAATTGCCGCAAGTAGAGCCACGCTGGCGTGATGGTCACAATGAAAACCAAATTATTAATTAGAAACAATGTTTTAACATCGTGAAAGTGAACCATTCCCGTAAATGAAGTGGGAAAATCAGACATACTTAAATCCGTGACCCAAGGAAACTCCAGGTAGGCAAGCATCTGACCATAGTTATGCATCAGGCGTGCGGTACTCATCCCCACCGTTCGGCTAATATGAAGCCAACTAATATCCAAGCGATACAGCCAAACAGAATTAATCGTCAAGAGAATACTCAGCGTCACCAAGGCCAAAAAGACGGCCGTTAGTCCGATTGTCCGCTGCCATTTAGCCACGCGGCCCCACCTCGAAATCCCAATGATCCAAAGAGGGCACCGTATAGGTTGGCGGGACGTCCTGGGCGGCCACCTGATCTGGGGTCGAGACCCCCGTATAGACCAGTAACGTGTCCACGTGAGCGTGAATGCCTGCCAGGATGTCCGTGTGATAGTTATCCCCAATCATGAGCGCGTGTTCAGGGGCTACTCCCAGTTGCCGTAGCGAATTCTGTAAGATGATGGGCTCTGGTTTACCAATCATAATCGGCTGCTGCTGCGTGGCATAGCGAACCAGATCAACCAGCGCTCCCGCACCCGGCATCAAGCCCCGAGCCTTAGGAATATTCGAATCTGAGTTGGTGCCGATAAACGTCGACCCACTCCGGACGGCTAACACTGCCTTGGCGAATTTCTCATAGGTAACATCGCTATCCAATCCAACAACGACGTAGGTCGGATGCTCCTCGTCAACGGTAAAACCTTTCGTAGCTAGTGCCTGTTTCAACCCAATTTCACCGACGACATAGACCGTACGCTTCTCGGTCTCCCCGGCGATTTGGTCTAGATAATCCGCCGTCGCCAGCCCTGCCGTGTAGACGTTCTCAGGTGTGACATGAATATCATGGTTGTGGTCAAGATTATTCACCACGGCCTGTGGTAGCTGGGTGGTGTTGTTCGTGACAAACTTAAAAGGGATTTGGGCCGCTTGAAGCCGTTCGATAAACCGCTTGGCCGCTGGATAACGCTTGGTGCCCGCATACACGGTCCCGTCCAAATCAATTAAATAAGCCTGGTAGTCTTTCAACGCAAACTCTCCCTACTCTTCTTTTTTCTGCCGAATGGTAAAGTGTCGCCGACCCTGACCACCAGTCGCAACGGTCACCGTCTTGGTGGCCTTTTCGGCTGGTTTCGTCGTCTGACGGCGCTCTTCAGTATATGGATGGGCCGTGTTACGGTGACGCGAATGTCGTGAACGCCGTCGCCGAGATCCATTGTTGGCCCCACTCGTTGACTTGGGCTTCTGGGCCCCCCCATCATGCCCTTTGTTGGCGACTGGCTTAGCCGTTGCTGCCTTCTGGGGAGCCTTCGACTGTTGCGCAGTCTTTTCGCCCTGTGGCCGTTTACTCTGACCCGAACCACCACGGTTACGCCGCCGGGAGCGACTGCGCCGTGGCTTAGGAGCGGCCTTCACATCTAAGTTATGCAAAATAAAATAGGCACACCCAAAATTACAGGATTCATACAGATAATCTTGTACGGCGTCAATCTGATTTTGTTTGGCTCCCGCACGATCTTCCGCATAAAATCCCTTCAAACGTAATTGCTCAAAGCCCCAGTCGCCCACAATGTAGTCAAATTTACTCAAAATGGTACTAAACCGTCGTGAAAACTCCAAAAAGTCGAAGCCATTCCGAACGTTTGCGACCAGCTCATACGGGTGGCCGTTGATCGTCAGGTGGGTTTCATCCCCCCGTACCACTTCGGCAACTGGTTCTCGACTTTCGCGTTGCTCGGCAACGAGTGCCTCCAATTCCTTACGATCCAACGTCTTCATCCTTTCCGGTCTGTGTTCAAGGGATAATGTCGTCCGAGATACTGGGCGAACACCTCCCGCAATAAGTCATGATAAAAGAGTTCATTCTTTCCAACAATTGAAATCGTTGGGAAAAACGGTACGAATAAGTAGTGATCCACAACCGCTAGCGTGTACTGACGAATCGGGGAGACTGGCTCACCGCGCCAAGTGACCTGGTGAGTCTGCGGATCATAGGCAATCCCCAGATAATTCAGCTCACCAAAGACCTTACCGCGAAAGCCCATGCCGCGTTGTGGAAAATGCCGCAGAAAAAGTCGGGCTTGTTCCGCTTCCTGAATCAAACGCCAGAGGTCGTACCCATTGAGAGTCACGCGCATGACGTGCATGCTGTGCGGCAGGATCGTATGTAATTGGTCCTGTGTGACCACGCCGCGCGGCAAGTCATGGAGAAATAGTCCTGAGTTCAGCATGGCCGCCTGGGTACCCGCGTACTCCGCGATAGCATGCAGCCCCTCCTGAACGATCCGGGGATGGCCAAATGGATCCGCCTCCATGGTCGCCGGAATTTTCGCTACCCGCTGCTCGGCTAAGATGTCGTGACCCATCTGTTCCAGATTCGCAATCTCAGCCATATCTGCCGGTAATACCGGCAAGTCCGCTGTGGTCACGACACCGGCGGTTCCCTTCAGCAAACGGTGGTCCGAGCCCACCTCGAGTTCAATTCGCCCGACGTACCGTCCAAATTTGCCGGCAGCAGCCAGCAGACTCTGTCCCTGCTGTTCGCCATGCACCAAGAGATGGTGGGTGTGACTGCCAATAATCACGGTCAGTTGCGGAAAGCGTTTGGCTAGTTGCCGGTCCACATTAATCCCTAGGTGGGACAGCAAAACACAGAGATCGTACTGCCCAGCATACCTTGCCAAGAGCTGTGTTAACGCACGATCGGCTTGCACAACCGCCCACCCCAGTAAAGGATAGGTTAATTGATAGGGCGCGGTAAGCCCTAGTACCAGGACTCGGGTACCAGCTGGCGTCACTAAGAGCCGATGATCCTGAGCCCAGTCCGGTCTCTCCTGAGTATCAGCCGTCAACAGGTTTCCCAGAACAACTGGAAAATTCGCATAGTCATAGAGCTGATTTAATTGTTTATGGTTGAGTGTCAGCCCTTCGTTATTCCCGATAGTCACGGCATCATACCCGATCTGGTTCATCAGGGTCACGTTGCGTTGGCCTAGAGTGGCTTCCGTCACCGGATGAGCCCGGTCAACATTGTCCCCCAGGTCAAAAGTATAGACGGCATTGCCAGCAGCAAGATCATGTTCTTTGGTGGCTAACAGATACCGCCGGATTCGAGGCCAATTTTCGAAATGGGAATGGAGATCATTCGTGTGTAATAACGTGATACGTTCCATGCTGACACTCCTTTAACACTGAGTTTAATCCTACGGCATCCGGAGACCCCGGTCAAGCGCTATTGCTTTTCCTGGAATTCCTGAGCCTTTCCGGTGACCATCTCTTCGATTTCTGAAGTGGCGAACGGGGTTCCAAATGGCACCTTTTCCGCTAGGTAGCGCTGTTCAGGGGTATCAACTCCGACATTGATATTCTCTTTGACGGGAACGGCATAGTGATGAATATGGCCGTGCAAGTTGATAATCTGATTGACGATTCCCAGCATCATAGGGTAATGGGTCATGTAATACTGCCGATGGTCATATTTAATCAGCACCCCGACATCATGAAAACTATACTTGGGCTGACCATGATCGACGGGATTGTGTGCAGCTAAGTACTTGAAGAGCGCGCGACTATCATGATTCCCCTTGATTAGTTCAAGGTGCCCATTGAGTTGCGATAGCACGTTAGCCACCGCCTCATCCGATTTCACGGCAGGCTTGGTAAAGTACAGGGCGATATCCCCCAGGTGGTACACGGTATCCGTAGGCGCCACACGAGCGTTCCAGTTATCGATAATCGTTTGATTCATTTCATCCACCGAAGCAAATGGCCGGGGAGCAAAATCATTCATCCCCAAGAGATCCGCATGAAAGAAATGCGTATCTGACGTAAAATATTGCAAAATGACGCCTCCTTATAGAATATCTAACGGTGTTGCCGTCGTGGGCTTGGGAAACTGGTGATCCAGCGCCGAGAGCTCATCGGCAGTCAGAGTCAACCGCGCCGCCGCAATATTGGCCTGCATGTGTGCCACGGAACTCGTCTGAGGAATTGCCAGTACTTGGTCATGACTGATGACCCAAGCCAATAAAATTTCATAGATACCAACTCGATGAGCCGCCGCAATCTCTTTTACCACCGGATTGCTAGCTAGCTCATGCCCATGGGTGTCCCCTTGAGCAATCGGTGAGTACGCAATGAACGGAACGTCATGTGCGCGTTGCCAGGGTAAGACGGCATATTCCACGCCTCGACTCCCTAAATGATAGAGATCCTCATTGGCGGCCACCTTAGGACCAGCCGGTAACGCCCAAAGTTCCTGGAGGTCCGCCGCATCAAAGTTAGAAACACCCCAACGGCGAATCAGTCCGGTTTCTTGGAGGCGTTGTAGTTCTGCGATTGTTTCTGACAGTGGCACGTTACCACGCCAGTGATACAGGTAAAGATCCAAATAATTGGTCCGTAGGCGGTTAAGACTGGCTTCTAAACTGGTCTGCATCCGATCCCGGGACGCATTTTCTGGCAGGACCTTGGAGATTAAGAAAAGGTCCTCTCGTTTAAAGGGTACCAAAGCCTCGCCGACCAAGCTTTCGGAACGACCAGAGCCATACATTTCCGCTGTGTCGACGACGCGAGCTCCAGCCTGGATTCCCGCTTGAATCGCCGCAATCTCCGACTCCCGTCGATCCGCGTGATCGCCCATATGCCAGGTACCAATCCCAATTGCCGGAACCGTGGTTCCATTAAGCGTAACTTCTCTCATCACAATTCCTCCAGTATTTTCAATTACTCCTATCGTAGCACTTAAATCCCAACTTCGCCGCCTTCAAAGATCCAAAAAGGCCAACTTCCCTACGGAAATTGGCCTGATTATTATTTATCAACTAGTCATCTGGGTCACTAACCGCCATTGCCTGACGACGATCGTGAACCCGCTTGCCCCAGCTCAAGGTGACGAGCCAGAGAATTGACCCCATGAGGGCAATCAAGGTATCCGTCCGGAACAGGAGAACCACCCCAACCATGGCAAGAAATGCCAGAATCAGGTAGTCACTCAGTGGGAAGAATGGCATCGAAAATCCGTGACCAGCCTGTCCGGTTGCCAGCAATTGCTTCTTATACTTCAAGTGAGCCAATACAATTAACCCCCAAATAAACAAGAAGCAGGTCGTGGCCACACTAGCAATAAAGGAAAAGACGTGTCCTGGCATGATGAGATTAAGGAAAACAGAAATCGCAATGACCAACGTGGAGAAACGTAGTGCATGCACGGGTACCTGTTGCTTAGACAAGGTCCCCATCCGCCGATCAAATCGACCTTTCCCCTGATATGTCAGGGAGAAGAGCATCCGTCCCGTTGTAAATAAGGAGCTGTTGCAGGCCGAAGCCGCAGCGGTCAAGACAACAAAGTTGATGACGGCCGCTGCCGACTTGATACCCACGTTCTTAAACACCTGAACAAAGGGACTGCTGGTTGGCGAAACAGCTTGCCAAGGGTAGATGCACATCAACGCGATAAGCGATCCCAAGTAGAAAAGAATGATCCGCATGGGAATCTCGTTGATTGCCTTGGGAATGACTTTCCGTGGGTTGGCCGTTTCTGACGCGGTCATCCCCACCATTTCGATCCCCACGAAACTGAAAAGGACCATCTGAAAGGCTAGGAAGAAGCCTTTAGCCCCGTGGGCAAAGAACCCGCCTTGCGTGAGATTCATCACGCTAGCGTGCCCGGCCGGTGTCGGAAAATGAACAGCGACCATGTAAGCCCCGGCTAAAATCAAGGCAACGATCGCCACAATTTTAACGATCGCAAACCAGAATTCGGTCTCACCAAAGGCACTCACCGTCACTGAGTTAAGTGCCAAGAGAATTCCTAACATCACGATTCCTGTCACCCACTGTGGCAGCTGTGGGAACCAGAATTCCATGTATTGACCAGCGGCCGTCACCTCGGCCATGGCAATCGTAATCCAGCAAACCCAGTAGGTCCACCCCGCAACGAAACTGAGATTGTCACCTAAGTAGCGTTGAATAAAATCAATGTAAGAATGCACATTAAGGTCTGAGAGCAGGAGCTCTCCTAAAGCCCGCATAAGTAAAAAACACATAATTCCCGTAATAAGATAAGCGAGAATGATTGCGGGGCCGGCCAAATGAATTGATTGGCCCGCTCCCAGAAACAGTCCCGTACCGATTGTACCCCCAAGCGCAATCAGCTGGACGTGTCGGCTTTGCAATCCGCGAGAGAATTCTTGCTCATTGTTAAGTTGACTGTCTTTCATCATATCCTCCCCTTTGTTGAATAATATTATACACACCCCCACTGGTAATACCAATCTATGAGCTGGTAAGGGCAGTGACCGAATTTTCCCGTAGCCCCGCGGTTATGCACTTTTTCTCACTTTTGAAATTATAAGGTGAAATTTATTCAACTAACGAACAAAAAAAGAACACCCCATCTCTGGCGTGTTCTCTGGATTGATTTAATTATTTACGAAGCCGTTCAATATCGCGAACGATCATTAACTCTTCATCCGTTGGAATCAACAACGTCTTAACCGTTGACCCATCCTTACTCAAGTCGCGTTCAACCCCACGAATATTGTTCTTTTCAGGATCAACACCGATACCAAAGTAAGCTAGCTTATCGGCAACTTCTTGACGAATCGTAATATCGTTTTCACCAACACCCGCCGTGTAAACGATGGCATCGACACCACCTAATTCGGCGATGTATGCCCCAACGTAGCGAACGATCCGGCTGATAAAGATGTCCCGTGCCAACTTAGCACGGTGGTTCTTGTCTTGAACCTTTTCCAGGTCCCGCATATCCGCAGATACACCAGAAACACCCAGCAAACCAGACTTCTTGTTCAAAATATTGATCATGTCGTTAGGATCCTTGATGTTGAGTTTTTCCATCAAGAAGGATACTAAGGAGGCATCAATATCACCTGAACGGGTAGCCATTTCGATCCCGGCTAATGGCGTGAAGCCCATGGACGTATCGTAAGACTTACCATTCTTAATCGCCGTGATAGAAGCACCAGCTCCCAAATGCAAGGTGATCAGCTTCAAGTCTTCAAGTGGCTTACCTAACATGGCAGCGGCACGACCAGCCACGTAACGATGACTCGTCCCGTGGGCCCCATACTTCCGGGCCCCATACTTTTCGTAGTATTCATAAGGGATTGCGTACATGTAATTGACTTCTGGCATCGTCGTGTGGAAGGAGGTGTCAAAGACGGCAACACTCAGGACGTTTGGTAAAATCTTCTTAAATGCCTTGATTCCCATTGCGGCCGCTGGGTTATGCAGCGGTGCATATTCGGAAAGGTCTTCAATCTTTTGTAGCACGTCGTCATCGATAACTGCGGAGTCCTTGAATTCTTGGCCCCCGGCCACGATTCGATGACCAATCCCAGTGATTTCGTTAAAGTCCTTAATGATCTTCAATTCTGTCAATTGGTCTAACATCAATTGAATGGCTTCCTTGTGATCGTCAACATCTTGGTGGGTTTCGTACTTCTGTCCATCACCATACTTGATTTCAACTAAGGAGTTACCCAATCCGATTCGTTCAATTGCCCCTTCGGCAATAACTGATTCTTCAGGCATTTGGAACAATTTGAACTTCAATGTAGAACTTCCGGCATTAATTGCTAATGATTTTCCCATGTGATTTTCTCCTTCTTATGAGCGGTCCGTCAGTAGATTCTGTTCTTCCCACTGGACGATCTCCGCCACAAACTTTTGAAATGCTGATTGATTCTTGAATGAAGGGAACTCGCCCAACATCACCTGTTCAACTTGTTTAGCCCCGGCACCCGGCTTCTGTAAGATCAGAATAGCCTTCTGTGCGTTGGCGTTCATGAACAGTTCACTTGGCAAGTTTAAGAGCCCTTGCAAGTAGGCATTTTGTGCCGCCCACTTCAACAGTCCCTTGGCTTCGTCAGTTTGGAAGAGCTGGGTTGGTACTAAGAAGACGCCGACGCCACCCGGGTTCAACTGGTTTACCGCCTGCTCTAATAACAGGTGATGAACGAATGAATGTCCGGATTTGGCATGTGTCTCGAAATTAGCGGCGTTGTCATCAATCGGATAGTACCCAATTGGTAAGTCGGCGACGATCAAGTCGCTGGCTGGAACTAACAGCCGTTCCAAGGCGTCTTGATGAATGAGTTCAACCGGTAATTGTTGCAAATCACTCGAGGTTTGCGCAATCGCCAGCATGGTATCGTCGTTGTCGACCCCATAAGCCGAGATATCACCGGCAACGACTTCCTTGAGTTGTGACAAGACGGCCGTCAGTAGATTCCCGGTTCCCACGGTTAAATCCAGTACTGACAAGTGTTGCTTGCCCTTCTCAAGACGGGTCACCAGATAGCCCATGATATAAGCAATGGTATCTGGCGTTAGTTGGTGATTGGCCTGAATATCATCGACTCGAATGGCTTTCAACATGGCCAGTTGCACGGCCCGTCGCACCGTTTCGGCCGTCATCTTTTGCCAGTCGGCTCCCTGATAGAGGGTCGTCAATTTGGCGGCTGTCTGATCGTCTGGCTGGCCATCTTCGACCTGCACTCGACCATTTAGTAGGTTATCTCCCGTTTCAATGAACGCATCTAAATAGGATGTTTTTAGCGCTGTCTGAAGAATCGTTGTCGATTCATCCAAAACTTTGAAGAGCGCTTCAGTCTGTTCTTGTGACAGCACGCTTCGCCTCCTTGGAAAATTTGCAGAATACATTGTTTCTGCTATCTATACTACCGATTTTCCCAAAGTTATTCAAGCAATCTTTGCCGTTGCTTCGGCGAACGACCGTGCTTTATATCACGCCGTCTTTCCTGTTCAAGTCGTCTCGTTACTTGCCAGGTACTCCGAATTAACGCGTTAGTTGTCTCGCGCCTGGCTGCCTGAGCGACACTGAGGAGACCTAAGAAGAGACTAACCATCATCAAAAAGAACAAGGCCCACAGCGTTAAGAACCCCCGTCGCCGCGCAAATCGACCAGTGTTGTTTGCCAAGACAATCCCTCCTGTTTTAGGCGAAGTCGAACGACCCCCGCCGTTTTTGTTACGGTCCAATCCATCGCTGTGACTTGTCGTAACAACGGATAATAGCCCTGGCCGTTCTCATTGGTTAGCCGTAAAACGCCCTTATGGTTGACGCCTAGACGAAGGGCATGACGCGTCGGTTTGGCATCAATCAGCTCTAAGCTATGCCGGTGAACGGTCGTCACGCGATACCGACCCGGTTGCTCCAGAATCTGGATCACTTGATACCAGGCAATGGGGTCCCATCGCATCGGCCGCATGAGTCCGCGCGCAGTCCCGGTAGCCAAAACAAACATCCCCGCAGCCACGACCAGTGCCAGTATCCCCTCCACGAGCGTGAACCCCTGTCGTTTGATCACGATCGTTTTAAACTGGCGATGAGTGCGCGATCATGAGCCACCCGCGCGAGTTGTAACTCGCGCTCACGGATCCGTTCGAGCCGTTGCGTTGTCAAAATCATCTGCTGTGCCAGGATTACGGTTAATGCCACGATACTCAGGGCCAACAAGGCATCCGGTAAGAGCCAACCCTCACGGGGCTTCAGTCGTCGCTTCCACATAGATCAATGCGCCTCCAATCTGAAATTTTTGTTGCCAATAATTTCCGCTAAACCGGCTATGCCACCACAAAGTTTGTGCGGTACTCACACCATTACGACGAATCTCTAGATCCGCCGCTGGCGGTAGTAAACGTAGTCCCGGTGGGGCCATCACGGTTCGCATTTGACGGTGAGTTTCTCCGTCACGAAAGGTGGTCCGGCCACTATGAGGATCAATATGGACGTCCACTATCCTTCGGTGGGTCAAGGCCCACTGACGACCGGCCGTCCAAGCCTGTTGCCAGGCTGGCCAGAAGGCTCTTTCTGAAGCGATCTGGTGTTGATGGCCGGCTTGGAATCCAACCAAGGTAGTTAGCCCCGTAACAATGACTAATACCAGTAGTGTCTCATAAAGAGTGAAGCCTTGATGTCTAACCACTGGCCTGCGTATGATCGGCCACAATCGTAATTCCCTCCCTCTTCGCCTCAGAAACTTGTTGCGTCGTCAAATAACCTGACTTTTCCAGGACACCGTAATCGACGGTCGTTGCCGTTTGATGATCATCCAAATAAGCGGTGACTTGTCCCTGTACGACAGTCATCATGGCGCCACGGTGAATCCCTTGAGCTCGATGCCGCTGGCCACTTAAATTAGGCAAGATAATCAGAACCAATAACGAAATAATAAAGAGCACAATGGTCATTTCAACCAACGTAAACCCGTGTCGTTTAGCCATGCGTCACTCCTTGTAAGTTTGCATACATGGGAAGTAATAGACTCAGATACGCACCGACGATCAGTAAGGCCACCACCCCTAACAATAAAGGCTGCACCACCGCCAGAGCCCCCTCCCAACGTCTCGTCAGTTCACGATACTGCATCACCCCAAAGGCCTGTAGTTCTCTAGCCAACTGAGGCGTCGTGCTTCCCTTCTGTAAAAGCACCACCAGTTGTGGCGCAATATAGGGTTGTTGCTGTAGCCAGGTGGTGGGGGCTTGCCCCAAGGCCAATCGTTTCTTTAACTCCGACGCCAACTGGGCCAGTAATGACTCGACTGGGAGTCGCTGTAACACCGTCAGCATCTGCTGAACACTTAGCCCACTCTGCACAAGTTGGCCTAATGTCGCTGCGAGATAGTAGGCATAGTAGGCGCGAAAGAGTCGACCGAGAATGGGCCACCTGAGATAACTTGTGGCCCGCTGAAGACTAGTTCGCTGTCGCCACCAAGCAAGACTAATCACGCCACTGGCCAGACTAACCAGACCACCGCCTACAGTTAGATACAGCGGCCAGGGAAAACCTGCCGCTTCGCTTGCCCCCATGCCAGCCTGTAGCTGTGGCAAGACCCCAATTTGCAGAGCTAGAAATAGTCCCAACATGCTCACTAATAACCCTGCAGGATAGACGAGTAATTGATGCAGGCGTTGCCGCTGGGTGGCCATCAGTCGTAACATTTCAGCGGCATGTTGGAGGCCATCGCCTAGTTCGCCATAAGTCGTCATGGTCCATAACTGAAAATAAACATTGGGTTGTAGGTAAGGCGCCAATAATGGGATAAAAGACTGGCCACTGGCCAACTGTTGTTCAATCTCGCCAACCACCGCCGGTAACGACGGATCAACCAGGCGTATAAAAGTCACGGCTTGTTTGAGGGAGAAGCCACTGGCTAATTGGTCGGCTAATAATTGACAAAACACGGCTTGGCTCGCTAATGGCCACCTACCCTTCTTTGAACCGTTGACCCACTTGAGCAGAGATCGTCCCCATACGCTGTGCTTTTTCAAGATCTTGGCGCCACCTTTCAGTCATTTAATTAGATGTTTTAAATAAGTCGGGCCCCGTGACAATATCAAATAAAATGGCGGGCCCCTGATGCTGTCGCGGAATCAAGCGCTGGTAACAGGCCGCAGTAAGCCCCTGTCGTAAGACGTCTTCGGCCACCCCTAATTCTCGCAGTCGTGTCACCGTCCCCTGGGCGTTTTTAGCGTGGACGGTACTCAGAACCAGATGACCGCTTAGACTGGCCCTAACCGCCGCCTGAGCTGTCAGGGCGTCACGAATTTCACCAATGATGAAGACATCCGGTCGATGACGGAGCCCCACCTTGATCAGGGCCTCATAGGTCATCCCCGCAGCGGCATTCACCTGAAGCTGAATAAACTGGGATTCCCTAATCTCCACCGGGTCCTTGATACTGAGTACCACCGAATTTCCTGCAAGCTGGGTGGCCATGGCATACATTGCTGTCGTCTTGCCTGACCCCGTGGGGCCCGCGAATAGGATTAACCCCCGGCGATGGCTAAGGGCACTGAGCTCTCGCGACTGTCCCGCTGCCAAATAGGTTGCCTGTAAGGTGTCATAGGGATAGATGAGTCGCACTACTAATGACTCCCGACCGGCAAAGTCGCCCACCGTCGATAGTCGCAGATCTACCGGCATTTCTGCCGTTTGCCAAGCTAGTGATCCCACCTGTGGTCGCCGATTCTCGCTAACAACCATATTGGCATGAAACTTCAGATACGTTAACAATTGTTCTCCAACCGTCGTGGAGACCTCACGCCACAACTGCCGCTCCTGAAACCCTCGTAGATACAATTGATAGCCCTTTTCTCGAGGCAACACATAGATATCACTGGCCCGAATGGCCCAGGCCGCCTCAATAACTGCTGTCACCAACTCTGAAATCATTCGCTACCGCTCCCCTCTTTAAGGCTAAATCCGTTAAATAAACCGAATTCGTGTAAAAAAAGGCAAAAAAAAAGGGTTCTATACTTTTTCCTGTTGATGGATTGCCAGAGTGGTAATCTATTAACAGGATTTTTTTGTAAATTAAAAGCCC
>NZ_RHOD01000033.1 GCF_003946095.1 Levilactobacillus lindianensis | reverse complement strand
GTGCTAGTGCGCCACGTTGAAAACGTGATAAAGTAGATGTACCCAAAGTAATCACTCCCTATATTGGTTGGAATTAGCTACTACCATTGTAAGTGATTGCTTTGGGCTTTTTAATTTCTGTTCGGATTAATTATAGAATTTGCCAGAGAAAAATAAAATTCGGAAGAAGGCTACTCATTATGAAGAAAGCACAATTTGCTAAAGTTGGTGAAATCAAAGTAATTGATACCCCAAAGCCACAAATAAAACAACCAGATGACGTAATTATTAAAGTTGTTCGAACTTGTGTCTGTGGCTCTGACCTCTGGTCTTTTCGTGGCTTAGACCAGAAGGAAGATCATTCTGAAAATAATGGTCACGAAGCAATTGGGATCGTTGAAGAGGTCGGTGAAGAGATCACGACTGTTAAGCCAGGTGATTTTGTAATTGCCCCTTGTGCACATGGCTGTGGCCATTGTGCGGCTTGCCTTGCCGGGTTTGATGGCTCTTGTCAAAACCATACGGATAACTTTAGTGTTGATTACCAAAGTGAATATATTCGTTATCAACATGGCCAATGGGCTTTGGTAAAGGTACCAGGACAACCAAGTGATTATAGCGAGGGAATGCTCAAATCTTTATTAGCTTTATCTGACGTTATGGCAACGGGCTACCATGCAGCACGGGTTGCTAATGTTTCTGCTGGAGATACAGTCGTTGTCATGGGTGATGGTGCCGTCGGTCTTTGCGCTATAATTGCTGCTAAATTACGGGGTGCCAAGAGAATTATTTCTACTAGTCGTCACGCAGACCGACAAGCACTGGTAAGCGAATTTGGTGCAACAGATAACGTCTCTGATCGAGGAGAGTATGCTGTTGAGCAAATTATGTCATTAACTAACGGCAGTGGTGCCGATTCAGTCCTTGAGTGCGTTGGGACTGATCAATCAATTAAAACAGCTATGCAAGTCGGCCGGCCAGGTGCCATCATTGGCCGAGTTGGCGTTCCACATACGCCTAAGATGGATATGACAGCGCCATTTTTCAAAAACACTATTCTTGCTGGTGGACCAGTTTCGGTCACAACTTACGATAAAAAGGTCTTATTAAAGGCTGTGCTTGATGGTAAGATCAATCCTGGAAAGGTTTTCACAAAGACATACAACTTAGCTGAAATTAACACAGCTTACCATGATATGGATGAGCGTAAAGTAGTAAAGGCATATATTAAGATGTAATTTGGAGGGTGTTATTTTGAAAAAAATCGTAATTTTAACGGGTAGTCCCCATCATCCAGGTACCTCAGAAAGCTTAGCCGATTCCTTCGAAAAAGGTGCTCGTGAAGCTGGTAATGAATTATACCGTTTTGATGCAGGTCGCCGTACTAGTGAGTTCTCACTTCTTCAATTACAGGAAACGCCTGGAACGGAAGAGGCTCTGGAACCAGACGATATTATTACTAAAGAGGTAATGCCCAAGCTTATTGAAGCAGACGTAGTTGTTTTAGTATCATCTCTGTACTATTACGGGATCAATGCTGCTCTCAAAGCTGTAATTGATCGTTTTTATGCCTATAATCACGACCTACATGGTAATAACGGTTATAAAGATTCTAGTCATGGTAATCATCAGGCAATTACTCTAATTTCTGGCTATGGTCAGGAAAGTGCCTTTCGGTCTCTAAAAGCCTACTTTGATCAATTACTTAATTATATGCGCTGGGATCGAATTGGTGACGTACTCGCTAGTGGCGCTTTAAATGGTGCCAAGCTTAAGAAGCATCAAGAAGAAGCATATCAACTTGGAAAGAGCATTCACTAAAACTAAATATCAAGTTGAAAGCTAATTGATATCTCCGTATTGTTATAGTTGATCATTCTAATAACCGCGTGATATAAATGAACTTTCAGCACAAAAAGCCTCAGCTATATGTAATAGTGAGAGGCTTTTTGTGTAGTCGACAAATTATTCGATTTCTTTCTAGTGCTTATTATAGTTATCGATTAACAGTAAAACATTATTTTTAGCATAGGTATTCTGTACATGGAATCTAGTTTGTCAATAGCTTAACTTAATGACATTGGGCAAAAGTCTCAAACCCTGTTTCGTTCCGAACATACATAGTCATACACTCTGCGATTCATTCTGTTGTTTAAGCTTAATTTGAAGCCGTTGATCGTAGCTACGGACAGTGGGCATGAGTCCCATCATTGCGCCACAAAGGAGAGCACCGACGCCACCAATGATGAAGAGCTTTTCGACGCCAATGCTGTCGGCGAGTGGCCCGGCAAAGATTAAGCCGAGTGGACCAGTGAGGCTCATGATTGAATTTAAAACACCGAGAACCCGGCCGAGCTCAGCGGGTGGGAAGGATTGTTGGATCATCGCCATCAAGAGGGTGTTAAAGAAGGGCCCCATGACGCCCGCCAGTGTGTTGAGCGCCACGAACCAGATGAAACCACGTTGGTTGCCAGGTAGAAAACCACCGGCGCCGAAGGCAAATCCCAGAACAATCGTGGACCAGATGATTGGTTTCATGCGATCCTGCCAGTTACCGAAGAGGCCGATGATGGTTCCACCGAGTAACATCCCGCCCGAAAAGACAACTTCGACGAGGCCGGCTTGGCCCACGGTTCCATGGAAGTAGCCCATGGTCATCAGGGGATAGAGACTGGCGGCCGGCATAAAGAACAGGGTGAAGAAGGCGCCCAGTAATGTGATGGCCCATAGGCCACGAGTGTTGTGGAGCCGGGACAGGCCAAATTTGGCATCACTGAGAACGCGAACGGGGTCGTCAATGACTGGGTGCTCGGGAATCCGAACGGCCCAGAGGATGCTGATCCCGATGATGGCGCCAATCACGTCCAATAGAATCAGGTAGTTAATGGGAATGATGGCAAACAGGAAGGCCCCTAAGGCCGGGGCGATAATCATGTTGGCCGATTGAACCATGCCCAACTGACCATTGAGCTTAGTCAGCTGATCCGCTGGAATCATGGTAGGCATGATTGCTTGAACCGTCGGCATCTGGAAGGTCTGGGCGACTGCCCGGACGAACAGGGAGACGAAGACTAGCCACAGCGGAAAGTGACTCTGAATAGTTCCGGAGATGGAAAGGACAATGGCAAAGACGGCGGCGACGACGTCCGGCACAATCAGCAGAAGCTTCTTATTGAGCCGATCGACGAAGGGGCCAACGAAGGGACTGAGCACCACCATGGGAATCATGCCCAGTAGGGTAGCGAAGCTCAGGACCGTTGCTGATCCGGTTTGCTTAGTGAGGTACCAGATAATGGCGTATTGCACCACCATGCTAGTGATGCCGGAGAGAAACTGACTGGTTAGAAACAGGTAGATGTTGCGCCGCCAATGCGGCAGTGTGGCTGTCATCCTAACCCCCCCTTAATAAATAATTTGTCGGATGATTCATATTAGCATTCTAGTTAAGGGGGATCAAGATACAGTGGTTGTTTCTTTTAGCACACGTTTCAGCTATCTAAATTTGGCAATACAAAAGGCCTGGTATTAGCCCAGGCCCGTCATGTAGTTGTGGATTATTTGCCAACGGCTTCTGTTCGCAGGTTGGATGGCACGAAGCTATCGGGTTCGTTATTTTCGAGGATGCTGGCATAGTGTGCCACCTTGTAATTAATCGTGGCCAAATGTTTCTTCAAATCGGCAATTTCAGCCAGCGTCTGTTCCTGTTGCGCGCACATCATGGCGTAACGTTCGTTGACCGTGTCGTCACCTTCTTGAATCAGGTCCTGGTAGTGCTTGATGCTCTTTACGGACATGCCTGTCTCACGGAGGCAGACGATCATATTTAACCACTCGAGGTCGGTGTCATGGAAGACACGGTTATTGTTAGCGTCGCGCTGGACGAACGGTAACATGCCGTGATCGTTGTAGTAACGGATGCTATAAGTAGAGATGCCAAGCTTTTCGGCAACTTCGTGGATGGTATAAGTCAAGTTGAGATCCTCCTTAAACGCGAGCCTTCGTCTAACACGAAGGTAAGTAGTCCCAGCATACGGTAAATTCGCTGTTACCGCAAGGATTTGGTCCCTATTCAAGGGATATTGTGGGACCTGAACGAATTGGCGTTGGGAAGATTCGGCGTTTTAAATACCTGCGAATTTAATAAGCGAAATTATATCGAATGTTCGTCTAATCTGTAATAATTATGGACTGCGGTGTCAATATCCCGTATGATATTGGGTGAAAGACGAATATAAAGACAATTGAAGTGGGGGACAAGTCTATGCATTGGCTAGCCGACCTGTTAGCAGCCATCGGAGTGGTATTAAACGGCATTCCACAAGGAATCATGGCGATGTCGTTAGGATTTGCTATTTTTCCAACTATGTTTTCATTTCTATTCGCATCCGCGGTCAACGGGGCCTTTGGGGCTGTCGCGCCGCTCTCGTTTCAAGCAGAGTCGTTAGCCTTAACCGGTAGCCTCGGGCGCGATTTGCGCGAACGAACGTCCATCATCCTGGGAGGATCGATCGTGATGCTTCTGATCGGGGTGACGGGGACGCTGACCAAGATCGTCGACGTCCTTGGTAACGGGATCATGGCAGGGATGATGGCCGGGGTGGGTCTGATGCTCGCCAAGATTGCCTTGGGCATGGCCAAGAAGGAACGCCTCACGGGCTGGGTTTCCGTCGGATTAGCGGCCGCCACCTACCTGATTAGTAAGGACCTGGTGTGGACGATCGTGATTTCTGTAGTCGGGTCCAGCCTAGCCGCCGTCTTCATCGAACATTATCGAGCAGAATTGCCGGAACATGTCACCGCACGGCGGTTTGTCTTCACGAAGCCCACGGTGAATGTGCGCGTGGTTCGGGGAGCATTGAGCCTGGCGTGTTTAAACGTTGGTGCCAATATCTCTTACGGGTTGATTACCGGTCAGATGACGGGAATTAAACCGAATCCAGTAAACCTGAACCTGTTGACGATTACCCAGTCCGTTGCGGACATGGGGACGAGTCTTTTGGGTGGCGCTCCGGTGGAAGCCATTATTTCAGCGACCGGGAGTGCTCCGGAACCGGTCGTGGCGGGGATCATGATGATGCTCATCATGGCCGCCATCCTGGCATTGGGCTGGTTGCCTAAACTGGGAAAGTACGTGCCAAGTGCCTCTATCGCCGGGTTCCTGTTCATTCTGGGAACTGTCGTGATCTTCCCGGTTAATGCGACTACCGCCTTGCAAGGACCAACGGGAACCATCGCGGCCATTACCTTGGTGATTACCGCGGTTGCCGATCCGTTTGCGGGTCTATTGACGGGTGCCGCCTTAAAATTTATTTTGCCACTTTTGGGACTGGGGGTTTAAATCATGCAAAAGTATTTTGAACTACAGGTCGGGCCACTGACACGGCAACTGCCAATCATGCCGATCAGTGACACGTTAGCGATTGCCTCGTTCGTCTTATTAGGCGATGCCGAACTCACCGACTATGCCGCGAGCGAGCTGGCTAAACGGGTACCCATGGATTTCGACTACCTAGTAACTCTGGAGAGTAAAGGTATTCCGCTAGCTCAGGAACTCAGTCGTCGTACCAACCATGCCCAGTACGTGGTGTTGCGCAAGAGCGTCAAGGACTACATGCGTGCCCCACAAACGGTGCCGGTGTCGGCCATCACGACCAGTGCGCCGCAGCAACTGGTCCTCGACGGAACGGATGCCGATCGCTTGGTTGCCAAGAAGGTGGTCATCGTGGACGACGTGATCAGTAGTGGCGGCTCACTTCAGGCTGCCAAGACGCTGGTCGAACGTGCCGGTGCGACCGTTGTCAGCCAGGTTGCTATTTTGGCGGAGGGGGATGCGGTCGACCGAACCGACATTCACTATTTGGCGGAATTACCGCTATTTCCGATTACCGATTAAGACCGCAATCCCCCGGCTTGTTTGACAGGTTGGGGGATTGTTATTAACTAAAAATGAGGCCGTGCGCAGTAGCACGGCCCCATCATTTTTGAAGTTGTTGAACAAGTTTCTTCTATATAAGTACAGTTACTGCCAGGACTTACTTGGCAATGTAGGTTGTCTTGAAGTCATAAGGCACACCAGCGGGGTTGTAGTTGATGTTCTTGACGTTCTTCCGCAGGAGTTGTGACTTGGCGCCTTGGTACAGGGGAATCGTCCCTTGGTCGTTCATCAGAACCTTTTCCGCTTGAACTAATTCGGCCCAGCGTTTGTTGGGTTGGTTGCCGTCGCGGTCTTCGGCGTGATCCAGGAGTTGGTCGAACTGTTTATTCTTCCAGCCGGTGGTGTTAAACGTTGAGTCGGATTCGAAGACTTCCAAGAAGTTGATAGGGTCGGCGAAGACGGACTGCCAACCGCTCATGGTGAGGTCGTAGTCTCCGTTGTCCTGTTGGGTCATCAGCTGAACGTAAGGAACCGTCTTGATATTAATCTTGACGTTTGGCAGCTTCTGAAGGGAACTCTGGAGGAATTCGGCAGTCTGCTTGGAGGAGTCCGTGTCGGAAACCGACAGGGTCACGTCTAGCGACTTGTCCTTGGTCTGCTTGAGACCCTTGGCCAGCAGTTTTTTAGCTTGCGCGAGATCGTAGCTCGTGGCGCTGGAAACGACTGCCTCCTGGTTGAATGCCTGACCGGTCTTAGGGTTGTTACCCATGCCGGATGGCACGAAGCCATTCGAGGCGACGGAGCCGTCTTGTAGGACGTTCTTGACCAGGTCCTGTCGGTTGATGGCCAGAGAGAAGGCCCGCCGTACGTCGAGATTCTTGAAGGCTGGGACTTTCTTAGTGTTCAGATCCAGGCGTTGCGTGCCGGATGGCAGGCGCTTGACGAAGTTCTCGTTGTTCAAATTATTCTTGACCTGTTGGCCACTGAGCAGGGTCTCGTCGGTCTTCTGGGCGTTGAAGAGGTTGTAGCTGGTTGTGGGACTCTTGGTGACCACCTCGTTAATTTTGGTGAGGTGAACGTGAGCTTTATCCCAGTAGGTCGGGTTCTTGGCCAGTGTCCAGGTGCCGGACGTGCCGCTCCATTTGGTCAGGCGGTAAGGCCCATCGGAAACGATGGTGTCAGAGCTGGTCCCGTATCGTTTGCCGTACTTGTTCACGGCGTTTTGATTAATCGGGTAGAAGAGTGGCCAGGCGAGGAGTTTCTTGAAATACGAGACGGGGCGTGTCAACGAGACGGTCAGTTTGTATTTGCCGGTAGCCTTGATCCCCAGGTTACTTAAGGGTTGCTTGCCCTGGTTGATGGCTTCGGCGTTCTTCACGGGGAAGAGGTAGAAGGCATCTTGCGAGGCAGTCTTAGGATCAACCGTTCTTTGCCAGGAATAGACGAAGTCTTTGGCCGTCAGAGGGTCGCCATTACTCCACTTCACGCCGTGGCGAAGGTTAAAGGTGTAAGTCTTGCCACCGTCGGTTAACTTGGTTGCGGTGGCTAAGGCGTTGGCTGGCGTCCCCTTGCTGTTGAGGCGGTAGAGACCTTCCTGGGTATTCTGTAAAACAGTAAAGCTTAACGTGTCTGTGGCCTTGGAAAGGTCGGCGGAGGCCAGGTCCGAGGACTCGGTCCAGTTCAAGACTTGATTGGCGGCGTACTGGCCACTGTGGCCGGCGGCAGTGGATTGGTTACCGCATCCCGCGAGGGTGACAAGACTGAGTGCTGATAGGGTTAAAATCGTGTAAATTGCGTGTTTTTGGTGCATTCCCAACATCTCCTCTGAAGTATAAAAAAATCGTCCTTATGCTTAAACATAAGGACGATTTACTCGCGGTACCACCTTGATTTACACTGGACTCACGCCCAGTGCCTCCGTAACTTCTGTTGCCAAAAGTCGGAAGCGGTAACGTGCTTCAATCCGGGTAGGCAGCTTGCACCGACTACTAGCAACCAGGCTCATCTTCGTTATACCGTTGTAAGCCACCTTTTCAGCTACCGGTGGTCTCTGCGTCTTAGCGGGTACGACTACTCTTCCTGGTAATGCGTTCCTGTATATTTCTAACTTGGCTCTAATAATAGTCGCGCGATTTCGGTTTGTCAACCAGAATTTTTAAAAAGTTAAACCGCGGTGTGACGGGGATTGTGGGCATATAGTAGAATGATTGGTGGGAAACTTGGTTATACGTCTAATGAATAATCGGGTACGACTATTTAGAATTTTAAGATGAGTATTTATGCAAGAAACAATAATAACAGCAGTAATAATTCTGTCAAGACATGATTAGGACATTGAAGATTTTCTAGACACATTGATGAAACCGGCTTAAACTTAGAATGTTACGCAAGCTTTGATGATAATTACATAAATGGAGGCGCTATCATCATGACTGATGACGACTACGCAATTGGTTTAGATATGGGGACTGCCACCCTGGGATGGGTGTCGACCAAATTAAATGGAAAAGTTGAACGGCTGAAGGGACAGACGGCTATGGGAACGCGTCTGTTTGAAGAGGGACAAACTGCCGAAGAACGGCGAATGGCTCGGACCACACGGCGACGTCTAAAGCGGCGAAAATGGCGGTTACGACTGTTGCGAGAGATTTTTGATGAACCTATGGCAAAAGTTGATCCTAATTTTTTTGCCCGCTTGAAAGATTCTAATCTCTCATCTCAGGATGAAAGATTTCAAGCAACGTATCAGTTATTCAACGACCGAACAGATGCTGATTTTTACGAGAAATATCCAACTATTTATCACCTACGTTGGGCATTGATGACGCAACATCGTCAATTTGATCTGCGCGAGATTTATTTAGCTATGCATCATATTGTCAAATATCGAGGGAACTTCTTACGATCTGGAGAGCCCGCTGCATTTAAACCGGGAGAGCTTGAGTTTGGCAAATTATTTACCGCCATTAACGAACTATGGGTGACAATCTTTGATGAAGCTGTACCTCAGTTACCAACAGGTGATCTCAATGATATTGCTAAAGTTATTTTAGATACGGATCGTGGGCGCCAAGATCGACAACGTGAGCTTTTGAAGCTTTTAATGGCAAAAGAAGAGGCATCCAAGAGCTGGAAGCCGTATTTTGCTGAGTTTTCTAAAGCAATTATGGGGCTAAAGGCAAAAATTTATTTATTGACTGGAAACGAAGTAGATAAGGCTGACCAAAAATCATGGACGTTTAGTCTAGCGGATATTGAGGACCACCAGGCGGAGCTGGAGACGGCTTTTGATGATGCTAGTCAGGAATTAGTTGAAGAGCTAGTTAATTTGCAAGCGGCGATTCAACTGACTGAGATTATGCCAGGTGGTCAATATTTCTCACAGAGTATGGTCCAGAATTATGAAAATCATGCGGCTCATTTAAAGATGCTGAAAACTTATGCGGATGAGCAAACTGATCCTAAGGATAAGCGGGCAATTCGATTAGCCTATGATCATTATATTGATGGAGATGCCAAGGGTAAGGCTGAGACGGCAATGGATTTTTATAAGGAATTAAACAAAATCCTGAAAAAAGATGCAGACAATCCGCTGGTAGCTAAGATGATGCATGAAATCAATTTGGAAAGGTTCATGCCGAAACAGCGGACAAAAGAAAATGGCGTTATCCCATATCAAATTCATCAGCAAGAGTTAGACATGATTATTCAAAACCAGCAAGCCTATTATCCATTTCTAGGAGAGGTTAATCCTGTTGAGGCCAATCGACATGCACAACCATTTAAATTGGATGAGCTGGTTCATTTCCGAATCCCTTACTATGTCGGACCGCTGGTTACTGCCGAACAGCAAGCCAAGAATGCCGCTGGGCAATTTGCTTGGATGGTTCGTAAACCAGGACAAAATGGTGAAATTACACCGTGGAATTTTGAAAGCAAAGTAGATGTAGATGCTTCTGCATCAGCATTTATTGAACGAATGAAGACGACGGATACTTACCTGATTGGTGAGGATGTTTTACCGCTACAAAGCTTGTTGTATCAGAAGTTTATGGTGCTGAACGAATTAAATAATGTGCGCATTAATGAAACGTTATTAACAAGAAATCAGAAGCAACAGATATACAAAAATCTTTTCAAAACTTACGGAACCGTATCAATTAAAAGGTTACAAGATTATTTGGTTAACCATAATGATGTTGAAAAGGTTCCCAAGATTGAAGGTGTAGCCGATCCCAAACACTTTAACAGTTCGCTTAGTACTTATCATGACTTTCAGAAACTATTACCAAATGATATTGATCGGGATGACCGACAAGTCGATATTGAACGGATGATTGATTGGTCAACTGTTTTTGAAGATCGACATATCTTCCAGCGAAAGCTTCAAGGGATTACTTGGTTGACGCCAATACAGCGTAAGCGAATTAGCCAATTGCGTTACCGCGGTTGGGGGCGGTTGTCTGCTAAACTTTTGACAGAAATTCAGGATCAGCAAGGCCTGAGTATTATGGATCAGCTTTGGCGAACTCAGCATAACTTCATGCAAATCGTTCATGAACCAGACTATGCATCAGCTGTGGAAAAACACAACGCAGTGGGAATGAACGCACAGAGTGTTGGAGATGTTATCAATGAGATGTACACCTCACCACAAAATAAAAAGGCTATCCGACAGGTACTAGCAGTTGTTAAGGACATTCAGAATGCTCATCATGGACGGGCACCACGATATATTTGTATCGAAGCAGCGCGTGGGGCGGAGCTTAATCCACAACGTTCAGTTCAGCGGAGTCGACAACTTCAAGACTTGTACGCAGATCGGGCTAAGTCCGTCGTTGATGAAGCAATTGTGCAAGAGTTGAAAGACCAGGTTGCTAACAAGAGTCGATTTACGGATCGACTTATGTTGTACTTCCTTCAGAATGGACGGGATATGTATACTGGAGAGAAGCTGAGTATTGATCAGCTTTCCAACTATGATATTGACCACATCTTGCCACAAGCCTTGATTAAAGATGATTCCCTTGATAACCGAGTCTTAGTAAAGCAGAAGATCAATCGGAATAAGAGCGATAAATTTGCTTCAGAGGAATTTGGAACGAAGATGAATCGTACTTGGAATCTTTGGCATTCGATGGGTTTAATTAGTGCACGCAAGCTGAGGCATTTGACAATGCGTCCAAATGAGATTGATAAGTATGCGATTGGGTTTATCAATCGTCAGTTAGTTGAAACCCGCCAGGTTATTAAGCTCGTGACGGAAGTCTTGAGTAGCCAATATGATCCTAAAGTGACGTCAATTGTTTCAGTCAAGGCTGGTTTGTCACATCAATTACGACGAGAACTAAATGTACCTAAACTACGTGATCTTAATGATTATCATCATGCTTTGGATGCATACTTGGCGGCACGAATTGGTCTTTATTTGTTACAACGGTACCCTGGTCTAAAACGGTTCTTCGTCTATGGCAAGTATCAAAACAGTCGTGTTGATTTGCAGCGTTTTAACTTCATTCGCGATCTGATCAGAGGGGAGAAAGCGGTTATTGCCAGTCCTGAGACTGGTGAAATCATCTGGGATCGCGATGCTGATGTATCTTACTTGAAGCACCTCGCAGGGTTAAAACACCTGTTGGTAACGCATGAAGTAGTGGAAAATCATGGGGCAATGTTCGCTCAGACCATTTTCAAAGCCAAGGATGATAAAAAAATTGGTGGGACTAAGGAACTGATTGCTACCAAGAAAGACCGACCTTCAGAGGTTTACGGTGGCTATACTAAACGGAAGAACGCTTATCTGGCTTTAATTAGGGTTCACATGACAAAGGGTGACTCCTACTGGGTTGTGGGTGTGCCAACACTAGCAGTCGTTTCTCTTAAGCAGGCACGCACTGTGAGTGTAGCCAGTGAACGAGAATTGTTAAAAAAGGTGTTATGGCACGACGTCCATAGTTCAAGAGTTAAGGACTTCGATATTGTGTTGGAACATTTATACTTTAACCAACTCGTCCGAGATGAAAAAGCGGGTAAGCAACATTACTTTGGCTTAGGACCAGGTGGCTACTATCGCAATTTCCAACAATTATTCCTGCCAATTTCAGACCAACAAGCTTTACTTGCACGGGATTTAGATAATGATCGGTTGATCGAAGTTTTTGATCATATCTGTGAGCAGGTTAAAGAATACTTTGGCCTGTACGATATGAATCGATTCCGTAAAAGTTTGCTGGGTTCTCGCGATAAATTTATCGCACTTCCAGTTGATGATATTGTCGTAGATCGGAAGGTCACGCAGCTTGGGAAAAAGTCGGTATTATTGCAAATTATGATGGGATTGCATGCAAATCCTAGTTTCGGGGATTTGAAAAAAAGTTTAGGTATTAAAACACCATTTGGAATGCTACAAACTAAACATTTTGAACTAACAGGTGGTGCAGAACTCATCGATGAGTCTCCGACAGGACTGTTTAAACGCGTTAGAAAAGTTTCTGAATTAGAATATTGATGTAATAATTAACTGGTGCAAAGAGCAACCATAATCATGGCTGCCCTTTGCTTTTATTTTGTCTGCATGACATAATAAAAAAGGACACCACATAAATAATGTAGTGTCCACTATGTATGGCCCGATAACGAGCTCAAAAAGTAAAACTTAGTGGTCGAAGCCACCTTGTTTGATTTTAACACTTAGTAGCAATTCAATAGGGTCAAGTGTGTCTACTCGACAAGACCAGAATACCATGAGATGTTTTTTAAATCAAGGAGGAGTCTTTATGGGATGGCGCACGATTCTTGTCAGTCGACATGCTAAAATATCGCTGACAATGGGAAACTTAGTGATTCAAACGGATACTGACCGATATCATACACCGGTTCGAGATATTAGCGTGTTGTTGATTCAAACAGTTCAAGCTGTGATTACGACTGCTGCAGTCGCGGCTCTTTCGGAGGCTCAAGCCAAAATAATTTTTACTGGACGAGATGGTCAACCCATTGCTGAAACCAGTAACTGTTATCCGAACGCGCGGACAGCAGCGCTAGTTACAGAGCAAGTTAATTGGGAACGGTCACGGGTGGAAAATCTGTGGACTCGAATCGTTGCCAGCAAAATACATAATCAAATTAGAGTCGTTAGTTATTTAGGACACGATCCCAGTCGAATGGTTGATGAGGTTAGTCAACTAGAATTAAATGATGAAACTAATCGCGAAGCAGTTGTGGCCAGACAATATTTTCCAGAATTATTCGGAGATGATTTTTCACGTTCGGACTTAGTCCCCGTGAATGCGGCATTGGATTACGGTTATGCCATTCTATTGTCAATGGTTGATCGAGCAATCGTTTCACGAGGCTATCTAACATGTTTTGGTATTCATCATATTAGTGCCGAGAATGCTTTTAATTTAGGCTCAGATTTTATGGAACCCTTCCGACCAATCATTGACTACTGGGTGGCGCAACAGAAGATACAAGACTTGACACCGGACATTAAGTTTGGACTGGCACGATTATTAGAAGTACCAATGATTTTCAATGGTAAACAAGAGATATTAAGTAATGCTGTTGATAAGTATGTCGCGGTTTGCTTACATTTTTTGAGTGGAGATACAGACCAAATTAGAATTGAGGTGGAGGTGCCGCATGCGGTATCGAGTGATGCGATTAATGATTATGTTTGATCTTCCAATGATTACCAGTGAAGATCGCCGAAACTACCGACATTTTCGGAAGACATTGATTTCTGAAGGCTTCTTCATGATGCAATATTCTGTATATGTCCGGGTTTGCCCCAATAAAGGGAATGCGAGATCTATTGAGCAACGGATCGCCGCAGTTACACCGCCGGCTGGGTTGGTACAGTCAGTTATGCTCACTGAGAAGCAATATCAGGCAATGCACTTTATTGCGGGAGAACCTAGTCGAGACCTGTTGAATTCGGCGGAAAGGACTGTCATGATATGAATTTAACTTATTACAGTTTTCCGCCTTTTCAGATTAAACCAGGTTGTGTAACGGTGATGGATACGGGATCGCCTAAGTTTTATCAAGACGTTGTGGTGGGATTGAAGAATCAAGATGATACGATTCATTTGAGTGATGATAACTTTACCACAATACCACTGAAGACAGGTGCTCAGTGGTATGGGGATCCATTATTAACGGTGGATTTGAATCACTTATTTCAACATAAACTGCAACTACAACTAAAAAAAGTTTTAGCTGATGAACAGGTTGTCAGTTTGTCAGATGAACTTCGTCAATTGCTAGTACGCATTTTAGAGGGAAGTTATTTGATGAATGTGCCGTTGGAATTACCGACATCACCAGACCTGACAAGACTGATTAAATTCAGTGGGATTCAGTTAGCACCAGCAGTTCAACAAGACCCCTATGGTATAATAGAGACATTAATTAGAGTACAAATAGAACTGGATAATCAGCGAATGATTGTGTTAACCAATGTCAGCCACTACCTCAGTGTCAACCAGCTGCAATCACTGGCGAGGTTAGTAGCCACAACTGAATTGCCTATTCTTCTAATTGAATTTTCATCATCACGACGAAACGAAGTGTTTCAGGAATGTGATTACCACTATATCGACAGTGACTTTGTTCTGTGGTGATAATCCTTCGATGAGAGTGTGATGTGAATATGACGGTTTTAGATTAGTAGCAATTCAATAGAGTCAAGAACTTTTCAACGATAGTAACTGGTTCAGTATCAGTTTTAGATTAGTAGCAATTCAATAGAGTCAAGAACTTATCCAAGACGTTTGTATCTTTCAAATCGGTTTTAGATTAGTAGCAATTCAATAGAGTCAAGAACAACCTGTATAATGCTGTTTCAGCAGCACTCGTTTTAGATTAGTAGCAATTCAATAGAGTCAAGAACGCGACGATCCGGATAAGTGGTCGAAGGATGGTTTTAGATTAGTAGCAATTCAATAGAGTCAAGAACTAGACCGTGATCATTACTTGTGTGCTTACTGTTTTAGATTAGTAGCAATTCAATAGAGTCAAGAACTAATTACTCGCGATATTCGGATAACCATGAGTTTTAGATTAGTAGCAATTCAATAGAGTCAAGAACCTGTCCAATCGGGCCGCGGCCTCAATAATCGTTTTAGATTAGTAGCAATTCAATAGAGTCAAGAACAAAACATTCATGCTATGATAGTGAATAATCGTTTTAGATTAGTAGCAATTCAATAGAGTCAAGAACGGTACGTTTGATTGGAGGATATTATGACCAGTTTTAGATTAGTAGCAATTCAATAGAGTCAAGAACTAACCGATCTCGTTTGCTACAAGGCAAGTTGTTTTAGATTAGTAGCAATTCAATAGAGTCAAGAACCGTCCCATCTGCGTTTCTGGTGTTCTTTAGGTTTTAGATTAGTAGCAATTCAATGGAGTCAAGAACTTGCTATTCAAGACGGTGTGGATGACTTCGGTTTTAGATTAGTAGCAATTCAATAGAGTCAAGAACCATCGAGACGCCGAAGTAGGTAGCTACCTTGTTTTAGATTAGTAGCAATTCAATAGAGTCAAGAACAAACAAGAGAAGAAACAACCAAGTTTATTTGTTTTAGATTAGTAGCAATTCAATAGAGTCAAGAACCCAACGAAAACGATATGCCTCTAAAACGCGGTTTTAGATTAGTAGCAATTCAATAGAGTCAAGAACACAGCTTCATTTTTCAATTGCAACCATTGGGTTTTAGATTAGTAGCAATTCAATAGAGTCAAGAACTTGTAGTGCTCATACAGTCTTTTATCCATAGTTTTAGATTAGTAGCAATTCAATAGAGTCAAGAACTTTCCACCCGATGATCCGATCTGGAAGTCGGTTTTAGATTAGTAGCAATTCAATAGAGTCAAGAACCCTGTTCGCGACCCAGTTCGATATAAGTCAGTTTTAGATTAGTAGCAATTCAATAGAGTCAAGAACCTAGTATCGAACCTTCAGTCTTGATTTCCAGTTTTAGATTAGTAGCAATTCAATAGAGTCAAGAACAAAACCAATAGAGTGGTAGTCCTGAACGCTGTTTTAGATTAGTAGCAATTCAATAGAGTCAAGAACATGCATAGCTTTCAGACTATCATGGGCATTGTTTTAGATTAGTAGCAATTCAATAGAGTCAAGAACCTGAACCGGAGTATGCTGGGGTTTCGGTCAGTTTTAGATTAGTAGCAATTCAATAGAGTCAAGAACGTTGACTTGGGCCAGTAAGACCCCTGAAGCGTTTTAGATTAGTAGCAATTCAATAGAGTCAAGAACCACCAGTCACTGGCTTGACCTTTCATCTTCGTTTTAGATTAGTAGCAATTCAATAGAGTCAAGAACCCAAGTTTCTTGAACCACTTAACGACTCCGGTTTTAGATTAGTAGCAATTCAATAGAGTCAAGAACGGGCGCCTACTTGTTACATACGCAAGTGCAGTTTTAGATTAGTAGCAATTCAATAGAGTCAAGAACCCATTCATTAGATCCCTTACTTCACTGAAGGTTTTAGATTAGTAGCAATTCAATAGAGTCAAGAACTATTTAAGAATAAGAACCACACCAGCCTTTGTTTTAGATTAGTAGCAATTCAATAGAGTCAAGAACTCGCAATCGGCAATAGAATTGGTGGTGTTGGTTTTAGATTAGTAGCAATTCAATAGAGTCAAGAACCTTGTACTTTGTCTAAATCATTCCGTACCAGTTTTAGATTAGTAGCAATTCAATAGAGTCAAGAACACTTGGCTTCAAATAAATATCAGTAACGTGGTTTTAGATTAGTAGCAATTCAATAGAGTCAAGAACGGGGGGCGTACTGCCTTTTTTCACTAAGTTTTAGATTAGTAGCAATTCAATAGCAATAGAGTCAAGAGCTATAGTACCCTCCAGTAGCTGGATGTGATGAGTTTTAGATTAGTAACAATTCAATAGAGTCAAAATTATCTTGTGATGTTATGTGCTTACGACAGATGCTTTAGGAAGTGAAGGTTCGGCAATTCGTGAATGATACTTGTTACTTTGACTTAACGAGTGCGTTCGAACTAGCACTAGCTACACAATAATAGTCGTGATCGTATCCCGTCAACTGACGGGATTTTTAGATCCAGTAAGTTTATCCCACATTCCAATAATTCACCTTCCTTACGAGCTGTCAAAACCGCGTAATGCCGCGAAAACGGGTACTATAGACACAGTACCAATTCTATCAATAGGGGGCATTATTATGGGAGTCATGAAAGCCGTTACGACGACCTTTACCAACGCTGCAATTATCAGTTCGATTACCTCAACGGTATTCATTATCCTGTTAGGGTTTTACCTGCGACGCAGAGGGACCTTCGGGGAAAACTTTGGGAAAGTGTTAACAAAGGTTGGATTGAAGTCAATATTTGAGACAGATTTTAAGAGACATTCAGAACCGCGTTTACCTTCCACAGCTCAAATAAATCATTAATCGCGATTAATAACTTATTTGAACCCTGGAAAGCATTAAATCAGGCGGCCATTTGGCTCGTAAGTGTTGCAATTTCAACTTGTAAGGGGGTCTGGTAGCCCAGTGAACTATGAATTCTCTTCCTATTGTAGAAAGCATGCACATATTC
>NZ_RHOD01000032.1 GCF_003946095.1 Levilactobacillus lindianensis | reverse complement strand
GATGATGGCTTGAATAGCTCATCGATTGTTGTTACTTTTTTATAAAAGCGAATTGACTTCGCAAATATTGTTTGGGTCTGATATAAATATCAAACCGCCCTACACATATTTGGTTTGTCGAAACAATGTTCAGTTTTCAAAGGTCTACCTTGTCGCGGATAACCAACTCCGTGACAACTTTTAAAGTATATCATGCTGTCAAAACACTGTCAACAATTTATTTAAACATTTGACTGAATAAATATTGGGATATTCGTCCCTGATTGAATAAATATTCTTAACAACGGTTACTACTATATCAATAATTAAACTGACCGTCAAGCCTTTTTAATAATTAATCTAGCCGGTGTTTCTCGCCGTCGCAACAGAACATTCATAAATTGACAACAGAAAGTAGTTTACCAATAACAGCCACACCGGTCAACCCCTAAATGCATATTTACCAAAAATGTTTCCTCCGCCCCCTGCGAATCCCAGAAGAACGGTTTATGGTACAAAAAAATGCGCTCACACCATAGTGGTCTGAACGCATTTCCTCATACTATTTTAGTTCTGGGGCATCGGTCTTATAGTCCGAGACGGTACTCTTACCATCATTCTTAGACAGAACACTGGTCTTCTCTTCCTTTTGTGCCTCTGCCAACTTCTCCATTGCTGGGGTGTACTTGTAGGTAAAGGACGCCTTATCCACCTTTTTGAAGTTCTTTGGCGCATAGAAACGCAAGAGATCACCATAGATCACCCGATCAGACAGAGAGAGCTCCGTTGTCACATGGTTCTGTAGCTGGTCAACTTCTTTCTTCTGTGCCGCCGTCAGTGTGAGGACTTTCCCCGTCTTCGTATCATAGACGGTCCCCCCCACCTTCATATACTTCGGTGAGACAAAGTTTCCATTACGAAAGGCCACCGTCTGGTTTCGATTCTTAGCCAAGAGATCCTGACCAAACTGAATCGTATCCTGGTTCTTAACCCCTAAGAGGTCTAACAGTGTAGGTAAGACATCAATTTCGCCGCCATAGGTGTGATTGATGCCCCCCTTCAAGCCATCTGCGTGAACCATGAAAGGGACCTTCTGGAACTGCGTCAGATCATAACTGGTAATCTTATCCTTACCCAGCAGTTGCGCAATCGCCGGGCGATGGTTGTTAGAAATCCCATAATGGTCCCCATAGGCTACGATCACACTATTCTTGTACAGTCCCACCTTCTTCAGGTAGGTCATGAATTCCGCAAACGACTGATCAAGGTAGTGGGCCGTTTGAACATAAGGGTCCACGGTCTTATCACCCGTCTTCGTCGCTGGGAAGTCCGTATTCTTCTTATCTAACTCGTAGGGGTAATGGTTAGTCAGTGTAATTAGCTTAGCATAGAACGGTTGTGGTAACTGTTCGATGTACTTAGCCGACTGCTTGAAGAAGATCTTATCCTTCAACCCATAACCGACACTGTAGCCAGGCTTCTCTGTATACGCACTGGAGCTAAAGAAGTACTGGTAACCCCAGGACTTGTACGTGTTATCCCGGTTCCAGAAACTTGGCACATCCCCATGGAACGCTGCGGAACTGTAGCCAGCCTCTTGACTCAGGATCGCTGGTGCCGCCTGGAACGTATTCTGCGTCCCATAAGTCGTCATCGCCGACCCCTGTGGTAACCCAAATAAGGAATTCTCAAGCATCATTTCAGCATCGGAGGTCTTCCCTTGCGCCACCTGGTTATAGAAGTTATCAAACGACAACGTATTGTCATTATGATAGAACGCGTTCAGAGTAGGGGTAACCTCTTTGCCATCCACCTTGTAGTCAATCAAGAACTGCTGGAAACTCTCCAAGTGAATAATGAAGACGTTCTTACCCTTCTCTTTACCGTAATAAGAAACATTCGGACTAACCCGATTCTGCTTTAAATACTTCAACACACTCTTCATGTCTGAAGCATTAGCGCTAGCTCGCGTCGCACTTTCCTTCTGAGTCTGGTAAGCATTAAATGCCGCATACTCGTTAAGTCCCAAGTACTTGACGATATAGTTGTTATCGAAGGTCCGCGTCAATAATCCAGACCGGTCCGCATTCGCCATCCCAAACTCAGCAAACATTAACCCAAAGGACAACACCGTAATTGACAACGCATACCGCCGTTTGAACGGTCGTGGATCAATTCGAATGACATGTGTCACTAGTAGGATGATTAACACGATAATATCAACGTAAACGAAGAAATCATACAGATGGGTAATCTGAGCTAGACTCTTACCCAGGTTGTTACCAACATCACTCGAACCCTTCATGATCCCAAATGACAGAAAGTCAGAGAACTCTCTGTAATACACAACGTTTGCAAAAATCCAAGTGGATTCTAGCACGTCGATAATCAGCATTAGCCAGTAGGCTAACCTGCCCCGGAAATACAGGGCAATCCCGAATACCAACAGGGCGGCCGGTAGTGGGTTAATTAGTAGTAAAAACTGTTGCACACTGCCCTTAGCACCTAAGGTAAACTCAGTCTGATAGGCAATGTATGTTTTTACCCAAAATAAAACGACGATTAACAGGAAAAAGCCCATACGGGTATTTAGCCAATTCGTCTTCCGCTTAAAAAAGTTCGCCATGAGACTGCCTCCACATAATAATTAACATCACTCAAGTATAGCTGATATTATCGGGTAATCAATCTGATTAAGGAACCTTTGGAAAAATTCAATCTTTTCCCGATATAATAAAAAAACAAAACTATGGCACCCATAGTTTTGTTAGTTATCCGTCAGTAAATCAAATAATTCGATAGCCACCAAATCGATGTTATCAAATTCAAAAGTCGTTTCCGGATTATGTTCGGTTAACGTGTAAGTGTGAGTAGCTTGGTTAAAGACAACCGTTGCCTGCTCAACGCCTTCCTTTTCAAAACGACGGGGCTGTGGCTCGTCGGTAGCATCCTCTTGCATCGCCTTTAAGCGATTGATGATGCCAATCAGTTGAGATTCTTCCATGATTGGTCCCCTTTCTAGCTTTCCACTAATGATTTTACCAAACTTAGGCCCAGATGACACGCCCAAATCAAGAAAAACTCATTCATTTCACGAATCCGATTCTTCTATGACCCGATCTGGGCGAATAACCATCGCCACTAAACCAGCCAACATTCCGAAATAGTAGGTCAACAGTCGCCAGAGAATCATGGCCAGAACTAACTTGCTGTTCGACGAAATGTAGCTCCGAAAGATCATTTCGAAACTATACTCCGCCCCACCGGCCCCACCGGGGATTGGAAAAAGTGAAATGACCATGACGATCAGAACGTGAAAACTGGTCACCATAATGATATTTGCCGATGTGTAGCCGAGGGCCAACATGATAAAGTATGGAATTAGATAGTAAAAGGCCAACTGAAAGAACGTGATCACAAAGACCCGAAGCATCAGCTTTCCCTTTCCGCTAATCCGAACACTCTCGGCGTAGAAGGAATCGATCTTACCATTGATGTTACGTGACATCCGCTCATAACGCGCCGGCTTCACAAACCACTTCACCGGATAGAGCACCAACGTCACCATCTTCTTGGTAAAGTTATACCAGAACATCACCATCAATAGGCCTACAATAACGGCCAAATGAATACAGAAACCAAAGACCACCAGCCAGACCAGGGCGTGTAACTTATCTTGAATTTGATTAAAACCAATCACGAGTGCAATTAAAAAGTTAACAACAATCATCGATTGATAAACCACGAACTTCATCAATAGAATCGAACTGGCCTTCCCCGCATCGATCCCCGTTTGCATCAAAGCAATGAGTTGCGCGGGTTGACCACCCGAAGAAAACGGAGTGATTCCGTTAAAGAGTTGTTCCACCATTGGAATCCGTAGCGCATCCTTAAAGGTGAAACCGGTGATTCGATCAGAGATAAAGACCTTCACAATCCAAGCCTCTAGCCCCAGATAGATAACCATGCAGGCCACAGCTATCCCAAACCACCAAAAGTTAATGTGAACGAAGTCGTTCACGAGGACAGAAAACTTAATGTCCCGGAGTGAATAGGTGAAGATCGCAATCCCCACCAGAAACATAATCGTTAAGACCCACTTATTTCGACGGGACATGCCACTACCTCACTTTTGCTTGCTGCTGATAAAACTGCCGCCAGATCTCCGTTAAATGGGCCTCGGAGTATCGTTCCGCCGCCGCTAGACTTTGCTGATGCCAGTGTTCCATGGCCACCGGGTTCTGTGGCAGGTCATGGAGCTGCTGATTCATCTCGTCATAATCCTTAGCCGGTTGATAGTCTCCCGCGATGATCGCCTGATACAGGTCCAAATCACGCAGTAATACCGGTGTTCCCGTACTAAAGGCTTCTAAAACCGACATGGGAAAAAGTTCGTTGAACGATGGTAGCAAGAAAAGATCTGCCATGTTGTAGTACTCGACGAGCTTATTGCGATCGACAATTCCTGGAAAGCTCAGATTAGCTGGTGGATCATCAACGACCTTCTTTAGAGCCGCGTACCCATCCGTCATCCGGCCGAATGAGAATCCCCCGGCCCAGATGAATTGAATTGAGGGATTGTTCTTCGCCAATTTAATAAAGTCAAAGAGTCCCTTGCGTTCCTGAATCTGACCGATACCCAGCACCGTAAATTTCTGCTCATCATAACCGTACTGCTGCCGTAAAGCCATCTGTCGGTCGTGATCCACCGGGTAAAATTCCTTACGGCTCACAAAGTTAGGAATGTAGGTCACCCGCTCTGCAGGAATCCCGTATGCCACTAACTTAGGAATAAAAGTCGGGTTGACCACCACAATGTGGTCCATCCGCTTATAAAATGCAATGACATATTTATAGAAGATTGCCCGGAAAGGTTGTGGAATCTTCAAGCTTCCCTCAAGCGTCTCCGGTAAGAAATGAACGTACCCGATCTTGCGGCCCCGGCCAGGCAGAAAAGTCGACAGATAGTACGTCGGGTTAATCGTGTGGTAGTGGGTCACGTCCACCCGACTGTATTTATTAACCGTCACCTGAAACTCATCATGTAACCGGGTCTTAAGTAGGTTCATTAGTTCATTGTAGGCACTCCCCACGCCCTGCCCCTTAACGGAATCGGCTGTGGAGAACATATTAATTTTAAGCATCAAATAACTCCCTTAATCAATCACTAAAATCTGGCGTATCCTCATGCGCCTCTTCGTAACTGGCCTGGGCGTCCTGATAAAAGGCAATGACCCGTTGACCAAAAGTATCGGCGGAGATTTCTGCTAGCTTGCGGGCCAACAGTTCTGGATTCTGTTCCTCATCCCCATGTTGCAAGTAATCGACCACGTTGGCCACCATCTGATCCTCTGTCGAGAAGGTCACACCCAGTGTCCGGTCTGACAGTAAGTCATCAGTATAGGGGCTGGTCATGACCACAATCTTCGTCCCAGCGGCCATGGCTTCAATGTAGGTCAACCCCTGCGATTCTGAATCGGAGGACGAGAGAAAAACGTTTGCCATGTGGTAATAGTGGAACACTTTATCATTGTCAATTTCACCGGTAAAGGTAATATGATCCATCAAGCCCGCATCCTGCGCCTGTTGCTCCAGATCTGCTTTGGCCGGGCCATCCCCGACAATCAAAAGCTGGGCTTTAGGAACCTGCGCCAAGATTCGGGGCATAGCCGCAATACTGGCCTTGATATTCTTCTCATAAGCCAAACGACTCAACGACAGGATTACCGGCGTATCGGCATCATAGCCTAATTGGCGCCGAAGATTAGCCGTATCTGGTTGCTCATATTGATGAAGATTTACCCCAGTCGGAATAATCCGAATCGGCGCTTTAACCCCATAATCAGTTAAGGTCGTCAACACCCGATCACTCGGTGCAACCACCCCAGTCAGATGATAGCAAAAGGCCAGCGTCGCCTGTTTCACGTGCACCGGTTTTAAAATCTTACCATTGGCCACATAGTGAAGGTAATCTTCATACATGGTGTGATAGGTATGTAGGCAAGGAATTTCCAAGTTACGGGCCACAAACTTACCAATCCACCCCATCGAGAACTCTGTCTGAGTGTGCACGATGTCTAAGTTCAGTTCCTTAGCAATCTGGTAGGCCTGAAACAACCCCCGTACCGCAATTCGCCTGTCTGTAAACGAAACGAACGGAATGCTTGAAAACCGAAAGACATTTCGTTCATAAACATTCCGTTCGACGTGTGGATCAGTCGTGGTAAAGATATACACCTGATGGCCCTGTTTTTCTAGTTGATCGCGCAACGTCTTGATCGACGTTGCCACCCCACTCACTTGAGGGAAATAGGTATCCGTAAATAAGCCAATATTCATCGCCAATCCCCCTTGCGTCTGCGTTTGGCTAAACCTTTTCTAACAGTACTAAATACAATCATCACAATTATATGGGTTTGACTAGGGGATTGCAAACCTCAGCCCCAATCGCAAAACAAAATTAAAGAGACGGTCTCCTAAGCCTTTACAGCTGGTCCCGTCTCTTCGTGATAGTTTCGATTTAAAAGCCTATTCCAGAACGTCAGGCACGGCGGCTTGAACCATCGTGATGACCTCCTGGCTGGTGCTAGCCGAATTAACCGCCGTCTCCGCCAATGACGTGAGCTCGTGGGCATCCAACTGACTAATGAGCTCGCGAGTCTTCAAGATGGCGTTAGGCGCCATTGAGAACTCATCTAAGCCCATTCCCAGCAATAGTGGTACTGCAATGGGGTCTCCCGCCATTTCACCGCACATCGCGATAGGAATCCCCGCAGCGTGGGCAGCCGAAATGACTTGGTCCACCAACCGCAAAACGGCCGGATGATACGGTTGATACAGATAGGCCACGTCTTGATTGGTGCGATCGGCCGCCAAGGTATAGCCAATAAGATCGTTTGTCCCGATACTCATGAAGTCCACTTCGGCGGCAAATCGGTCGGCAAGTAAGGCTGCGGCGGGAACTTCCACCATCATCCCCACTTCAATTTTTCCCATGGCCACTCTGGCCGTGGTGAGTTTGGCCCGCTCATCGGCATAAATGGCCTTGGCCTGGCGAAGCTCATCGAGCGTAGTAATCATGGGAAACATAATTCGTAATTTACCGTAAGCCGAGGCTCGAATCAATGCCCGTAATTGGCTACGAAAGACTTGTTGGTGAGCCAAGCTCTGACGAATGGCCCGCGAGCCCATAAAGGGATTGGCTTCATCCTGAGCTGGGCGATAGGGTAACGGCTTGTCCCCACCAACATCCAAGGTCCGGATGACCACCGGTCGCGGTGCCATGGTCGTCAAGATCTGTCGGTAAATCGTGAACTGTTCATCCTCCGAAGGGAGGTGGTGGGCATCGAGGTACATGAATTCGGTCCGTAACAGGCCAATGGCCTCGGCCCCGCCAGCTTCAACTCGTGGCAAATCGGCAACGGTGCCCATGTTCGCCGCGAGCGTCACCCCGACCCCATCCTTGGAGACGGTCCCGTGATGACGAATACCGGCCAAACGTTCTTGATTCTTCTGTCGCTCGGTCATTTCTCGTTTAGCCGTCGCGATTTCTTCTTCATCTGGAGCCACCACAACGTTACCCTGGGACCCATTAACGATGACCATGTCGCCATTCCCCAGTTGCTGGGTCGCCACCTGAGTCCCCACGACGGCTGGCAGATTCAATGACCGTGCCAAGATCGACGAATGTGAGGTCCGCCCACCGGTATCGGTGATGAAACCCAGGACTTGTTTCGGATTGACCGCAATGGTTTCACTAGCAACTAGATCATGGGCCACGACGACCACCGGATCGGTCACTAAGGCCAGATCAGGTAAGTCCACGCCAAGTAGCTTGGCTGTTACGCGTTTCGTCACCGCCCGATACGTTGCCAGGCGTTGTTGCAAGTACGGATTATTTTGCAGACTCGTCAGCCGTTGCTCGGCATCGTGGGTAACCGCAAGTAGCGCGGCCTCGGCATTGATCCGTTTTTCCTGGATAAGCGCCGTGACTGGATCGACCAGCTCGGCGTCCCTAACCATCGCCATTTGCGCAATAAAAACCTGGGCACGATCCGCACCCAGGTTTTTATTTACACGAGTTTTTATCGTCTCAATGTCCGAGGCGGCTGCTACAAGGGCCTGATGGAATCGCTCTATCTCATTATCAAGATTTTGAATTGACCGCTGATGAATCTCAAGTTGCGGGTCAACCAGCCGAAAAACTCGGCCACAGGTTATCCCATCACTCGCAGCGATCCCCTTGAGCATCGTCTTCATTATTTAGATAAACCCTCTTTAACCATGGTATCTGCAACAGCCTTCATTGCGTCGGCTTCGTCGTCACCATCGGTAGTGATCGTAATGTCAGCGTTTTGGCCAACACCTAATGACATCACACCCATGATAGACTTTAAGTTAACGGACTTGTCTTGGTACTGCAAGCTAACCTCTGAGGTGTACTTGCTAGCTGCCTGAACTAATAAGGTTGCAGGACGGGCATGGATACCAGTTTCGGATGTTACATGAAATTCGCGTTTTTCCATAATTGATCGATCTCCTTTAAGCTTAGGTTGACTTCTTATTGACGATGGCTCGCCTTGACCTTGCGCAGTGGTCAAACAACCATTGAACGAGTCATGCCTACCTACTAAGAATATCAATCTAGCCACTAAATTACAAGTTGTTAGTGAACCGCTTACATAAAAAAAACGTCATTCGCCGTTATTTCCGGCATCATGATCATAATGATAGATGAGTTTTCCGTCTTTGTGAGCTTGGCCAACCACCCGTTTACGGGTATCAAAAGCCATAAACGCTTTCTGAAAGGCCGGGAAGTTCGCTGGCGTCACTTCAAATTGGTCAATCTTACTATCTTTGAGCTGATTCAATAAATCCGTGAAATCTTCCGCCATATTGCCACCCCCACTTCGTTGTTTCCTATATATTCTACGGTGCATTCTGGGCTACGTCAAAAGAAATTTTTAATTTCCGAGACTGATTTTAGCATTCTATGGGAGAGAGTGCTAAAATAAAAGGCGTTCGTGAGGTAATCCCTCGTACCACGCGGTTACTGGGTGAAACAAAATACTTGCACCCCCTAATCAACGCGGTATAATGTGGTCAATGGTCAAGAAAGGTCAAAGCCTTTTAACTGACCCGTGGGACTTCCCACGAGAACTCCAGGCAAGAAAGGAGACGACAAGATGCTATGTCAAAATTGCCACCGCAATGAAGCAACGATTCACCTTTACATGAGTGTAAATGGGCAGCGGCAACAAGTTGACCTATGCCAAAATTGTTACCAGCTGCTGAAACAGCAACAATCAAACGATTCTGGAAATGGAGGTGGCCGTATGGCACAAGATCCATTCGGCTTTGGTAACCTGGATGATATTTTCCGGGCCATGCAAGGCGGTAACGGCAACGGTAATCCTTCAGATTATCGTCAAGCTTCCGGTCAAGGCAGCCGGCCAACCCAACCATCTGGGAACCAGGGCTCTGGCAATGGCCTACTCAATCAGTACGGTCTGAACCTCACGCAACTGGCTAAGGATGGCAAGGTTGACCCCGTCATTGGTCGGGACAAGGAAACGGCACAAGTCATCGAAATCTTAAACCGGCGAACTAAGAACAACCCCGTTCTCATCGGGGAAGCCGGTGTTGGGAAGACGGCCGTCGTTGAAGGCCTTGCGGAACGGATTGTCGAAGGCAACGTTCCTCAAAAGCTCGCCAACAAACAAATTATCCGCTTAGATGTCGTGTCCTTAGTTCAAGGGACCGGAATTCGTGGTCAATTTGAACAACGGATGCAGCAATTGATGAAAGAGGTTCAGTCCAACCCGGACATCATCCTCTTCATCGATGAAATTCACGAAATCATGGGTGCTGGAAATGCCGAAGGTGGCATGGACGCCGGGAATGTTTTGAAGCCCGCCCTCGCCCGTGGTGATTTCCAATTGATCGGGGCTACCACGTTAAGTGAGTACCGTGATATTGAAAAGGACCAAGCGTTAGCACGGCGGTTCCAACCCGTTACGGTTGACGAACCCAGTGCCGACGAGGCCGTGAAGATTCTTAAAGGGATTCAAAAGAAATATGAAGATTACCACCACGTTCACTACACGGACGACGCCATCGAGGCCGCTGTTCGGCTGTCAGACCGTTATATTCAGGACCGTTTCTTGCCCGACAAGGCGATTGACCTGTTGGACGAAGCCGGATCTCGAAAGAATCTGACAATTAACGTGGCGGATCCTAAGGCGATTGATGAAAAGATCAAGTCCGCCGAAGGACAGAAGCAAGATGCCTTGAAGCAGGAAGACTATGAAAAGGCTGCCTACTACCGCGACCAAGTGACTAAACTCGAAAAGTCTAAGGAATCAGCAACAACGGCTGATTCGAACACTTCGGTTGAAGTCACGGTTAAGGATATGCAAGACATCGTGGAAGAAAAGACTAGCATCCCCGTTGGTGAACTCCAAGCTAAGGAACAACATCAACTCAAGAGCTTGGGAACTGACCTAGAGAAACACGTCATTGGCCAAAATGAAGCGGTCGATAAGGTCGCTCGGGCTATCCGGCGTAACCGGATTGGGTTAAACGGAACTGGACGGCCGATTGGTTCGTTCCTCTTCGTAGGTCCTACCGGTGTCGGGAAGACGGAGTTAGCCAAGCAATTGGCCAATGAACTCTTTGGCTCAACGGATGCGATGGTGCGTTTCGACATGTCTGAGTACATGGAACCACATTCCATTTCTAAGTTAATCGGGTCTCCACCTGGCTACGTTGGATACGAGGAAGCTGGTCAATTAACGGAACAGGTTCGTCGTCACCCTTACACGTTGATTCTGCTGGACGAAATCGAAAAGGCGCATCCCGACGTTATGAATATGTTCTTACAGATTCTTGACGACGGCCGCCTGACTGATTCCCAAGGGAGAACCGTATCCTTCAAGGATACCCTGATCATCATGACCAGTAATGCCGGAACCGGGGACGCTGAAGCCAACGTTGGTTTTGGTGCTGCCGCTAATGGCACGACGCATTCCGTATTGGGCAATCTGACCAACTACTTCAAGCCAGAATTTCTCAACCGTTTCGACGATATTATTGAGTTCAACTCTCTGAGCAAGGACAACTTGATGCAGATTGTGGATCTCATGATTGGTGACGTTAATCAGATGCTCGCTGGCCAAGGCCTCCACATCCACGTCACGAAGCCCGTCGAGGAACAACTGGTTAAGAAGGGTTACAATCCTGCTATGGGGGCTCGTCCACTGCGGCGGGTCATCCAAGAAGAGATTGAAGACCGGATCGCCGACTTCTACCTGGACCACGCCGATGTTAAGAATCTCGTGGCACGGATTGAAGACGACAAGATCACACTGGCTGCCGACAATGATGCCGACACCACATCCTCGACCGATTCAACTTCTACGAAAGCTTAAGTTTGCTAAGAGATCTGCGACCTAGTCGTAGATCTCTTTTTTTGCCTGATTTGCCTGACTGTAACCCGTTACAATTTCAGTTATTGGGCATCACCTAAAAATGGTATACTAGATTTTAAAGGAAACTTCTGGAGGTGACTAGTATGGCTTTTTTTGACTGGATCAAACGACTCATCGAACCCAAACCCCGACGGCGACAACCGCAACCGGTGTCACCCACTCGACGTCTGCCTTCAGCGCCCCTTACTCGGGCCGAGTCACCAGTCACGCCACCGCAGCCCCCGATTCCCCCACGCCCGTCAAAACCTCAGGTACAGCCTAAACCGGCCCCATTAGGACCAGCGGCAACCTTAGTGGTTCGCTTAGTGGATGAAAGTGATCGTCCCTTACAACCAGCCCTCGTCATGACGGGCCATCAGGGTGAGCCGATTCATTACCATTTCCCTGACATCACCGGCTATGCCCTGTTACGAATCGAAGGGTTCACCCAAGACTTCATCAGCGAATATGGGCTAACGACCGTCATTTACCGGCGCCGACTTGGCCAACCCGTGATCGCCTATCTGGTAGACTTTGATTCTGGTCGTTTACTGGAGCTCCCCCAGATTCATCGGGGCGGACTGGCAACCTCCTACACCCTGACACCGCCCAACATCTCTGGCTACCATATTTTCCAGGCCCAGGGACCGCAGCGTGGGCGATTCACTGACACCCCGGCCATGGTGGTCTACTACTACCGCCGGGATGCCTGGCAAATGGTCCAGCGTGTTCATCAGTACGTCTTTCTACAGGCCGACCACCAGGTATATGATGAGCCAGCGGGCTTAGCCTACAACTATCAGTTTCCAGCCGACTCGCTATGGCGTCTCTTCATGGTGGTCACCCTGACCAACGGCGACATCTGGTATAACTTCGGAGGAAATCAGTGGCTGGCTGCAGAACAAACCGTTCGCCGCGACCATCAAGTCGTTCAACCAGCCCTGCCACCGGTATCGCGCTGGCAACCTGAACCGTTTGACCGCATGGGGACCGTCGATTACGTTCCTGGCTCGGCAGTCTCTATCTACCGTGAGCCATACGGCGAGACGGCTGGTCAGATTGACCACGGCGACCCCCTCGACATCCGGGGACGCATCATCGATGATCAGCAACTGGTCTGGTATCAGATTGGACCGGAAGCCTACATCAATGCCCGTTACGTTCGGTTAACTCCGATTGCAACCCTTTAACTTATAGCCTAAAGTTAACTCCGTAAAATCTCAGCGATTCGACGGAGTTTTTTTTGCAATTAGCTATATTGACTAATAAGTTCAGATCGAAAATAGGCGGCCCGGCAATTTGTCAGGCCACCTATTAAATAACTCACATTATAAGTTCTTATCCATGTTAAACGTCAATCGAGAAAGCGTCAGGCCCTTCTCAATCAAATCGTTGGTGAATTTCGTCGTTGTTGCCCGCATGATTTCCGTCACACGGTGGTTTTGCGTCGTCAGGTAAGCCGTTAAGTCGTCCCCTTCGAAGTTTTGAGCGCCCTTCAACGCCTTGGCCACGTGTGTCCGCAGTGTTTCTTTAGCAGCGGTCACATAATCCGTGTCCTGTTCGATGAAGTCAACGTAGTGAGATTCCACAATCATCGACAACTTCCGATACATCCAGTAAGCACTCACATCATCCAAATGGACCGGCGTTAGGCTGTAAGAAGGATCGGTGTCGGTGGCATTGGCAAAGAACGGCACATAGGGACTGAAGGCTGGCACACCGAAGCAGACCCACATGATGGCAGAACTTGCCTTAGGGACGTCGTTACGCAACTGTAAGACGTGAGAGTTCTGCGTCCGGTTCATCGAGATTGGCCGGAACTTCAGCCGGTCAGCTTCATCCCCCGGGCCCAGTGGATCGTACTTGGTTTCATTGTAATGAGAACTCAGAATATATTCGACATCTTCCACACTAATCTTGTGGCTCGTCCGACAAATGAACGGCAGGTCACTGGATTGTGGGTCCTGAATAATTTCCGGATTCAAGCAACGTTGACCATACCAAACCCGTGGCGTGTTGTAATGCCGGTCTTTCTCAGTACTCGTTCCGAAAATATGACGGAAATTCCAGCCATCTTGATCGGGATTCAAATGATTGGTCGTGACAAAGTCCTGAATACCTTCAGAGAACATGAAGTTATCGGGGTCATCGAAGGCCACTTGTTGAATCGCAACCTGGTTAGCGGCGATGGCATAGGCATCATCCGGAATCCGCTGGGCAACCCAATGGTGTCCGGTAACAATTTCCATATACCAAACCTCGTCGTTATCGGAGAACAAGACCCCGTTGCCTTCAGGTGAGCCATACTGCTTGATGAGCTGACCCAAGTAACGGACCCCATCGCGAGCAGAGTTAATGTAGGGTAGGACTAAAGTCTGTAGCGAATCTTCAGCCAGACCGTTAGCGACCAGCGGATCGAACGCGAGTGCCTGTGGATTCCCATAGACACTTTCAGTGGCACTCATTGCCACATTCTGATCGTTGATCCCACTCTCAGCGTATTCCCCCGTCTTATCGGTTTCGACGTTAGGGGTTGCCAGGTAACGGTGACCATCGCTAGGAATGGGCGCCGTGAACCCATTTTGATTAGAGACCCAGGTCCGGGCTGGCTGATCATGTTCCGCCGGATGGACGTAGAACCGTTGTGGTGTCAACGCCAAGAAGGTGTCATCATTTCTAGCAATCATGGTTGAACCATCAACCGTTGCTTGTTTCCCGACCAGTACCGTGGTGCAGGCCGTCAGATGCTTTGCTGCTTTCATTCGAACTCCACTCCTTATGTCTAAATCGTCTGACCATGGCGATTTCGTAACCTGATCCGTCACAGTCTATAGCCCATAGTTTACCGCTTTTATGGGGTTAACACTAGATCCCGACGGATTTTATCAGGTCCTCTAGGTGTTACACATTTTGAAATGTGTTGACATTTAAGCCAAGTTGTCTAAAATAGAGTTGTAACCAAGTTTTATTTTTTTGATTTAGTTTGTGAAGAATGCTTCAAATGATTTTAATACTAATTTGGGAGGCCCTATTCATGAAAGTTACAGTAGTTGGATGTACCCATGCCGGAACATTTGCCATTAAACAGATCTTAGCCGAGAACCCCGATGCCGAGGTGACTGTCTACGAAAAAAACGACGTTATCTCCTTTCTTTCCTGCGGTATCGCCCTGTACCTGGGCGGCAAGGTTGCCGATCCTCAAGGACTCTTTTACTCTAGCCCTAAGGAATTGGCAGAACTCGGTGCCAACGTTCAGATGGGCCACAACGTCTTAAATATCGACCCTGAATCGAAAACGGTTACAGTCGAAGACATGTCCACTCATGAACAAACAACCGACACCTATGACAAACTGGTAATGACTTCTGGATCATGGCCAATCGTGCCGAAAATTCCGGGCATTAACAGTCCACAGGTCAAGCTGTGTAAGAACTGGGCCCACGCGCAGGCACTGATTGAAGACGCCAAGACTGCCAAGCATATCACGGTTATCGGGGCCGGCTACATTGGTGCTGAACTGGCCGAAGCCTACTCGACGACCGGTCATGACGTCACCTTAATTGATGCCATGGACCGCGTCATGCCTAAATACTTCGATCCCGAATTTACTAACGTCATCGAACAGGACTACCGTGACAACCACGTCCAATTAGCCCTCGGTGAAACCGTCCAAAGCTTTACCCCCGAGGATGGCCGCCTGACCATTCAAACCGACAAAGGGAGCTACCAAACGGACTTGGCTATCCTGTGTATTGGTTTCCGGCCAAATACCGATCTGCTTAAAGGTAAAGTTACGATGGCCCCCAATGGTGCCATCATTACCGATGACTACATGCGTTCATCCAACCCAGATATTTTTGCCGCTGGTGATAGTGCCGCCGTGCACTACAACCCAACCCACCAAAACGCCTACATTCCATTGGCAACGAATGCCGTTCGTCAAGGGATTCTTGTGGGTAAGAACCTGGTTAAACCAACCGTTAAGTACATGGGGACGCAGTCCTCGTCCGGATTGGCACTCTACGGCCGGACCATCGTTTCCACTGGTCTGACCCTGGCAGCCGCTAAACAACAAGGCGTCAATGCCGAACAGGTGATCGTTAAGGATAACTACCGGCCAGAGTTCATGCCAACGACTGAACCCGTACTGATGTCACTGGTTTACGATCCAGATAGCCGCCGGATTCTGGGTGGGGCCTTGATGAGTAAATACGACGTCTCACAATCCGCCAACACCCTCTCCGTCTGCATCCAAAATGAAAACACGATTGACGACTTGGCCATGGTCGACATGCTTTTCCAACCAAACTTTGACCGGCCATTCAACTACTTAAATATCCTAGCCCAAGCCGCACAGGCCCAGGTTGCAAAACTCGCACCCGCAGAATAGGTGTCGTTTAACGCAAAGGTCCCCACAACACGTTCCGTGAAGAACATGTTGTGGGGACCTTTTTGTCGTCGGCTTAAGTGTGCCAACGACAGCTATTTTTATCGTTCATTGCGTTTGCCCTAGTCTAGGGAACATTATTCAGAGTCCAAGTAATCGTCGATTCGTAATCACCTTGGACCGCACCACCGTCGACATCTAGGAGCAGGCCCGATTCATCCTGCCAGTTGCCCACAACATCCGTCACATCGTCCGTATCCGTGGAGACCCCATTGCTCACGGTGATGGGATCGCCACCAATTGCCGTCTGCCCATCTTCATCATAATACCGTAGTTCACCGGAAAGCGTTCGCCCATCCGAAGAAACAAAAGGGGTTGCGGTGACCTGTAACGTCCAAGGGGCACCCGCCTCACGGGTATCCAGAATCTTAACTTGCCAATCTGAGGTCCGCTTGATCTGCTGGGACGACCCAGTTAATGAAGTCTTTTCAAACGAACTGGCCTCGGCCACCGCCTGAAATGTCAGTTGGCCAGGAACGATGATCGTATAGGTGACCTCATTGGAGACGTTCTGGTAAGGGTCCGTCACCCAAAGCTTAAGACTATTGCTGCCGGCTTTTAGCTGCCCAGGAGTCAAGGTCAGGTCAAACCGACCATCATCCCCGGTTGGCATCTTAAAGTCTGGCAAGGATGCCCCATTGAGAGTACTGGAAACGGTCATATCGTCATTGCTCAAGTCGACACCTTCTGGAATAATCACCAGACCCTTAAAAGTTGCACTGGCCCCCACCTCAATCTGGACACTCGATCCAGAGAGTGAAAACAGGTTTAACTCCAGGGTTGGATTCAAGGTAAACGCTGAAGTATCAGTCGTGACAACCCCGTTAACCGCGTTAAAGGTAGACGCACTAGCCGCCACGCTAGTCGCTCCCTTCACATCCTCGGCCGTCCCCGTCAGCGTAATGGTTGCCCGCGGATTAGCCGTACTCAATGCGGTTGGCAGTGACCATTCGATCTGATTATCCACCACACCATTCAAACTCAGGCTACTCGTGGTGCCATCGGAATAGGTAATTTTTGCCGTGTCATAGTTCAGATGAGTTGGCAGACTCATTTTGGCGGTCAGGTCCTTCCAGGACTGTTTTCCATCCAAGTAATTGAGCTGGTAATCTAGTTGGAACTTGTGACCGCCTTTAAGAATGCCACCATCATCAATGACCTGATTGGTGTCCTTGTCCGTCAGTGTTGTGCTTGCCTTAGCATCTACTAGACCCGGAATCTTTTCCATCACGACTAAGTTATTTTCATAACTACTCCCCGTGGCACCCGTAAATCCCCACTGGATCTGATCGGTATGATCCGGATCAATTTTATCGAGATCTAAGGTTGCCTGCTCACTTACCCCGGGTTGGTCGGTGCCGTCCACCGGGTCCTTGTCATTAAACGTGTAGGTTAAAATCTTAGAATCGGCTTTCCAATCCACCGTCAAATGATGCCAGGCCCCGTTCGACAGCAATGTATAGTCGCCGTTCAGAACCCCTTCATGTTGTTGACGCGCGTAATAACCAGATGAGGGAATAGGCAGTAACTGAGATGTTTTTACCATGTTATAAGTGGCCACATCCCCGGGATAACCGTTGGCCAAGTGAGGACCGTCAAAATCAACGTCAAAGGAATCGGCATCCCCAGCATTCGAGTAGCTGGTCGATTTATTTAAATGTGTATCAAACTCCAACGCCCAGCTGTTTTGAATCGCTGAGGCCGCAATTTTATCCGCAGTAGCTTGCTTCCGATCCGTGGCAATTCCCCAAACGCCCAAGGTTTCACCGTAGATCGTCTTTCCAAAGGTTGGGGTGGCATTCAGTCCGCGAGAATCATTTTGGAAGACCAGTGCCATGCCATCTGCGGCTTTCTTCCCCGTATTTCCAAAATAAATCCACATTGAAGCGGTTTCATTCTTTTTTAAATTAAACACATTGTCGGCGGTTGACCAAATTGCCCCAAATTGGTTTTTCCCATTGTTAACCTTGGCTGCCTGAGTTCCGGTAATTGCCGGATTGGTTGTCGTAACCACTGCCGCCGTATTGTTACTGGTTGTTCCAGGTGTAAAGATATTTTCCAGTGAGATCCCTTGCGGAGCGGTCTTCAAGGCATTGTCATAATCCGAATCCGCATAGCCCATCACATGTTGACCGAGACCTAAGACGATCCCGATTATCAACCCTAGCCAAACTTTCAATTTCTTCATAATCGCTCCTCTCCGCCCCCAAAAGATGTTGGGTCGCAATTACCCGTCAGTGAGTCACTTTCTTCGCCAAAAGAATACCATGCGCACACCGCTTAAGGGGTAATTTATCAATTTTAAAAGCAGAACCTTCGAAAATTGACGGAGTTATGGGAAATCATAAATTGAATAATAAAAAGGGACTAATTTCAACTTTCGAAATTAATCCCCATTTTGTCTCATCATCCCATTTGGTCAGGTCAGTTAGCCGGACTCCCCTCCCAATGAACTAGACTCTCTTCAATTCTGTTGGTTGTTAATGTTACTTACTCTTCTCGACGCTTATGTTTCATGAAGCCGGTCCCAAACAGACTGACTAACAGCAGGCCTAGCCAAGTCCAAGAAGATTGGGCTTCACCCGTCTGTGGCAGACGATCAGTCGTTGATCCGGATCCACCACCCAGCGCTGAATAACTCAAATCAGTCGACCCATTACCACCAGTCGTGGCATGGTCAAACTCGCTACCAGAGACTGGACTGTCAATCTCATCCTCGTCGTCAGTTTCCACTGATTGTGAGCCTTGACCAGTACCCAATTGGTCACCAGAACCTGTGTCCGTGGTTGAACCACCAGTGTTCCCAGTGGACCCTGTTTCTGTATCTGATTCGCTACCGGCCGTTGATCCAGAACCTGTTTCTGAACCGGCACCGGTATCATTTTCATTGCCATCACTAGTACCAGTCTCGTTGCCAGTGTCACCGCCGTTACCGGTATCACTGCCATTGCCATCATCAGAGTCGTTACCATCGGAACCAGATCCCGTCCCAGAACCATCACCTGAACCAGAACCCTCTTCAGATCCATTGTCAGAACCATTGTTTCCAGAACCATTTCCGCCAGTCCCTGGGCCCGTCACCGTACCCCCATTGCCATTGTTGTCCCCTGGCTTGTTGCCATTGGCATCGCCATCTGAGTCTCCGTTATTGTCAGAACCGCCTTGACCATCGCTACCATCGGCATTACCGTCTGAGTCTCCGTTATTGTCGGAACCATCCTGACCGTCGTTACCATCGGCATCACTGTCAGAGTCTCCATTATTGTCGGAACCATCTTGACCGTC
>NZ_RHOD01000031.1 GCF_003946095.1 Levilactobacillus lindianensis | reverse complement strand
CTAAGGAACGCACACAGCTTTTAAAACCAGAAAACAAGGCTATCTATGGGCGTCGAAAGATTGATGTAGAGCCAATTTTTGGCAAGACGAAGGCTTATTTGCATTTCCATCGCTATTCGGTACGCGGCCTAGAAAAGGTCAAAAAAGAAACTGGAATCCTCGTTCTGGCATTGAACATCCTCAAGTTAGTCTCTACTAGAGAAAAATGGATTAAGAATCAAGAGCATAGAAATAAGGCACGAAACCAAAATTCGGTTTCGTGCCTTATTCTTGTTCTATAGAGGTCAGTTATGTCACAGCCTCTTTTTGCGCTCTCAACAGCCATAGTTGCCGCTCTTTTGTCATACGTTCTTTTAGTTTATTGGCAGAATTAGATCTCACTTATGCCCGGCTAAAAGGTAAAATGGATATCCTAAAATAGAAAGTAAAGTGTCATAACTAGTGGACAAACGTTTTTAAGGTGTCCTTACCCAACCTGACAAATATGGACAAAGTGGGCTAGAAGTGCGTTCACAGGATGATGGAAGAAAGCCTGAAATAAAAGGATTCTTTCAAGTAAAACGTTCAACTTTGAATTAGTCAACGCAATTGACGATTAGCCCTTGAAAAGCTTTCCAATTCATATATAATAGGTTTGTAAGAGAAATTACTCACTTTGAAAAATGTGTGAGGAAGCAACAACGATATTTGTTTTTTATTTAGATATATTTGAAACCGAATACATAACCGAATGACTAGGGCAGGTTTACTTCACAAGGAGGAAGCAATCATGAGAACACCAATGATGGGACAAGCCAAGGAACACTACAAGAGTTACAAGGCAGGCAAGCGCTGGGTTTACGCTAGCATTACTGTTATTGCGTTGGGCTTGGGTCTGACTGGGATTACGACGGCACAGGCGGCAGTTGCACCTGCAACTGATCCTGCAACAACTGAGGTCGCTAAGGATGATGCCGGTGCACAATCTGAAGTTAAGGAAGAAGTTAAACCAGAAGTTGAAAAGAATGACGTTCAGTCGGATAAGTTGAGTGACGCTGATCAGAATCAGAAGCCCGAAGCCCCTGAGTCCGATGAACTTGATCCTGAAGATAAAGTTCAGCAGGATAAAGAACCCGTTCAAGACGACGTTCAATCTGGAAAAGAGAATGTTATTTCTGACGTTAAGACACCAGGTGAAACGAACCAAGACGAACAGTCAGCACAGACTTTACAGAAGTCACGGATGAGTCGAGCAAACTTGGTAAAGGAAGCCCCATCTATTGTGGGGCAAAGCGCTGATGAATGGATGCCAGACAAAGCGACTCAGAACTGGGTAATTTATGCGGTTAAACAATTTGAAGCGAATGTTAATCACAATGCTTATGCTTTTGTGACGCCTGCTAATCTCTATCAGTACGTTTCAGATGGTATTAACTTCGCGTATCTGAGTACTGATTCGGCCGGTTACGGTAAGATTCAAGATCTCACAGGACTACAGTACTTTACCAACATGAAGTCTTTTCACTGGGACAATGCCTTACCTGACAATGGCTTAATCGATATGAGCTTTGCCCCCAACTTGGTTGATTATCAGCTTGATAGCTCAGGTCATGCCATGAATCTCAACATGAGTCTGGCAACCTTCTTAAACACGTACTTGAAACAGAATCTTAAGTTACAAGAGTTAGTGGTTAGTCATGCCGGTCTCACTGGAACTTTGGATGGCATTGAAGCCTACCAAGATTTGAATGGATTGCATCTGATGGGGAACCAGCTGACAGGGGACTTGACGCCAGCAACGAAGCTGTCGAAATTAACTGGTTTGCATGTTTCTGATAACCAATTGACTGGGGAATTGCCTGCCCCAAGTACTTGGGCTGGATTGACGCAGCTCGATGTTCAGGATAACCAGTTGAGTGGTATTCTGCCCGACTTCAGCGGCTACAATGGAAAGTTCTGGGGGATGGAAAACCACTTTGGCAGTGGGTTAAGTTATGTGGCGGTTTATTATGAAACTGTTACTGGTAAGACCTACAAACTGACACCAAAGGTTCAAAGCTTCGATCCTCTGACGAATGTCGTGGTTGGGATTCAAGGTGCCGATGGCAAGCTTGACCAGACTGATGCGATTGTTCCACTGCGCTTCTCCTCTGGCGCGACGGTCGTTGCTGGGGTCCCAACACCTGGTATGAAGGGTGCCGCTGTTGATGGCTGGGCGTGGACACAGACTGATGCTTCCTCACTCTTCAAATTCAGTGCGGACGCGGACAATCCATTAGGCTTTACCATGACGGCTGTTGGCGATGTTCCAGACGGGTCCTACACCCTCTTCTTGGAAAATGCTAACTACAACACGAGTGATAATTGCTACTTCGGTTACCTGACCTTCAACATCGTCAATGGTGAGGATCCCGTCGATCCCGTTACGCCAGTTGACCCAACCCCAGGTGTCACTACTGGGACGGTCACGGTGGTCAACGTTGATGAAAATGGGAATGTTATCAGTCAACACGTTGAAACTGGGACGGTCGGGGACAGCTACACGGTCACCGCACCAGAACTAGATGGCTACCAATTGACGAGTCCAAGTTCCGTCACCGGAACTTACACCACGGCTGGATCAACGGTCACCTTCACCTACAGTTCATTGGCTCAGGGCGGGGATGGCGCGACGATTGAAGAACCAGCCGCAAAGCCTGAAACCGGACATGGTGAGATCGTTAACGGTGGTGACGGCGATAAGGTGGTTAACACTGTCGCCAACAAGGGTGGTCAAGCTGCGAAAGCTCAGGCTGGCCATGCCACAATGTTAGCTAGCCACAAGAACGCGGCAGCTGCACAACAAACGACCAAGACCACTTTGCCACAAACTAACGAGTCTTCTTCTACAAGCTGGATTGCTGCAGGGATGGCGGTCTTAGTGGCCACCTTAGGGTTAGCCGGATTCCGGAACAAGCGTCACAACTAAACAAGACATATGATTCAACAGCACGTCCGCCAATTTCTTGGCGGCGTGCTGCTTTTTTTGAAAGTAACTGTTATTGCGATTCTGATCGGATAGTCATTTCTGAAGTAGCTGTGGAACTTTCCAGTTATTATTGTTAGCTGTTGGAAGTTTTGTCGTTTAACCTTTGTCATATCGATGGGTAGAAAAAAGCAAAATGATTGATGAAGAATCCAAAATGTCATACAATGTAATACAGTGAGGGGGGCAATACCAATGGCAATGATTTCGATTCGAGTTAGCGATGCGGAAAAAGAATGGTTGACCTATATGGCCGATTTTTATGGGGTTTCTTTATCAGAATTGGTTAAAGATTATTCGATGACAGAGTTGGAAGATGAATACGACCAATTGGTAGCTAAGGTTGCCTATAAGCGGTATCAAGAAAGCGGACAGAAGAGCTTGTCAATGGATCAGATCCTGGAAGAATTTGGCGGTTCTGACCGATGAGCTTTCACTTACGTTTCAGTCAGGATGCCCAGAGACAATTGAAAAAGATGGATCGGCATCAGGCCCAATTACTGGTTAATTGGCTGTATGCTAATGTTGATGGATTAGTGGATCCACGCAGTAAAGGAAAAGCGTTGTCGGCAAATTTGAGGGGACTTTGGCGATACCGAATTGGTAACTTTAGGGTGATTTGTCAAATTCAGGATGACCAGTTACTGGTTTTAGTGTTAACCGTGGGTCGTCGTGATATTTATTTAGATAGACTTTAGAAAATAGGGATGAGCTCTAGACCTGATATAGACGGTCTGGCGCTCATTTTTAGTAGGAAAGATTAATCAGGTTGATATAACTGAAACAGCTGGGTGCATAAGAAAAGCCGCCGCACCCACAGTAATGAAGGTGTGGCGGCTAGGAGTGACCTAGAAGTTAAGGATTTCTGTTTCGTAACTGTCGGGCAACAGGGAAATAACACGGGCACCGCGAGGGAGTGTCCCGTAGCTGTTGTAGCCGGTTGGGTTACCGTAGTTCAGGCCAATCCCGCGGTAGTTGGCTGTGAAGTTGTTGTCGTGGTCATGGCCGGCAAAGAGGGCCTTGACGTTTTGGGACTTCAACAGGGTGTAGAACAGCCCAGAGTTGGTGACGGGTGAACAGACAGCCTCGCCTTGTTCACCGGTGAGAATGGCTTGGCCAGCTTGCGTGTATTCCGGTAAGGGAATGTGTAGGAACCCAAGATCAGTTTGTGCCTGGGTTCGGGCGTACGGCAAGCGGGTAAACCACTCAATTTGTTCTGGCTCAATGGCCGCGTACTGTTCGTCGGCGGGCCAGTGAGAATAGTCACCGCTGTCCCAGACGTACAGGACGTGGGCAAGTTCACCATCTCGCGTCACCTCTAACGTATAGCTTTCGCGATCGGCAACGACGGCCGCATGGTGCTTGTCAGCTGAATGAGCCAAGCCGGTTTCTAACTGCCGTAAGCCCGCTCTGTCGAGAGTTCCTTCGGCGTCGTGGTTTCCATACGTGATGGCTACTGGAACTGGATAACGGTTCAAGACGTCATACAGAGCACCCAACGTTTCCGCTGGCTTCGAGGCCTGCTTGCCCCAGAGAAGGTCCCCGGTAATCATGATGAGGTCGAAGTCGTTGGCTTGAAGCATCGTGTCAATGGCCGTTAAGGATTTCTGACTGGCTTCATTTAAAGGTGTGTCGCTCAAATGAATGTCCGTTAACTGACAAATCTTAAAGGCCTTTTGGCCAGTAGTTTCGAGACGCATAATGCGGACTCCTTTCTAAGCATCGAAGTGATTTTCAAGATACGTGTTGTATCCCTGGTCGACGGCGGCGACGCTGTGGGCGTCGGCCCCGAAGACCAACGGAATTTGGCGCTGCTGCGCGGCCTGAATCCACGGTAAAGTGGGCGTGAATTCCGTTTGCGTTGGGCGGAAGAGCCCCGCCATGTTGCAGTCTAGGAGGTCACCGCGATCGGCGACCGTATCTAGGATGTGGGTCAGTAGTGTCCGGGTAGTGGCATCTTCCCAGGCGGTAATCGCCGGGAAGGTGTTGCGCCACTTGCGGTACAACATGATGTGCCCGTAACGTGCGGGTTTGTTGGGTGTTTCCCAGTCGATGGCTGCTTGGACGCGCTCCAGGTAGGCGTTAGCCACCGTCAGGGGTGAGCCATAAGCCGCGACGACGCCGTCCTTGAAGTCGGCTGCCGTGTCATCGATGGCTCGTAAGCCCGTCTTTGTTGGTAAGAAGTGTACAGAGAGAAGGGCGTCGTCAATCTGGTCACCGTAGTGGGCTAGTTGAGCGGCCGTCCAGTCTGCGTATTCTGGGAAAAAGTCGACCTCGAACCCGACGAGAATACGAATTTGGTCGCGGTACTTGTATTTGAGGCGGGCCATTTTTTCCAGATAGGCTGGCAGTTCGATCAGGCCAAATGAGGCGGTGTAGATGGCGTGCCGTGAACCCGCTGGCCGGTCGTAGAAGGCCGGTGGCAGAGGAAAGTGTTCTGTGATGGAGTAGGTTTTAAACCCACTCAGGATGGCCTGGCGGATGAATGCTTCGACGTCCTCACCGGAACCGTGAGGGCAAAACTCCGTGTGGTTATGGCCACTCCAAGTGTGGCGGTCAATGGCACCAAGGCTCGTCTTACTCAGCATTGGCGGGACCTACTGGATGAACGGCGGCAGGATCGAGGTAGAGCGTAATCGGAACGCCAATCTTCAGCGGTTCCGAGTGATTCAACAACTCAACCTTGAGGGGTAATTTGGCCTCACTCATGAAGTGATACTGTACCCGGTCACCTAGCATGCTACAAGTTGTCATCTGACCAGCAATCGCCGTGGCTTCCGGCGTGGCTTCTGGCGAGAAGAGTTCTGGACGAACGACGTAGTGGGTGTCAGCGACCAGCGCTTGACCACCGGCTGAGGTCAGTCCCATTTGGGCAAGCTGCGTGCCCGTCAGGAGGTTGTGATTCCCGATGAACTGCGCCATGAAGACGTTCTCTGGTTGAGCGTAGATGGCCATTGGTGAGCCTTGTTGTTGCACCTTACCTTCGTTCATGACCACGATGTCATCAGAAATCGCCATCGCTTCGCCTTGATCATGGGTGACGAAGAGCATGGTGATGCCAAGCTTTTGTTGATACTCGCGAATCTGTTCTCGCAAGCTTACACGGATCTTGGCATCCAGGGCACTCAGTGGTTCATCAAGCAACAGGAGTTTGGGCTTGAGCACCATGGCTCGCGCAATGGCTACCCGTTGTTTTTGACCCCCAGAGAGTTGATCTGGGTAGGCGTCTTTCTTGTTGGTCAGGCTGACTGTCTGTAGCATTGCCATGACTTCCTTGTTGATGACGTCGTTACTCTTCTTCTGAACGCGTAACCCGTAGGCCACGTTGTCAAAGATAGACATGTTGGGAAAGAGGGCGTAGGACTGGAAGACCATGCCGATGTTTCGTTGGTTAGCGGAACGGCTTTGAATCTCTTCGCCATCCAGTAAAATCTTGCCACTAACTTCAGTGTTGAGTCCGGCAATTGCTCGTAAGACGGTGGTCTTCCCGCTCCCACTAGGGCCGAGAAAGGTTGTCAGGGTGTTCCGGCGCACCTTGAAGGACATGTCCTTGATGATGTTGTTGCCGGAAAGGGTAATCCCTAAGCCTTGAATCTGTAAGAAGTCTGACTGCATTATTTCTTTGCGCCCTCCTTGGTGGATTTGTGTGGTGCCGAGTAATGTTGCATGATGAGAATCAAGATCAGCGAGATGAACGCGAGGAAGATGAAGTAGATGGTTGTCAGCACGCTGCTGGCTTGACCGTTGCTACGCATCAACCGGTACATGTAGATCTTGAGAGTTTCGAAGTTTCCCCCTAAGAGGAGGTTCGTCAAGACGTATTCGCCGAAAGCGCTGGTGAAGGTCAAAAGCATGGCGACCAGGACACCGGCACGAATGTTGGGAATGATGACCTTGACGAAGGCCTTGAAGGGCGAATCGCCTAGGACTAAGGCTTGTTCAAACATGGCCCGGAAGTCGCGGCCGATGAAGGCGTTGTCTAGTGCCTGGTAGGTGAGGGGCAGACTTAGTAACGAGATTGCCAGCACCAAGATGATAATCTTAGGAATTGGGAGCTCCGCGTATAACTGAATCAGACCCGTGACCAGGATAATCCCAGGGATGGTGAAGGGGAGCACTGTAATGAAACGCAGGTGCGACTTCACTTTGGGATTGTAGACGTTGGCGTAGAACACGACCGGCAGGAAACAAGCCATGGCAATCAGTGTGGTCAATAGCCCGAGACTGAAGGACCGTAAGAGAACGGCCATGAATTCAGGACTCGCGACCAACTGGCTGTACCATTTTAAGGTCAGGCCGTTCGGTAGGATGGTTTTCACCCAGGACGTCGAGAAGGAATAAATCATAGTCACGACGATGGGTGTTGCCAGGTAAATAAAGAGAAAGGTAATGATCCCGCGAGCAACGCGGGTGCTAGCTTTTGGACTCATTAGGCTTTCACCTCCCGTTTGCTACGTGTGACCCGGTTTCCTAGCCAAACGATGGCCGTCATGACCAAGGCAAACAGTGTGGCAAAGGTACAGGCCAGTGGGACGTTGGCGGTCAGCCCACCATCAATCAGGGTTCCGATTAGCGTGGGAATCGTCACCAAACTATTTCCAGTTAAGGCGAAGGTCGTTTCGTAAGTTCCCATGGCATTGGCGAAGAGTAAGGTAAAGACTTCGACGATGTTGGGCAACACGACCGGGAAGATAACTTTCTTAAAGAAGAACATGGGCTTGGCACCCAAGACGGAAGAGATTTCCTTCCATTCTGGATTCAATTCTTCAAAGACTGGGAAGAGAAACATGATACCCAGGGGAACTTCGAAGAAGGTGTAGGCCAGAGTCGTTCCGCTCAGAGAATAAATCTCAAACGTACGGGGAAGGTGTAATGCCGTCATCAGTGCTTGCCAGATTCCGGCGTTCCCGAATAAGATAATTAACGAGAAAGCCAGGGGAACCCCAGCAAAGCTAGAGGACATGTTGAACAGAGAGATCAGGATATTTTTGGTTTTCGGCGCCAGACGAGTCAGGGCCCAGGCACCAATAATCGCGATGATTAGCGAGATAACCGAGGCAACCAGCGAAATCGCTAGACTGTTACGGATGGCCTCGGTATAGTATCGCGTCGAGACAACTTGATGGTAATTTTCGAGACTGAAGCTACCATCGGCCGACTGAAAACTCGCGATAATCATAACCGTAATTGGCAACAAGAGGACTAAGACGACTAGCAAGCCAAGTGGAAAAAATACTTTCAGTCGCGTTTTCATGGCGGTTACTTAGCTCCAAGAACTTCATTTTGCCATTGTTGGCCTAACTTAACGGTTGCCTTGTTCCAAACGTCGTTGCTCTTCACGTGGAAGACTTTCTTGTAATCGCTTTGTGGCAGTAACTTCTTCTTCACATCTGCTGGTAATTTAACGCTGCTACGGATTGGCCGTGCGTAACCCTTTGCCAAGTTGATTTGCCCTTGGTCAGAGAGGATGAAGTCACGAGCCAACTTAGCGGCGTTCGGGTGAGCGGCGTTCTTGTTGATGATTTCGGCGTAACCACTGGTTACCGTTCCGTCGGTTGGAACCGTCACCTTGAAACGCTTGGAATCAACTTGGTGAGCGTAGTTGAGGGCGTTGAAGTCCCACATGATAGATACTTGAATTTCACCCTTTTGCAAGTTTTGAACGGATGGGTCAACCGTGGAGATTCGTTTTTGCTTTTGTAATTTTGCAAAGTACTTCAGACCGGGTTCCAGGTTGTCTTCGCTCCCACCATTAACGTAGGCCGCGTTCAGAACGGCGTATTGTGGTTGCGCAGCAATGGCAACGTCACCCAGAGAAATCTTGTAGTTCCCCTTTGCCAGGTCAGCCCATGACTTAGGTGCGTCAGCCGCTTTAACGTTCTTGGTGTCGGTAATGAAGACCATGGAACCAGAGTAACCAGCAGAGTAGTAACCCTTCTTATCCTTAGCCCAGCTTGGAATCTCGTTCCAGTACTTGGTCTTGTAAGAAGCCAGCAGGTTCTGTTGAACGGCGGTTGGCGCAACGTTCAGACCAACGTCACCAATGTCAGGTGCGTCGTCACCCTTGGCGGTCTTGAACTTTTGGAGTTCTTGCGCACTAGACATGTCCGTATCAGTATGGGAGATGCCGTACTTGGACTTAATGTCTTGCCAGCTGCCAATCCAGTTGGCCCAGGTGTCAGGCATCCCTACGGAAGCAACCTTGCCTTCCTTCTTGGCTTGCTTTTCAATAGTCTTCCAGTCGTCGGAAGTTCCTTCAGCCTTCTTGGTTGAGCATCCTGCTAGAGTTGAGACCATTGTGAGGGCCGCAGCCGCTACCACCAAATTACGTTTGTTAAACATCAAATCAACACTCCTTCTGTTTTAGTTACGAGGTGTATATTAGCGGACTCATGTAAATCGCTCGCAAAAAAGGTATATAGATCGTGTAAAGATTGGATTTATTTAATTATGTAACCGTTTCGATGAAAGCAGGCACCGACTAGGATTGAGCCGATAATTCAATCGATTGGTGTGCGTGAAGATCAATAAAAGTAATTTCAGCCGTTGATTATCTGACGACTGATTTTTCAATTAAAGGTCAATTTGCCATTAGAAAGTTGATAAAGAGTCATCACTCAGTTAATTAACGAACCTCCGCACAAGGGTCAAGCTGACTGCCCATTGTGATTATCATTGACCTGAAATTAGTTTCTTACATATAACACTATTGTATTTTGAAGTTCGTCTATTTCCTTAGTTCTTTCATTCTGAATGGCTATCTGTTATAGTCGTGTTGAAACAGTTAACGATTAATTATTATTCCAGTTGTAATGTTCGTATTTTGAATAGGGGGACTTAACCGTGGATCGATTTTTCAAGCTAAAGGAATCAGGAACCACCGTAGGTACCGAAGTGGGTGCCGGAATTACGACCTTCTTCGCCATGTCATATATTCTTTTCGTCAACCCGCAAATCTTAGGGCAGACCGGGATGCCCCAACAGGCCGTCTTTCTGGCTACCATCATTGCTTCCGTCGCTGGGACGTTGGTCATGGGACTCTTCGCTAACGTGCCGTATGCTTTGGCTCCAGGGATGGGGTTGAACGCCTTTTTCACGTATACCGTAGTCTTGGGACTGGGTTTCAGTTGGCAAGAAGCGCTGGCCCTGGTTTTCTTCTGTGGCATTATTAATATCATCATTACGGCAACCAAGATTCGTAAAATGTTAATTTCCGCCATTCCAATGAACCTCCAACTCGCCATTAGTGGGGGGATTGGAGCCTTCATCGCTTACGTGGGGTTGAAAAATGCCAACTTCCTGCAATTTACGAGTAGTGCGGGCAACATTCTGTCGGTGAATGGCAAGGCCTTCAACGCAGCGCAGGAAACCTTTAAACACGGGATTGGAACCGTTGTGACTGGTGGGGGAATTACACCAGCACTGGAGGTGTTCAACTCACCAGCGTTGGTGTTAGCGTTGATTGGTCTGGTCGTCACGGTTATCCTGAAGGTTCGAAAGATTCCGGGCGCCTTGTTGATTGGGATCTTGGTCACGACGCTTATTGGGATTCCTATGGGTGTGACCAACCTACATTTGGTTAGTGATTACTCAATCGGCTCCTCGGTTCATCAGTTAGGAACGACCTTTCTGGCGGCCTTCTCCGCGCAAGGGATGGGGTCACTTTTCGCCGAACATAACCGGATTATCTTGGTGTTGATGACGATCCTGTCATTCAGTCTCTCTGACACCTTTGATTCGCTGGGAACCTTCATTGGGACTGGACGGCAAACCGGGATCTTTGCTGGTGAAAAGGAATTGGCTTTAGAGCAGGAACCAGGATTCAAATCCAAATTGGATAAGGCCCTGTTCGCCGATTCCATCGCAACTGGAGTGGGGTCCATCTTCGGAACCTCTAACCTGACGACCTACGTGGAAAGTTCCGCCGGGATTGGGGCCGGTGGCCGAACCGGATTAACCAGTGTGGTGGTTGCTGTACTCTTCGCACTGAGTGCCTTGGCTTCACCACTATTGTCGATTATTCCTACGGCGGCGATTGCACCTTCCCTGATTCTGGTTGGGATTATGATGATGAGCTCCTTCAGTCAAATCCCATGGCATGACCTGGAAGAAGCCATTCCTGCGTTCATGACTTCCTTTATCATGGCTTTCGCCTATAACATTACCTACGGGATTGCCGCTGGTTTTATCTTCTACTGCATCGTCAAGACGGTTGCCGGTAAGGGTCGCGAGGTCCATCCGTTAATTTGGATTGTTTCCGCGCTGTTCGTGATTAATTTCGCCGTACTGGCATTCGTTTAAAACTTTCTGACAAAAAACACCCAACCAGTCGTTAGGGCTGGTTGGGTGTTTTGAGTTGGGGGTCAACGGCCACGTGGTCTTCAATGACCTGCATAGCGGCGATGACCCGCTGAGTTTCTTCCGTTGTCAAATCGACGAAGAGCCGTCGAATCTGGTCGTCGGCTCGCCGATTGATGAGGGCCAATTGGTCACGACCGGCGGCGGTTAGTGAAAGGACTTTAGCGCGTTTGTCCCGTTCGTCGGGGGTTCGTTGCAGGAGGCCATTAGCTTCCAGCCGCGTGATGAGTCGGCTGAGGTAACCTTTGTCCAGTCGAAGTTCTTGAACTAACTGGATGGCGGTATTACGACCATTTTCGCCGATCTCCAGTAAGAGGCGGGCTTCGACTAAGGTCAGCGTGGTTTGCAGGTGATATTTATCGGTGAGGTGCAGGGTTTGGGTGTAGAAACGATCGAATGCTCTAATTTGATGGATGTCTTGACTATTCATGGGAATGCTCCTTCTATTGTTGACAAAAGCAACTATCGCCATTATGCTAATTACAGTTGCTTTTGTCAACTAAAATACATATTGAGGGTCGTTTGCCTGTCATGAATAAAAATCGTTTCTCCTTTGCCCTCATCATGGTGGGGGCTTTCCTCAGCGTCTTAAACCAGACGTTGATGTCAACGGCCTTACCCGGCATCATGCGGGCGTTTCACATCACCACCGCTCAGGGACAGTGGCTTAATAATGGGTACCTATTGATTAACGCGCTGATGATTCCCACCACGGCGTACCTGATCAAGCGGTTTACGACACGTCAGTTGTACCTAACGGCGGGTCTGATCTTCATCGTGGGTTCCCTGATTGGTGCCATCGCCACCGTCTATCCCGTTCTGATTGTTGGACGGATGATTCAAGCACTGGGTGCCGGTATCGTGATCCCTCTGGTTAACGTGGTTGTCATGACGTCCACCAAGCCTACTGAACGCGGGGCGGCCATGGGGGTCGTGGGTCTGGCATTAAACTTAGCACCGGTTCTAGGGCCGACCGTCTCTGGTATGATTCTGGTGAAGTCGAGTTGGCGTTACCTGTTTGGCTTAACGCTACCGCTGATGTTGCTGGATGCGTTGCTCGCTTGGCGTTTTCTAAAGGACGTTGGTGAGCAGCATCGGCAGCCCTTGGATCGTAAAGGACTGGTCTTATCTGGTCTAGGGTTGGCCCTGGCACTCTATAGCTTCTCAAACGTTGGTGAGACAGCATTTCTGTCCTTGAAGGGGATTGTCCCCTTGGTCGTGGGCGCGGTGTTGTTGGCCTGGTTCGTTAAGTGTCAGTGGACCCGTGATTATCCACTGCTGAATCTCCACGTCTTTCGTTACCGGCAGTTCAATCTGCCACTGATTATCAACATGTTACTGATGGTGACGATGTATGGGAACGCCGTCATCATCCCGGTCCTCGTCCAGAATGTCTTCCATCGCAGTGCGGTGATTTCTGGCTTGACGCTACTGCCAGGTTCCGTGTTAACGGCCATCATTTCACCGCTAAGCGGCCGGTTCTATGACCGGTATAACTTCCGGCGGATGGTGATTAGCGGGCTGTGTATCGACATGACGGGGTCGCTGTTGCTGAGCTCGACTGGACCCGGGGCCTCAATTGGGTTTGTGATTCTGGGCCAGACAATTCGGCAATTAGGACTTGTGTTGGTTCTAATCCCGATTCAGACACATGCCTGGTCCATGTTGCCGACAGCGATGATTCCGGATGGGGTTGCCGTGTACAACACGCTACGTCAGGTGGCGGCATCCTTCGGGACGGCGTTGCTGGTGGCGATTATCAGCATCACGGCCAGTGGCCAATTTCATTGGTCAATGAACAGTCAACTGGTGGGAATCAAGTTCAGTTATCTGTCATCGACGCTGCTGGTGGGAATCTGCGTCATCTTGGGACTTCAGCTACATAAGAGTTACGCTGAACCCATTGCAACCGAGCACTATGCAACACCTGAGACATCAGAAAGAAAGACCACGCCAGGGGTGCGTGGCCTGACCGGTCATTTCAAATAAGACGACTATCCTGGGGAGGACTAGCCATGCATGAAAAATATCGAACGGTGGCCTACAATGCGCCACTCCGACTTCGCCGTAAGGCCTCTAATATGTTTCTTGGTAACTTGGTCACGGTAAACGCCGACGTCGATCTTGAGACGGGGCAGGTGACCTTCTTCGTGGACGAGGCGTCTTTGGCGACGTTAAGGGCGGATTATCAAAAGAAAGTCGATCGTTTACACAAAAAATAAAACAAGTGGCCTCCTAAGCAAAGACATCAGCGTCTCTACTTAGGGGGTCACTTGTTTTCATTAATCAGATTTAAATCACCAACGGCGTCGGAATCCAAGAGCACTCGTGATTGATAAGAGGAGTGCTCCCAGTGCCGTCCACCAAGTTGACTGATCGTTAGTTTGTGGAAGAGTCGTTGAAGTACTCGTTGTTGTCGAATCATTGGTGGATGACGAGGTTTTCGCGTAACCAGATGCTAAACGACGTGGCGTGCTAGGCTGAGTAGTCGAATAGTAAGTCGGTTTTTGACTCACCAAGCCTGGTCTTTGACCAGTCGTTGGCTTGCCCGTAGGTTGTGGCGTTTTGCCAGGTTGCGGATCGGTCGGAATAGTTGGTGGTATCGTGGGTTCTGTCGGATCGGTACCGTGATTGGGATCAGTTGGTTTTGTCGTCCCGGTTCCATTACCAGGCATCGTGGTTCCGGTACCATCTCCGGGATCGGTCGTTGTTGGGGCGGAAACGGTCACCGGAACCGTTGCAGTTACCGTATTTCCAAGATCATCAGTATACGTATAGTTGACGGTGTAGATTCCCGCTTTGGCAGGATCGATCGTCGTCACAGGTTGGCCATCGGCATCCTGAATTGTGGCCGTTAACGCCTGACGACTAAGGGCATCCGTCACTGAAACGGGTTGACCATCACTACCCGTTAAGCCAGTGATGCCAGTTCCAGCCGTCCAAGTGGCTCCGGCAGGCAAAGTGACACCGGCAGTGGCCGCGTGAATGGCTAGTGGACTGGCAGTCACGATAATGGTGGCTGGGTCACTAGTCGTTTTGTTGTTCTGAGCATCTAGGTAGCTGAAGGTGACCGAATATGGTCCTGGCTGCGTGGTGTCGACCTTGCCATTAACAGTGAGGTCACTGGCTTGCAGGGGCGTACCATCGGGACCGATCGCAGTTTCTAAGTTAGTCATGAGATCCCACTTGGCCTTGGGACCAGCCACCAAAGTGCTATTTTTAGGTGTTAAAGTGGTTTGAATACGACTGACATAAACCGTATAGGCTTGACCGCCAGGTGCAGTTAGTGTGGATCCAGCAACCGGTGCTCTGTATTCAATTTGTGAGGCCGTTCGAGTGACGTTGCCCACGGGAGTGCCATCCGCTAACTTGAGGGAAGGCTCCCAGTAGTCGGTCGTGCTCAAGCCGAGATCGGCAAGGGTGACCTTATAAGAAGTTCCAGAGTGACCAATCACGGGAACCGGAGTTGAGGTCAGCAATTGATTGCCGTTTGAGGCATCATAAACCGTATAGTTATCAGTGATGTTAGATTCCACGTAGTTTACGACTCGTTTCATGCTGATCCCACCGGAGGTTAAGGCGATGCCTTCAATATTTGCATCGGGCGCGCCAATGTTATCGCCCAGTGAAGAGACGGGAACGGATACGTAACCACCGGAAAGGGGCTTGGTTAAATCACCAATGCCGGCAAAGAGGACCCCCGTTTTGGACACTTCGGCGAGACTACCGGCATTAGCAGAAACGCTGGTGTAGGCTCGGTCTGAAGTTGTCCTAATGGGTAAAATCATTTTGGGTTGGTCTTTGTACTTTGCGGTCGAGTCCGCGTAAGTGACTTTTGCCCCGTCATTGGGACGGAAGTAAAAAACCTGTCTGCCATCCCGCGTGTTTCTCAACTGAAAGACATCGAGTGATTGGATATTGGCGTACTTTTTGATGGTTGTGACGTATTGTGCGGCTCCTTTTTTAAAATCAGTCAGCGTGGCTGTGGTAGAGTCCGGCATCACCACGTAAAAACCATAGAGGGGATTATCGACTGCCATTCCTTTTGAGCCACCGAAAAAGTAGGGCATCAGTAAGATTGGCGCATCGGCGTTGTAGGTCGTGACCATACCGTTCGTGATATCAACGTAGAAGTTAGATAATTGGGGCAGATTGGTCAGGGAAACCGCGGTTGGCGTGGGTGCGGTAGCTTCACGTGCTCGGCGCAGCGGGGTCACAATCTTATCTGTATCGATTTTTGAGTCGTTTGAAACGGGATTTTCCTTACTCTCAGACTTGGTTTCTGTTGATTCAGGTTGGTCAGCCCCTTTGTCTTCCTGGGTCACATCATCTGAATGAATATCTTCTGCTGAGTCATCTGCCGGCTTGTCCTGCGACGATGAGCCATCGTCAGGCAGACCATCTTTACCAGTTGTGGGCTCTGACGGTGTGGTGTCAGAGTTACTCTCAGTTTGTGGGTCATCACTTTGGGGTGTCCCCATTGTGGTTGATTTATCAGATTGTAGGTCATTGGCGGCTTCTGTGGTCAGTGCCGTTGAGTCATCAGTCGCAGTCGTCGCGGCTTGTGCAGTGACGATAGCTCCACCTGTAATGGCGATTGTGGTAATCGCTGCCGTCAGCCAGAGTTTACCAGCCTTGTAAAGTTTGTAGTGTGTTTTAGGTGTTGGTTGGTGGAACTTGTTGCCATGTCTAAACATGTGAGTTGCCCCCGTCAGACTGTCGATTGGGCGGAACCTAGTATCCTAGTCCTAGTATGATCGCCAATCGATAGTTGCATTTACTATACTATTGATAGTAACACAAAATCATTTAAATATATATTGGTTGATTATACAAACTTAATGTTGTGATCACTAGCCGTGCTGTAATCTTTCGAGCAAGCAGATTCAAGGCGGAATTTCGACAACTGTTGTATGATAGTGTCAGTTGTTAACCGATTTAGCATCCCCCCACCGCTGAATATCAGCGAAATTACCGAAAGGATGGGAGAAAATGACGACAGTTTACGATTTCACAGAAACCGAAATGAGTAACCAGCCCATTGATTTTAACGATTACAAAGGGAAGGTTGTTCTGATTGTGAACACCGCCAGTAAATGTGGGTTCACGCCACAATTAACCGGCCTTGAAGCCCTTTACAAGCAATACAAAGACAAGGGATTTGAAGTCCTGGGTCTGCCTTCCAACCAGTTCAACCAAGAGCTTGATTCTGACGAAGCGACTCACAACTTCTGCCAGATGCACTTTGGCGTGACTTTTCCGATGACCAAGCACGTTCAGGTCAACGGTGAAGGAGAAGATGGTCTTTACACATTCCTGAAGTCTCAAGCCGGCCACGGTCCGATTGAATGGAACTTTACCAAGTTCCTTGTGGGTCGTGACGGTGAGGTCTTGGGTCGTTTCGCGCCAGGAACACCACCAGAAAGTCTGGAACCAACGATTATTGCCGCATTGGGTAATGTCGCAGAAGACTAAAAAATGATCGCGTTTTATGAAGCGATTGGCCATGATTAATCCACGGTCAATCGCTTTTTGAGTCCCACTGACGCACCTGTTACGATTCAGTCGCCAGTGGTATACTGACTCACAATTAACATTTGAACGGGAGACGATCGGATGGCATTAACCACAGCGGAAGCTTACTTATTAGTTACCGAACATATTGGGCAGAAGCCGGTACTGCGGACGCGCTTCACAACGCAGGCTTATTTTGTCTTTGGCGCAGTCCTTGATCTGCTTCAACGGGGCGGGTTACAGATTGCGGGCGGTCGATTGGCGTTGGGAGATCCGACTGTCCTAACGACCCAACCCGAATTCTTAAAACCGCTGTGTGATCGGTTGCAGGCGGACTTACCCGAAGCCAAAACACCAGAAGAATCGCTGAAATTTGTGACCAGTTGGACGATTGCCAATGCGCTATATGAGGGCGTCATGGCACAACTCAAGAAACAAAGAGACGTCACGCCGCAGGTCTTTCAAAATAACCTGAAGCCGCACGTGATCGCGGTGCCGCAACCGGCCAGCCGGCAACGGGTACGCGATGAGTTGGTTGCGACGATTCGAGAACGACGGGACAATCCAGGCTTGGTCGACCTCTGGCTGATCTTGGCTCAGCAGGATGCATTGCGTTGGGTTATCAGTGACCATGATCTGCCCGGCTTGGAGGCAACCTTCGCTGATCGTTTAGCGGCCAGTTCCGACCTCCGGGCGATCCAACAATTGGCGGTGACCGTTGGCGGAGTCATCCAAGCCAAAAAGTTTTGGATGGACAGCTGGTTGAGCTAAAAAAGTTTGAAACAAATTGAGAGCTAACTCAATTTGTTTCAAACTTTTTTTCGTATCAGGTCGCCTGCCGAAACGTGTGTCATCAGGCAACTAGCTTCGTTTATAAGAAGAGATAGTACAGTCCACTCAATCCAATGAATAGGTAAATCAGTCGTTTCACAGCGGCCATATTTAGGCGGTTGAGCAGGTGTGCGGCAATCACCGTGCCGACGAGCGCGCCAACCATGCCGATCAAGATAGCCGGAACGTTGCTGACGGTGAGAATGCCCTGACTAATGCGTAGGGTTGTGATGTAAAAAATATCAATCAGAAAGAAGGTCTGGACCGTCGCCACGTATTCTTCGGTCGTTGACGAGAGGGTTAAGAAGTACAGGGCCATCAGTGGGCCACCGATACCAAAGAGGCCGTTGAAAAAGCCGGATATGAGCATGAATCCTAACGCTACGATCAGGGGATAGGGGTGGCTCCCGGCCTTGGGTGCCAGGGTGAAGTAGAGGGCTAACGCGACCAATAACATCCCTAATAAGTGGCGAAGGAGTTGGAGGTCGAGGTGTTGGCCCAGATGAACGGACCAAGTGGCCATGGCCGCATAGACTATGAAGGGTAGGATGACGCGTCGTAAGTGAATGTCATGGCAATAACGAATGGTCAAGGTGACCACACTGGCCGCCATGATCAAAGTCGCCACGCCGGCTCCCTGGGCGATTGGCATCACCGTGGGGAGCACAATCATCATAATAATCGCGGATCCAAAGCCGGTCAGGCCCTGAACCAGGCCAGCTAAGAGGCCAAAAGCAAGAATCAGTAACCAGGTCATCAAAAGGTCTCCTTCGTTCGAGTTAAGTTAAGTGTGCCGGATTTAAAAAAAGAAGTCAACGGGGGTTGCCACTGGATCGGGGTAATGTTATAGTTACAGTGTAATAGATAAATAGAACACTAGTGAGGTGGGACAACATGCATTTCGACGATAAGATTCCAATCTATTATCAGATCAAGGCCCACATTTATCACGAGATCATCACGGGGACGTTACAGCCGGGCGAGAAGCTACCCTCAGTTCGACAGCTTGCTTTGGATGTGACGGCCAACGTTAATACGGTTCAACGAGCGTTGAGCGAGATGATTGCTGCGGGGATAATTGACTCTAAACGAGGTAAGGGGAATTTTGTGACGATGGATGAAACCAAGATTACAGATTTAAAAACCCAATTGATCACGGAACAGGTGGCGCGAGCTTATCAACAGCTTCATGCCTTGAATTTGAGTGACGAAGAGATTCTAAACAGTCTCAAGCACTATATGACACAGAGGGGGAACGCGGAATGACTGCAGGATTAACTTTACAGGGCGTGCAGTACCGACATGGCATGAAGACGATTCTTCACGATGTTGATCTAACCATCACACCAGGCAAGATCATCGGTTTGTTAGGGGAAAATGGAGCCGGTAAGACGACCCTGATGCGGCTCATTACCGGGAGTGCCAAGGGGAAAGGTACAATTGCTATTAATGGTGCCACAATCGTTGGCGATCGCAAGCAGCACGTGAGTTTCACGGAACAATTGCGGGGATTTGCCCGTGAGACGCGGGTTGACCAGGTCGTGAATTTCTATCACGACGTCTATGGGGACTTCGATCTTCAGCGCTATCAGGATATGGCAACTTTCCTACAAATTGACGGCTCACTGAAACTGACGAGCCTTTCCAAGGGGATGAAGGAGAAGCTGATCATCGCGTTGACCCTCTCACGGCGCACGGACCTTTACTTGTTGGACGAACCCTTCAGTGGGATCGACAGTATGAGTCGTAAGCGGATTATCAACAGTATTCTCCAGTGGAAGCCAGACGATGCCATCATGGTTATCAGTGACCACTACGTCTCAGAGGTGGCGGCCATTCTGGATGAGATCGTGATCGTTAAGGATCAAACGATCTTTACCCATGAGGCAACGGACACGATTCGGGAGAAGTATGACGTGGGGATTGAAGCCTACTACGAGAGTTTATACGAAAAGGGGAACGACTATGACTAGCTTTGGGCGGATTTTCAAAGTCCTGACACGGAGCAAATTCCGTGAGGCAAATTTACTACTTTTAATTCAATTGATTGCCATTGCGGTAAGTCTGGTGTGGATTCTGATCACGGGGACACTATCCACTACCAGCTTACTTCAGGCCGTCAGCAGTTGGGCGGGCGTGACCTACGTCGTCGGGTTTTACCTGATTGCCCGGCGTTCGGAACAAGCTTACACGCAAGATACCTTTCGGCTGATTCCAGTGGAGGAGACCCGTTTGTATCTAGGAAACCTACTGTCATCATTCGTGATGTTCTTTTACATAGTAGGGGTTGAAGTTCTCCTGCATCTGGCCGGCATCGGCATTGGCTGGAATGTGCTCCGGAAGGACGTCGGCAGTGTCTTCAGTGCTCATCCGGTAGACCTGGGATCCAACAGTCCTTGGGACATTGCCAAGGTGGCCATGATTATTGCCTTACTCCTGTTGGTTGTGCTTATCCTGATGTGGACGACGATTACCTTCGTTCACCTGGTGGTCAGTGCGACCTCGAACTTCCTGCCAAGTGCTAGCAAGCGGCTGGTGAACTTCGTGCTCTACATCGTGGTTATCTTCCTCGTTGTACGGGTCGCAGCCTTCCTGATTGTCTTGTTCTCGAAGGTCACGAGTTCGTTTTCAATTGGCGGTGGCCTGATGAACCTCTGGTTGCCCATCGCTGGCATGGTTTTGGTGATTGTCATCGAATCGGCTGCCAGTGTCTTCCTGCTAAAGAAGTGGGTCGAAACGGTACCAAATTAAATTAAAAAAACGGGAGCTGGCCGCTTGGTCAACTCCCGTTTTATTTTCTGACAAATTTAGACGACGAATTGTCAAATCAAGTGCAACGTTTTCCCATAGAACACTTCAGATGGAGTTTTCCAGCCTAAGACCTTGCGTGGACGATTATTTAACTCTTTAACAAAGTTGCT
>NZ_RHOD01000030.1 GCF_003946095.1 Levilactobacillus lindianensis | reverse complement strand
TACCAAAAAGCTGGTCGGGAGAAATCCGAAGATTCCTCTCAACCAGCTTTCATTTTGGAGACTTATGTCACAGCCTCTTCTTGCGCTCCGAACATCTATAGTCAAAACATGTGACAAAAGACAGTCAACTCCGCTTAACCCCGATAGACAAACAATCCAAGATCAGGATTAGCCGTCTATCGACGTTAATGCTCATTGACTAACCACCCTTTGTCACACTTTCATCTTGTCCGACGATCTTTAACCCACCAATAGACGGCCGGAAAGACACCCGCGAGAATCAGAAAGATCCTGAGCACAAAGTCCGTCCCCCAACGGGTGAGCCAACTTTCCTTTCCGGAAGCGTCCCCGATTCGGCTAACGCCCATCCGACCGGTATTCGCATAATTTGAGCCCATCCGCAAAGCCTTCTGTTCTGAATCTTCTTGTGAACGGCTTAGTCGTTTGGCAAAATCGGGGGCCTGCTTGAAGTCCCCCGATAGGCGTCGATACGCCCAGGGAAAAATAACCAGATAACTCAGAATCAGATAGACCAACCACCAGGATAGACTGAAATCAAACCTTCCAGCCCGCAAGTTAAAGGTACTAATGGCTAGAATCAAAATGGCACGACACCCTTTAGGTAGGCTTTTAACATAGTTTTGCGAGCAACCTCCACTTGATCGCAAAACAGGGTCAATTCAACATTGCCCCTGCTCATTGACTGTTTATTTTACCTACTTCTCGTAGGTCTTGATTAAGCCTTGGGTCCCGTCATTGCCGAGATCATCGTCATCGACCATGGCCTCGTACAATAACTTCGCCTGCTTGGTTGCCGGCAGATCCAAGTTCATGCGATCCGCCTCTTGTAAGGCAATCCGTAAGTCCTTCAGGAAATGCTTGGCAAAGAAGCCTGGCGTGTAGTCACCCTTTAAAATGCGTGGGGCATAGTTGTCCATGCTCCAGTTATCGGCACTGCCACTGGCCAGCGTTTCCAGGACGGCTGGTAAATCCAAGCCGGCCGCCTTCGCGTAGACCAGCATTTCCGTCATCCCGGTCATCGTTCCGGCAATCATAATCTGATTGGCCATCTTGGTATGCTGACCCTTGCCGGCATCACCGAAGTACGCCACCCGTTGACCCACTTGGTTGAAGACTGGCAGTACTTGATCATAGGCCGCCTTGTCGCCACCGACCATCACGGTCAACGTGGCATTCTTGGCACCGACATCCCCACCGGAGACGGGAGCGTCTAAGGCCAGCACATCGTGGTCATGGGCCAGCTGGGCTAATTTAACCGCTAATGCGGGGGTACTGGTGGTCATATCCACCACAATACTCCCATCCTGGATACCTGCAAAGACCCCATGCTGCCCGGTGTAAACTTCCTCGACATCACGCGGATAGCCGACCATCGACATAATCAGCTGACTCTGCTCAGCCACGGTCTGTGGTGAATCCGCCCAGGTTGCCCCAGCATCCAACACGGTCTGCGCATGGGCCTTCGTCCGATTGTAAACCACCACCGACTGACCAGCCTTCAACAAGTTCATCACAATTCCGGTGCCCATCACACCGGTCCCGATAAATCCAATTTGCATAAGCGGTGCCTCCTTTATAACTTACGTCTATCATACCACGGGCCACGGGAAACCAGTGCCCGCCCACCAATAAAAAAAGGACCCGTGATTCACTCACAGATCCCTTGACTTAGTTTCAACTCTATTCAGTTAAAACGTTGTTATTTATCATTTTCAGTTGCCGGTTTGTCTTCAGTGTCCTTGGCACGACGCCGCTTACGTACCACATGAATAATCAACGTCAGGACAATAGCTCCGAGCACAATTAAACCAAACAGAGTCGCTGGAAGTTCGATGTCGATTGCTGGAATCGAGATGAATAGCTTCACCGCAATCAAACCGATCAGGATGTAAGCCATCGGTTCCAATTCTGGAATCCGTTGCATCAACTTCATAATAACCTCAGCGACACCCCGCATTGCCAAGATCCCAATCAGGCCCCCGATCAACACGATCACGGGGTTACTGGAGATAGCTAGTGACGCCAGAACGGAGTCGATGGAGAAGATGATATCCATCATTTCAATTTGCAGAACGACCGACCAGAATAGGGGTAAAATTCGTTTTTTCTTCTCGCTCACCAGTTTTCGCGTGTGGGTGACGCGGGTCTTACTGAAGAATTGGAAGACTAGAAAGGCCAGGTACAGTGCCCCCACAACCTTGATCTCCCAGAAGTTAATCAGGTAGGTCCCCAGTCCAATAATGATGAACCGGAAGATGTAGGCTCCCCAGATCCCATAGAACAAAGATTCTTCTCGTTGTTTCTGCGTAGGTAGCGACTGCGTCTGAGCGGCCAGAACCACCGCATTGTCCACCGATAACAAACATTCAATTAATACTAACGAAAAAATAATTAACCAGTCATCCCCGGAAGTGATCACGGTTTCCCAATTATGAACAGAAAAGAATGGCCCGTATAATTGACCAAGAAAATGTAACAACGCTTGGTTCAGCTCCTTAATTAACATATTTATTTTTGGCTAGTGTACCATACACCCCCATGACTTGCACGGTATTCATTGCTTAGGGGCCGCCATTAATTAACGATTTAATAAGAAAAAACGATTCATTCATAATTTAAAACGTTTAAAACTTTACCAAATTGCGACGCGTCTGTTACACAACGGCAATAAAAACGCGTTAGTATGAGAGGTAATTTAAGGGAAATGGATGATAAATTTGAAAAAGTATTTGTGGATTGTTGCTGGACTGTCTCTCCTGGTTGGTGCAGTCGCACCCGTTGAAGTTGCTCATGCCAAAAGTTATTTGACCATTACCAAGACGAAGAATACCGATTACAATGCCCGGTTTTTCAACCAGAAAGCCCGTAACGACGGCATCTACTACTATGGCCCCTATTACACCAAGCACTCCGCTAAGACGCGTGATGCCAGCGGTAAGAATTGGCAACATCGTTTCGTTCGAGTTAGCCAAACGGTCACACTGTCAAACGGCGCGCAATTTGCCAAGTTCTCTTGGTATGGTAAAACCATTGGGTGGGTAGACGTCAAGGCCCTCCAAAAGTACAGTCGGTCACAGAAGATCGCGACTTTCTTGAATCATGCTAACTTTCAAGGCAGTGCCATGGTTTTCAACAACTTTACGAAGGGAGCCAGCCACGTTAGCGTCGGCTACGCCAATGCTGATAAGAAGATCCTGAACTCGACGAATTCGCTCTACCCCACGGCTTCCTTACAGAAGGTCATGACCGGAGCCCTCATCGAACAGCTGGCGGCCAGCGGTAAACTCTCCATGAATACCAAATTGAGTGCCTACTACCCTTCCGTTCGGAACAGTAATAGCATCACGATCCGGCAACTCTTGAACCACCGTTCCGGAATCGACATGGATGAAACGACGCCTAGCAAAGTCTTGTCCTCACAGAATTCTGAAATCAACTACACCCTCGACCAAATGAAGGTCGCCGGGAACAACAATTATAATTACACCAACGCCAACTACGTGTTACTGGCGGGCATTGCTTCCAAGGTTACCGGTAAGGACTACAACACCCTGGTTTCCCAACGCATCGTGAAGCCTTTAGGCTTGAAACACACCTATGCTTGGAACCAGTTGCCAAGTAACGCCCAGGTGGCCGCCGGTTATCAGTACAATAATGGTAAGGCCAACCAACCTGGGGCCGTCTCCACGAAAATGATGTCGTCGCTTTTGGGTGCCGGGAACTACTACACCACCCCAGAAGACTACTACGCCATTCAAAAGGGAATTCGTAACGGGAAGATCCTGACTAAGAACCAATACTATGACCTGATGAATGATTACCACTATTCCTATGCAGGTGGCCTGTACCACCTGACAGGTAGCATCAAACGCGTTCGGGGTGTCCTGAGTGGCAGCGGCTACGAAGCCATTCTCTACGGCACCGAAGGCAATCGTCAAGGGGTCGTGCTCTTCGCCAACCAACGGCCAACCCGCTCGATCAATGATTTGGCTCAGAACCTCTACGATGTCGCGCGTTACTGCAACGAAAACTAACGATTCTACGAAAAAAGCAGCCGATAAATTCGGCTGCTTTTTCATTTGGTTACGTGTCATATTCATTTAAATTATACGTCGCAATCAAATTGGTTAATTTCTTGGCATACTTGGGATCCGTCGCGTAGCCATTTCGCTGGAGGAGCTTGGCTGCCGTGGGATAGTCCGTCACCGTTTGCTTGAAGTAATCGCGTTTGAGCAACGCATCGTGATCCAAGATTGCCGCCGTCAATGTCGGATAATCCCGAAAATTCGCGTTTATCGAAATCTTCTTGTTATTCACATATTCCGTGGTCGGAAAGCTCTTGGTACGGCCTTCGTAGCTTCCCTTGACTCCAAACGGATTATTTGCCTGGAGAAAGAGGGCCGAGGTGCCCCAACTAGACTCAAGAATGGCCTGGGCGATCACAATGCTAGGAAGAACCTGGCCGTTTTGACGATAGACGCGCACCGCCGGCTTGGCCATCTTCTTAATAAATTTCTGTTGGCTCGCCGACTCATGGGAACTCGCGCCCGTCTCAGTTTGCGTCATCGTTTGGTCTTGCATTTCCGTCTTGATCTTGCCGCGAACTAGCAACCCACCGCCCAGAACCAAGAGGACCATGACAAAGATCCACGTGGCCGTCGCCGGACTTGCGGTCTTCTTTCGTCGTCTTTTTCGTCGTTTAGGCACCCTCGTCCCTCCAATCTCAGTTATAATGTTCTCAATTATAACGATCTTTCCTGTTAAAACATTAAAATTTGTGAACTCTCAAAAAAACTTAAGCTTTAGAAGGGGTGGCTCATGTTAGGTGACCTAATCATCTTTATTCTTGTCGTGGTCGGTCTGACCACCTGGTGGCAGCCCCAGGGACTGTTTAGTGCCGCGATCACCGTTATTGGTGGCGGCCTCATCACGGGGCTGGCCTATCGCAGCTATGGCTGGGGCGCCCAATTGCTCGCTGGCATTGGCACCATCTGCATTGGTTTCATCGGTTTGTGGGGCCTGCTAACCCTCCTGTTGATTGCCATCCGGCCCCAGCTCATTGTCCGCAAACGCGAACGTCTCTCGTTGGGGATGAGTCTAGGCATCTGGGGGTGGTTATTACTGAGCATTGGCTGGATCTGGGCCTTAGGGACCGGTCACTTTACTGGCACGCTCTGGCCTTGGCTAACTTTTATCCCTGCACTGAGTGCTTATCTCGGTCTACTCTTCGCGGCGAGTGTCGTAGGCTATCTACGGGTCGTCATCTGGCATGCTCGCCGCGCCGATACCCTGGTGGTCCTAGGTGCTGGTCTCATCAACGGCCACCACATCGGCCGCGTTCTCGCGGCTCGACTTGACACTGCCCTGCATTTTGCTCGGCAGCAAGCACATCCCGTCACCATAATCGTCAGCGGTGGCCAAGGCCCCGATGAGGATCTGACCGAAGCCGCGGCGATGGCGGCTTACTTGCGAAACCACCACTTTCCCGCAGCCGCGATTCACCTAGAGTCAGCCGCGTCCAACACACAAGCCAACCTCGCCAACAGCCTCGCTATTTGGCAGCGGTTGCCCCATCACGGCGGTCGCGTGGTGGTCATCACCAATGGTTACCATTTGTTTCGAACCCGGCGGCTAGCCCGGCACATGGGGCTCAATGTCGGGAGTATTCCTGCACCAACACCCCTGGACTATGTGCCTATCGGCTTTGCTCGTGAGTTCATGGCTATTCTGGTAAGCAACTGGCACTTCCATTGGCTGATAGCCTTGGGTTTGCTAGTAGCGAACTTGATCTGGTTGCTCATTTAACGACGTCACTTTTAAGGTGTTCGCCACCGGGTAGAACTTCGGCTCGGTAGCCGTGAGCATCGCCGGCGTCAGTCGTAGCTGCACCACATCCAGTCGATTGTAGGGCTGAAAGTAGTAGGTCAACGACTCACAACTCGTGGCCGCTCGATAGACGGAATACGTCGGTCGATACTGATGACTCTGGGGCACCGTGACACTATTTAGCAGGTGCCAAGCACTGATGATGCCTGCCGCCTCATCATCCGGGAAATCCACCCGTTCCTTATAGTAAGCGGCCCGCACAAATCGGCCACCGGGCGTAAAAGATCCACTGGGAACGGGCTTGCCGGAGAACTTACCGGTCGTGACTCGCGGCGTGTCACGGGGGACGGCGCCCGCCAAGAAGTCATCGGTATAGGTGACATACTGACCCAATCGCGCCAGCTGGACGTCAAAGTCTTTACTATTGGTGACCACGCCTAAAGGATTCTCTCGAATCTTCATAGGAAAGTGCGTGGGTTCAATGACCACGGTCCGACCAGTTCGGTCAACCACGGCAAAGTGCAGTTCCGCATCCCCAATTGGATTGACTGCGAACTGGCGACTCATGAGTTCAATCTCGGACAGATGTGCTTCGATCTCGGCCACCGAACAGAAGTTAGCTAACAAATAATAGGAAAATTCATAGGGCGCTAGGTGAATTTTCCCCGGCGTTGGCTGATCGACCAGCTGAGACCCGTTAGCAAACGTTAACTTCTGCACACTCAGCCCACGCTCATTGACGCCATCGGAGACGTCGATCTCATGATGATGGGCACCGCCACCGCCGATCATGGCATAACGACTGGTGTGCCAGCGATTGTCGAACACACTCTGCCACCGAAAGTTTCGTGGCACGAAGACGGGCTGAACTGCCAAGCGGTGCCAATCCATCGTTCGCGCCAGGATGTGGCGACCATCGCGCGTCAACTGTAAGATACTGGTACACATGCCAAACACCCTCCCTGAATAATTAATTTAGATCGTTAATTCAGTTTACGTGAAAAATTAAACCGATTCAATCAATTGCCTTACTCTGGCCGATCTGCGACCAAAAAGGCTTGAAACCGCCGATCGATCTCCCGTTGTCGGGGACCTTCGGCTAGGCCGAGAGTCTGAGTGGCGGCGGTAATCTTTAGGTAGGCAAAGAGAATTTCACTTTGGTCCTTGCCATAACGTGTCGCTAACTGCGTCGCAAACGCATAGCGGTCAGCGGTTAGGAGTGGTGCAAACGGGCTTTGATAGGGCCGATGATGTTTAGCCATTAGAAGTCACTTTCCTTCACTTGTATTTGGAATCAGATCCTTTACTTTACCCGCTTTACGGCCAGAGTCAACGAAAGACATCCTTACGTCTTTTTTAAACTTTCTTAAATAACCAGGAAAACGGCCCGTTCTGCCGTCGATATGGTAAAATTAACATTGAACTGCACCCTGCTTGCACGGCGGGAAATTGATTACATAGAGAGGACTCAGATTACATATGCAAGAACGGATAAGAAAGCTTCACCACAACCGGATTTTTGCACTCGTATTCTGGCTAATCGTGGTCTTTGCGGCAATTGTTACCCTGCCAAATATCAAGACCATCATTCAGTATGACGGCCAACCACAATTAGCAAATACGAGTCAGCCCGTAAAGGCATCCCAGATTAAGAACAATTGGGGACGTAACTTAGATGGGACCTACACCGTTAACGCGGTCTTCAACAATCCCGATGGTGTGCTGACAAATAAGCAACTGGCTTCGGTCAATAAGACCGTTTCGAGTTTGCAACAGAAGTCAAGCTACTACGGCATCAAGAAGATTACCACGATGACCAACACGCCAACCAGCAAGCCACAACTTTTCTCCAAGGATAAATCCACGGAAATTGTGCAATTGGCTGTTAGCCGGAACCAAGGCACGGTTCGCCAGATGGCGAGTCAGCTGAAGTCAGCCGTGACCACCGTTGGCCTCACAACCTACGTCACCAGCCCAGAAATTGTCAGTGATGCGGCCAATGAACATATTTCTTCATTTACCCTCATTGTTATTCTCATGACCTTACTAATCGCCTTAGTTGCGATGGGAATTCTCTTCGCCTCAGTGATTGCGCCAATTATTACGTTCCTTGCTATTTTAATCAGTTATGTAACGACGCTCTCACTCGCGACTAACCTGGCCTACCACTGGAACTTCGCGTACTCCGAATACACGCCAATCTTCTTGTTGATGGGTATTAGCCTCTTCACCCTGTTAACCAGCTTCTGGTTCTACAGAGAGTTGCGGCAACTCGTCGACGAAGGGATGGCGAGTCAAGAAGCCACTTCGACCGTCATCTACAACTTGGGTTACCGGGTTCTAATCAGTACCTTGAGCTTGACGATTGCCTTTGGGAGCCTCATGTTCTTCGACTTCTCATCAATTCGTGCACTGGGAGTTCTCGGGATTGGCTTTGCCATCACCGGAATTGCCAGCTTAAGCCTCACCCCAATCTTTACGGGGATGCTTGGTGAAAGTCTCTTCTGGCCCAAGAAGACTCGACCACAGCTCAAGGATCACCGCCTCTGGGGTCACTTAGCTAAGTTTGGCCTCTGGCAACCTTGGATTGCCGTGGCTGCCGTACTCTACTTGATCGTACCGTTGACGGTCGGTCATCAACAACTCAACTACAACAACACCCAGGATATTCCCAATAACCAAGCCGTGCAGGGTGCTCGGGTCTTAAGTGCGCACTTCGGTCAAGGGCAAGCCACTCCGGTGACGCTCTACATTCAATCGAACCAACGCCTAGACAATCAGAACCAATTATTCCAATTGGACAATTTAACCAAGAAACTCAAGGCTCAACCGGGCGTGGCTTCCGTCACCTCAGTAACTCAGCCTGGTGGTCAACCAATCACGCAATACTACGTGTCTAACCAACTGACTTCCCTGAGTGAAAACCTCACGGGCATCGTTGGACGACTGGGAACGGTCCGCAACGACTTGCAGTCCGACCAATCCAACTTGAAACAAAAGACGTTGAACGCCGAAGTCAAACGCTTAAACTCGTTGGCCGGTCAAACGTCAACGTTGATGAGTGACAGCAGTTCTCTGCAAACCTCCTTACAGGCGGCGTTGAACCGTTCAAATGCTTCTGGAAGTAGCAAGACTTCAGCCCGGATCACCCAGTACATTAATCAGCTAAACCAAGTTAATTCTGAATTAAATAGTGCGCTGAGTTCCTTGAGTAGCTTGTCTTCTGCGGTCAGCACCACCAACACCGACGTGACAACTGCTCACAGTAATCTCAGCAACTATGCTGCTTCTCTCAAGGCGGTCAACAAGAGCCTGAAGAGTTCGAAGAAGCAGGTTGCTTCGATGCAAAAGTCATTGAATCAGATTTACCTCTACCTTGGGGGCTTACAAACTTCCGAGGCGGCCAAGTCGCTTTACCTATCACCGGCTCAGATTTCCAGTGGCGATTTCCAACAGTCTCTGGTCAACTACACCGATGCTAAGGTTAAGACCACGTACCTGACCATCACCTTGAAGCAGGAACCAAACGCCAAGACGACCACGGCTACACTCAAACAATTGAAGCAAGTCGCTCAGAGTCAGCTTCGGGGCACGTCCCTCTCCAAGGCAACCTTGACCTTCAGTGGCCAACCGGCTGTCGCCAGCACCATTCAATCTCAATATCAACATGACTTCCCACGGGTTCTCCTGCTCATTGCGGGAATCACGCTGTTACTCTTGATCCTCTTCAGCCGTTCCGTCCTGCAATCCAGCTACTGGTTCCTGACGTTTATCGCCTCAACCGCTGCTGGTTACCAACTGACGCAACTCCTGATGAAATGGTTAACCGGTAACAACGAGTTCAACTGGCAAGTGCCACTGTTGAGCTTCGTGCCACTGACAGTATTAGCCGTCGTTGAGCTCACACAGCTCGCACTGAGTTACCGCCTCAATGATGCCCCACTGTTAGATTGGCTGCTCCCAGGGATTCATGAAGTTGGTCAAACCATGCGGCACTCGCTGTTTATTGTCATTGCCGGTGTCTTGGGACTCCTAGCCGCAGAATCACAGACTTTAACCGCTGTGGCTCTGATTACCATCTTCACCGCAATCATCTTCAATCTGGCCCTACCATTGATGGCCTCCTCATTCGGGAAGCTGTCCGTGATTATTCCAGGACAAAAACCTATTCAGTTCCGCCACAAGAAGCGCGCTGACCGGCCAACACCAGATGATCGTCAAGATCAAGACTAGTCATTAATGATTTTAAAAAGCACCGTAACCAGATAAAACTGGCTACGGTGCTTTCTTGTATGCTGTTTAAATTTAAGCGACTTTCGTGGTACGTCCTTGACGATGCAGGAGTCGCCAACCGGTAATGCCCGTCGCGATCAGACAGATAATCAGGGCAACCATAAAGGCCACGTGCATCCCGTCAATGAAGACTTGTGGTTGTTTTGGCAGGTAGGCCGTCACCCGATGCCCAGCATAATGGCCCATTGCGGAAAAGAGCACGGTTGTGGCCACAGAAATGCCGATAATCATGCCCAGTTCTCGCGCCAAGGCATTGATGCCCCCAGCAACTCCCAGGTCTTTCACGGGCACAGAACTCATCACAATCGTGTTATTCGGAGCCATGAAGATCCCGTTACCGAAACCAACCAGACCAATGAAACCCATGAAGACCCACAACGGTGTCGCTAAGCTGGCAAACATGTAGCCCACTTGGCTAACTGAGATCAAGACCAAGCCAACAAACGTCAATAACTCTGGTCCAATTCGATCGGAGATCGCCCCCGCGATGGGAGCCACGACGACCTGCACGATTGGGAAGGTCATCAGGGCATAGCCGGCGTAGTTAGCGGCCATCCCCCGAGCATTTTCCAAATAGAATGGCGCAATCACGTTAAAGAAGAAGTTGGCCACAAAGATTAAGAAAGCACAGAGAATACTAATAGTGAACCGTTTATTCTTAAAGAGTTTCAACGCTAGAATTGGATCGTCGGCCTTGAGTTCCCAACGAACAAAGACCACGATTGCCACCAGTCCAACGGCGAAGAGTCCCCAGATAACGGGCTGATTAAACCCAATCTCTTGCCCCACGAAAACACCAGCAAAAATGCTCACCATGATTAGACCGAATAACCCTGCCCCACGGCCGTCGATGGCGGCCTTAGTTACGGTAATATCTCGCGGCAAGATTCGTTGACCGATGAACAACGCCATAATGCCAATGGGCACGTTAATCCAGAAAATGTACCCCCAGCTAAGATGCGCCAAGATAATGCCACCAACCCCAGGGCCCGCAATACTGCCGAGCGCCACGAAGGACCCGATCATTCCCAAGGCTCGCCCACGTTCATTAAAGGGAAAGACTTCGGTAATGATTCCACTGTTCGTCGCCATGGTCATAGCAGCCCCAATGGCTTGAATTGCTCGGGCAACCAACAGAAAGGGCAGCCCCACACTAAACCCACAGAGCAACGACCCAACGGTGAACATCACCGACCCGATCTTAAAGATACGAATTTTACCACGAGTATCGCCCAATTTGCCAAATAATAGCAATAACGCACAAATGGTAATCAGGTAAACCGACACGACCCATTCTGCTTGGTTCATCGGAATCTTCAAATCCTGACTCATGACCGGCAACGCAATGTTTACGATACTCCCATCCAGTGTCGACATGAAGGTAAAGAGGCACACGGCAATCAGAATCCACCACCGATGCTTTTGAATCTGCGGGTCTGCCGCAAAATTTTTCACTGCCATACTTATGATCTCCTATAGCTTAGCTAATTTTGTTACGAGCAACAGGGACCACGAACAGCCCGTCAAACTGTTCGTGGTCCAGAGTCGTCATTCTTATCAAGTCTGCCGATCGTCCCCCGACCGCTCAGTAAACTTTTATTCAGCAGTCTCATCCGTCAGGCGTTGCGCCTCACCGTTCGGTAATAACCGATAGGTCACAGGACCGTCGTCTGGTACCAGCGCCATCAGTGTTTGGTGCTCATCAAAGGCCCCCAGGTTCAAGGCCATCTGACCATCAAGATTGGCCAGTCCCTGCATCCCCGTTGAAATAAACCGGTGAATGTATTTCACGCGTTGCTCACGGGCCGTGGCTTGCTGTTCCGCGGCAGTCAGTGTGAACCCCATATCCAAGAAATGTTTCATCATCGACACCTTAATAAAGGTCTTGAACGTGTAAACCCGGGCCTGTTGGCCATCCGTCCGTTCCTGCGAAGTGATGAATCCCTTCTTCTCCCAGTACCGTAATTGCCGAGCCGAAACTCCGGTCATCGTCCCCAATTCCCCAATTCGAAAGACTAACCGATGAAAATCAAATGTTTCGCGTACTTGTTTCGTAAATTCTGCCATCCGGATCCCCACTTCCCCTGTCAACTTAGTTACCATTCATGTTAGATTTTACCAATATTACGCGTTATTTTACAAGATTTCAGCAAAAGTAATGAATTGTTTAAGACATTTAACGGGCTTGCAACTTTCTTGTTACACGTTTGTCACATTACATTGGTAGGCTTGTACTTGTAATAATTCATGAGGAGTTGTTTATAGGAATGAAGAAAGTTGTCAAAACGATTGCCGCGTTAGCCTTACTGGTTGTTGGTTTCTTCGCACTGACCATGTCCACTTCCACTACCGCTTCCGCCGCTTCAAACAAGTCATACAACCAAATTTACAAGGTTGCCAAGTCACATTTAGGTGCTCGTTACGTTTACGGTGCTACTGGTCCTTCCGCATTTGATTGCTCTGGGTTCACCAGTTACATCTACAAGAAGGGTGCTAAGACCACGCTTCCACGGACTGCTCAAGCACAATACAACCATTACAAGCACGTGAGCTACAAGCACATCAAGAAGGGTGACTTAGTCTTCTTCGGTTGGAGTAAGGGATCTATCTCTCACGTTGGGATGTACATTGGTAAGGGTAAGATGATCGATGCCCAAAACCGTGGTGTGGTTCGCGAAGCTGTTCACGCTCCATGGTGGCACGCTGTTGGTTACGCCCGTGTGACAACTGACTAGTTTCAAATTTCCTCATGAATGACTGAACGTTATAAATGAAGCGTCACCGGTAAGCATTTGGCTTACGGTGACGCTTTTCTGATCCGATAGAAAAACGCTTCGCTACTGATTATAGTAGCGAGGCGTCGTCAATTTACTTATTAGGCCCCGTAACGCATGGTTTGATGCGTGATCCCGGCCTCCTGAAAGGTTGTTCCGACCGGTTCAAAACCGAGCTCTTTGTAGAAATTGATTGCCGTTTCCTGAGCATCGAGCTCCACGCCACGAACTTCGGAACGCTGCGCATCGGCAATGATCTGTTTGATCAGTGCCCCGGCATAGCCTTGGTGGCGAGCCACCTTGACCGTCGCTACCCGCTGGATTTTGACGCGGTTGCCTGCCAGCATATCAATTCTGGCCGTTGTCACGGGGCGGTCATCAACATAGCCGACGTAGTGCATCTTATCCTCGTCAGCACCGTCTAACTCAATCTCGGGGTCAATCCCCTGTTCATCGATAAAGACCGCCTCACGAATTCCTAGTGCGTCCTCATAGCAAGGCGTTGCGATTCCCCAAGCATGTTTACACTCCATTAAGCCACCCTCATTTCTCATCTTTTTCGTTGTAACTCAGAACCGTAATCCCATCGGCCGTCAGCCGCAACTTGGTCAGACTCCCATTGGCGGGTCGGATGCTCAGGTCGTAGCGCCCCTGACCATAGCGTTCCATCAAGCTCAGTAACGTGTTCCCGTGACTGATCAAGAGAACGTTATCGCCGTCGTGAACGGCCGGATTGGCTAGGATCGTGGCAAAGCCGCGATCCACTCGCGTCCAATACTCTTGGTTATCCTCCGCCTGATGGAAGGGATCGGCCGCCTTCAGGAAATCCTTGGCCTTCCCAATCGAGTACTTTTCTTCAATTGCTTTAAACGTTGGCGTCCCATGAGGTGCCCCGGCAACGTACCAGGCCTGTGCCATGTCTGTCCCCTCATAATACCCGTAGAACTCCTCACGAAACTCCGGCAAGGCCGTCAGACGGGCCGCCGGTTGTGACTGGTTGGCCGCTAAGATCGTGTCTGCCGTCTGTTCGGCTCGTGTGGTATCGCTACAATACGCCGCAACAAAGGGGACATTGGCTAAACGTTGACCGGCTGCCTTAGCATCCGCAATACCATTTTCCGTCAGCGGCGAGTTACTCCACCCTTGTAATTTATTATAAATGTTAAAATAGGTCTGGCCGTGGCGAACCACGTAGAGCGTGACTTGCTTATCCATAACGCCTTCACACCTTTCATCACATCAACTGCTTCTTATCTTAACTCTATTCTACCAAAGATGTGGTCGGCCGCGTTAAGCATTTTAAGTGCCCTTAAACTTTTCCTAAAGTTGCTCAGGCACGCCCCCTTTTACAAGATTCTTTGCTAGGATGAAGAGCGGACCTTGATGATCGCACGACGATCTTTCTATGGTAAACTGGAACTACTTATTTAGACACGAAGGAGCGAAATATTTTGGAACGTCTCAAACAACTATGGGCCAGAACGGGGACCCGCATGGGCTTTGTCAGCCTGATGGTCATCCTATTCTGGTTAAAAACGCTGGTCGCTTACTTCGTTGACTTTAAACTAAACCTGAGCGACCCGTTTCAATTTTTAATTGTGCTCCTCAATCCTATCGCGACGACCATTCTGCTGTTTGGCCTCGCCCTTTATTTTAAACGGGCACGTTTCTTTTACCCGTTTCTCTTTCTGATTGATATCCTTAATACCCTGCTACTCTACATCAACGTCATCTACTTCCGTGAGTTCACGGACTTCATGACCGTGAGCACCATGTTGGGGTATTCCAAGGTTGACCAAGGACTCTCTGGCAGTTCGCTGGCTCTGACCTCCCCTCACGACGTGCTGTATTGGCTGGACCTGGTGGTTATCCTGGTGCTTCTTGCCGTCCGGCGGATCCGCATCGATCCTCGGCCCGTCAACAAGCGCGTTGGCCTGGCCGTCACCTCGGTGGCCTTTCTAGCCTTCACGGTCAACCTGTCACTGGGCGAAATGGACCGGCCACAACTCCTGACGCGGACCTTCGACCGAACTTACGTGGTCAAGTACCTTGGACTCGACGCCTTCACCGTTTACGACGGCATCAAGTCTGGCCATACCAGTGAGCTGCGGGCGACCGCTAAGAAGTCCGAACTCGATGGCATTCTCAAATACATTCATAAGAATTACGCGGCTCCCGATAAACAACTCTATGGTGTAGCCAAGAAGAAAAATGTTATTATCATTCACTTGGAAAGTTTCCAACAATTTTTGATTAATAAGAAGATTAATGGTCAAGAAGTTACGCCGTTCTTGAACAAACTCTATAAGAGCAAGTCCACCTACAGCTTCGATAACTTCTTCCATGAAGTCGGGCAAGGGAAGACGTCCGATGCCGAAACCATGCTGGAGACTGGGACCTATGGCCTACCACAAGGATCGCTGTTTACCCAATTAGGGAATGACAACACCTTCCAGGCCTCTCCCGCCATCTTCGATCAGGCGGGCTACTCGACCGCTGTCTTCCACGGTAACGTGGGGAGCTTCTGGAACCGGAATAACACCTACAAGAACCTCGGTTATCAGTACTTCTTCGACGCCAGCTATTATGACACCTCGGGTGACAAATCCTTGGGTTATGGCTTGAAGGATAAGCTCCTCTTCAATGACTCCGTCAAATACCTGGAACACTTACAACAACCGTTCTACGTCAAGTACCTAACCGTCAGCAACCACTTCCCGTTCACCCTGGATAGTGAAGATTCGTCATTTAAGACGCCCGATACTGGGGATAAAACGGTGGATAACTACTTCAAGACCGCCAATTACCTCGACCAATCCATCAAGGAATTTTACGACTACCTGAATAAGTCTGGTTTGGCCAAGAACTCACTAGTGATGCTTTACGGGGACCACTACGGAATCTCTAATTCTTCGAATAAGAGTCTCGCCAAGGTCTTAGACGTCGATCCCGACGACTGGGACGATTATGACAATGCCCAACTTCAACGGGTTCCGCTCATGTTTAACATGCCCGGATACAAGCACGGCAAGGTTGAACACACCTATGGTGGCGAAGTCGACGTCTTACCGACGCTACTCCATCTGATGGGGATGAGTTCCAAACAGTATCTGCAGTTTGGGACCGACCTCTTCTCTAAAGAACATAACCAGGTCGTCGCCTTCCGTAATCGTGACTGGGTCAGCCCCGACTACACGTCGATTGATGGAACGATTTATAGCAACAAGACCCAACAGGAAATCCATCCCACGGGTAAGCTCAAAGAAAAGTTGGAAAAGATGCAAGACCAGGTCAACCAAGGCCTGTCCGACTCCGATTCACTGAACCAAAAGAACCTTCTACGGTTCTACAACCCTAAGGGCTTCAAGGCAGTGGATCCTTCCGATTACAACTACGCTAATGGCCTCACCAAGGCCGAAAAGCTCGAGAAGTCCCTGGGACTCAAGTCAACCAGTATCTTCTCCAGAGACGGCGACAAGTCCACTCAAGGCCTCTACCGCACGGATGCACCGGAACTGAACCATAAGGAAACGGATTCTAACCGAATCAAGATTACCAATCAGGATGATACTAGTGGCAAATAACAGAGTGCGCGCCCAGGCGTTTAGCTGGTGAGCATTAACGGCGATAGCCAGACAATCCCGCACTTGGATTGTTTGGCTATCGGTGTTAAGCGGAACCGGCTGCCTGGTCGCACACGTTTCGACACTCTAAACCCAAGCACCCCAAAAGGTGGCCTGCTAACCCGCACGGCCACCTTTTCTATACCCAAGTTTTCTCATCAATCTAAAGAAGCTGACCAATTCCCACGAGGGTTAATTGGTCAGCTTCCTTTAATTTTTAAGCCTTTATCAGGACTGTTTCGGCGTCAGGGAGGTACTATGAATAGGACCACGGCGATCTGGAAATTCGCGATCCATAATCGCCTGGATGGCTAGTGGCGCTTCACCATAGCCCACAGCAATCAAGGGTTGCTTGCCGGGATACGTGGCCCCATCGCCAATGGCATAGATGCCAGGAACACTGGTCATCATTTGGCGATCGACACAAATCAAGTGGCGATCCTGCTCGAAGTCCACGTCCCAGGCATCCAGCGCCCGGTGGTCGGCGATGAACCCGTAACTCACGACAACATCATCAACCACCTGTTGTAAGAGGTCACCAGCGCCCCCCACAGGTTTCAAGGTTACCGTGACCTCGCCGGTTGCCGTGGCTGCCAATTCCTTAATCAAATAGGGAGTCACCACCTGCACACTCGAAGCGTGCAGCCGATCCACCATATGCGGAAGTCCTCTGAATTGGGCTCGTCGGTGAATCAGGGTGACGGACTTGGCCACACTGGCTAACATCAAAGCCGAGTCGATGGCGGCATCCCCGCCTCCAGCAATCAGCACTCGCCGATCGCGGAAGCGTTCTAGGTCAGGCACGCTATAGAAGAGGTGCTGGCCGGTGAGCTCAGTGGCTCCGGGCACCTTAAGCGGCCGCGGCGTGAATGCGCCATTGCCGACGGCGACAACCACGGCTTTGGTCTGACTGCTTCCCTTGGGAGTGGTCACCAGAAATCCCGTGTCATTCGGTGTGACGTTGCTGACTGCTTCACCCGTCTTCAGGGTTAATGGAAATTGCGTTAGCTGTTCTCGCTGGGCGTGAATCAGATCCTTACCGGCGATACTCGGAACCCCAGCAATATCTAAAATTGTTTTCTCGGGGTACAGGGCATTCACCTGGCCACCCAGTTCACTCAGGCTTTCAATGACTTGTGTGTGCGCGTTGTGCATGCCAGCATAGAAGGCCGCAAACATCCCTACCGGACCGCCACCAATAATCGTAATATCATAATTTTCAATCAATTCTCTTCACTCCATTTCGACGCCTTTAAAGGAGGTCTTACTCTTGAAACATCGTCGTGGCCTCATTATCTTTCTCACAACTTGTCTGACACTCGGTGTCCTGGGTTGGGCCTGGCAGACTCGTCAACGCGCCTTAACTAACTTGCGCGTCCCTCAGACCCACACCGCGACCCTTTTTCTGCCGGGAAACAGTGGTGGCTGGCTATCTCTACGGGGAATGGTCACCAGTCTCGATCGGCCTCATCTCGGTCACTACAGCCTGACAGCCCGCGTAACCGTAAACGGTCGGGTCAGCTGGCGGCAACACGCCCCCGTCTCAACTAACCTCCTGGTGCCCGTCCTCTTTAAAGACAACACCCACTCCCGTAAAGAAGCCCGGCAACTCGTGACCGTCCTTCAGCAACTCCACGACCGCTATGGCATCACCCACGTCAACATGGTCGGGCATTCCTCGGGAGGAACCATCGCCTATGACTATCTAAATCAGACGCAACATGCGCCCGTCACGGTTTATCGCCTTATTTGTATTGGTGCCGATTTTCCGGGACGCCAGCCACTCAGACAACGTGAACCGCAACTTCACATTTTGAACCTAGCGGGAGCCATTGGTAGCCTCGATAACGACAGTGAGGTGCCCGTAGACACCACGACACCCCTGAAACAGCTGGTTGCTGGACAAGTAGCCAGCTATCGTTTCAAGGTGCTTAGAGGGCCTATCTGGCAGACACAGCACTCCCTGCTTCACGAGAATCCGGCAATCGACCGCTTAATGATTCGCTTCCTCTATCCGCCGAGTTGACTACTCTTTAGAATCCGTTGCCCCTGTAGTGTCCGCGCTTCACGTAGCCCTGCATTGATGAGCACGAAGATCGCGAGCCAGCCGATTGCAATCAGAACCCACTGTTGGAGATAGAGAATATCCAACACGTTAAATGGCGCATTCCAGTCCCAGCCGGAGTGTAGCGCGATTGCCAGCAAATAGAACCTTAGGAACTTGGGGGCAACCATATTGCTCCCAGTGACGGGTTGGTGCCGCTCCTTAGCCAAAATGATGGCAGCCCCCATGATAGCCGACCAGATCGTATGGGTCCCGATGGCTTGCCAACTACGCATGAGTAACGTCACCAGGCCATATTGACCGGTGTATCCAGCAGTCTCAAAGACCGCAAACCCGGCCCCAATTGCCGCTCCGACGAGCAGGCCATTGAAAATGTAATTTAATTTAAACCGATTCACAAAATAGGCAATAATTAACATCTTCGCCGTTTCCTCGATAAACCCAACGATGACTGCCGATTCCCACGAGGTCCCATTTCCAGAAGGAATCAAGGAATAGAGGATCATCGTGGCCACCAGCGACAAGATACCCCCGACCAAGAAGACCGTCATCAGTTGATAGACGGAAATATTTCGAAAAACGTTAATTTCAAAAAACATGATCAACAGTGAGAATGGCACCGTTAGCGACCCAATAAAGATCATCCCTGGCACCGCGTTATTACTGCGAAAGCCGAGGAATAATAGGGCTAATAACACGAAGCTAACGCCCAGAACACTAAAGACCCGCGAAAAAAGCCACGGCTTGACGGGGGCCGCCGAGACCGCCTCCAGCGATGGTGTGGTCGTTCGGGTTCCTACGATAAACAACGACTCGGCATCGTCCAGATCGTGATGCTTAAATACGGCGGAAAACATCGAAAATAAATGAATTTCCACAACTTTATTTTCCCCCGTCCACTCGTTCATTTCCTTGGTTGCATCATCCAGTAAATGATTGTGGTACTCGAAATGCCGTTTTGCCGGCTTTACTGACTCCTTATCAGCCATACACAGTCCCCCCTAAACGGTTTAGGTGTGGCGCGATTCGTTTCTTAAACCTGAATCCTATCTTACCCTGAACGACGAATCGCTTCAACATCTAATGGTTCGGAGGTTGCTAAATGTAAACAGTTACATTATAGTTGTAGTAGGCGACCCGCCAACTATAGCTGAAAGAGGAGATAAATATATCATGGCAAAACGCAAAATGATTTTAGACCTAGATACTGGGATTGACGATTCACTCGCAATCGCATACGCATTAGGTGCTCCAGATGTAGACTTAATTGGGATTATTGGTTCCTATGGGAACGTTGTTGTTGAAGCTGGTGGCCAAAACTCTTTGAAGATTTTGGAATTACTCGGCCACACTGACATTCCTGTCTACCTGGGCGAAAGCCATTCTTCAACTAGTGATCACTTTGACCGGATGCAAGTTAGTGCCGATATCCATGGTGAAAACGGGATTGGTCAAGTCGAATTGCCTGAACCAAAGCGCGCCATTGAAAAAGAATCTGGTGTTGACTTCTTAATCGAAGCTGCCCACAAATATGGTAAGGACTTAACCTTGGTTCCTACTGGTCCAATGACTAACTTAGCCGCTGCCCTCAAGAAGGCTCCTGAAATCGCCAATGAAATTGGGAACATGACCTTTATGGGTGGTGCCTTGACTGTTCCAGGTAACGTAACGGCCTATGCCGAAGCCAACATCAACCAAGATGCTGAAGCCGCAAACGCCGTCTTGACTAGCCCAATGCACTCAACGATGGTTGGTTTGGACGTTACCTTACGGACCCTCTTAACTAAGAAGGAAACCCAACAATGGCGTGATTTAGGTACCGAAGCCGGTGAAAAGTTTGCCGACATCGTAGACTACTACATCCAAGCTTATGTTGACGTTAACGACAACCTCGGTGGCTGTGCTTTGCATGACCCACTGGCAGTCGGTGTTGCCCTCGACCCTAGCTTCGTTACGACTATCGACTTGAACATGGTCGTTAACTACAACAAGGAAACTTACGGTCGGACTATCGGTGACGATAACCGTCTGAATGAACCTACTAACGTTAAAGTTTCCGTTGCCGTTGACAAGGATCGTTACTTGAAGACCTTTATGGAATACTTAACCGCATTATTCAAAAAGAACTAAATCTTAACTCTTTGGCTCTCTGTCAAATCCTGTTGATAGATAGTTTTACAGAACTAGAAGCTAAGCGGCTTCTAGTTCTGTTTTTGTATT
>NZ_RHOD01000003.1 GCF_003946095.1 Levilactobacillus lindianensis | reverse complement strand
CGTCTAATTTCTCGTGATACAGTTGCCTTAGAGCATCCTACTTTCTTAGCAATAAGCCGAAGGGAATATTTTAAAGTTAAACCTGTCAGTATGATTTCTCGTTCTTTTAAGGTAAGATGATGATACAGGCTCATAGTCTGAGTCCTCCTTGTAATGGTGTTGTGGTGATTCCATTTTACAAGGGCTCAGGCTATGAGTCTTCTTTTATGTTCTAATTAGCGTTGCACTTCAATTGTAAATTCGTCATGCAAAAAAAGTTCCCGATCTCGAGTCTCATCTCGCCGGTTTTTCAAAACTTTAGTATAATAAGTGTAAGCAACACACAGGACAATCATTTGGAGGGATTATTAATGAGTCAAGAATTAAGTGATCTGGCTGAAGCAATCATCGCCTACCAAAAGAAGTACGACAAGACCGATGGCGAAATGGCCTTTGGTTCCCGCATCTCTGTCGAGAAGTTCCACGCCATCAAGTCTGGGGAAGTTGACCCCAACGCCGATGAGCAAAGTTCCTTGAAACACTACATTGCCACCAAGCCTAACTAAGGCCTGCTTTTCAAAGTTCAAAGGGTCGACCAATTTCTGGTCGACCCTTTTTTAGGTTATTTGATTAAGTCACTGTGTTAACACTATGCCTGCTCCCAAGCATCGCGATAAACCTTGGCAGTCTTGGGATCAAACGCCACTAGCCGCACCCGAGTTAATGTATCGGATTGGGCTAAGACACTCGCAATCGTTTGCGTCGCAACCGTTGCGGCCGCATTCAGTGGGTAGCCGTAGACACCCGTACTAATCGACGGAAAGTCCACGGTGTGACACCCCTTTTCAACCGCTAATCGCAATGACTCACGATAACAGGATGCTAGATCCGCGGCTTCATGGTGATCGCCACCCTGCCAGACTGGTCCCGGCGTATGAATGATCCACTTGGCCGACAACTGAAAACCTGGCGTGATCCGTGCCTCACCAGTCGGACAACCATTAAACGGCACACAAGCCGCAAATAATTCCGGTCCAGCCGCACGATGAATGGCACCATCGACACCGCCCCCACCCAACAAGGTTGTATTCGCAGCATTGACGATTGCATCCACGTGACTCTGCGTGATATCGCCTTGAATTACTTCAAACTCTGCCATTTACTTCGACTCCTTCGACCACGGCCAGTGCCACCGATGTTTGGTGGGCGTGTCCCCCTGCCGATCGTGTACCCGCTTCATGCCCTCACGATAAGGGTTACTGTAGAGGGCATTTAGATTCAGCTTCTTGGGTGCTGGTTTGGCTGACCGAAAGACACTGAGATCCGTCTGACACTGCGGACAGGTCTCATCATCTGCCGTCACCGGTGCCCCACAATGGGGACAGAACTTTAATTCCTCTGCCATACCCTTGGCCTCCTTGGGTTGTTTACAAATCGCCTTCGATACGTAACTGTTGCTCGACAAGGTAGGCATCGAGATAGCCAAATGCAATCTCATCAACGTCCCCAATCTTGAAGACTTGGCCCACCTGGTCTAATTGGTTATCCGCCACGGTATGGAAGATAAACCGTTCGCCACCAACCTGGCTAGGATACCCCAAACAGTGCTCACCATCACGGAGTTTAAGCCGGATGATCGTCCGGAATGTTGCGGCCTGATTCAATCGCGCACTGAATTGGTCATCAGTGGGGTCGAAGAGCCGTTCGGCATTGAGGACTGGCTGATTACCATGTTGACGGGCTTGGTTGAGCAAGGAGAACAAGCGCATCGTTTGAAGATAGTCCGAGACCAGCACGATGCTGTGAAGCTCGCTCAACCGCATGACCGTATAGCCTCCGAAGAGGCCCGTCATATCGATTAAGTTCATCACCACCGCATCGGCAGTCACCGTGTTAATCCGACCCACGAAGAACAAGTCCTGGTCGTGCTCTGGAACCAGGGCAACTAAAAGATCTTTGCCCGCCAGTTGCTTCAAAGTCCCGGGAATCAGATCCGTTTCGGTCACCTCGACGGGTTCGACGTGCGTCAACTCTTGCAGTCGTGGTGCCGCAACCGTCTGGAGGCTGAGCTCTTGTCCTTGAAACTCGATGACTTCAATCTCATCGGGTGTCAGGGTCAGCTCAGGCTGGTCGGTATAATCAAATTTATTGAGTAGTTGAACGGTGATCTGATCGGCAGCAACGCTGGTGACCAGCCCTTCATAGAAGTGGTCGTCCTGGGACAGGACCAGCATGACAACCAGGTGATCAACCCAGGCATGACTGAGAACTTGTCGCCGCAAGTCACGGCGCTCGTCGAAGGTCATGCTAAGGCCACTCGCCTGGATAAAGTTCTGGTCCTTGGCTGTCTGAATCCGGAAGGCCATGTTATCCAAATCATCACTGGAAAATTCCACTTCATCGATTGCGGGTAGCGCCAGGAAAACAGCCCCATCGGGCACCCCGTAATCATCATAGGTCGCCAGAATGATGCCAGTCGACGAAACCGTCGTCACATACCCGGTGTAAACGACTTCTTGGTTAGCTTGGTACACGTTAACTAACAGTTTCTGCGCCAAGGCGCGATTTAAATCATTTACAATAGAATTCATGATGACGACCCCCTTTATTTTTCGTTATCTGAAAAGCTTAGCATAGTCCTCCGTAAATAGCTCGTCTCGTGTTTATGAAACGGCGGTACTCATGAAGTTTGCCAAGTGTTCACCAGTAAAGCCGGCGCTTAACGCTACCAGGAGCTTGATGCGCGCCTTTTGGCCATTTAAGCCCTGGCACAGCATCAAGCCCATCTTACGCAGTTCGATGCCGCCCCCTTGGTAGTCATAGATATCTTCGGCGAAGCCATTATAACACCGTGACACCAAAACGATCGGAATCCCACGGTCCAGCAGGCGTTGCAGGGCTGGTAAGGTAACTGGCGGTAAATTCCCCGCGCCCAGACCTTCAATTACTAACCCTTTCGTGGCGTCCGTGTTCAACGCATCGAAGAGCGTCGCATCCATCCCCGCATAGGCTTTCAGCAGATAGACGTGATCAACGACATGGTCGATGTCAGAATTAGCTTGCCGAATGAGCTGCTGGAAGTAAGCAGGACGGCCTTTAGCCACGATCCCAATCGGACCAAACGTCGGCGTTCTAAACGTGGACACGTTGGTTGTGTGGGTCTTGGTCACGTAGCGGGCAGTATGAATCTCATCATTCATGACCACCATGACCCCATTTCCTCGTGAGGAGTCGTCTGCGGCCACTTCGATGGCAGCCCGGAAATTATACAGACCATCGGTTCCAACCTCGTTAGAGGACCGCATAGCTCCTGTCACCACGACAGGAATCGTACTGGGGAGCGTCAGGTCGAGAAAGTACGCCGTTTCTTCCAACGTATCCGTCCCGTGGGTAATCACGACCCCATCGATACCCTCAGCCTCCGCAGCCACGATGCGTTGCTTAATCTTTAGCATTTCGACCGGCGTCATGTGCGGCGATGGCAGGTTAAACATTTCGTCCGTCACCAGGTGAACTCGCCCCGCCAGAATCGTTTCTTGCTGGGCAATGGGATTCTCGCTATTGGGAACAACCTCCCCTTGTTCGTTTTGGGACATCGAGATGGTACCGCCCGTATGGATAGCCAGGATATTCTTCACAACCGTCAACTTCCTTTCAAAAAATATTTCTACCCACATTGTACCCTATTTGCGGTAGAATTTAGTTAGAATTAGGAGAGGATGACTGGAGATTGCCGAAAAAAGATGAAAACGCTAACCCCAACCGCCCGGGGGTTCAAATTCACGCCAAACGTTATAGTTCCTCGGGAGGTCTCGCCGATTGGGGACCCTTGATGACCTGGTTTAAAAGCCTTTGGCGCAAAGTATGGCACCGGCATTAGAAATTGCGTCGTGGTGTTGTTTTTTATTTTTTCTCGTGGTAAAGTAATCAACATTCCATTAATTTAAAATAGTGATTGCCTATATAATGCCAAGATAAGGTTGGCGAGTTTCTACCCAGAACCGTAAATTCTGGACTATAAGCAAATTGAGGACGAAACTCTTTTTGCCGATGAAGAGTCTTCGTCGGTCGAGTTTCCATTGCCCCCTTTTTGCGAAGGGGGCTTTTTGTTTGCCATCCCTTGGCTTTGTATGGACGTCACGAGAAGGAGGAAACTTTCTTGCAGTCCACAAATTCCACAACACCAGCGTCGTCATCCTCAAACGGTCAGTCCCTTTCCATTTGGAAAGCCGCTATCTTAGGCTTCCAACACCTACTAGCCATGTATTCTGGTGACGTCTTGGTTCCCTTACTTATCGGGGGCGCACTCCACTTCAATGCCATGCAAATGGCCTACCTGATTAGTGCGGACATCTTCATGTGTGGGGTTGCAACCCTTCTCCAATTGAAGCGAACGCGACTCACTGGGATCGGCCTACCTGTCGTTCTCGGCTGTGCCGTTCAAGCGGTCACTCCCCTGAGTGCCATTGGGACCCATTACGGCGTGGGCGCCATGTACGGTGCCATCATCAGTGCCGGGGTCTTTGTCTTTCTGAGTGCCGGTTGGTTTTCAAAGATTAAGCACCTCTTCCCACCGGTGGTCACGGGATCTCTGATTACCATCATTGGTTTCACCTTAATTCCCGTTGGCTTTCAAGACCTCGGTGGTGGAAACGTCGCTGCTAAGAACTTTGGCGATCCCAAGTTCCTTTTGATTGGTTTTCTCACGATGGCCATTATCCTCGGCTTAAGCGTCTTTGCGAAGGGCTTCATGAAGTCACTGGCCATTCTAGCAGGCATCCTCATTGGCACGGTCATTGCTGGTGCCATGGGCATGGTTTCCCTCTCCGCTGTGGGTCAGGCCAGCTGGTTCCACCTCCCACAATTCTTCTACTTCGGCACGCCCAAGTTCGAGTGGTCCTCAATTCTCACCATGATCTTGGTCTCTTTGACCACGATGGTTGAATCGACCGGTGTCTTCTTTGCCCTCGCAGAAATCACCGGCAAGAAGCTCGAAGAAGCCGATTTAAAACGGGGCTACCGAGCCGAAGGGATCGCCGTCATCCTGGGCGGACTGTTCAACACCTTCCCTTACTCTACGTTCTCCGAAAACGTCGGCGTGGTCCAATTGTCCGGTGTTAAGACGCGTCAGCCAATTTACTTCTCTGCCTTATTCTTAATTCTCTTAGGCTTATTGCCAAAGATCGGGGCCTTAGCCACGGTCATCCCCGATCCCGTTCTGGGTGGGGCTATGATCGTCATGTTCGGAATGGTTGGCGTCCAAGGAATCCGGATGCTCCAGCAAGTCGACTTCAAGGATAACAATAATCTTTTGGTCTCTGCCATTTCCATTGGCCTGGGACTGGGTGTGACGGTCTACCCTCAAATCTTCCAAGCCCTCCCCCAATCTCTCCAAATTATTATGAACAATGGCGTTGTCATTGGGAGCTTCTCAGCGGTCATTCTAAATGTTCTCTTCAACATGACTCCCCGCCGTGAGACTAGCACGGCGCAAGCACAGTTGAACACCACGGCACAAGGTGAGTCACAACCTCACTAAAACCGACATTGATAGCCACCCAACCTCACGGAAGATTCGTGGGGTTGGGTGGTTTTGCGATAAGCACAGACTATCTCCCATTTAATTGCATGCCCACTATCAGAGATCTGGCTCACCACCTTAAAATAGTAATGCCACTTTATAAAATGGGTATTAGCTAGTCTTAACTACTAGTTGTCCTGATCCGATTTTTTGGCGTGTTCCCGATCGTTCGCGTATAATGAGAACATCACCTATGAGGGGAGCTCAACCGATGCTCAGCATTCAACATATCAGTAAACACTTCGGCACCGTCCACGCACTCAACGATGTTAGTTTTGACGTGCCTGACGGCCAGATTTTAGGACTGATTGGTCAAAACGGGGCGGGAAAATCCACCACGTTTCATAGTATTTTGAACTTTATTACTTATGACGGCACGATTACGTGGCAGGGACATCCCCTGTCCGCTAACGACTTTGATACGATTGGCTATCTGCCAGAGGAACGAAGCCTAATGCCTAAGCTAACCATCGAACAACAAGTCGTCTATCTGGCCCGACTCAAGGGACAATCGGCCAAGGAAACCCGGGCCCATATCGATGAATGGCTTCAGCGTTTTGCCGTCAAAGGCACCCGTAAGAGTCGAATCAAGGATCTCTCTAAAGGAAACCAGCAGAAAGTTCAACTTATCTGCACCCTAATCCATCATCCCAAACTATTGATTCTGGATGAACCCTTTAGTGGTCTCGATCCCGTCAATGCCGATCTCCTTAAGCAAGCCGTTCTGACGGCGCGCGACGAGGGCGCGGCGATTATCTTCTCCAGCCACGACATGGAACACGTGACTGCCCTGTGTGACCAGCTGGTCATGCTGCGTAAGGGCGATGTCGTCTTACATGGGACGCTGACAGAAGTTCGGAATCAATTTGGTAAGACGGAACTCTACGTAACGACCGACTGGACGCCAGACCGGCTCCAAGCACTGCCGGGCGTTGCCGCCGTTACTGTTCGACAACCACGGCAGTACCTCTTACAACTCAACGATCCCGCCGCTGGGCCCGCAATCTTTGAAGCTCTGACCGAGGGGCACTACATCGAGGAATTCAGTCAACAACCACCGACCCTCGATGAAATTTTCCGCTTGAAAGTAGGTGAAGACCATGCATAAAACCTGGATCGTCACCTTTGAAACCTATCTGCGTCAGATCAAGTCGTGGAGTTTTCTCTTCATGATTCTCGGTCCCTTTCTGATGATCGGCTTAACCATCGGCATCAGCTACATCAGTGCCAACAGTGCTTCTAGTAGCCGTGAAGTCGCTGTCATCAGTGAATCACAACCGTTACGCCAGGCCTTTATCAAGCAAAACGATGGTTTGAATACCAAGATCACCACGGTTAAGGCCGCCAAAGCAGCTCTGAAAAAAGACCACCTGGCGGGCTACCTGGTGTTAAGCACCGTCAATCAACAGTTCAAGGCCGATTACCACGGCAGTGACAGCATGGGAAGTAGCCTGCGGGCCCAAACTCAGAACTTCTTGGCCACCAACCAACAAGCTGCCAATTATCAACAAGCTAACCTGTCCGCTAAGCAACGGCAGGCGCTGGCTCGAACCCCGGCCCTCACGCAACACATTGCCAAGAAGGCCGGAGCCGCCAATATCGCCAAGAAGGTTTCGTTCTGGTTGCTAGTCACCATGATCTACATCATCTTAATCACGTATTCTTCGATCGCCGCCCAAGAAATTGCCTCCGAAAAGGGAACCAAGATTATGGAAATCATTTTCTCCAGTACGACCGCAACCAGCTACTTCATTGGCAAGATCACGGGAATTCTCCTGGTGATTCTGACTCAGATTGTGGTCTACCTCCTCGGGGGTTGGGCCGGCTACCAATTTGCCATCAACAGCACCAAATTAAAGCCACTCATCACCGAATATCATTCACTAATCAACGCGGTCATTCACAACTTAGTCAATGTGAACCTCGTCTACCTACTGCTCGGCGTGGTCATCTACACCGTTCTGGCAGCCTACAGTGGCGCCATTGTTGCCAAAGCAGAGGATGCCTCGAAAGCGGCTCAACCGGTCGTCATGTTAGGGATGCTAGGTTTCTTCCTCACCTTCCCATTCCAAAGCAACCTCGATGCGGTCTTCGTTAAAATTATGTCGTACGTGCCTTTCTTCTCATCCTATTTCATGCCTATGCGTATCATCAATGGCACCGCAAGTGGTCTGGAGCAAGGCCTCTCACTCGCAATTCTCTTAGCAGCAATTGGTCTGTTTGCCTGGTACATCGGCAGTCAGTACCAACGTCTAATGTTACAAACTGATTCAAAAAGTATTTGGCAACAGTGGCTTCACGGCTGGCGCCATCAAGATTAAGAAAGGAAATGGGCATGTCTGAGCAGGAACGTTATTATCAACCGAAGAATACCACGGACGCGTTGAAGGAAGTGCAACGTCTCTTCAACAGCTACCGGAGTGCCCCATTGACGCAGGAACTTCTCACGTATCACGAAGGCCTGGTCCAACGCCTGACCACCGACCTCCGCGAGGCTGCTCAGGCTGAACACCGTGCAGATCTGGTGACCGCTACCGATGACATGGCTCAAGCCATGCGTGGCTGGACCACCGTCCGCTTAGCCGGTAAGCCTTACGTTGGCCGCCTGCGGCACTTTAAGTTTGTCGCCGACGCCACCGGTCCAAAGTTCAAACGCAACGTCATCAAGACCCATGGTACTGGTGGCCACCGTAGTAGTCGTCACTAGACACCACTTACCCATTAACAAATTGTGACAACGTGCTATAATTAATGGGTAAGTTTCGGGCCCTTAGCTCAGCTGGGAGAGCGCCTGCTTCGCATGCAGGAGGTCGTCGGTTCAAATCCGGTAGGGTCCATTGAATGAGTTTCAGAGATTAAAATATAGCTCATGAACACCGGTATTAAGGCATTCTTGAATTTATCAATTTTCACTGGTAATCGTAATATAGTAACTAATGGCAACCTTTTTGGTAACCTGCATGCAAAATTTCATACAGGGGCGGTGAAAACTGTTGGCTTAATCGCCAGCAGTTTTTATTTACTGACATCTCCAGTTACGAAAACCTATCGCAAATGATATATAGCAATTGTGATATATCGCAGTTGTGATATACTGAAGTTACAAAAAGGTTTTGGAACATTGAGTTCACCAAAGGCCCTGACTATGTGGCGTAGTCAGAGCCTTTTTTGTACGTCTATGTAAATAAACGGGTGGGTTAGAGGTCACCTAGAGCTACCTATGTCGCCTACGTTCTAACCAGTCCGTAAATAAGGCAACTAGGACGCCAACAACAAGTGGCGAAAAAAGATTTTGAAACATGAGAGCTCACCTCCCCACTGTTGCTAGTGTGGGTTAGGCAACTACTAATTATGATTGAATCTCCTTTGAATTACCACGGTTCACCTTTACAAATATTTTGACCAAATTATTAGAGATATACTTATATAGTAGCCAACTGATGAGAGAACACACCATAACTTTTCCGTATACCTTAGGCATCGGAATGCAATTTTCCATAACTTTCATTTTAATAGCAGAAAATTGAAACTTATCGTGAAAGCCACTCGTGATAAGCGTATGATAGGAGATACTACTGTTTTTTGATAGCCAACTATGGTCATCGAAAAGTAGCAGTCGCCTATCTTATACTTATGTGGAGTTGAATCTATGCATTATTCATTATTCATTCGGTGTCTGGCCGAATTTATTGGGACGGCCATCATGGTTGCCCTCGGTAACGGTTCCGTTGCCAACGTTGAACTCAAAGGAACCAAGGGTTATCACGGCAGTTGGCTGTTAATCGGTTGGGGATACGGAATTGGGGTCATGATCCCCGCCTTGATGTTCGGAACCATTTCCGGAGCACAAATTAATCCGGCCATGACGATTGCCTCGGCCGTGGTTGGCAACTTTCCCTGGCAGGAAGTCCTGCCCTACATCGTGGCGCAGTTGCTCGGAGCCATATTTGGGCAGTTAGCGATTGTTCTTGCCTACAAACCCTACTACGATGAAACTACTGATGCGGAAGCCATCCTGGGAACCTTTTCCACAATTGATGCGGCTGGCAGCAAGTTGAATGGGTTTATCAACGAATTCCTCGGGACGTTCATTCTGGTTCTGGGTGCTGTGGCGATGACCGCTGACAAGTTAGACCCCCGTGCCGACTTCATTGGTCTGGGTTTTCTAGTTATGTGTCTGGTGGTCTCCTTAGGTGGCCCCACTGGTCCCGCGTTGAACCCGGCTCGTGACTTAGGTCCCCGCCTACTCCACGCTATCTGGCCATTCGCCCACAAAGGAAGTTCGCAATTTTCCTACAGTTGGGTTCCCGTGGTCGCCCCGATTGCGGGTGCAGTCTGTGCAACACTGCTTTGGCAGGTCTTTTTAACGAAATAAAGTAAAACACGCTAACCAATTGGTCAGCGTGTTTTTTCTATAGTTTAAACCGTCCAGTCGGCAGGATCCAAGTGCTGTGGATTCTTCACATAGCCGCGAGAATCTTTGGTAAAGCCAATCTTGGCGTAGAAATCCTTGGCATACAACGAAGCCAATAACACCGTGTGAAGTGTTTGACCTAATTGGTCCTGCACCATCCCCAACAAATGCCGGGCAATCCCTTGATGGCGGTAATCGGCATCGACTGCCAGGTCCGCAATGTAAATGACATCCGCGTAATCCGTCAATCCCCGAACGTAACCAACCACCTTGTCGCCGTCCCAAGCTGTATATAAGAAATCAGCATGGTCCAACATTCCTTGGAGTTTCTGATCATCGTTGATTTGACGATGAAGTTCTGTCCGAACCAAAAGATCCTTGAAATTTGCAGCATCTAACTTGGCATCCATTTGATAAGTTATCATGTAATCGCCCTTTCTGATTGCTTAACTAACTCTCAGTATAAGCGGGTCACATGAAAGATGAAGAGACAGTTAACCATGAGTTTAGGCGGACAGTGCCCTTAATGCTAGCACTAGCTTGGCTACGCCTTGCCGGAATTCTGGCAAAGCAAAGTGGGCAAACCCCACGATATAGTAACCAAGTTGCTTATCTTGTAACCAATAGTGATCCATTTTTCGCAGATAAAGGCGATCTCGTTTTAAAATTTCATCGAACTTAGCCGCCTCTTGAACTCGCTTTAAACGAAATACCAGGTGAATCCCGGCTTCCCCGAAGTGAGCGGCAATGATCCCCTGCCGAACGAATGGCATTAACTGTTGCTGCAAAAGCGCATACTTCTGGCGATTCAAGCGCAAGGCTCGTGTGATGTGGCGGCTATAGGCGCCAGATGCCAGGAAGTCCGCCGTGGCGGCTTGAATAATTGCCGCGACCCCATTCGTTTCAAAGGCAAATAATTTCTGATAACTGGCAACTAGTTGCGGCGGTAAGACCATAAAGCTGAGCCGCAACTCGGTCGAAATTGACTTGGAAAAACCACCAAGATAGATGACCCGGTTCGCATCCAATGAAGCCAACGCAGGCATCGGCCTGGTAGACACCGAGAACTCACTGTCGTAATCATCCTCGATAATTATCCCCTGCTTGGCTCGCATGGTAGCTAGCAGAGCTTGTCGCTTGACTAAGGGCATCGTCGGTCCCAAGGGAAATTGATGGGAAGGGGTCACATAGACCAGGTTAACCGGCGCTGTTCGCAAGTAGGCAACATCCATCCCGGTTGCCTCATCAACTGGAATCAAGACCGGCTGGCCACCCTGACGGCGAACCGTCTCCAGTCCACTGCGGTAGCCAGGATTTTCGAATCCCACTTTGAGTGGTGCCTGAAAACTGTCCTGCATCAACTGGGTCACAATGACCAGCGACTCACTGTTACCGGCAGTGATCACGACCTGTTCCGCCTGACAGTGAATCCCTCGTCGGCGCGCCAAGAGGGCCACAATCTCTTCCCGCAATGCCAATGACCCTTGACGCTGAATGGCCGTCTGGGGATCACGCAGATCCTGGTCTTGGATAGCCCGTTCCAACGACCGATTCCACGCCGTCTTGGCATGCGTTTCCAGCAACGAGGCCGCGTAGCCCAAGGAAAAGTCAAAGTCGGGTTGAACTAAATCACGGTCATGTTCACTGACCATTGGGGGTGTCGAGACTAATTTCTTTACGAAGAATCCTTGCTGGGGCCGATTCTCAATTCGATCCTCTGCGACCAACTGTTCATAAGCATTCTCTACGGTACCCTTGGATACCTCAAGTTCTGCCGCCAATGACCGAATTGACGGCAAACGGTCAGTCAATTCTCCCCGATCCATCGCCGCAACCAGCTGTTGGGTGAGCTGTTCATATAGTGGCAGTGATCCGGACTCCTGTAAAAAATACATATCGCCACCTCCCCTTTCTCAAAACTTGTTATCTTTATTTTACCAGTCCTGACTGCGGGTTGATTGACAAAAATAAAACACCTAACGTCAGCCGGCAATCAGCACGTTAGGTGTTTTCAAAAATTTCATCGTAAAAGTTGGACCATATTGACCACGTTTAAAACGAGGACAGCCGAAACAACAACTCGGTAGATCAGCAGCACCGCATGATCCGCCACTCGTTTACTCAACTGGGCACCAAATGTTCCCCCAAAAATGGCAGCCAGCACAACAACTGGCAGGATAATCCAACTGATATGATCCTGTCCAAAGTGCGGCAGGGAAAAACCAAGCTTGGTGATCTGTGAAAACAGGATAATGACAATCGAGTAGACCGTCGCGTCCTTAATGGCAATGTCGAAGAAGTAAATCAGGAAGGCCACGTTGATTGGGCCACCACCAATGCCCATCAAGGTCGCTAGCCACCCCAACAGCGCACCAGAAAAGGTATAGATTCCCGGCAACCACCGGTCAGGCCAACTGAAATGTCCTGGCCGCGTGTAGATTAAGGCGAGTACCAAGGATACCAGCGTCAGAACAATTTGAACGACGTTGACGCGTTCGATTGGCAGCCAGCCGCTCAGAACCCGAAAGGACAGGTCACCGAGGAACCCACCTAGAACCGATCCCAGTGAGAGCAGGCCCGCGAAGCGCGCGTTAAGCCGGACGCCATTTTTAACCTGACGCCGAGTCGAGACTAGCGCCATTATAAATACGGCTAGACTAGAGTAAAAATTAATTGCTGAGAGTGGACTCTTTCCCATGAAGTCCAAGAGCGGCTTGATAATCACACCGCCCCCCATACCGGAAATTGCCCCAACCGTATTTGCAAAAACAATGATGATGAAGTACTCCAGGGCAATTTTCATAAAGAACGCCTCCTATTCGACGTCCTTTACACAACGAAATCCCAGATTACTCCCAGCCGTACTTCCGACGTGACCATTTCGAGCAGTAATCCGATAACGATTACAATAGGAAAAGTGACAGAGGAAGGACCCACCACGAGTGGCAAATTCTTGGTCATCTGGTGCCACTAAACACTTCTCCCAAGAACGTGGTCCACTCAATTGTTGGAAAACATCCAGTGGAATCTTACTCTGATTCGAGCACCATTCCCAAACGTTTCCGATGTTTTGGTACAGGCCATAGCCGTTGGCATCATACGATTTGGCTGGCGCCGTGCCGAGATAACCATCTGCTTGAGTATTCTCATGTGGGAAATCTCCCTGCCAAGTGTTGGCATGATAGGCATTGTCTTGTTCCAAGTCATCCCCCCACGGGTAGGTCCAATCATATGGTGCGCCACCCCGGGCAGCAAATTCCCATTCTGCCTCGTTGGGAAGCCGTTTGCCTGCCCACTTACAGTAGGCCTTGGCATCGTTGATGGAAACTTGAACTACTGGATGATCCATAATATCTGTGATCGTGGTATCTTTACCCCGTGGGTGCGCCCAATCGGCACCCTTCACGGCATACCACCACTTAAACCCAGCAGACTGTTCACTTCGCGCGATCTCTTCGTCCGATAACAAGGCAACAAAGACGAAACTCCAACCGTACTGCTCGGCGTCCGTTACATAACCCGTATCCGCCACAAAGTCCGAGAATTCTTGATTGGTGACTGTCGTCTCATCCATCAAAAATGGGGCAACATTGACCGGCTTGACCGGTCCTTCCAAGTCCCCGGGGAATCCATAATGGTCATTAGATCCCAGGTAATAATCTCCACCCTTGATTAATTTCAATGGTAATCCCTCTTTCTAGTTTTTGACGTCATTGGTTTCCTTCGGCCGCGTTGCCTTGTCCATTGGTAACCCCGTATCGTAATCTAATTCCCGTGGTTCATACTCTTCGTTTTCCTTTTGCCGCGTATAACCGTCATTTTCCCACTTAGGGTGACGATCCTTCCGCCAATCTCTGGCAGACCACTGGTAACCTCGGTATGGGTCCCGGGTTTCATTCATGTGTTGTAAAAGATCATCGTGTAGCCCATTTCTAATTTCGGCGTAGTCTTTATCGTAAATTAAGTTGGTGACTTCATAAGGATCCTTGTCTAAATCGTAGAATTCATCCTTATCCATTAAGTTAATGACTAATTTGTAATGCCCATTCGTTGCTGCCCGCATCATTTGCATCCCACCGAAACCATCGTGGTCCACTTCATAACGGGTCCATTCAGTATAAACATTTTTGTTAATGACCACATCACTGTCCATGATTTGTGGCAACATACTCTTTCCTTCAAGTAACTTAGGAATTGGTAGGCCCATATAATCCATAATCGTTGGCACTAAATCAATGTGTGACGCTGGGGCATCCGTAACCTTCCCCTTTTGGCCACCTTTAATAATCAATGGAATATTGGCAATTTCTCGATAGGCCGCAGCGTTCTTCATTTGTAACTTATGCGACCCTAGCATGTCCCCATGATCAGAGGTGTAGATAATCAGTGCGTCCGGATACTTTTCTTCCAACACCTTGGTAACCCGGCCAATCTCGTGGTCCACGAACGTGTTACACCCTAAGAACAAGGCCAATCCTTTGGAAGGCTTGTTTAACTCGGAAACTGGCTTGTTAATGTCTTTCCCCGCCCACAGTTGCTGGAGAAGCGGTTTGTCCATCAGATCATCCGAGTAGTTGGGATAGTCGCTGAACTTAAAGTCGGCATACATGGTATTGTAAGGCGCCGGACAGATACTTGGGCCATGCGGCTCATCATAGGAGACCGTGAGGAAGAAATCCGTATTCACGTTTTCTTCCAGGAAGCCTACGGCACGATTGGTCACCTTGTGGGCATAGGTAAAGTCCTCCGTCAACCAATCTTCATAAGACGTTTCGGATTGCCGCGACTTAACTCGCATCTCATCGGTCAGTTCTTCCAAATACATCTTCTGGTCAAACCAATACTTCTTATCCCAACCTTCAGGACAAACACCGAGACCAAAGTAATCCCCACCATCCAAGTGATATTTACCGACGTATCCCGTGTGAATGCCATTATCTGTCAACCGCTGCCCGATGGTCTTGACGTTCATTCCCATCGCATAACTATTGGTGACCATCCCATTAGAATGTGGGAACGTCCCCGTAAAGATGGCCGACCGTGCAGGTCCACAGACCGGTTGGCAGGAATAAGCGTTCTCGTAACGCAGTCCTTCAGAAGCCAACTTATCAATGTTAGGCGTCACCATCTTGTCGTTATAACACCCGACCATATCCTTACGCGTTGTATCCGTCATGATCAAGATGACCTGTTTGTTCTTCTTCATTCTCATTTTCCTCGCTTTCCGGAACCTGAACATGGTTAAAGTACTTGTTGATAACTAAGAATAATGTCGTGGCAATTGCGGCAAAGATAAGGGTAATCACTGCTAATCTCATGCCATAGTGCTTGTGGAAGACAATCCCAATTGGTGAGAAGACGGTATAGACATAAACCACAACTGTGATAATAACTGCTGACAGTGGACGTGCCAGCTTCCATGGTGTCAAATCAACTAACTTCACATCGTGCAATTCGTAAGGTGTTGGTCGTGGGTGAATCCAGCCAGCAATCAACATGATGGCGATACAGCAGAGGAATAGAATCCCGTAAACGTGGAGGTAATTGATATCGAATTTGAAAACAAACTTGTAAAGCGTGTAGGAAACTAGGAAGAATAGAATCGCTAACTTGGCCCCAATAGCAGGCGTCCGTTTCGTAAAGAAGCCCATCAGAACCACAACCAACGTTGGAATGTTAAAGTATCCCATGACACTCTTCATAAAGATGTAGAGACCTTCTGGCGCCTTGGCAATGTTGGGGGCGACAAAGATAGCAAAGATGACGATGAAGATTCCAAAGATTCGACCAATCTTGACCAGCTTCTTGTCATCAATATCCGGTTTGAAGATTGGCTTGTAGATGTTAATACAAAACATTGTCGAAGCGGAATTCAACGCCCCGTTAAAGGCACTCAGTACGGCCCCAAACAACACGGCACCGAAGAATCCCAGTAGCGGCCCAGGCAAGATGTCTCGAACCAAGTAGGCATAGGCCATGTCTTGACTCGGAATCTTGGAGCCATAAAGATGAAAGGCAATGATCCCCGGAATCACCAGGATAATCGGAACAAATACCTTGATAAATCCCGCGTACAGAACTCCCTTCTGCCCTTCCCGCAAGTCTTTAGCGGCGAAGGCTCGTTGGACAATTTCCTGGTTCGTACACCAGTAGAAGGTGTTGACTAAAAGGACCCCGGTAAAGATCGACAGAAACGGTGTGGCCCCGGTATTAGTCACGGCATTCATCTTTTCTGGGTGTTCAACGATTAGCTTGTTGACCCCATCCCAGAAGTGACCACCACCGAGTTTGAAAAATCCTAGAATTGGAATCAAGAACCCACCAGCCAGTAAACCGACCCCGTTAATCGTATCGGAAACGGCTACCGCTTTAAGTCCCCCAATAATGGCATAAGAACTCCCTAACACCCCAATGAGGACAATAACTAGTGTGAGAGATTGTAACTCCGTAATATGGAAAATATCGGTTAAATCAAAGAGTGACGTGATGGCAAGGCCACCGGCATAGAGCACAGTTGGCAGAGTAACCACTGTCAGACTGGTTAAAAACAGCGCCGTGACAATGTTTCGGGTTCCTTTGTCATAACGTTTTTCCAAAAACTCCGGCACCGTCGTAAACCCACCTTTAAGATACTTCGGTAGAAAGACCAGCGTCATCAGAACCAACGTCACCCCAGAGGTAATTTCCCAAGCCATGGATGACAATCCGCTACTAAACCCATTCCCGTTTAAACCAACCAGCTGCTCTGCAGAGAGATTGGTGAGCAATAGTGACCCAGCAATAAAAATACCGGAGAGACTACGACCACCGAGAAAGTAACCTGTACTGGAAGTTAAGTCGTTACTTCGAGTCTTTAACCACGAAATTAGCGCAACCAGTAGCGTAAATAAGATGAATGAACCTAGCGTCCAAAATCCCACAACAGTTCCTCCTTAAGTTGTTCACTCCCGTTACCGTCAGCGAACGTGGCTGTGTTCCCAATTGATGTCATTTCGATGAGGGCGTCATACCCTCCTATGTAGCATTCACTAAAACTTTACTTAATAACTTCCGATAATAATCTGGCCGAACATTCACCTTCCTACTGCACTTTTGCCAACAAATAATGGCTAAACTGCCGTCTTGATACTAGAATCATACCGAGCTATGAAAGCGCTGTCAATTACATTTTGACCAGATCACTGGTCTTTTAAGAACTGTAAATCCCGTTAAATCAGGACGTGCATCCTTTTACTAAAACTTTTAGACTATTTTAGTAAATTTTCATTTGAAAACATTGGTAAATACCAATGCAACGCGATCCTCAACAAGTAAAACGTTTTGTAGTCTCTTTACTCTCGCTACTTTGTTACCTTTCAGCTGGCCGTGATTAAAAAAGGACGGGGGACACAAGGCGGGTAGTCAAAGCGCACTAACGTCGATAGGTGAATAATCTCGGTATTGGACTGCTTGTCTATCGGGGGTAAGCGGCGTTGAAGCCTTTTGTCGCACGTTTCGACGATAGACGTTTAGAACGCAAAAAAGGTCTGAGACCTCTGTCTCAGACCTAACTAACCTCTCTAAAAATAACTACCCAAAGCTTCCAGAAATATAGTCTTGCGTTACTGGGATCTGCGGGTTGCTAAACATCGTCCCGGTTGGCGTGTATTCCATGACGTGTCCGAGATGGAAGAACGCACACTGACTACTGATCCGTGCGGCCTGTTGCATGTTATGCGTCACGATGATAATCGTGTACTGCTTCTGCAACTCTAGGAGCGTCTCCTCAACCTTAACTGTCGAGATCGGGTCCAAGGCACTACAAGGTTCATCCAACAGCAACACATCCGGTGCCATGGCAATCGAACGGGCAATGCATAACCGTTGTTGTTGCCCCCCAGAAAGGGACAGGGCACTCTTGTCGAGGCTATCTTTCACCTCATCCCAAAGCGCAGCCCCACGCAAACTCTTTTCGATACGTTCCGATAGCTCGGCTTTGTTCTTCACCCCATTCGCCCGTAAGGCGTAGGTAATGTTTTCTCGAATAGACTTGGCAAACGGGTTGGGTCGTTGAAACACCATCCCAATGTGTCGACGAATCTCATAGATATTCACGTTGGGCTCGTTGATGTCGACCCCGTGATACCAGATCTTTCCCGTCACCGTCGCGATCGTATCGTTCATCCGATTCAAAGAACGCAGGTAGGTGGACTTCCCAGAGCCCGAGGCCCCAATGAGCGCCGTAATTTGGTTCTTGGGAAAGGCCAGATTAGCATCGTGCATGGCATGATTGGTGCCGTAGAAGACCTGTAAGTCCTCTGTCTTCAGCGCCAGCGAAGTCTGCGCGTCAAACGTCTGAACAGCCGTCTTATCAAATGAATATTGTTTAAGCATCGTCACACCCCCTACTTGCTAGCCGTAACCCGACGATACAGGTACGACCCGAGAACTCGTGCACCCAAGTTAAAGAGCAACACGGCAATGATCAGAACGGCGGAAGCGGCGGCGGACAAGGCCGCTGCATTGCTCGCTAAACCTTCTGTGTTCATTTTCCAAATGTGAACAGCCAATGTTTCGGCTGGTCGGAATGGATTGAGCGGACTCGCGGCATCCATTGGGTTCCAATCGGCGAAGTTAGTGACCGGTGCGCTTTGCCCAGCCGTGTAAATCAAGGCAGCGGCTTCCCCAAACACTCGGCCAGCACTCAGAACCACCCCGGTTACGATCCCAGGAAGTGCCACCGGGAGAATGATCCCCACTTCGGTCTTCCATTTAGATAGCCCCAAGGAGAAACCAGCTTCTCGCTGACTACGTGGCACCGCACTGAGCGACTCTTCAATATTCCGCGTTAACAGCGGTAAGTTAAAGAACGTCAAGGCAATCGCCCCCGAGATAACGGAAAAGCCAATCTTGAACTTAACCACAAAGAGTAAGAATCCGAACAACCCCACGACCACGGATGGCAGGGAACTAAGAACTTCAATGGCCGATCGGATCAGGCTGGTCCGCCAGTTGTCCTTCGCATATTCGGCCAGATAAATCCCAGCACCCAATGAAATTGGAATAGAAATCAACATGGTCAAGACCAACAGGTAGAAGGAATTGAACAATTGAACCCCAATCCCCCCGCTACCATCAAAGGAGTCTGTAGCACCCGTCAAGAAACTCCAGCTAACATGCGGCAGCCCCTTGATGAGAATGTAGGCCAATAGGAAGAAAAGAATTCCCACCACAATGGCGACAATCAGATCAATGATGACCGTGGCAATCATGTCTTTACGTTTAGCGTTCATGTTTGAGTTGCCCCCTCTTTGCAATGACCCGTACCAGGGCGTTGAAGAATAGTGACATGAGTAACAGAATCAGAGCTAGTGACCACAAAGCATTATTGGGTAACGTCCCATCAATGGTGTCCCCAATTCCAGTCGTTAACTGACTCGTCAGCGTTGAAGCTGCCGAGATCAAATTCTTCGGCATTACGGCCGCATTCCCGATCACCATCTGAACGGCTAAGGCTTCCCCAAAAGCCCGGGCCATCCCGAAGATCACGGCGGTTAAGATCCCGGGCGTTGCCGACCGTAAAATCACCTTAGAAACCGTCTGCCAGCGCGTCGCTCCCAGAGCCAGTGAAGCTTCCTTGTAATACCGAGGAACCGCTCGCAGGCTATCCACCGTCATTGATGTAATCGTTGGCAAGACCATCACAAACAACACGAAGGTGGCTGAAATAATTCCGAATCCGGAACCGCCCACCAAGTGCCGCATGAATGGCACGACGACTGCCAGCCCGATGAACCCGTAAACCACAGAAGGAATCCCAACTAGTAATTCAATCACGGGTTGGAGAAACTTCCGGCCCTTGTTAGGTGAAATTTCTGTCATGAAAATCGCCGTGCCGACGGCGAATGGTGTCGCCACAATTGCGGCGGCAAACGTCACGGCAAAGGACCCCACAATCATCGGTAACGCCCCAATTTTGCCCTGACTTGGTGACCAATCAGTCCCAGACAAGAACTTCCAGAGGCTGACGTGATTTTGCGTAAAGGTGGCAATCCCTTTTGAGGTGATAAACCACAACATTGACGCAACGACCAGGATAATTACCCCAATACAGAGGTAACTGATTCCCCGGCCAATCCAATCCTCGCGAGTCGCTCGGGTTGCGTGGTGTAACCGTTTGGACCATTCCTGTGATTGGGTATCTTGTTTCTTAAGTTGAAAATTTGTTTGCTCCATAAGTTGACTCCCCCCTTTTAAAAAAGGTGAAAGTGCTTCGACCGCACCTTCACCCCATTTCAACATCTTCTAAATATATCCCGGATGCTTAGTTCTGGGTAACGACACCCTTAGCGTCCTTCGTTACTTTCATGTCATGGATACTGATGTACCCCATGTCCTTAACCAAGCTATCTTGAACCGTCTTGGAATCCATGTACTTCAGGAAGGCAGTCGTTGCCTTGTCAGGCGTGCCCTTCGTGTACATGTGTTCGTAAGACCAGATCTTCCACTTGTTCGTTTCAACGTTGTTGTCCGTTGGCGTAACGTTGTCGATAGAAACAGCTTGGAGCTTGTTGGTGAAGTATGAGAAGGCCAAGTAACTGATGGCCCCTGGTGTCGTGGAAACGATCTTTTGTACGGCACCGTTGGAATCTTGTTCTTGAGACTTTACAGCGTCAGCGCCCTTTAATACGGCATTTTCAAAGGTTGCACGAGTCCCACTACCTTGTGCTCGGTTGATGATAACAATCTTCTCGTCCTTACCGCCAACTTCCTTCCAGTTGGTAATCTTACCGGTAAAGATTTGCTTCAATTGTGCCATCTTTAAGTTCTTAACTCCGGAATCTTTGTTGACAACTGGGGCCATCCCCACGACGGCAACCTTATGGTCCGTCAATTTGTCAGCCTTGATGCCGTCTTTTTCTTCGGCAAAAATGTCAGAATCACCAATCGAAACCGCACCGGCTTGGACTTGGCTCAGCCCAGTTCCGGAACCCCCACCTTGAACGGTCAAGTTAACCTTGGTGTTCTTAGCGGTGAAGTTAGTCCCCGCCTTGGCAGCTAACGGTTGTAAAGCCGTTGACCCCACGGCAGTCACTTTACCTGAAAGTGCTGCGCTACTTTCCTTACTGCCAGTTGAACTTGTGGCTTTGCCACACCCAACTAAAAGCAAACTAATTGCTGCAATCCCCATTGCTAACTTTGATCCCTTATTCATCTCTGTCACTCCATGTCTTTGAGATAGTAGAACCATCCAAAGTCAACTTGCACCCCGAATGCCTCCCCTTAACTTACAACCCTGATTCTAAGCGATGAATATATAGTAATCGTCGCAATCGTGTAAATTTTCGGTAAATGTTGGGGGAATCCGTATAAATTTTCTAATAACCAGTTAGTTAACACCCAAACACGATTATTGTCATGATTAATTCGATGATATGTTAACGTTTTACCTCGTAATCTCCTACATCATTGGATCGCCGGTGAACCCGACCACCAATCACGCAAGGAGAATAATTGCGTGATTTCGCTAGAATGACTAAAATGAAACTAAGGGGTGAGCATAAGTGGCAAAAAAAAGTGAAAAGCAAGCACGGCAGGCCATCATCGTTGATATGAACGACTTTCTCATGGACTACGCCGCCATCAAATTAGGTAAGCAACCTGATCTAGCACAGCGCGTTTCTACCGCTGCCAAGGACGATCTGACTAAGCTCGACGATCTCTTTAAAGACAATGGGATCGGCCGTCGCACCAAGTACTTAGACCTCGCTGCGGGATTCCTACGCGACGAAGCTGACGCCGAGGGTGACGCTGACAACCAAAACTTTGATCAAGAAAGCCAACAACTCGGACAAGAGGCCATAGCCTATCTTGCCAGCCATGCCCAGGACTTCGATCGCTGGGAAGAAGAATAGCACGTTTGAAACAATAGACATTGAACCATAAAAAATTGGGCCACGACAAAAACGTCGCGGTCCAATTTTTTAAGCTATTGCTATTTCCACTGCCACAGGTCCGCCTTCATTTGCGTGGCGATAATCTTTGACAGCATGTCAATCAGTTGGTCAGGCATATAAGTTGCCGCATCAAATGATGTGGTCTGCCCGTTAATTTCAGTAATGATCAATCCCTTATGAGCTAAGTGTAGCCCATACTTCGGGGCGATTTGACAGAGCCTGTCGACCTGTTCTTCATTCATGATGCATCCCTCGCTTCATTTCATTAAGTCGAGCTTAACGAATCCAAACGAGTGGGTCAAGGCTTAGTAGTCACAATACTGGTCCTTGACGAACTGCTGATGAATGGCGGTCGCCAGTTGGGCTTCGTCAGGCCCATCCGTCACGATTCGAATGAATTTCCCACCATACTGACTAAGCGTTGCCATCTCAACTTGTTCTCTGGGATTAATTTCGATGTCACGAACCCTAATCGTGGCTTTACTTGTGTGTCGTTGACAAATCCGTTGAAGCGCAGACGCTTCATCAATTTCAGTTATTTCTTCGTGTAGCGGAAAGCCAATTGTTTTCATCCAATATCACCTCGCTCTCTATTGTAAGCGATTTCATAGATTTTGCCAATCCCCGCGACTCACTTTTCACACCTGCTAACCAATCACGAACACGCGTTCAAACAGACCGCAAAATGTGGTATGCTGATTATCAGCAAAAGGAGGTGGCGATCGGATGCCAATCAAATTAGGGGTACGCGAATTAATCGAATTTACTTTACGAACCGGCGACCTGGGCACGACCAGCAACAGTCAAAATACGGCATTGTTAGGGGCCCGCATCCATCGTCGCCTACAGAAACAGCGTGGTGCCGACTACCAGAAGGAATACTATCTGGATAAGACGCTCACGCTCAACGACAATGAGTACCTGCTTCATGGAAGCGCAGACGGCGTGACGTTAACGGGTGACCAGGCCAGTATCGAGGAAATCAAGACCTCGGAAACTGTCTTTGCCAACCTTAGCACGAACACTCTCACCCTTTATTGGGGACAAGTTAAGCTTTACGCTTACCTCTTGATGGACCACGAGCCCGACTTGGATCAGGTCAAGCTCACCCTGACCTACTTTCAAACGAACACGGAAACCACCACACAAACGGATCAGACCATCACGCGACAGGAAGCCCAGGCGTTTTTTGACAAAGTCATCGACGAGTACGTTACCTGGCTCAAATTCCGAGCGGACCTCCGTGATCGTCGCGACCCCACCATTCAGCAGCTCACCTTCCCCTTCGGCCAGTATCGACCGGGGCAACGCGAGCTTGCCGTCGCCGTTTACAAGACGATTCTCACCAACAAACGCCTCTTCGCCGAAGCACCAACCGGGACTGGGAAAACCATTTCAACACTTTTCCCCACGATTAAAGCCATTGGTGAAGGCATCATCCAGCGAATCTTCTATCTGACTGCCAAACAGAGTACCCGATCCGTCGCCGAAGAAGCCCTCGATCTCATGGCCTCTCAAGGCCTATTGCTCAAGAGTATCACCCTGACGGCCAAGGCCAAGATCACCTTTCCCGAAGAGGCCGACCTGTTACCCGAAGAAAATCCTTACATGTTAGGCTATTACGATCGACTAAAGCCAGCTCTCTTAGATCTGATTCAAAATAACGATCAGCTGACTCGCCCCGTGATTGAAGCTTACGCCCGCAAACACACCCTTGATCCCTTTGAATTTCAATTGGATGCAAGCCTCTTTTGTGATGTCATCATTGGCGACTACAACTACCTCTTCGATCCCCAAGTCCACTTACAACGGTTCTTCACGACTGAGGATCCCGACAACTTCTTTCTGATCGATGAGGCCCACAACTTGGTCAGCCGGTCGCGCGATATGTACTCCGCTGAGTTGACCACACGGCCCCTCGATCAGCTCATCGAACAAAGTCGTGACCTGGATCAAGCCACGCCGAAGCTACGCCGGCGCCTACAAGATCTCCGGGCCACCTTTAGTGATATTGCGGCCCCACTCCTGGCCGACGGCCGCGATGACAGTACCTTCCTAACACCTCCCGAGGCAATCGACCACGATCTCAGCCGACTGGTGGAGGCCATTCATGACTGGCTCGTCGACCAACCGCACACCCCTTTTACCCAAGCTATTCTGGATTACTATTTTGCGGCTATCAGCTATCAACGGATCGGCGACTACTACGACGACACCTACCGTATGCGACTCACCATCGCAGATGGCAACATCACGCTCAAACAGCTCTGTCTCGATCCCAGTGCTTTCCTGTCAGATAGTCTGGCTCTGGGTCACGGGGCAGTTCTCTTCTCAGCCACCCTCTCACCCATGGACTATTATCAACGCGTCCTGGGCGGTGACGAGGATAGCCTGGCCTATCAACTTACCTCACCGTTCAAGCCCCAGCATCAGGCCATCTTTGTCACAAACTACATTCAAACAACCTATAAACAACGTGACGCCAACCTCGCCAATATTCTCTTGGCCATCAAGACCTTAGTCGATGGTAAGACGGGAAACTATCTGATCTTTCTGCCGTCCTACCACTACCTTCTCGACGTCAGCCAAGCCTTTTCGATGGCGTACCCGCACTTAAAAACGGTCGTCCAACAGGCGCAGATGGCCGAAGCCGATCGAGCCGCCTTTTTGGCAAGCTTCACCGCCAATCCGCAAACCACGCTGGTCGGGTTTGCCCTCTTGGGTGGGATCTTCGCGGAAGGAATTGATCTCAAGGCCGACCGTCTGATTGGCGTCGGCGTCGTCAGCGTGGGACTCCCGGGTATCAATCCTGAAACGGACTTGCTACGGGATTACTTCGACCAACAGTCACATCAAGGTTTCGCGTTTGCCTATCAACTACCCGGTCTGAACAACGTCTTCCAAGCTGCGGGTCGACTGATTCGCGGGTCCAAAGACGTCGGCATCATTCTCCTCATGGATCAGCGTTTCAGCAGTCCCCGCTACACACACCTGTATCCCCAACACTGGCAACACTTCCAGCGGCTCTACCGACCGGAACAACTCACCAGTGCCGTTCATAATTTCTGGCATCCGGAGGTATCCTGATGAAAACAAAATTAACACTTGAACTAGAAAACACCCTCTACGCCTATTGTCGTGAAGCAGGGGCCTTTGCCGTCGAAGAGGTCACGATGCCCGCCGATCAAGGCATCGTGGATACCCTGAGTTATCAAGAACTGTCGAGTGGCGAAATTGAGTGGCGGTGTTATGAACTCAAGGTCACCAAATCCGACTTTCACTCCAAGGCCAAGCTCTCCTTTGTGGGCCACTACAACTATTTTGTTTTGCCATTAAAGCTCTATCAGGCAGTCGCTGACGAGATCCCCGCCCATATTGGGGTGCTGATTTACCGACCTTTCAATAAGGAAATGCTTGCAACCGCCACGGAAACTCCCAGCACGCCGGGCTATCTGACCGTTGTCCGTCCACCTCGTCGCCAAGAACTGCAGGTTTCTGAATCCGAACTAACCACCCGGTTCATTGCCTCACAGGCCCGAGAAGTCGGCAAGGCCAAACAAATGGCCACCGGACTCAAACAATACAGTACCGAGCGCCTCTATCAGGAACTGAAAAAACGCCACCAACACTATGACGTCTACGATCCGGAAGCCAACTTCTACGACCAGTTCATCGACGATACCCAATCGGCAGCGGTGACGGCTCTGCAGAGTGAAATTGATGCTCTAAACTTAGAACGCCACGATCTCCAGCAACAACTCAAGGAGCAACGATTATGATCTACTTTCCTTACTTTCGGGGTCGGCAGTATGACCTACTAGCCTTAAAGAACATTGCCCAGCAACACGTTCTACCACGGAACATTATCCCCATCATTGAACCCGTCCGCGACATTCGGACCTTGCCCCAAACGGTCGCGGCCTTTGTTGAGCACGATCAACCACTGGTCGTCATTGCTAATCCCACCGTCAGCGACTACGCCCTCACTCAGCAAAAACTTTATGATTGGCGACGCTATGCCGACAATTCCAATCTCATCGTGGGTCACATTTTAACGCCCACCATCATCCCCGAGGACTTGCAGGCAACACCGGATCATCAAACATTACTGGTTGCGCGCCAATATGACGAACTCCTTGCGGCTAGCCATGCTGGTTGGCTGGACGCCCCCACCCACTTACTCGTGCCACCGGAGGCCCGTATTCGCCGGCTACTGACGCGACCTAGCGGTAGTCTGTTTGACCATGCCTGGGTGCCTGAACACGATCGCAGTTATGCTGATATCACAGATGGCTTCTTCAGCGAAGACTGGCAGCAAGCCCGCCTCGACGGTTATACCAGTATCAGTGACTATACAATCGGTGGCGCCCACTACAGTGAACACGGCTATCCGGCTCGCGCCGTGACCCTCCACCTAACCTACTTTGCCGGTGACCAACTCCGAATCCATCGATTCGTCTCCGACGATCGCGAGGATTTCCGCCATCCCAAGGAAAAATTCTTTCAGGCCGTCGCCAAACTCGCGTCCTGGTTACCTGCACAACCAGCTGCTGTGCAAACACCCGCGGCTTTGGCATTGGCCGACTATCACGCCAGCCAACACTTTCCTGGGCTCGGCGTGGTTAAACGTCTCAGTCTGGAACACCACCTCCAAACGATGGCCGCCTACTTTAAAATTCATTATCCCAGCTAAAACTAAGCGGAATCTTTAAGATTGTCCCCCTAAACGGTTCACCCCTCAAGTGACGTGCTATACTGAATTTATTAGGGAAAGGGGAACGTCATATGAAAATTAATCGGGGAAATTGGCTGCATCTATTAGGCTACAATAAAGCCACTCAGCGTTATTCCAAATGGGGGCAACTACTGGTCTTATCGTTCTGGCCAGTTGCGATTTTAGAGGCCATCGTGTGGGTTTTCGGGGAAACTACCTGGTGGACGCTTTTAATTAATGGGCTGGCTATCATCTACACTTTACTCATGGTGCCAACCTTAATTGTTAATATCATTCGCAATACCTACCGTGAAGATAAGCAAGACTAAGAGGATAATCGGTATGGATTTGGGAAAGATTCTAAAATCGGTGCGTCGCAATCGCGGATTAACACGGCAAGAAGCCGCCAGAAGTTTGGGAGTTTCATCGCTGACCGTGATCTTATGGGAAATCAATCTCATGACTCCCACACCGGCCATGATTCCGCGACTCGCAACAATCTATAAGGTTAACGCTACGACACTTCAGGCCTTCATGGCACAAGCCCAACGGCCGCAACCAGAAAAGACCAGCCATCGTTTAATTCGCAACGGCCTTGTCATTGGCATCAGCCTGTTTCTATTAACGATTCGTCTAGCTTGGTTCCTTAAGGTACTAGCCATTGTCAGTATGCTCGGGATCATCTTGTATCCCTTCTTGACTAAGCCTGCTGCCTATTCCGCAGGTCAGATCAAGTCAACTTTAATTGGCGTCGTGATTGTTCTAATTTTAATTCCAACCTTTTGGGGCGCGCCCAGCTTAGATTCCTGGGGCTTTCTTATCGTTGAAAGTGTCTTCTTCGCGTTGTACAAGGCTTGGCACCTCATGCGAGACGTTGCCCAGAAACACCAATATTAAACACCATTTTTAAACATTTAGATTTGAAAAAGGCGTCGTACAGTTATCTTCAAGATAATTGCACGACGTCTTTGCATTTGGTTTTAAACTAATATCAGCCGCAGAGCTGGTGAAAATGAGCCCAGCCGTGGGAGTTTCCTTAGTGACGAACCTTGTCGCTTAGGAAACTGCTAGGTTTGAGACTCGCAGAGGCTCGAACCTAAGCACGGAGACCGCACTTCGGCTCCGTGCGTGCGCCCACAGCGTTCCGGACTCATTTTCACTAGCCCGAAGGCGCTGATAACACATCCGCCTAAAAACCTAGGCAGGTAAAACACAAACCCCTTCAGGAACCATAAAGTCCTTCTGAACCAAGGTTAATTGACCACTCTGTGCATCACGGGTGTACAGGGAAGCATTGTCAGAGTTTTGGTTAACGACGATGACAAACTTCTCATCATGGGTCCAGTTGAAGTCACGTGGGAAGTCACCTTCCGTTGAGATATTCTGAATCCGTGTTAACTGACCTTCATCGTCAGTGCTAAAGACGGCCAGGGTGTTCTGACCACGGTTAGACACGTAGAGGAAGCGACCATCGCTACTCAAACGAATAGCAGCGGAACCGTTATGGGCCGTCCAGTCATCAGGAATAGCGGAGACAATCCCCTTAACTGTAAATTTACCAGCCGCGGCATCATAAGCCAGCGTCGCAACATTGCTACTCAACTCACCAACCAGGTAGGCAACATTCTTGGAAGCATCGAACACGATGTGCCGTGGGCCAAAGCCGGCAGGCATTTCTAACGTGCTAACAGCCGACAACTTACCATCGTCGGATACGTCATACAGGTAAACCCGGTCGGTCCCCAAATCGCAAGCCACTAACCGGTTGTCCGGTGTCAGGTTGGCAAAATGTGGATGTGGGCCATCAGCCTGTTCTGGTGCTGGGCCGACTGGATCATCGTCCACAACTTGGTCCGTCTTCAACAACGTTCCGTCATCAGCAACCGCGTAAACCGTGACCGTACCACGATGATAATTCGCGGTATACACCAGTTGACGATCTTCATCGACGGCAACGTATGCCGGTGAGGCCCCATGGGTGAGCACTTGTTGAATGGCCCGGGGCTTTTCTTCGGAGACATCATAGATGATTAAACCACCCTGTGTCTGGCCATCGGTTTCCTTCTTGTTGATGACGTACAAACGTTTGGCGTCGGCCTTAGCGATGTAAGTTGGACTACCTGCCGAGGCTAACCACTCACAGTCAGTGAGCTCTGGCTTCTTGGTATCCACGCTTACCCGGTAAATTCCGCGGCTAATCCGCTTGGTGTAAGTTCCAATATAAAAATCTTCCGTCATTGTGCTACCCCTTTCAACTTACCAATATCTACTTTCAAGTATAGCACAGCTGACTGGTATACACCGAATAAGTCCCTAGCCAACCGTGCAATTTACCGGTACAATAGGAGTAATTTGGTTCAGAAAGGACTCACTTGAAGATGTCTAGCTTCGAAGGTTACCACCCGCTCCTTACGCCTAGTTTTCGATTCGACTGGCTCACCCAATTCAAATTAAAGAACGTTGCCACCCTGACCAGTCAGGATCTGGCGACTGCCGCCGACTGGGTCAATGCGACCATGCACGCCACAATGAACCGCACGGCTCTCACGTGGGGCATCGAACGGCGGCAAACACATAAACTCACGGGCTGGGGCGGTTTCACCGACCTCGAAATTCCGGCTCACCGCTGCGCGCTCCAGGTCGTCGGTCCCAAGTTCACACCGACCGATCAGGAAGAAATCCTGCGTCGCTTGATTGCCTTTGGTCACGATGAATTACAACTAACCCAGCTCACCCTAGTCGATGACCACCGCCTAGCCCAGACGGCGTTAACGGCGGTGGGTTTTCAACGCGAAGACCAGCAATGGATCTGGCGCGCCCAACATTAAAATTTTAAAAAATAAAGCGAGACCGGGACAAACGCCAAATTACCCGGTCTCGCTTTTTAATATCGCCAGAGCGTACAAAAGAGGCGGTTAGCTTCACCTAACCGCCTCTTGTCAGACGTTTATTCAGTTTCTGTCACACGCTGATTCAGCTCCTGCGCAATCCCGAAAGATTCACTCTGGTAGCCATCATGAACGCCAAGATAGTAACAGATTAAACTACCCAGGGTGACCGCCAAGAAATCCAGCGGATAAGGGAACCAGCCGTGACCCCCAAATTCATGACTGCCCACGGCCGACATGATGGTGAGCCAAATCATTTCGGCTAACAACCATCGACTCCCCTTCAAGCTGGCACGTAGGGCTGTCCAGCCGGCAGGTTGTCGAAATTCGTAGTACACGTAACAGATGAGGCCCAGGGCAATAACCCCAAAGACCTCAATCGTTGTTGGCCACTTAGCCCAGTAAATGGCCAGGCTCGCCAAAACATAAGACAGTGGGGCCCACAGTTGTAAGCCCCAGAGCTTAAACGGCCGACTAAATTCCGGCGCATTATGTCGGAGCGTAGTCACCGTCACTGGTCCCGTCAGATAGGCAATCAGCGTCGACGTCGAAATGACATTGGACAAGGCACTCCAATTCCGAAAGCCCGCTACTAGAACGACTCCCAGAATCATATTCACCACCATGGCGCGGCGTGGCGTCTGATATTTTCGATTCAATTCACCCAGCTTGGTAGGCATGTGTTTGGTTCCGGTCATGGCCGCTAAAGCCCGACTGGTGGTCGCCACGAAGGAAACTCCGGTCCCAAATGGTGACACGAAGGCATCCAAATAAAGCAGAGTCGACAGCCAGCCCAGGTTCATCAGAATCGCCAGATTAGCGAAGGGTGATTCGAAATTAACCCCTTGCCAGCCATGGGCCAAATAGTGTCCTGGAACCGCACCAATGAAGGCAACCTGAAGCATCGTGTAGATAACCGCGCTGATACTAAAGGCAATCACAATCCCCCAGAGAATGTTGCGTTCTGGGTGCTCAATCTCGTTTCCCATATTGATCGTCGTTTGAAAGGCATTGTACGAGAAGATAATCCCCGCAGCCGTCGTCGCAGAGAAAATTGCCGCACTCCCGTTAGGCATAAAGCCCGCGGTGTGCCCAAAATTCCCGGACTGAAAACCAGTCGCCATTAACACGATAATTGTTAACGTTGGAATCCCCAATTTGAAAATGGAGATAAAACTCGTAAATCGCGTCAGTAATTTAACTGACCAAAAGTTTAGTAACGTAAATGCTAGGATGAACAGGAACACAATCAGCAGTCCCTGATTCGTAATGTCGCCATTCTTTAAAAAACCCCGCGTCCAGTTGGCCCAGGACCACGGCCAAGAACTCATGTACTGCACAGCCGCTACGGCTTCAATTGGAATAATTGTCAGTAACGACAACCAGTTGGCCCAGCCGGCAACGAACCCCAACAAGGGGCCGTGAGAGAAGGCCGCATACTGGCTCATCCCGCCGCTCGTAGGAAACATCGTCCCCAATTCAATATAATTCAATGCAATCAGGCCAATGATGATGGCCCCCAAAATCCAAGATAGGATGGCAGCCGGGCCGGCGATCTGGGCGGCCATACCCGCACCAAACAACCAACCCGAACCAATGATGGCACTCAGCGTTAGCATGACTAAAGAAAATAAACTCATCTTGCGCTTCAACCAAATTCCTCACTTTCAAAAAAAGATATTGGCCCATTGTACACTTGGTATCTGGCAATGCGCTAAGAAAGCAGCAATAGTTTACTTAGAAGAGTTGTCCCACATAATAGTGAATGAACATGGTAATAATTCCCACAATAACGTTTCTGATAATGGCTGTCTTAACTAATCCATGTCCTAATTTAGCACTCAGAAACCCAGTCAAGGCCACCGATAAAATAACGGCGATGATGGTTGCGGGCCACTGCCAAGTCACTGAGAACAGGGTCATGGCGATCAGTGGGAAGGTTCCCCCTAGACCAGCCGCAAAGAGTGAAGAAAAGGCGGCATCCCAAGGATTCATGTAATGCCCCAACTGAATGTCATCCTTGACGTTCACAACCGTGGCGAGGGCGTCCTTTTGCATCAGGTCTTGGGCGATAGCCAGCGATGTCTCCGGCGTCACGCCACGCTCCTCATAGAACTTTTGTACCGCGGCAACTTGATCGTCAAAGTTAGTTTCGAGTAACTTGGCTTCCTGGGCTACCGCCGATTTTTCCGTATCCTTTTGCGTGCTAACGGAGGCATACTCGCCCGAAGCCATCGAGAAGGCACAGGCTAACAGGTCTGACAGGCCCGCAATGAAAATGGTAAATTGATTGCTGGTCGCGGCCGCCACACTGAAGAGCACCCCAACAACAGTTAAGATCCCATCGTTCGAGCCTAAGACACCGGCTCGCAAGGTATTTAATTTTTCATCCATCGTTTGATGTTGCTTTTGCTTCTTAACACGTGCTTGTTCATTCGTTGCCATAACTGTCCGCCTCCCCTATGCAAACAAGTGCCCGATGCCATACGTTACCAGCATCGTCAAGATCCCCGCAATCACGTTGCGGCGAGTCCCATGCCAGCGATCGGCATTTCCTAAGATTGCAGCCACATACCCCGTAATTGAGAGGGCAATGATGACCGCCACGAAAGTCCCGGCAATCCGCCAGCTCTTCGGCAACAAACTAATCGAGACCAGCGGTAAGATTGACCCCGTCGGAAATGAAATCATCGAGGCAATCGCCGCAGAGAACGGATTGGTATATTCCCCCACGTTAAAACCAAAACGCTCGCGCACCGTGGTTTTCACGGGATCCTCCGCCATCATTTCCTTGGTCGCTTGGTCTGCCAGTTCCGGCTTGATACCAGTGGCCACATACTTATCACGCACGAAGTTATACTCGCTGTCATAGTCATTATCTAAAGCCACGGTTTGGGTTTCAATTGCCTTACGCTGGGCGTCCTTCTGCGTATTAACGGAGACGTACTCCCCCATCGCCATGGATACCGTACCGGCGATCATGCCCGCAATCCCAGAAATAAAGATTGCGAAGCTACTCGTAGCCGCACCCGCAACCCCCACGACGATGCCCGCCACGGAGAGGATCCCATCATTGGCCCCCATCACGCTTGCTCGTAAAACGTTGATCCGTTCGGCCAATGTTGCTGACTTTTTCTTTTTTGTCATTATTCTCTGCCCCCAGATATGTCTTAAATTCAGTTTAACACTCTTAGAATTAAAAGTTAGGTGTGAGTAACATTTGATTCTACTTTAGAATTATTATTAACTAAATTCAAATTCATTGTACGCTCATTTCGCCAAAAGTAAATCACTTGTTTCAAAGTCCAAATCACGAAGCATCACGCCTGCTTCTCTTAAGCTTTTAACTGGCTATTCAGTCAAAGTGTGGTTTAATAGAGGCAAACTAGAGTGATTATAAATTAAAGGAGGGATCAGTATGGCTAATCAGACCCAGTTACTCAACCAGGCCTTACAAACCTTAAAGGATCACCACGTGCGCGTGACACCCCAACGGCAAGTCATCCTGACGTACCTGGTGACGCATCACAATCACCCCGCGGTGGAGACCATCTTTTCCGCCCTCACGGACCAACTGCCTAATCTCAGTATGGCCACGGTGTACAATACGTTAAATCTCTTCGTCGAACTCGGTATCGTGATCGAGCTCCCCAATGACAATGGTGGCCTACGTTACGACTTTTTTGGCCGACCTCACTATCACGTCATCTGCGAAAATTGTGGCAAAATTACTGACGTCTTTGCTCCCGACTTTCCGCGGATTGAGCATGCGCTAAATCAAGCGGCCAGTGCGCAAACTGGCTACCTGGTTACCAGCAATCACGTAGAAGTCTATGGCATTTGTCCAGAATGTCAGCAAAAGTTACACCTTAATACCAACGGTTCAAAATGGTCGGCCGATCAGGCGAAACCGCTGTCATAGCAATGTTACAGCTACATTACAGGTGTCGCTAAGTTTTAATCTATTTGAAAACACCTCGATCAAACCCCGATAGAGTCATTATTACCATCGTAATATTACGGTGCCTACCCCGTCAGCCGGTTGTCGGGGCTAAAAATTATGGTTATAGTTGATAACGAAGAATATCGACTGAGCAACCAGTCAACTGGTTGCGTAATGACTAAAAAGATTTGAGGGATGATCAGGGTGAAGATGCACAAAGTAGTTTTAACAGCTCTGGCTGTTTTAGGGGCGACGGGAGTTCTTGCCACGTCAACCACGGCCAATGCTAGTTCCAAAGTAAACGATTATATTAGCAGCAAGAACATTGGTCACGCTAAGGTGACGAAGTCCATTTGGAAAGGGTTCCCTAAGTACAAGTACCGGCATGGTAAGGGTAAGCCCGAAGGTGTTGTCGTTCACGAAACGGCCAACCCTTCTTCCACACTGACTAACGAAGTCGCTTACATGAAACGTAACTACCAAAACGCCTTCGTTCACAGTTTCGTGGATGCGTCAAAGATTGTTAACATCGCGAACACGGACTACCTCGCTTGGGGTGTCGGTTACCCAGGTAATGCGCGTTACGTTCAATTCGAACAAGTTGAAGTTCACAGCAAGAAGGCCTTTGCCAAGGAAGTTAACAATGCTGCCTGGTACACCGCCTACCTCTTAAATGAATACAACTTAAAGCCTAACGACGCGGCTTACGACGGTAAGGGAACGGTCTGGTCTCACGCCTCCGTAGCTAAGAAGCTCGGCGGTTCCAGCCATACCGATCCAATTGGTTATTACGCCGCAAATGGTCGCAAGTACTTCGGTCAGAAGTACACCATGGCTGCCTTCTATCAATTGGTTAGACAGTACTACAATGACATGAACATGAGTCATGTAAAATTGGTCAGTGCGACTTACACCAACGTCAACAAGCAAGGTAAGTTAAGCAAGAAGTACAAGAACTTCCGCCTTTACAACAAGCTAAAGGGTGCCGCTAAGAACGTTAAGAAACTTAGCTGGTCCAAGATTTCACCTAAAGTTGGTAAGACCTACTACATCGACCAAGTTGGTCAGAAGTACAAGTCAACCACTTGGTACCGTATCCGGCCTTCTAAGAACAGCAAGACCCGTTACTGGGTATACAGTGGCAACTTAACTGGGGTTAAGGACGTCGAAACGGCGACCGCTACTTCCGCCAGTGCATCTAGCTCCTCAAGTTCTAACAACTAGTCATTAAATTAAAGATTAAATCAGGATGTTACCTCTCTAGCCGAGGGTAACGTCCTTTTTATTTAGCCTAGAACCAGAAGGTCGTCTGGTGTCCTCCGGCTGAGATCGTAATCACTTTTGGCAATCAGACGTTCCCACTCTAAGGGCACAGAAAAGCCACAAGCCATTCTTGTTAATTGAATGGTTTGTGGCTTAATTTCACACCGCTACTGTAACGCATAATAACTTTAAAGCTCACTGTCTATTTCCGATCATCCTTTTTGGTCATAACAGCTGCCTGGTGGCGCCGTTGACCAGCCACTGCCCGGGCCATAACCCAGGTGGTGATTGGCACCGTCAGAATCACACTGACCATGGCAAAGAGAATCATGAGAATCTCGGCCACGAAGACCTTGTCATTTAGAATCTCCCCAAATGAATAGTGCACACCGGTAAACCAGATGAACAGCGCCAAAAAGCCCCCGAAGAACCCAAAGAACAGGGTATTGAAGGTGGTCCCGATAATTTGCTTACCCACATCGATACCATCCCGTAGGAGGCTCTTAGTGTCCACCTGAGGGTGTTGTTCTAGGATTTCGCCTAATCCTGCGGCAATTGCCATAGCGGCCTCTGCAATAGCTCCTAGGGTGCTTAGAATTGCCGTGGCGATGGCAACCTGGGTAAAACTGACCCCGACTAGGACGGAAAGGCCCTCGAGGTCTTCACTATCCTCGGGACCGAATCCCTGGGCCATGGCCCAATGCTCGACGGGAACGATCACCAAGATTAGCCCGACAAGCACGATAGCCGAAGCAATAAAAGCCACGGTACTGGACAAGTCGTCCCCACTGCTCATGAAGATGGTTAGGGCCAATACCAATAGGCCAACCACTAAGGTCACCGTTAGCGCCGGAAATTGGAAGGCTACTAAGACCATTGCAAGGAACAACAGCCCAAAGTTTAGGATTAACGCCAAGAAGGACTGGATCCCCGCCTTACCACCAACCAAAGCCATTAATAATAAGAGAACTAAACCTAACACAGTGATGGTACTCATAGTGTCACCTTCTTTGTCATCAACCGACTGGCCAGGAAACTAGCCAGGGGAACGGCCAAAACAATCCCAATGCCACTGATGAGGCTTTGAACAACTCCCATCGACATGTTCATCGCAAACGTGTACCCCCAACTGTTCCCATTTCGCAGATACAGAATTCCCATGGGAAAGGTATCCGCCACGAAGATAAAGAAGAGGACGTTAATTAATGAACCCATGATGGTGCTTCCAATCTGCCGACCGGATTTGAAGACTTGCGCCGCACTTAGTTCCGGGCGTTCCCGTTTCAGCGCAAATAGAGACGATATAATATCGGTCGACTCATCCATGACCGCCCCCAGCGACCCCAACAACGTTTCCGCTAAGAACAAAGGTCGAGGAAGTTGCGTGACGTACTCCATGGCCTCGTAGTACATCCCCTTTTCATGGGTGAAATGAAAGACTAACAGTGCAATCAGCAGCGCTAAGGCAGTCCCACCGAGCGTCGTCATCAGCGTGATTAGCATTTGCCGTGTTGTTCCCAACACCAACCACAAGGTCAAGGCGGCAAACACAATCGCCAGGCTCCCAAAGATCCAGAGAACCCGGGCTCCCTGAGTCGATCCATTTAGAAAAATGGCCAATAGGAAGAGTACGCCATTCAAAGCCACGCTGAGAAAGGCCATGAAGCCACTGAACTGCATGATGAGTAAGAGCAATCCCACGACAACCCACAGCATCAAGACCAGCGGCCCATCACGTTTCAAGTCCTTCACGGTTCCGCTCAGATCACCGTGGTGGTGATGTAAGGTGACGAAGAGTTGACTGTCCACGCGATAACGCTGGTCCATCGCCTTCGATCGCGAGTAAACATTGTTTAGCGTCAGCGTCTTACCGGCATACTGGCCGTTGAGAACCCGCGCAGTCAGAACCTGTTTGGTCTGAACATCCTGATTGTGAAAGTCATCTTCCACGGTTGTTCCCGGCCGCGCCTGGACCTGCGTGACCTGCACGATGGGTTCGTGATACCACCGGGCGTTGTGTTGGGTCACCCAGACGAGCAATCCGCCAATGGCAATCACCACCACCCAGGCGACAAGCATCGTCGTCCGACTCCTATGTAATCTTTTTTGCATATTCCCTGTCCCTTCTCAACTTGCCGTGTTATCATTCAATATAACACTCTTTCAGGGGCGGCTTCTCCTTCCATATAAACTTTAATAAAATCACAGTAATCCCTACTCTAGCAACCTTACTAGGGTGTTAATCATCAAGGATTACGCCGGAAGCCTTGCATTCCCTGAAAAAAAACAGTACAATAACAGTCGATTGTTATTTTAATTAAGCGAGGGTTCATACAATGAGAAAAGCACATCCAAATGGCGTACAAGGCCGGCGGAAGGTTAACCGTAAAAAGGACCGGAAGCGCCGCGACGACATTTCAAACTTACAACGTTGGTTAAAGGATAAGAAGTAACCACACGTTTTGACTGAAAAGAGACCGGAATTTTCCGGTCTCTTTTTTTATGCGCCAAATTGAAAACGCAAAAGGGCCTAGGATTTATCCCAGACCCTTACCTAATAATCTGTTTAATCAACGACCAAGACGCTGGTCTCTGAGTGGTGCACCACGTAGCTCGTGGTTGACCCCATGATGGCTCGGCCTAATCCGTGAACTCCAGAACGGCCGATAACAGTGAGATCGGTGTGGAGTTTTTCTGGAAATGTCTGCGCGATGGATGGCTTAGCGAGACCCGTCATGAAGTGAGTTTCAACGGGAATACCCGCGTCCTTAACTTCCTGAACGGCGCCATCTAAGAACTTGGAGGCCGCCTTCTTGAAGTGTGTCACAATCTCATTACCAAATTCCGCGCCATAGTGGGCATATGTCTGATCACTGGCGACGGCCACGATGAACAATTTGGCACCCAGCTTTTGCGCTAACCTAATAGCCTCGTCCAAAGCAGCATGGGCATTCTTGCTCCCATCCATTGGTACTAAAATGCGTTCATACATCATAACCCGTCCTTTCCATAGTAAACCATATATGTGGTATCGCTTTCAACAACTTCATCATATCAGGAAAAAGCCCGGTATGGAAGGCTTTTGAGCCATTTATCACGAGACTCTTAGAGAGCGTGTCAAAATGTTAGCCAATTCTCATTCTCGCTTTTTATTCGGATTGTGGTAAGATGTATCAAGTAAATTAATTAGAGGGATGGATAACATAATGAAGAAGCTTTTGTTGGGCACCCTAGGGTTACTCGCACTAACCCTCGCAGGCTGCTCAAACGACCAACTAACCACCAAAAAGAGTAGCTACCGCCCAACCGCTTTGACCGCTGTTATCAAAGGCACGGCCAAAACCAAACGCGTCAACTACCAGATTGATAATCAAGCCAAGAAGTCCGTCGCCGTCAAGAGTGGCACTTACTTCTTCCAGGTTCCTGCCGCCACGACCAAACAGTCGGTCAAGATCAGTGCTGGGAACGCGAAGAGGTCCGTGACTGTCTACCCTGTTAAGTCCTTGGGAAACTACAAGAAGTTTGCGGCTAAGTACAATCAGATGATGATTGCCAGCTACCTGCCAACCAAGACGCAAAAACAGTTGCAACAGGCCCAGAAGACCCAAGCCACAGCCAAGAAAAAATTGACTGCCCTGGCGCAAACAGACCCGGCAGCCGCCGCGGTGGCTGTTCAACAGCAACAAGCCGCAGCTAAAAAGCTACAAGCCAAGATGGCCACGGCTAAACGCCAGGCCAAAGATGAGCTCCTGCCAACCACGACTAAGGATGGTCTCAAGAACCTGGTTGACACCAAGTACACCACGGTTCGAGCCAACGTTCAAGATGGCAAGCTGATGGGATTAGCCCTGATGACCCCCATCAAACAGATGAAGGCAAAGACTGGCCAAAAGAAGTTCGGCACCACCTTTGCCTTACTCGGAACGACCCTGGACACGGAACCGAAGACGGTGATGAAGAAGTTCAAGAAAGTCTTGAAGGACGCCAAGAAGAATAGTTCTTCTACGACCACCAAGACCATCACTTCTAAGGGTGTCAAATTCAACACCGGTTTCTCAACCGATACGCTCTACATCTACATGACAAAATAACAACTTAAATGCGTCCGCGAAGACTACAAACTTCGCGGACTTTTTGTTTGCGCTGAAGTCCCCAATTATAAGAAGCCAGACCGGTCACGTTCGTTTCCTGCGCCAATTCCATACCTCTCAAATCGCTTAACCAACGCAGAAGCGACAATTGAGATTACAAACTGAATAGGCCAAACTATTCGTGTCTAAGCGCAATCATTTTTATCCCACCCATTGAGGCGGCATAATAACGGTATGCTGATGTAGTGAAGTTGCGTGGTCATTTCGTCACGCAAAGATTGTTATGCCAGCACTAGTGTTTTCAAGGGGGGAGTATCATGCAAAACGAAGAAAGGGTATTCGAAGCGTTCTTACGGCAGTACCGCGAAATTTTTCGAGTCATGATCAACGCGGCCGAACAGATCACCGGCCAATACTCGGTTAGTTTCGAACAGTACCTGTTACTGAAACAAATCCACGAACAACGAAACATCACGTTAAGTGAACTGGCTGACTCTACACACACGACACGTTCGGCAGCGGCTCGAAAATTACGGGCACTCCTGCTCGACGGATTCGTTGAACAAGAAGCCAAGATGGATGATCGCAGAGTCAAGTACCTTCGGCTGACCACTAAAGGCGTCACGGTTGAACACGACATCCGTCAAGCCTTCCTGCAAAGTGCACGGACTTGGGAGGAAATCCCAGCAAATATGAAGCCCGCGAACATCAACGACTTCTTCACGCAATATCAACAGAACATCGCCATTTGGGATCGGACTCGACCGAAATTCCGGCGGCCGATACTCCATGCTAAGCGCAAAGCTTTAGGTGGCGAATAGCTCAATTAACGGGGTCAAGGCGGAGCGTCTTGACCCCGTTAATATTGCTTTTGATCTCTTTTATTAAAAAATGATGATAAAAAAATTCCCTTTTAAAGGCAAATGGGTTAACCTGTGTCTAACGACTAATTTTAAGGAGGATTTTTGTATGCGATTTAACCATTTCTCAGCACAACCTTCTACCAACGGAACGACCGCTGGTGAAGTCAATTCAGCACTCTTGAAACAAGACCTTTATGAAGCTGTCAACGGTGAATGGGCCAAAACGGCCACTATTCCGAGTGATCATGCCTCGACTGGTGGTTTCATGGATCTGGTTGACGGCATCGAAAAGACCTTAATGAGCGACTTTGCCGACCTCTTAGCCGGTAAACTCGAGCCCGCCAATCCCGAAATGGCCGAGTTCAAAAAGCTCTACGCCATGACGAGCGACGCCGAGAAACGAGAAGCCACGGGCACGGCACCTTTGAAGCCTTGGTTGGCTAAAATCGAAGCCCTCCAAAACTGGTCCGATCTCAGTGATCATTTGGCAGAATGGTATCAGAAGGGACTTCCAACTCCCATCACGATTAGCGTGGAACCCGACATGAAAGATACCAGCCGTTACGCCCTCTTCGTGGACGCACCGGACCTCTTCCTGCCTGACAAAACCTACTATGAACCCGACAATGCAGCAGCCAAGCAACTCCTGCCTATCTTCACGCAAACGGCAACGAAACTGCTCGAGCTTAATGGCTACACCGCCGAAAAAGCCGCAACTATTGTCGAACAAGCCAAGGTCTTCGACGCGCAGATTGCCCCTCACGTAAAGTCTTCCGAGGAAGCTGCCGATTACGTGAAGATGTACAACCCTCGCGCGCTCAGCGACGTTGACGCCCAGGTCAGCCAATTGGACCTGACCCCTGCCTTCACCGCCGTCTTAAAAGACACACCAACAGAAGTCATCTTGCCACAACCGGCCTTTTTCGATGCGGCTAATGATCTTTTGACACCGGCTAACTTTGAGAACCTGAAGAGTTGGATGCTGGTAGGCACCGTCTTCGATGCCACGGGCGTCTTGACCGAGGAATACCGGCAGGTTGGGGGGACGTACAGCCGTGCCCTCTCAGGTAAGAAAGAAGCCCGCTCACCAGAAAAAGCCGCCTTTTACTTGGCAACCGGGAACTTCTCCCAAGTTGTCGGGGACTACTACGGTCGGAAATACTTCGGTGAAACCGCTAAGGCCGACGTGCGCAACATGGTTCTGAAAATGACCCATGTTTACCAACAACGGCTCAAGACTAACGACTGGTTGAGTGCGGCGACCCGCGAAAAAGCCATTGTCAAATTACAAAAATTGACAATCAAGGTTGGGTACCCTGACCAAATCGACCCACTCTATTCACAATTCCACGTCGATACCACCGAATCACTATTCGATAACATTCAACATTTCGGCGAGTTAGCTCTGGCTGACGAATTCGGCCACTGGGGTCACCCCGTAGACCGTGACCGTTGGGAAATGAGTGCCAACACCGTCAACGCCTACTACTCTCCAACCAATAACGAAATTGTCTTCCCCGCAGCCATTCTGCAGAAACCATTCTACAGTCTGGACCAATCCAGCAGTGCCAACTACGGTGGGATCGGGGCCGTCATCGCTCACGAAATTTCTCACGCCTTTGATAACAACGGGGCCCAATTCGATGAATTTGGGAACCTCAACAACTGGTGGACCAAAGCCGATCTGGCGCACTTCCAAGACCTGGCACAGGCCATGATCAAAGAATTTGACGGCATCGAATTTGCCGGCCAGAAGGTCAACGGAAAGCTCACCGTTTCCGAAAACATCGCTGATGGTGGTGGCTTAAGCTGTGCGCTGGAAGCCGCCGAATCAGCCGATGACGTCGACCTACAGGCCTTCTTCATCAACTGGGCCAACGTTTGGCGGATGAAGGCTACGACCGAATACATGCAACTCCTGTTGTCCATTGATGTGCACGCCCCCGCTAAGTTGCGGGCCAACGTCCAAGTCAAGAACCTCGACGACTTCTTCACGACCTTCAATGTGCAACCTGGTGATGCCATGTACTTGGCCCCAGCAGACCGCGTTAAGATCTGGTAATTTAAAACATTAAAATCAAAAACGTTGTGCCGGCTTTCAAGCTAGCGCAACGTTTTTTGTCCATATGGTTTTGGTAAGCTAAATAGCACGTACCCGACAGTTGCCGGTTAGCGTCTGGACTGCTATTTAACGGTTGGGGGAAACAAGTTTAATCTTTCTTTGACCGCAAGCCAGCGGCACCAGCAATGACTAGCGTTGCCAATAACACGACTAACCCGGTCACTTCAGCACTAGTCGCACGCCGATCACCGGTTTGGGGTAAGGTCGCCGGCTTGGTTGAAGACGACGATGCACCGGTGACAGGAGCTGTGGCCCCTTGACCACCAGTATACGTCGTCGTTGGACGATGAACGACTGGTTTCTGCGGCGCTGTGGTCCCAGGATGTTCTGGGACTGTGGATCCTGATTCTTCACCACCAGGAACCGTCACTTCAGGATCATCTTCGCCGGGAATCTCCTCACCAGGAACTTCCTCACCGGGGTGTTCCGTCCCGGGAACTTCAACCCAAGGATATTCTGGTTCTGGAATTTCGGTGCCAGGATGGCCTGGTTCTTCAACGCCAGGAATCTCTTCTCCAGGTTCCTCGGTTCCGGGTTCCTCAGTTCCGGGCTCTTCAGTTCCGGGCTCTTCAGTTCCGGGTTCCTCAGTTCCGGGCTCTTCAGTTCCGGGTTCCTCAGTTCCGGGTTCCTCAGTTCCAGGCTCCTCGGTTCCAGGTTCTTCGGTTCCAGGTTCCTCAGTTCCGGGTTCTTCGGTTCCAGGTTCTTCGATTCCAGGTTCTTCAGTTCCGGGTTCTTCAGTCCCAGGCTCTTCGGTTCCGGGTTCCTCAACGCCAGGAGTCTCTTCATCCCCGCCTTCACCGGCGCCACGAACTTCAAAGCTAATCCAGCCTTCCTTATCAGACCTATGCGTCGAAAAGTAGTTATTGAAGGTTGCCACACCAACGTGTGAATCCATGGTAACCGTAACTGACCCTACTTTTGCTGTTCCGTTATAACTAGCCATGGCAAATGACCGGGTCCGATCAACCCGAACGTTCAAGGGGGCGTAGAAGAACATCTTATCCCCCTTGGCCACGTAAACATCATTGGCAATCTTCCACTCGTATTTCACATCGTAAACCCCACTTGAGGGTAAAACTTCCGTATGAGACATCACAACACCGGTAGGATCCGTCACGATTGTGGCATCAGCCGCGCTGGTTCCACTGCCCGTGATGACCTTTGCATCAGCGTTTACGGGTACCTCGACCCAAGCGATTAGCGCCAAGCCTGAGGCTGCAAACAGCCACAACGCCTTGATAGTCTTTCGCATTTTCCTTTCCTCCTAACCAAGTCTCTACGACATCCCCGCAACACCTATAAATTAGCACGTTTATATGTAAATGGTTACTTGGCGGATTGGTTTGTTAAACTACCTATTCGTGACTGAGTCGCCGCCATATTCTGGTAGGATTCGGCATCTATACCCTGACGTGTCGGGGAACTTGCTTAAAAGTGATCTAAAAATAGGAACCTGTAAGTAATTATCCTTACAGGTTCCTATTTTAATTAATCCCATTAATTCTCATTATCGTTATCGGCCGTGCTCTCACGTAAAATTAGCCGCGTGCCAATCGTCAGGCGTACGGGGGTCGTCCGCCCGGATTGCAGGCGATCAGCCACCAAGTCAACCGCTGACGCTCCTAAGAGTTCCGTGTTCACATGAACACTACTGAGTTCCGGAAAGACGTACTTGGCAATGGTCGTGTCATTGAAGCTAAATAGTTTGACCTGCTGAGGAACCTCAATCTTACTTTCTCGTAGGGCCTTCAGCGCACCCGCCGCCATGGGGTCATTGGTGACAAAGAAAGCAGAGGGTAGATCGTCTCCCAAGCTCATAATGGCCGTTTCCATCTGTTGATAACCGGAATGCGTGGTGTAGTCCCCCGTAAAGACCAGTTTGGGATCAAAGGCTTCCTTGTCCTGAAGTTCCCGTTTGTATGCGAGATAACGAGGATCGGTAACCTCTAATTGACCATCTGTCGTCCACTCACTCCCACACAATAAGCCGATACGCTGCTGGCCATGTTCCCAATAGAAGTCAATTACTTGGCGAACTGCATCTTCAAAGTCTGTCACAACACTGTCATAGCCCTGAGCCAGCTGATCTTGATCGACAAAGACTAGATTCGGCGTCAATTTGGCTAACGTCGCAACCTGCGGGCCACTGAATTTACCAATCGCAATGATGGCATCCGCATCAGGGTCGACAGCTTGTAAATCATTTTGAAACGTTCTTGTCGCAATGATATGGCGTTGCTCACAACGTTTTTCGAGTCCTAAACGCACCGCCATATAATACAAATCGTCTAGTTCCTTGGACTTCGAGTACCACTGAACAATGGCGACTTTCAGCTGCTTATCGGGAAGCGCTGCGTGGTGCTTGACCTTCGTGTAATTGAGGTCCGCGGCCACCTCAAAAATCTGTTTTCGTGTGGCATCACTCACGGACAAGGTCCGATCATAATTTAACACGCGTGAAACCGTCGCTAAAGATACCCCAACGGATTTCGCAATGTCTTTCAGTGTGGCTGCGATAATAGTCTCCTCCTCAAATTATAACTGCTTTATAAAACGATCGAGCGCGGCTTGCCCCTGACTGTCCTGTTTAAAGACCCCAGCATCCGATAACACCCGAGCGAAAACCCGGCCGACGGCTGCTCTGATTAACGCCGTCGCATTGTCTGGGTTAAAGGCATGCTGCGCCAGGAGTGCATCCGCCCACGGCTGATGATAAGCCGCGATATGGTTGGGCTGGTGACAGACATACTTGGCGACTTCCGCCAATTCTGTCTTCAAGCGAGCCGGCAAGATAGCCCGGCCCATAACTTCAATCAAACCAATATTTTCTTTTTTAATGTGTTGAACATCCTGGTGCGGGTGAAAGATGCCATCCGGATACTTGGCTGATGTCTGATTATCCCGCAAAACGAGATCCAACACGTAAGCTGATCCGTCACGCCAAGCGATCGGAGTCACTGTGTGGTGGCGGATTCCCTCCGTAAAGGCGCGAACATCAACGGATTCATCGGAATAAGTCAGCCATTTTGTCATAATGCGATCAGCTGCCGCAACTAGTGACGCCGGGGTCGCACTCCGTAATCGGATATCGGTCATGGGCCATTTTACCACGCCAGCGGTGACACCAACTATTCCCAAATCAACCGGTCGATCGATTGGGGCTTTCATCATTGGGAAAACATGCTTTCCCCCCTGATAGTGGTCATGGGCCAACATGGATCCCCCCACGATGGGCAGGTCGGCATTACTACCAACAAAATAAGTTGGAAACTGTTGGATGATTTCAAGTAAATTTGTAATTGTTCGTTGATTGATGACCATTGGCCGGTGTTCGGCAGAAAGGAAAATCGCGTGCTCCTTAAAGTAGGCGTACGGCGAATATTGAAATCCCCAGCTCTCCCCGCCTAACATCAGACGGATAATGCGATGACTACTGCGGGCGGGATAACCTAACCGCCCCCGATAACCTTCGTTAGACAGACACAACTGATCCAAAGGGTAAGTCTGGGTTGGGGCGTTTCTCGCGGCCAAAATGGCCTTAGGATCCTTCTCTGGCTTCGACAAGTTAATGGTAATTTCCAGGTCACCCGCCGCCGTCGCAGCATCGAAGACCACGTTCTTGGCAATGTCTCGCGTCTTAATATAGTTATTGTCGCAACTCAACCGATAGAACCAATCGGTGGCCAACTGGGGACTCTGCTGATAACGATCCCAGAATCCTTGATTCAGAGTCGACGGCAGCGGCGTCATGAGATCCATCAGTTGCGATTCCAAAATATCTTGTGAGCTGGCGTCGCCACTAATCACGTCATGTTCCACGGCCGTGGCGACTAGCGCCGCAACCAAGTCCACTGCTGATTCTCCCGTCGCCGATTGAATCGGTCCATCCCCGATCAGCGCCAGGATCCGGTTGCTAACGTACTGCCGGTCTAATCGGGTGAAGGGGGTCGGGGCCGCGATAATTTTAGCCACAAACTGCTCTAGAGTTGCTTCCATAACTACGCCTCCTGAAAGTCTGCGTAACCAGCTGGATGTTTTTGTTTCCAGTTCCAGGCCGTGCGAATAATGTCATCAACATTATCGAACTGTGGTTGCCAATTCAACACATCCCGTGCCTTGTCACTGGCCGCAATCAGCGTGCTAGGGTCACCGGCGCGCCGTGGGGCCATCTTAGCTGGAATAGGCTGGCCAGTTACCCGTCGTGCCGCCTCTAGCATCTCTAAGTTAGAAAATCCAGTCGACGATCCTAAGTTAAAGGCATCGCTAACATTGTGATCCTTGAGATAAGTCAATGCCAGAATATGGGCGTCGACCAGGTCAACGACGTGAACGTAGTCGCGAACGTTGGTCCCGTCCTGGGTCGGATAATCATCCCCAAAGATTGCCAATTCCTGTCGTTCGCCCGCAGCTACCTGCAAGATAATCGGGATCAAATGCGTTTCTGGATGATGATCTTCCCCAATGCTACCGTCCGCTTTGGCGCCGGCCACATTGAAGTAGCGTAGCGCAATGAACTTAATCCCGTAGGCCTCATCGGCCCAATGCATGATCTTTTCCATCATGAGCTTACTTTCACCGTAGGGGTTAGTGGGAATTTGCGGGTCCGTTTCACGAATTGGAATCTGCTTAGGCTCACCATATGTGGCCGCCGTCGAAGAGAAGACAATCCGCTTAACGTCGTGCTGGTTCATAACCTCCAAGAGCGTTACCATGCCGGCCGTATTGTTGTCAAAGTACTTCAGTGGCTTTTCCATGGATTCTGGCACAATTGAGAAGGCGGCAAAGTGAATCACGCCTTCGATCTTCTCCTGGTCAAAAACACCATTAAGAAATGCCTTATCACGGACATCCCCTTGATAGAACCGGGCCTTAGCGTTAACGGCTGCTCGGTGCCCCGTGACGAGATTATCAACCACCGCCACATCATATCCGCGCTGAATCAAGCGATCAACCGCGTGTGAGCCAATGTACCCCGCACCACCTAAAACTAAAACTGTCATGGTAATTCCTCCTCTAAATTAACGCTGACTTCTGAACTTCTCTCGGTCCATCTGCAATTTCGGCCAGGTAAAACTCCGCCGGATGGCCAATCTTAGCGGCGTACTGCTCACCCACGACTGTTTCAAAATCAGCAACGTGATCTTGCTGAACTAAAGCAATCGCACAGCCACCAAATCCAGCCCCAATCATACGGGCACCTAATACACCCGGTTGTTTCCAAGCTGTTTCTACTAGGGTATCCAGTTCCGTTCCAGAAACGGCAAAGTCATAATGCAAGGACACGTGTGAGGCATTGACCAAATGGCCAAACGTTGCCAAATCATGATTCTGTAAGGCTGCGAAAGCACGCATCGTTCGTTGATTTTCAAACACTGCATGCCGGGCCCGTTTAATCAAGACCTCATCATTAATCAGATAGGCAGATTCGTCGAACTGCTGCTCACTGAGCTCCCCGAGTGACGTGATTGACAGCTTCGCTTGCAAGCGCCGCAACGCTTCTTCACACTGCTGACGTCGCTCATTGTACTTCGAATCCGTTAACTCGCGTCGTTTCTGGGTATTCATGATAACCACCACGTAGTCGCCCAGATCCACTGGGGCATACTGATAGGCCATCGTGTTGGTATCTAACAACACGGCTTGATTCTGACGTCCCATCCCAACGGCAAATTGGTCCATGATGCCAGAATTCAATCCGATATAGTCATTTTCCACTAATTGACCCGCCTTGACCAGATCTAATTGCGTCACATCCAAATTATAGACATTTTTTAAGATCACACCCATTAACATTTCAATTGATGCCGAAGATGAGAGACCCGCACCATCTGGTAAATTTCCATGCACGTACAAGTCAAATCCCGTTTCGATCGAATGACCCTGCTGAGCTAACTCATACAACATCCCCTTGGGATAGTTGGTCCAGCCTGCCGTTTGCTGATAGCTCAGGTCATCTAAACTAAAGGTTACCATGCCTGCCGCTGGAATGTTGGCAGAATACATCCGAACGGTTCGGTCTGGACGGGGAGTAAACGCACCATACGTACCCAAACTGATCGCTGCAGGAAAAACGTGGCCACCATTGAAATCTGTATATTCACCGATGAGATTGATTCGGCCAGGTGAAAAAAAGAGACGTTGGGGAGAAGCGTTGAAGTGGTGTTGGTATTCAGTTGTCAGGCTAGCAAAATCCATGGCGATTAACTCCCTTATCCAAAATTTTAGTAAAACTTTACTGAATTAATCATAATCGCTTTTACCTCGCCTGTCAATCACTATTTAAAGCGTTTACATTACCGTCATATCAAGTTTTGGTTTCCTTTCCTCCGCGACTCAAAAAAGGCTCGGGCGTTTTCTCCCGAACCTCCATGTTACGAATCGCTTCTCTAAATTGACTCCACGTAGGCCGTCAATGCTTTTTCAAATGTCGTTAGCTTCTCTTGTGCCGCTTGATCCGTCTCGGCACTCGTCCCAATGTAGAACTTCACTTTAGGCTCGGTTCCGGAAGGCCGGATGCAAATCCAGGTACCGTCGGCCAGCCAATACTTCAAGACATTGGCTTGGGGCAAATCAATTGTGCTGGCTTCACCCGTAGCCGAAGTCTTAACACTGGTTGAGAAGTCCTCGGTCTCAGTGATCGCCACCTTAGCAAAGTCCTGCGGCGCATTTTCTCTAAACTCGGTCATGAGGTGCGCCATCTGTTGCGCCCCATTAACACCAGGGAACTCTTGGGCCGTGGTCTTCTCAGCATAGTAGCCGTAGGTCGCGTAGAGTTCTTCAATCCCATCATACAGCGTCATGCCACGTTGTTTGTAATCCGCCGCAACCTCAGCCAACAGCACCGTCGATTGAATGGCATCCTTGTCTCGAACGAATGGCTTGATCAGATAACCATAACTTTCCTCGAAACCAAAGAGGAAGGTATGGTCGTGCTGCGTTTCGTACTGGTGAATCTGTTCGGCAATAAACTTAAACCCGGTCAGGACGTTCTTCATTTCGATCCCGTAAGCGGCCGCAATCTTGGTGGCTAATTCCGTCGAGACGATCGACTTGACCACTCGACCGTTAGCTGGCAACTGTCCGGCTTCCTTACGTGCCTTCAAGATGTAAGCCAACAGGATTGAGGCAATCTGATTCCCAGTCAACAGTTGGTAATCCCCATTCGGTTGGCGAACTGCAGCTCCCAGTCGATCGGCGTCGGGGTCGGTCGCAACCAAGAGGTCGGCGCCTTCCTGCTTACCCAAGGCAATCGCCATATCGAAGGCCTGCGCAAACTCAGGGTTCGGGAATGGAACCGTTGGGAATTCGGGATCGGCAATGGCCTGTTCAGGCACCATGGTAAAGTTTTCAAAGCCGGCTGCGCGCAGTGCGCGTTCACCAATCACCTTACCCGTCCCGTGGAGTGGCGTGTAGATGAGCTTCATGGTCTTCCCAACCTTTTGAATCAGGTCGGCATTGATCGTCACACTGGCCACGTTAGCCAAGTACGATTGGTCGACGTCCTCGCCGATAATCCGCAGCAACTTATTCTGGCGTAAGTCACGTTCGTCGGCCACCTGAATGGCAAATACGTCGGTGGCGGACCGGACAAATTCGGTAATCTTGTCCGAGTCAACGGGTGGCATCTGGCCCCCATCTGGTCCGTAAATCTTAAACCCATTGTATTGCTTAGGATTGTGACTAGCCGTGATCATGATCCCCATGGCCGTCTGTAAATGCCGAACGGCAAATGACAACTCTGGCGTGGGCCGCATGTCATCAAAGACAAAACTAGGAATATTGTGAGCGCCCAGAACGTGAGCCGCCTCATGGGCAAACTCGCGTGAATGGTAACGGGAGTCAAAACTAATGGCCACCCCGCGTTGCTTGGTGGCATCGTCTAAGGTGTCCAAGTAACGCGCCACCCCTTCGGTCGCCTGACGCACCGTGTAAACATTCATCTGACCGATACCTGGTCCCATGACGCCCCGCATGCCGGCAGTCCCAAAGCTCATCGGACCGCTAAAGGCCGCCTCCAAGGCTTCGTTATTCCCAGCCATGGCGGTCAATTCGTCATGGATATAAGGAATCATTGTGGGTTGTTCTTGCCAAGTCTTGTAATTTGTTTGCCAACTCATGATTATCTCTCCTTAATAGTTATACATTCTGATTAATAACGCCATCGTTTTAATGCTTGGACGAGGCTTGAGATGCCCCGTATTACCGTCTCAACTCTGGCCCACCTGATGACGCCTCCCCGGTTAACGTTGAGCCTATCTAAAATCATACCCCGTTTAGCTCATCGAGGCCAGCGCGTCCGGGATATTTCCAACAAAAATCCAGTAAATCGGTGATCCAACATTTACTTTGTCACGCGCTGCACAATTTGAAATGACCACCCATGCCCAGCTCATCAAAACTCACCCATCTTTGGCGGCTGGTTTTTTAAGCCTCAAAAATGAATTCGCTTTCATTCTACCCTAAACGACACCTGGCGGCCACCATGTTTTACTAAAATGTTTAGTCCCCCGCTCACGATTTTCTAGCAATAATCAGGTAAATTACCTGGACTTATCAATCGATTATTCGCTATACTTACGGCGAAACGTTCAGTTTCACACAAGACAATCGTCTGATAGGAGGAATATTTATGTCATCTACGACTGCGGCAGCCGAAAAACTGCTACTCCAAATGGTCGACGACTATACCGAACGGGAAATTAGTCCGCAAGATATGCCGATGGACCAGGCCGGCGACTTCCCTGAGGGATTCATTCAACACCTCACAGACACCGGTTTTCTGGGGATTATGTTGCCTCAAGAATTTGGTGGTGCGGGATTTGGTCCCGAAATCACCGCCAGTGTTTTGAACCATATTGCCCGGGGTAACGCCAGTACGGCCGTGACCCTTGAAGGTCACTTCAAGACGGTCGACCAGATTCTTAAATTTGGGACGCCCGCCCTCCAAAAACAATTACTCCCCACCGCCAACGACCGTATCTTTGCTTTTTCCATGACTGAAGCCAGCGGGGGATCCAATCCTCTAGGTATCAGTTCCACGGCCACCAGAGAAGGCAATCACTGGGTCTTAAACGGCGATAAAATTATGATTACCAATGGTGGCCTCGCTGCCGTTTACTGCGTGTTAGTGAAGACCGCCCCACAAGAGCTTTCCGTTTTTGTGGTTGATCAAGACATGCCCGGCTTTTCCTTCGGGAAGCGGGAAGACTTCATCGGCTTGCGCGGCACGCCGGTTGGCGAAATTGTCATGGACCACATTATCGTAGACGACGACCACCTCTTAGGTAAACTCGGCGACGGTGGCCGCATCGGTGACTCCGCTCACGATGACGCCCGTATTCTGATGGGCGCCGTCCTCACCGGCATCATGGAGCATGATCTCAAGATCGCCACGGATTATGCCAAGGAACGTAAGGCTGGCCAGACGCCCCTCACCGACCTACAGGTGACCCATCGCAAGATCGCTGACATTGCCATGCGCAAGGAAACCACGAAGCTTCTCTACCAACGGGCAGACCAACTCAAAGCTGCCGGCAAGCCCTACAGTGAGGAAGCCGCTATGGCCAAGGCTCACGGGTCACGCGCGGCCGTTAGTGCCGGTGATGACACCTTGCAAATCTTGGCGGGTTACGGCTACAGTCGCGAGTACCCCGTTGAACATCTGATCCGCGATGCGCGGGCGATGGAAATCGCCGAAGGAACCGTTGAAAAGATGCGTTCCGCCATTGCCAAAGCCGAATTTAACAAGTAGGAGGTCCCCTCATGAAACCTAAAACAATTGTTGTTTGCATCAAACAAGTTCCCGAAACCAACGAGGTGACGATCGATCCGCAGACCCATAATTTGGATCGTCGCGGCCTCGCCGGTATCATGAATCCATTCGATAAGAATGCCGTTGAACAGGCCCTACAACTCGCCGATCAGACACCCGCTAAAGTGGTGCTGCTCAGCATGGGACCGGATGATTATGCCGAATCTCTGCGAGAAGGCATGGCTATGGGTGCCGATGCCGGCTATCTCCTTTCAGACCGGGCCTTTGCCGGGGCTGATACCTTGGCCACCGGTTATGTAATTGCCCAGGCCATCAAGCAGATTGGTGAGGTGGATCTCGTGCTCTTCGGCCGCCAAGCCGTCGACGCGGATACGGGTCAGGTTGGCCCGATCGTTGCAGAATTTCTGCACCAACCACAAATTACTTACGCCGCTAGTCTCCGCCTAAGTGGCGACAACGAAATTACCGCGGAACGCTTACTGGAAGACACCAAGCAGACCCTAGTGGCGCAATTACCAGCCGTGGTTACGGTGCGCAGTGAGCTCAACACACCGCGTTACCCCACGCCGCGGAACATTCAACTCAGTTTTGAAAAGCCTTTAACCATTTGGCATCACGATGATCTCGATCTGGATGATAGTCGATTGGGGCAAGCCGGATCACCAACCATTGTCACCAAAGTCTATGAACCTAAACCCACTAAACGGGAACTGACCTCGTTAACCGGGACACCGACAGAAGCTGCCAGCCAACTTATTAAGGCCTTGAAGGCCCATCAATTAATCTAAGGAGGAATCTGCTATGTCAAAACCAGAATTATGGGTCATCGCGGAACGCCGCTTAGACCACGTTGAACCAACGACCTTTCAGCTTCTGACCAAGGCACGTCAATTAGCCGGTGACCGTTTCCACACCGTTGCGATCCTCTTTGAAGCCACCAACGATCACCTCGAAACAGAACTTCAGCCTTACGCCCCCGACGAGATTCGCATCGTGCGTGACGACCGGTTTCCAACAGCAACCGACGCGGAACACGCCGACGCCCTCGCCCAATTGGTGGCGCAATACCAGCCGAATTCCATTCTATTCGGTGCGACCATCACGGGTCGGTCAATCGCCCCACGGCTACAGGCCAAGTTGTTGACCGGATTAACCGCTGATTGTTTGGATCTGCGCTTCGACGACGAGACACTAGTGGCAACCAAGCCTTCATACGGGGACAACATTATGTGCGAAATTATTTGTCCAGATCATCGGCCACAAATGGCGACCGTGCGTCCGAACACCTTCGTTGCTGAGCCTGCTACCGGGACTGCTGAACTCACCCCGGTCACTGTCGCCTTTCACCCGGTCGAACGCTTGCAAGTTAAGACGGCCACTCCCGTTGTGAATACAGCCACGACGGTCGGTGACGCCAGTCGCGTCGTCGCACTGGGACGTGGTGCAGCCAATACCGCCACCATTGATACAGCTACACGGTTAGCTGAAAAACTTGGCGGGCGAATCGGGGTGTCCCGTCCACTGACCGACCTCGATCGCTTCACCCACGACGACCAGATCGGCCAGAGTGGCAATACCATTCATCCCGATCTCATTTTGAACTTTGGGATTAGCGGTGCCGTCCAATACCTAGTCGGCATGCAGTCTGCTAAGACCATCGTTGCGGTCAATTCAGATTCGAATGCGCCAATCTTCGACGTCGCCGACTATGGTTACGTTGGTGACGCTAATGCCTTCATGACGGCATTACTGGCCCAATTCGTTTAATCACCGCTTGATTTTCCTAGGACGAGCCTTATTGCTCGTCCTTTTTTAGACAAAAAATTGTCGGTCCGCTTCCCAATTCATGCGAGAAGCGGACCGACAATCATTGCCATTCACTATAAATAAATTTATTTCACGAAAACTTGCGAAAAATCACGGGCAAATTTCGTTAGTAAGAGTAAGCCCTAAAGTTTAGAGATCCAACAAAACCGCTAAGAGTTTACGGGCAGACTCATTCAACTTGTCCTGGGACTTATCATTGCCCAAATGGGTGTAGATTTCACCGACATAAACGTCATCGGCAAATAATCGGTCGAAGACGGCATCGATGATGGGCTGGGTCGCCGCTTGTTCTTGGACGGGGCCAAACGGGTTGGCAAAGAATGTTGTACTCATCCCCACCTCATCGGTCGTCCCCAGCGCCTTACGCTTGCCGGCCACGAAGGTAGCTTCGGCCGTTTGCTGGTCGTCGAAACGGTGAATCCCCACGGCATCATCGTAGTTATTGGCGTAAACCCACATGTCGATGTGATGGTGCGCCACGACACGTGGCCAGGTATTGGCGGGGATGATAACCCGAGCATTCTTTTGCTCAGGGTTCATGTAGATTCCGCGGTCCATGTTGTTGAAGGCCACTTCACTACTGAGGTCATCCAAGCGGACAAAGGCCCCGGTTTCGGTCCCCTGTGCGTAAAGATCCTGTCCCTTCAATGTGAAGCTTCCCATGTCATCGAATATGGTTTCCATGTTGACGATCTGATCGTCGGCCACCTCTTGGAGCGCCTCGATAGATTCGGACTTGCCGGCCCCAGAGTCACCGAAGAAGACCACCGTCTTGGTCTGACCATTGGCAAAGGTAATCTTCACCATGGACCCGTGAATTGGCAACCGCTTCTGCGCAATCATGTGCAGGTTATGCAACGTCAGACACATCTTCTTCATGTAACCAAAATAAGTCGTTTGGTCATTGTAAGGCACTTGGCCGACGTAAATATCATTGGCAACGTCATAGAAGTAGTGGCCGTTCTCGTGATCGGTGTCACTCTCAACCCCGGGGGTCCCAAACAACAACACCAAATCTGGTTTGTGCGCGGCAACCTCAGTACTATCTGCCAACTGGAAAAGGTTGGCCAAGGCTAAGCCGGAAGCTAAATAGTCGCGGTGGAAGTACAGGTAGGCCAGACTCTCCCCAATCTTTGCTGGGTAACAGAACCAGTCATCTTCGGTACCGGTAAAGTTCTCCATGGGGTTCACTTGGGTTGCGGTGAAGGTTCCCTTACGTTTGTTGCTCTTGGTATGCAACATCATTGGTGGCCGTAACATCAGCCGGCTGATGAAGCGAATGTCCTTCAGTCCTTCATAACCAGCGGGCATATTCCAAGCCAACCGCCGTAACAGCACACAGGCACTCGACCCAGCGCTGACTTGCCGATAAACGTGGTTGGGATGGCCCTGTAATTTTTCCTCAATCGTCCGGTACAACCGAATAACCAAGTCATTGAAACGCTGGTCAATCGTCATGAACTCACTAGCCACAACGTCATTTTGGGTGACCGTCATCGTGGCTACTCGGAGATAGGTCCGATAGTACGAATAAAGATCTTCGATGCTGGCCAGAATTTCGGCCGGCTTGAAGCGATCAAACGCATCCACCCGGTCGGTCAAAACGGCCTTGATGGTGGCGAGATACACATCTGGTGTAACTAAATCAAAAGTCGTTTGGGGATCGGCGGCATCCGGCGTGCGATCACGCTGTTCCTCTAAGAACAACTTCACGAAGCCAGCCAATTCGGGACTATTCACCAGGTCGAAAATACTGGTAATGAAGTGTTCGTTATAGTTCAACACGGCCACATTGCGGTCCGGGTTCGCATAGAATGACGGTAAGTTTAATGATTCGGGTGTTTGCATAAGCGGTCTCCTTTCAGATCTATCCTTATTTGCCATTCTAGCTTACTTTACGAGCCGAGGAAAGTGACTTCTTGCAACATCGGTGGCAATCCGTTTGGCCGTGGATTACGATGGAGATGGAACTTGTTTCGAAAGGAAGTCTTCTGTCATGGAAATTGATGGTCATACAGCACTAGTGGGCCTCATTGCCCACCCGGCTGGTCACTCACAGTCCCCAGCCATGCACAATCTCGCTTTCGAGGCGGACCACATCAACGCCCGCTTTCTGGCTTTCGACGTCGAACCCGCGCACCTCACGGCAGCCATCGACGCCATCCGCACCTTTAAGATGTTAGGGGCCAGCATTTCAATGCCCTTCAAGCAAGCCGTGATCCCCCTGCTTGATGAACTCGACCCCGCCGCTAAGCTGATTGGAGCTGTGAACACCGTTGTCAATCACAACGGCCACCTCACCGGCTACACCACCGATGGGATTGGCTTCGTCAATGCTTTAAAGGACGAAGGCATCGCACTCAAAGGTCAGACGATGACACTCGCCGGCGTTGGCGGCGCAGGCACACCTATCGCCATTCAAGCCGCCCTAGCCGGCTTGAAAACCCTCAATATCTTTAATATTAACGACGGCGCGGTGGCTAATGCGCAACGAATCGCCGCCGAAATCAACGAACAAACTGACTGTCACGCAACATTTACTCTCCTGGATCATCAGGACCGCTTCCAAGACGCCATCGCGCAGAGCGACCTGTACGTCGACGCAACCGGTCTGGGGATGGGCAAGCTCGTGGACCAGGCCCTTGTGACCAACCCCGCCTGGTTCCACCCCAACATGACGGTCTTCGATACCGTCTATGCACCAAGTGAAACCAAGCTCATGCGTGTCGCTCTGCAGGCCAACGTTGCCCACATCTTGAATGGGCAAGGCATGTTACTGAATCAAGGTGCCGCAGCATTTAAATTGTGGACCGGCCAGGCAATGCCAATCGAACAAGTACGTGAATATCTATTTAAGGAGGACCAATAATGACAACAGAATGGTTAGGCTTATGCGATAAAGTTTGTGTCGTTACCGGGGCAGTTGGGGGCATGGGCACCAAGATTTGTGCCGCCCTCGCTGAACAAGGAGCGAAGGTCGTCGTGTTGGATCGGGAAGATGACCCCACAACTAAATTTACGACGAAACTGACTCAGGACTTCAACGTTCAGACGTTGGCCGTCAGCTGTGACGTCACCGACGAGAGTAGCGTCAAGGCCGCCGTCGCTCAGGTCCAAGCAACTTTCAATCGCGTCGATGTCGTGATCAACACCGCCGGCATCTTGAAATTCGATCCTCTTGAAGATCTGGACTATGCAACCTGGAAACAAGTCTTAGACGTCAATTTGAATGGTTACTACCTCATCACCCACGAATTTGGGAAGGTCATGATCGCCCAGAAGCACGGGACCTTCGTCCACATCTCTACGGTTGCCAGCGACATCCCCGAAACCTACAGTGGCGCATACAGTACCAGCAAAGCCGGCGTTAACATGCTTTCCAAGCAGGTCGCGGCCGAATGGGGGATGTTCGGCATTCGGAGTAACGTTCTCGAACCTTGCCTGGTCAAGACCCCCATGTCCGCCGCCTTCTACGCAGATCCTGAAGTTGAAAATGGCCGCAAGAAGTTAACTGCCAGCAAGCGCATCGGGACAACCGACGATATCGCCAACGCCATTCTCTTTTTGGTCAGTGACCGGTCGAGCTACGTCAACGCTACTAGCCTCGCCATTGACGGTGGCTTCAGCGTCATGATGCAAAACCAAATTCCGAAGCCTGGCGGCCGTCGCGGCTTTGCCGAAACCCACTAAAAATTTTTAGGAGGACCCACCTGATGACAATTGACGAATTCTGGCAGGACTTTAAGTCCCGCCACCCAGAAGTAACGACAAACCACTACGATGCCTACCCCTTTGGCTATGAAGACGCGGACGATCTCGCGCATCTGGTCGCCATTGGCCAGAAAACTGCCACGACCTCTGCCCTGGGGCTCTATGAACCAGATGAGGCTCGCCCCTCCGTGGGTGAATACAACGTTATCCTCGATGGCCACGATCAACCGGTTTGCGTGACGCAAACGAAGGTGGTCGAGGAGATGCCCTTTGACCACGTCACGGCCGAGCATGCCTACCATGAAGGGGAAGGCGACCGCACACTGGCCTACTGGCGTCGCGTTCACCGCGCTGTCTTTACCCAAGAGTACCGGAACGAATCCGATGAACCATTTAACGAACAGATTCCCTGTCTCTGCGAAGTCTTTGAACGTGTAGATTAGGTCCTTGTTGAAACTAGCGTAAAAAGCCGCCTGCGGCTAAGATCCATCGTGTCCATAACCTCTTCGACAAATCGTAGTAATCAAGATGACCGTCAACTTGAATTGGTACCTATTTCTGAACTCTAAGCTGTCAATTTTAGCAACATGGCGTCTAGACAGGCCAACGAATTCTTAAGCCAATTGTCGTCAAAAAAGCGTATGACAAAAATTGGACCCCTTGAGTAGCATTACCACTCAAGGGGTCCAATTTATCAACTATCTGCTAACTTCATAAATTAGTGCTGAACTTATTTGGTAGCAACCGACTTCCGGCCGTCACGCAACATGACCGCAAAGATCCAGCCAACAATGGCGACACCCAGGAAGGTCAGGAACACGGCACGATACCCGGCAAGCGTCGCCGCTGTGGCACTGCCCACCTTGGCATGGCTGCTGGTAACCGTGGCCAACACCAAAGTTGCCACAGCAACTCCAGTCGACCCCAGAATTTGCCGCACCGTGGTAATGACGGCCGTCCCATGAGAGATCAACTTATCTGGTAAGGAGTTGGCGCCTAAGGTAACCGCGGGCATCATGACGAAGGCATTGCCCCCTTCAATTAACGCGGCCGTCAGCACCATCGCCAGTAATGATTGGCGACCACCGACCAGACTCAGCCAGAGCCAGCCGACGACAATCATGCTCATCCCCGTCAGCATGGTGGCCTTAAAACCAATCCGGTCGGCCAGCTTCCCCGTCAGTGGATTTAACAGGCTCAGGACAATCGCGCCAGGCACCAGTGCCATCCCTGAGGCAAAGGGTGAAATCCCCAGCACCTCTTGGTAATACAAAGGGAAGATGATGGTCACGACGATCAGCGCAATATAGGAGGCCCCCGTCAAGAGAACGGCCAGGTCAAAGTTAAATGTCTTGAGGACCCGCAAATCCAGAAGAGGTGTCTCAACGTTAAATTGACGCCAAACGAAGAATGTCACCGCCAGAACACTGACTACTAATAAGCCCAGCATGAGAGCCCAGTTGGCATTGGCTTTACCAATTTGATTGACGACATACAGAATGCCAATGAAACCAATGCTACTTAAGACAGACCAATAATCCAGGCGTGACGTGGCTTGGGGCATGACGTCCTTAATCGTCTTGAGGGCAATCACGAAGACTATGGTGATGATCACCATAAAGACCACAAAGAGCCCTTGCCACGTGGTATAACGCAGCACAATCCCTGAGATAATCGGTCCCACGGCTAACGCCGAACCCATAACAAGTCCTGCCATCCCCATGACGCTCCCCCGCTGTTTTTCCGGAGTAATTCGCAACATCACCGTTTGATACGACGGGAACATAATCCCCACGGCCATGGCTTCCATCACCCGGCCTAACATCATCAAACCAAAACTTGGCGCCAAATAAATAATAAAGGTTCCAATATCAAATAAGGCCAAAACACTGACAAACATGACTGGGAATCGGACATTATTTAACATCCAGGGACTGATGGGCATCATCACCACCATCACCAACATGAATCCCGTCGTCAACCATTGAATCGTCGATGCCGGTACGTTGAAGTATCGCATCAAGGTCGGATAGGCCGTCGATAAGGACGACTGGCTAATCGACATGGTAAAGGTTCCTGCCAATAACGTCCAGATGAACGCTAAATGATTGTATGACTTTCCCTGTAAATCAATTGCCTTCTCCATTCGCTCGCTCCCCATTCTCTACTTTAGAAACATTATCAACTGATGTCCATCGTAGTCCTTTTCTCACGAGCTGTAAACTGACGCGCCCCGTGATTGGTCTAAGCAATCGAGTTACTTATGGGGTAAACTTTGGTACAATAAATGTAATTGGTGGTTACGACTCTGCGAACACAAACATGACACGATAAAGAGAGGGTAAAGTATGGACTTAGTAGCCTATTTACATGACGAGATTAATTTTTTAACCGAACAAATGAACCGCGCTAAGGACGAAAAAGACAACGCCATGAACTTCCTTTGTGACGCCCGTATCACGGAAGCTAAGCGGATCTTAACCCAGATTGACAACGGCAAAATTGACCGGCTAACTGCCGAATAGTCCCACCTTCCAGTAAGGTCGCGACGCAAAACGAGCTTGGGACGGTCGTCTCAAGCTCGTTTCTGCCGTCAACCACACTTGAAAGGAATTATTCGCGTATGAGGATCATCATTGACGAACTGATATTCATCGTTCTATTCAGTCTGTTGGCTTGGTTGGTCTATTGCTTCGTGACGGACTTCAAGTTCACCCTGATAGGCCTGTTAATCCTGATCGTCGGCCGCGTGATTAAAACTCACTTCTTTGATCAGCAGGATTAATAGCCCGGCACAGGCTTTCGGCTTGGTCGAATCAAGGTCGCGGTTCGCCTAAATAACCAATTAGGTGTAAATTAGTATTGTATGAAAATGTCTGGTTCCGAGTTACCGACTTACATTTACGGACTTATTCGCACGTAAGTAGTCACTCAATCTTGATTGTAATCAGACGAAATTTTGAGGAGGTAACACGTTGATAACCATTAAATCAGCACGTGAAATTGAAAAAATGGCGGAGTCCGGAGCCGTTTTAGCCGGTGTCCACAAGGGATTACGCGACATCATTAAACCCGGAATTTCTAGCTGGGAAATCGAACGGTTTGCCAACAAGTACATTGAGGAACACGGCGCCACCCCTTCCGAAAAGGGCTTTGAAGGCTACAAGTACGCCACCTGTGTCAGTGTCAACGACGAAGTGGCCCACGCCATTCCTCGTAAGGAGCTCTTACTCAAGGAAGGCGACATCGTCGCCGTCGACATGACCGTCAACCTGGACGGCTTTGAAAGTGACTCTTGCTGGACCTACGCGGTTGGTCAGATCAGTCCAGAAGCCCAACACCTGATGGACGTCACCAAGAAGTCTCTGTACCTAGGGATCGACCAAGCCGTTGTCGGCAACCGGATCGGTGACATTGGTCATGCCATCCAAGCCTACACGGAAGGTCAGGAGCACATGGGAGATGTCCGGGAGTTAATCGGCCACGGTATCCAACCCACGATGCACGAACAACCTAACGTTCCCAACTACGGTGAAGCCGGTAAGGGACTGCGGTTACGGGCCGGCATGACCATCACCATCGAACCCATGATTAACCTGGGAACTTGGGAGATTGCCACGCGCCAAACCGCCGACAAGTCTTGGGACTACTACGTCACAGCCGATGGGTCTCTGTCCGCCCAATACGAACACACCCTGGTTATCACCGATGATGGTCCTAAGATCCTCACCTCTCAAGGCGACGAGATCGACAAGAAGTACCAACTTTAACTTTAAAATCTAATCAGACCTTCAATTTGGAGTGAGAATCAGTTTTGATTCTCACTCTTTTGTCTTACTTCTCACTCTTTTGTTTTACACTGAAGGTATTGATAACACGTCGTACTAGCCAGGAGGCAATCACAAATGACCTTAACCAACCAAACATCAGAAGATACCGTCCAAACGATCTTCGACCATATCGCACCACAATACGACCAGATGAATGGCCTCATTAGCCTGGGAACCCACCGGATCTGGCGCAAACGTGTCATGGACCTGATGACGATTCGACCTGGAGACTTCGCCTTAGACCTCTGCTGTGGCACAGGCGACTGGACCTTGGCCCTGGCCCAAGCGGTGGGCCCAGGTGGCCAGGTAGTCGGACTGGACTTCAGTTCAGTCATGCTTCAGGAAGCCACCCACAAGGTGCGATCAGCTAGGTTGCAAGACCGCGTGACCTTGCGTCAGGGTGATGCCATGCATTTGCCCTATCCGGATAACAGCTTCAACGTCGTCACGATTGGCTTCGGCCTGCGTAACGTCCCTGACGCTAACCAGGTGCTCCGTGAGATGGCGCGGGTGGTCAAGCCCGGCGGCCAGGTGGTCTGCCTCGAAACCTCACAACCTGACAACCGATTGGTACACGCCGGCTGGCAACTCTACTTTGGTCACGTGGTTCCCCTGATGGGCCGCTTGGTTCATCACTACCAGGCCTACAACTACCTCCAAAGCTCGACGCATCGCTTCGTCTCCGTGACCGAGTTGGTGGCGATGTTTGAGGCGGCTGGATTAACACAAGTCCACTATGAACGCTTCAATCTTGGGGCCGCTGCGGTCCATTGGGGAACGAAGCCCTATCGTTGAAGATCTGCTAAGTAAATAGGCTCGAATCTCTACGATCCCTGACACAAGGATGATAAAGATTCGAGCCCATTTTTAATTTGACTTAGTTGTAGAAAATTTCATATACGGCGCCTTAAAATATTCCGTCTCGCCATTCTGTTTATGCACCGCGATAAACCCATTGTTATCGGGGTAATCAATCTTAAGTACCTTCTTCCCGTCAACCTTGTATTCGTAAATATTCGATTCCAAGGCCTTGGGCCCCGTAGAATATTCAAAAGATGTAATTTCATCCATCACTATCAGTTCCTCTTGTGAAAGCTTAACCCACACAACCTTTCGTTCAAGTTGAAAAATAGTCGCTAAGTCCTTAAAAGGCGAGCATAGCGGTTATCCTTAGGTACATGCAGTCCAGCCTAACCTATTTCCACCCGTGATTTTCGCGGTCCCAGTCACGCTTGCGGCTACCGGAAACAAAGGGGTTACCGGCTACGGTGAAGCGCAACGGCCGGTCCTGCCAGCTCCCTGCAGACACACCGACTCGCGACGTCGCCGCTACTTTTCGGGGCGTTCGGGTTGCGGTTGGCGTAATCGTCAGGTTCTGGGCTCCCAGCATCGTGCGGTTCAAGTCCTTGGACTGAATCCCCAAGGCAGCCATCAATTTCCCAGGACCATTGGTCACATCGGGCACTGGCTTGTCCCGATTTTGTTGCATCAAATCAAGACCCTCATGCGGTTCAAGTCCGCGAATCAAGATCCCCTGAGGGGTCCCTTCAGCCTGCGTAGCCACATCGAACATGTAGTAGCCGCGGAGGATGTAAATGTAGATCGTTCCCGGTGCATCATAAAGCGCCGCATTGGCCGCGGTGTATCGCCCGTTAAAGGCGTGGGCCGCCGTGTCCTGTTCACCGAGATAAGCCTCAGCTTCAACAATCCACCCACTCATGGTCCCAGCTGGTGTTTGATAGACCAACTCGTGCCCCAGTAAGTCCTGGGCAATCTGCGGCGTCGGCCGTCCCGTGAAAAAATCTGTTAATGCATCTGACATCATTTACCTCCCGTTTGGCTATGTTAGAATGGAATCATGGAGATGATTCCTTATGGCAATTAAGTGTGAAAGAATTTATACGAAGCCCGCTGATCTCAACGGGTACCGGGTATTAGTTGATCGGCTCTGGCCACGTGGCATTTCAAAAGTGAATGCCCAATTGGCCTCATGGGAAAAGGAAATGGGTCCTACAACTGAGTTGCGCAAATGGTTCAATCATGAGCCTGAGAAGTTTCCAGAATTCAAAAAACGCTACGTGGCGGAAATTGAAGCCAACGAAGCGCTACCGGCCTTCTTAGACCTGATCGCCGAACAACTCCCCGATCAAGACGTGATTTTATTATACGGCGCCAAGGACGAGGAACACAACCAGGCTATCATTTTAAAAGAATTTCTACTTAAACATCTGGCAGATCGAGTGCCCGCTGCAAAGCTGGCAGACTAAGGTCACTAGTTTGCGCGACCATGACTGTCGCACCTGCTAAGGACTGCCGATTGATTCCTACCACGCGACAACCGGCAGCCACGGCCGATTGAACCCCGGTCACCGTGTCTTCAAAGGCAACGCAGTCCGCGGGGCGACGGTCAACTAACTTGGCCGCCGCCAGATAGACGTCCGGGGCGGGTTTACTAGCCTGCAGTTTCCGGGCATCCACAATGTAGCGGAAATACGCCCGCAACCCCAGATGATCAATCTCACTGGCAGCATTGGTGGAGGCCGAGGCCACCGCCAGTGGATAGCCGGCCGCTGTCAATTCCTGGAGAAACGCTGGAATCCCCGGCAGACAATTTGCCGGCGTCAGAGCGGCCACATACTGCTTGTACAGCGCATTTTCATGATCCGTGATCATTTGCCGCTGACGGGCATTAAAGTCCCCCTGACGGCCGACAGAGGCCAATATGGCCCCCAGTGAGTCAGATCGACTCATCCCCGGCAATTTTGCCGATAACGCTCCCGTCCAGGGTATGTCTAACTCGGTGGCAATCGTCTGCCATGATCGCAGGTGATACTGCCACGAGTCGGCTAGGACACCGTGGAGGTCGAATAAGAATCCTGGTCGTTGTGGTCTTCGCATGTGCTCTCCCCCTTCAAACCGCTTTCTAACACTATTATAACTGATCCTAAAATGGTTCACCGCCTAAAACGAGACGGTGAACCATTATTTGTTTATCGAATAACAATAACTGAAACGTCGGACTTCTTCGCCAGGCGTAACCCGATAGCTCCGGGACGACCGTGGCTGGCAAAGTCAACGTCGGCTCCCGAAACGATCAGATCGGGTTTGAATTCCGGTACAATCTTTTGAAGAATGACGTCATCGACATCGCCACCCTCACCCACGATTGACCGGACATCTTCAACCCCAAAAGCCTTCGCTCTATTGGCATAGTCTTGGACAATTGCCTTCAAGTGATCGCGCTTTTGGTTGAGTTTGTCGGGCATCAAGGACTCATAAATACTGATATCATTGTTCTCAAGTACGGAGGCAATCCCCAGATGAGCCTGATAGTCCCGGGCCATCGTCAACGCGAACCGGAAAGCCCGACTCGTCGACGGCCGGTCGTCCTCGTCAATCGTGATTAATATCCGCCGGAAAAATAGTGGATTATTACTTTCGTCTGCCATAAAACCCCTCCTGCAATGATTGGTAACACGAGCCCATTGTATCATATCTGACGGGAAAGAAGCCGCCTGTCCCGTAAAATTTTGACATAGGAAACAAAGACAATAACTAAACCTTTTAATTCTAAACCAGCTAGTGTATGGTTTAATTAAACTTGCCTTTACAACCTGTTTCTAGCCTATGGAGGTGCCCCCAATGCCAACTGAACCCAATTTTAAGTTTTGTCTACACTGTGGTCAGAAGATTCCCACCGAAGCCACGTTCTGCCCGAGCTGTGGGGCTAAGCAACCCACAACAGATCTTGAATCCTCTTCGGCGCCAGAAAAGTCAGTAAAACATGACTCGGCGCCAAAGACGACCTCAGACCAAGAGTCAACGCTAGAAACGAACGCGGACACAGCCCAATCCGACTCAGGACCGGGCCCAACCGTCGTCTTCACCCCAATCTCAGAACCGACGCCGACGAGTGATAGGCCCAATATGGCCAGCGCTTTCGACCGTGGCGTCAAAGCGGCCTTTACAATTAAGGGCCGCTTCTCACGGGCAGACTACTGGTGGCTCTATCTGGATATTGTGCTGATCAGTCTCGTTGTGACAGTTCTCTTCAGTCTGGTTTTCTTTTCCAAAGGCCTCGTCCTATCTCCGGGGAAAACGATTGCCTTTCTGTTAATTGGGGCGGTCGTCGCCGTCCTGAGCGTCATCCAATTCACGGCTACCATTCGACGATTACATGACACCAACCGGTCCGGCCACTTCCTCTGGCTATCCCTGATTCCCACTGTGGGTCCCATTATCTTGCTGGTGCTACTGACGCAACCCGCAGTCGTGGCGGACAACCGCTTCACAACCTCACCAGCTTCGCCGCATTGGACCAGGACGTGGTGGCCTTGGACCATTCTAGCGGTACTGTCACTCGTCTTTGCCGGCTCCTATGCCTCGCTGAGCACGATTACTCGAACCGCGGTCATTGCCAGTCAGACCACCGCTACCCCAGCTGAGTCCGCCACAAACGATGCCACGAAAGGCGGGAGTCTGACGCTTCGTGATTCCCAAGTTCGTCTCAGTCAGCAGAAGACCTACCACCAGGCTTACCAAAATAGTAGCTGGGCGAAGTCTACTTTTGCCATCGATAAGGTCGAGGTCGCTAAGACCGCCGAGGCCGTTAAACTCGCTGAAAGTGATCAGCAGAAAGCCTTCAATGGTGTCGTTGCCGTTCATTTCAAGATCAAGGCTGGTCGCGACATCGCCGCCTATCCGACGCAAGCCACGTTGAACACTAATCTCGGCCAACAAGTCAATTCCGACATGAGTCTGAGTGACACCTTTGATGGTGATCTCAATAAGGGCACCATTAAGGACGGGAACGTCTACTTCCTCCTGCCAAACCTCAAGTCAGTTGCCAGTCTCACTTCCATTCGTTTGAAATGGGACGCCTTCTATGATACTGATGACGAGAACGACAATAGCTTTGCGAAGAACTTTGATACGACTTTGAAATTAAACTAGTCTCCTCTTAATTAGCTTGAAACGAAAAGAGTCACCAGTAACCTTTCCTTTACGGAGAGGTGCTGGTGACTCTTGTTTTTGTTAAGTTTGATTTACCGAGAACTGTCAGATGGAAGGGCTCGACTCTCGCCGAGTGCTCCGGATGCTGGCGGCCTCGGAAACGTGTTCGCTCACACTCTATCTCGCGTGATCCGGTGACAAGATCATTGGCCCGCGAACGGCACGAGGCAATTCAACCGTAATCCGGCGAACAACCACTGGCTGTGGGACGACCACTGGTGCCGTCTTTGGCTTGGCAGCCAACATGTGCCAGATGGAATGTAACAACAGCACACAGACAAACATCAGTGGGAATCCAGCAATCGTGGAGACCGTTTGCACGGTCTTGAAGCCCCCAACCATCACAATCCCAAAGGAGAAGATGATGAAGACGACGACCCAGATCATCCGGTTCCAACGACTTGGTTCTTCGCCGTCATCCAAGTGAAGACTGGTGAAGGACGACACGATGAAGGCTGACGATGAGATCGTCGTAGCCAAGAAGATGAAACAAGAGATACAGTACAGTGCCAGGATAATCATCTTAAATGGCAATGTCGCAATCACCGTGGCAACCACGGCAGCTTGACCCTGCGTATTTAAAATGTGAACCAAGTTGACGGCCCCGGTACGCTGTAACCACAGGGAGTAACCCCCAAAGATCGCGTAGAAACTCATGCATCCTAAAGCCCCATACGTTAACATCCCCACGAGGACTTGACGAATCGTCCGGCCCTTAGAGATCCGGGCAATGAAGAGTCCCATGACGGGCATGTAGGAGAGCCACCAGCCCCAGTAGAAAATGGTTTCCTGCTGAGCGGTACTATTCCCCCCATTAGGTAAGGTGTTGGTTGACATGGCCACAAACTTCTGAGCCATTAAACCAATACTATTTGTTTCAGAATTTAAAATGTAAACTGTCGGTCCAATAATTAAAATAATCGCTAATAGTCCTAGCGCCGTCCAAATATGAGCGGAGCTTAAGCGGTTGATCCCACCATTTAACCCATGGAAGACTGTGACCGCAAACAGAATAAACAGAATGATAAAGAGTTCAATTTTTAGCATCAAATTGTCTTGAACACCGGTAAGCCGGCTTAAAACCTTGGAGATAATAGGAATTTCCATCCCAACGGACGATCCAATTCCACCCATGATACCAAAGACCACCAAGAAGTCCACGACGTGCCGGGCAATGACTTTGCCCTTACCGTCACCTTGCAGACTGGTGATGGCGGCACTGACCCGTTGAACCTTGGCATGCTTAACGTATAGGACGTAAGCAATTGCAATAGTGGCTGGAGCAAACATCATCCAAGCCATAGGCCCCCAGTTGAACTGCCCTAACATATGTGCGGCGCTGTAGGCCTGCCCAGAGAAGGGCTTCAATCCAAATGCTGGGTGTTGTAAGTAACGCAACGGGTCCACGATGGACAGCATCAAGATACTAGCATCGATCGCCGTAGCGAAAACCATGGACCCCCACTGAAAGTTACTGTAGTGGGGTTTGTCCTCTGGATCACCAAGTTTTACCTTACCAAATTTACCAAATGCCAAATACATAAAAAATAAAAAGTTGACCACGTACACCATCATATAAGCCCATGACATGCGAGTATCAATCCAATTCAAGATGGAACTCAGCGTGGCTTGTAACTGGCCACCGCCCAAAATGAATAACAATGACGCGAGTACAAATAAAACGATGGTTGGTACGAATACTAACTTATCAATATTTTTACGCGCTAAAATAAATAATCCTCCTCATTTGATTCCTGAGAAATCCGATGGACTCTCAGCGGCATCGATTCAGAAGAGATTGTACGAAAAAAGCGCTGTTTCCAGGTCGTCTTACAAGCCACCTGTACAGCGCCTAACGGTTGTATACAAATTGCCTTCGCAAATCTCTTAAAGCGATATCCACAATCTATTATACGCGGAAGCAATGATTAGTAAAATCTAGCACTACAATAAGATTTTTAAATGGAAATTAAAGCGGTTACACGCCCTATCATGATAGGAATCTAAGAATTTGATTAGAATTTACGTCGACGGTCATTTCGACCTAATCCCCGAGCTTATCTGCCCAGCGAGCCTTCGCAGCGGCATTTCCAGCTTCACCATTATCAATTTTCTTAATGGCCCGAGCCGGATTACCAACGATGACCACGTTATCCCCAAAGGATTTCGTGACAACCGATCCCGCACCAACGACCACGTTGTCTCCCAAGGTAACGCCAGGAAGAATCGTAACCCGGCCACCTAGCCAAGCATTGTTGCCAATGGTAATCGGCGCCCCCATCTCAACATCATTCTTGCGAGCCATGGCATTTAGGGGATGAACCGGCGTGTAGAGCCCAATGTTAGGGCCAAAGTAACAATTTTCCCCAATCGTAATCGGACAAGTGTCTAAGAACGTCATGTCATAGTTTCCATAGAAATGATTCCCGATGTGGATGTTCCAACCGTAATCAAACTTAAACCCCGCCTCAACGAAGAAGTCGTCGCCGGTGTCTTCGATTAATTGCCGATAACCGTTATTTCTTTCTGCGTTGTCATCCAGCTGGTTAACCGCCCGCAATTGTTTGCGCGCCACCATCCGCCGTGCGATAAGTTCCTTGTCAAATTGTTCATACGGTTGTCCCGCCGTCATCTTTTCTCGTTCCGTTGCCATATCTTGAATCACTCCTCTTGCGTTTCATGATAACACGCGAGTGGCTCGGCCCCCAAATCAAGTCACAGTGATGGCCCATCGAATAACAATCACTGGATACCCCCGCGTCTCTAACCTGTCACGCTTGCAGGGGACCATACTGTCTGGCCGTAGACGACCAACACCAGTGTCATTCAAAACAAAAAAGCCATGGCAAATATCACCACGACTCACTAAAATTCGTTAATTATCCAACAGCATCGGTTGTTCCCGCAGAATCCAAGTGATTCCATAGGCATCAACCACCTGTCCCATTTTGCCACCGGCGCTTTGCGTCGTAAATGGACTGATCACTTTGATATCCGATTTGAGTAGGCGTTGATACAGATCCGTCAGGGTCTTAACCCCTTCTGAATCCTGTTCATCAACCGCAATCATCAAGGATACTAAGGTTGACGAGGTTGGTTGCCCCATCAAGGCATCCGCACACTGAATATCTAGGCCCATGACCCGAAATCCACCACTCATTGTCATTTCGTCCAGATTCATCGTTGGTTCTAGGCCAAATTGTTCGACCTCATCTGCCGTCGGGCTAATCCGATAGGCATCAGTCGCACCAAACACCCGCTCATAGTAGGTGATAGCCTCTTTGGCATTTTCAAATTCCAAATATGGAATTAATTTTGCTTGCATCCTCGGTACCCCATTCACTGACTTAATTTTTTGAACCTATAACCGAGACTGACAGAACAGTCTAGTCCCCCAAATTAGGTTATCCGCATGTATTCCTTAGGTTTCATTATACCCTTAATTATCAAGAAATGGAAAATCCTGTAAACTGCGGCTCAGATCGGCAACCGATTGGGCCATCGTCTGGCCATGTTTCGGCGTCGCTGACGTCTTAGTCGTTGGTGTCGCTGGCGCCTTTATTTGCGTCTGATTACCGGCACTCATCCGGTCCATGGTTTCATTCAACAGATGATCCACAAAAACGTTTCCTTGGTTCGTCGCATGGCCCTTCGTCCACTGATAACTCAAGTGGGCGAATTGGGGTAGCAAGCGGTCCACCTCTTGCCACAACTCGGCGTTAGCCAATGGCCCCGCACTACGCTTCCAGCCGCGACGTTTCCAGCCAGCCAACCAGCCCTGAGTCACGGCATTCAGCACGTACCGTGAGTCCAGAACAAAGCAAATCTTCTGATCGGTCACACCCAGATCAACCAGGTGTTGCAGCGCGTTTTGAAAAGCCATGATTTCCATTCGATTGTTGGTCGCACCGAACTCACCGTCGGAGCCCTTCTCTACGCGATCAGGTAATTCGATTCGATAAGCCCAAGCCGCCTTATCCTCAGCCCGAACGTGTCCGCCAGCAACGTTGCCTGTATTTCGCGATCCCCCATCCGTATACACGGTGATGTCCGCATCAATCGGCGCCGCCGAAGTAGGCGTCGCCTGACGCCGCTTCGTGGTGGACTTGGCCTCGGCCTGGCCTGTCATAAATGCCTGTGCTTCGGCTGCCGTCCCAAAACTCTTATACTGAGCGCCAGAAAAGCCATTTACCTGGCGCTGTGTCTCTGGCCAAGTGCGATAAATGCCTGGTTTCTTACCCTTACGCACCGCATAATATTTCTGTGCCACCTAAATCCCTCCGCTTTCAAACTAATCTAAGCTAGTTTACCATACTTTACCCGCAATCCCGTAAATCCACAATTGCCAAGTTTATGGTGCCGTTATCATCCCCGGTAACTCACCTGAAAGTTTTTGAAAATCTATTATTACTTAAAAAAGATTAATTTAAAAGCTTAAATTGTTTTCATAACTTTTATATTATGATAACCTAGACAGTGTGAGTATTGGCCGGAGACTGTCAGTACCTGTATTTTTTTCAATTATTTAAGGGGGTTTTTGATGAAGAATCCAATCCACGCTTCACTTATCACCGTCGACCAAGCCCGCGCAATGCTTAAGGATCAGCGAGAACAACGTGACGAACGTTTTCCCCAGCTGTCCACCTCCGGCCAATACATTTTACCCGATTACCGGATGACCAGAAAGCGCGAGGCTTTCAAGATTCGACGTCACACGTTCCTGAAGAAACATTACCGTTCCTACGTTGCCTTTGATTCTGACAACGGCCAGACCCTTTGGATTCACAACTTTTCTAGTTTATCCGAAGCGTGCTTCTGGCTCAACATGGGCTTGAAGCCCAACGATACGGACTCTGCCAGTTCTTACAAAGAATGGAAGGCCCACCACGTTGATGAGCTTGAAGCCTTGAAGACCGAATTGCGCGAAATGAAGCAAGCCCAGCGTAAACCAGCGGCACCTGCCGAACCGGCCAGTGTCATTACTGTTAAAAAAACTAAACACACCCGCAAATAGGTGTGACTCAAACAAGCGTTCCGGAGTTTTCCGGAGCGCCTTTTTTGACTAAAAAACGACCTCTCCGCCGTTAGGCAGAAAAGGTCGTTGGTTAATTTAAGATTAAAGGTCCAGATGAACCTGCTTAGGATCGGTCTTCACAATCACCTTACCGTGGTGAATCGAGTAAAGTACCTCGGAACGTTGGTTCAGAGCATTGTAGAAGTTATCGTTGTTCATAATAACCAGGTTAGCAGGCTTGCCAACGGTGATGCCGTAGCGGTCCCCGACGTGCATGGCTTTGGCCCCGTTCGTCGTAACGAACTTGTAAGACCCCATGATGTCATCGTAGCCCATCATCTGCGTCACATGAATCCCCATGTGCAGGGCATCCAACATGTTCCCGTCACCCATTGGGTACCATGGATCCTTGATGTCATCTTCCCCAAAGGCGACGTTAACCCCGGCAGCGTTCAATTCCTTCACGCGGGTCAAACCACGACGCTTAGGATACGTGTCGAAGCGGCCACCCAAGTGGGTGTTAATCAATGGGTTAGAGATCATATTAATGTGTGACATCTGTAAGAGACGCATCAATTTGTAGGCATAGGCATTGTTGTACGAGCCCATTGCCGTGGTGTGACTGGCCGTCACTTGATCGCCCAAGCCAGTCTCTAAGGCTAACGTTGCCAACGTTTCCAGGCCACGAGAAGCTGGGTCATCGATTTCGTCACAGTGGGCGTCGACTAATTTCCCATACTTCTGCGCCAGTTCAACGGCGAAGTGAAGGGATTCCACACTGTATTCACGGGTGAATTCGAAATGCGGAATTGCCCCAATCACATCGACACCTAACTTCGCAGCTTGTTCCATCAATTCTTTCCCATGGGGGAAGGAGAGAATCCCTTCTTGGGGAAAGGCCACTAATTGTAATTCAATAAAGTCTTTAACCTCATCACGAACCTCAATTAAGGCTTTCAATGCCGTAAGGTTGGGGTCGGTGACGTCCACGTGAGACCGCACGAACTGCACCCCATGCGAGGCTTGAAGTTCCAAAGCTCGGCGTGAACGGGTTTTGACGTCTTCAATGCTGAGCGTCTTCTTCCGTTCCGACCAAATGCGGATACCATCGAATAAGGTTCCGGATTGGTTCCACTCTGGGTCACCGGCCGTCATGGTACTGTCCAAATGAACGTGAGGATCAACAAATGGTGGCAAAATCAATTTACCGTGCGCATCAATCACTTGCTCGTGATCTTTTGCTGTTAAATGATCGGCAATTGCCGTAAACTTGCCATCCTCAATCCGAATATCTTGCGGTTGTGTTGCATTTTCGATAAGACCTTGTTGAATTAACATGGGCGTTAATCGACCTCCTACAATTCTATTTTTCACCTAATAAAAACCCGGGATCGTCGCACCGAGCCCCAATAACGTGGCATCCGCCACCAATCCCAAAAGCAAGGCGATGGCGATCACAGTTGAGGGTACGAGCCCCCACGCTGAACCACGCTTGGCGGCACGACTTAACCCTATTAAGCTTATCACAGATAATCCGATCCCAACCGATAAAGTTACCGGTTCGTTGGAAAAGATTCGATAGACCACCGTCACCGATCCCACGATGGCATACCAGCTCACGGCACCCCCCATGACCCACCAGAAAATCAACTGACGTAAGGCTTTAGGCATGGTCATCACTCCTCATAGATTTATTTATAGAGGGACTTAATAGCGTGCTTCCAATCACTTATGCTATGCTAGACCCATTCTTAAAACACTGGAGGTCTCATTCTTATGGTCAACTCATTTCCACAAGCCCTCACCATCGCTGGGTCTGATAGCGATGGTAGTGCCGGCATGCAAGCCGACCTACATACTTTCTTTGCCCGCCACGTCCATGGTGCCTCAGTCATCACAGCCTGTGTCGCTGGTAATTCTTACGGCATCCACGCCAGCGTCCCCATGCCGACGGACTTCATTGACCAAGAATTCAAGGACCTCGCCGACGATTACCACATCAAGGCCACTAAGACCGGGATGCTCGCCGATTCCGAATTGATCCGCAATGTCGTCAAAAACTATCAGGCTGCTGACTTCGGTCCCCTAGTCGTGGATCCTGTCATCATGACCAAGCACGGTAACCAACTCCTGGAAGAGAGCGCCTTTAACACCCTTCGAACCGAACTATTGCCACTGGCGACGGTACTGACACCCAACTTCTATGAGGCGCAGAAGATTGCTGAAATGACCATCAACAACGATGCCGATATGGAAGAAGCTGCCCGCAAGATGCAAAAGATGGGTGCCAAAAACGTCATTGCCAAGGGCAGCCACGCCAAGGAAAACCAGACGCACGTCAAAGACTTCGTCCTCTTAGAATCTGGCGAAAGCTTCTGGTTGAGCGAACCCTACCATGACACCGACCGGGTGAACGGTACTGGTGACTCCCTCTCCGCTTGTATCACTGCCGAGCTTGCCAAAGCGACACCAATGAAGGATGCCATCATGATTGCCAAGCAGTTCGTGAACACGGCAATTGGAAACCCTGTTGAGGTTGGTCACAAGTTCGGCCCGATTAACCACTGGGCTGCCATGAAACAAGACTTCTAATCTAGATTAAACCTGTTGAATTTTGGGTCACGACTATTGTCGTGGCCCTTTTATTTAGGCGACCATTTACCACTGATCCGGGCTCCAAGTCCGGCCGTCTACCTCGCCGCCCAGCTGATCGGCTCGTCGATCTTGTTCAGCGATCAGGTCCTTTAGGGCCAGCCAAAAGGCGCGATCAGTAAACTTAGCCTGTTGCTGGGCCAAGTGGTCAATCTGTTCATTTAGCCAAGCTGCATTTTCAGTCATCACTCTGCTCCTTTATCAGTGCCAGGGTATCCGTCAATTGGTCTAAGTCCGCGCTCTTCTGATCGAAGACGCTGGCAATTAGTTTACCTGCCGCCTGCTGGTCCACGGGGAGTCGATCAATCATGCCTGGTAATCGTTCGGCAAACCACGCTTGACGCGTCGTCAAACTATCCGGCTGAGACTGCGTCAAGTAACGTTGATAACGAACGACCAACTGCAGCTTCTCTGTCTCAGTTAAGTAGCCAAATTGGTGAATGGCGAAGGTTGGCAACCACGTCATCTTGGCGCGTTGTGCGACTGCCGCTAATGGGGCTAAGGCTGCATCTAAGGTGAGGCCCTCGGCCCCGCCGCGTTGGAAGGCCTTACCAGGCATCCCCGTCGTCACGACAACGCCAAGCTCTTTACCCGCCAACGGGTAGCGATGATCACCGTAGACAAACTTCCGGGTCAGAACTGTATCCTCCCACTGCTTGAGACTCGCCGGCGCCGCAAACCAGTAAAGCGGAAACTGAAAAATGACTCGGTCAGCCTGCCGCAACTGCGTTTGTTCCTGATCCACGTCAAGGACCTGCTGACCATCCAACCACTCCCAAACCACTCCCGAATCCGGGAGACTTTCTTTTAGAAATTGCTGACTGCTCGAATCCGCCAGGTGAGGATGAGCGACCAATACTAACGTCTTCATTGTCACGTAAACGCCCTTTCTATCCTTGATTGTAGCCTCACTTTATCACAAAACACCACGGCCTGGGGACTTGGCGCCCGGTTAGCCCGACAATCTAGCCCTTTCATTAAAAATGCGTATAAGAAAAGTGACCAGAATCAATACTCCGGTCACTGCTAAATGAAAATTCAGTTAGATCAAACGACGGTCAGAATCGTCGTGTAACTTGTTTCGGGTAGCGAGATGCTTACTATTTTTTCGGAAAGCCTCTCGGTTGTTGAGATACAACTGACCACCCGCCGCTAAACCAATAATGAATAAAATAATAACTAGTGCATGCATAGCAATTCCCCCCGTCAACTTTTAGGTTACAGTTATATTATCGTAATGTTACAGGAACATTGCAAGCGATTTTGATCAAAAATTAAAAATTCTTGAGATTTCACCCAGCTAGTAAGTTAATCCTACAAAATTAAATGGGGGTTAACGGTCCTCGGCAATTCCCAACAGTAATTGACAGGTCGCGTTGGCTTCTCTATAATTAAGAAGTTGTCGAGCAGACTTCAATTAGGTCGCAATAGCTCAGCTGGATAGAGCAACGGTCTTCTAAACCGTAGGTCGAGGGTTCGAATCTCTCTTGCGACATCTTTCAGGGATCATCAGAACGAATTAAAATTAGGCGTCGTGAGCATTTTCGCTCACGGCGCCTAATTTAGACTATCTCTATATTTGCCGACCACTAGATCCTAGTCGTCCTGATACTTGCCTACCACGGGAAGTTTTGCCAAGACCTTACGACCGTGTGGCGATTGGCCATCGATCACGCTGGTCAGTTCCTGACCGGCCAAGTTGCCATGGTGCTTGCCATCCTGCCAGGCATCAACGTTAGACACATCATAGACCACACCATCAACGGCCACATAGGCTGGCTGGCCATCCTGTCCGTCGAATTTGGCTAACTTTGCTTGGTTAAAAACCTTTTCACTCATTCAAAATCACCGCCTAATTTTATTAATCTTATCGTAAACTGACTAACCAAACTTTACAAGTAATTCGCCTTTCACGCGATAACTAAATAGGCATAAAAAAACCACTAACCGAAGTTAGTGGTTTTTACGACACGATTTAGGCTAATGTAAATTAGTCGACAACCGATACGTTAGCAGCTTGTGGGCCACGGTCGCCTTGTTCTACATCAAGGGATACGTGTTGGCCTTCTTCAAGCGTCTTGAAGCCTTCACTGTTGATAGCTGAGAAGTGAACGAACACGTCTGAGCCGTTTTCCAAAGTGATGAAGCCGTAACCTTTATCAGCGTTAAACCATTTAACAGTACCTTGTTCCATAAGAATGAAACCTCCGTGTGCGCATAGCGCAATATTATTTGCATTTGAAAGCTGGGGTAAAAAGGAGCCATTCTTATAAGAACGTCGAGCCTTTAAAACTTCCGAACCATAAATACATTATCAATAGAATAACAGGTATTCTCCAAAATAGCAAATGAGAAGTGCTCGATTTTTAAATCTTTTTTGGCACATGCCCTTAATCGTTTTCACCCAACCATGCTTTAGCGGCGCTGACTTCCTGCGGTGTCAGCATGTGGCTCCCGCCGGTCTGGTAAAGGGTTACCGCGGCTTTTGTCCGCCGACAATCCGCCGCAACTTGTTGCACCGTGGCCACTGAAACTAGCGGGTCACGTTGCCCTGCAGATAACCAAATATTTAATTTTGGCCGACTCACAATCTGGGGAGCAGCGAGCCATAACGGGTGAAATAAAACCGCCGTGGCCCCAGGCAGATCACCGGTCCGCAATCCATAGGCGGCCATCGCGGCCCCATTAGAATAGCCCACCGTAATTAACTGGTCCACCTCCCAGCGATGGTTCTGACAGACCTGGCGGATGCTGGCACCCAACCAGTCCGATTCATGGGCAACCTGCTGGGGGTCAACGGGACCAGCCGCGGTCTGTTGGAAATACTGCCGCTGGGCGCCTTCACCCAGCCGACCACCAATCGTGATCAGCGGGCTTTGTGGCGCCAACCGACGACCAAACGTCAACATTTCTTCATTAGTCCCGCCAGTTCCCTGTAAGAGCAAGACCGGTGGCGCGGTATTGGCCCCCGGAGCCGTTTCAATTAAGTCGTCCGTCACGCTATCCCTCCTACCGTCGCACAATCAGCTCAATTTGAGCCTTCTGTGGCGCGAAATTCAACCCGTAACACGGTTCCGTTAGAATCTTACTGTACTCACTCAATACGTCGTCAGGGAGCGGCGTATGGCTTCTCAGCCGTTCGATTAATGCTGGCGCAGTCGCCATCTCCTTGAGCGAGACAAAGAGCAATGCATTGTTAATTAAATCATGAAGCAAGTCGGTCAATAACCCATTAGGTTTACCTTTCGCATCGGTTACAACCACCTGATGGCTTTCGACTTCTTGATGATTCACAGATATGGACTTGAGAACATCAAACACAGTTTGCATGATTAAGTACCCCCTCGTAACGACCCACACGAATGCCAAATTTCTTAACAGTCATCGTGGTCAAAGTCATTGACCACGCCGAATCATTGATTACTTTGATAATACTGCAACTTTACACGAAGCGAAACTAATTCTCTTGGAATACCGGTTGCCCAATCTGTTGTTCATAGCGGGCCATCATCTTTTCTTGAACCTTAGGTAGTGGTAACGCTGTCACGTGATCGGCAGCCACCCAGCGACCCGGAAGAAAGTCCAGTGTCGGTGTCGTCGTCAGTTCCGCCACGAGTAGCTTCACCTGCCAACGCTGGTGCGTATAGGTATGGCTAACCTGACGGCCACCGAGTGGTTTTAAGTCTAACGTCAGTTGATTCTCTTGTGCCCACTTTTCCTGTAAGACCGCTAGATCGGCCTCTTCGGTCGTCTCGGTCGGTCTGTCCTGGTCGCGCAGGTCGGCGCGCTTAACGAGAGGAAAACTCCAATAACCCGTCAGCATCTCTTGACTGCTCCGTTGGGTCAATAAATACCCCGCTGGTGAATGGATAATCAGACCATAATAGGGCATCAATTTGGGACGAGGAGCCTTGGTCTTCACTGGAAAATCTAACACCCGACCCGCACGATAGGAGGCATCGAATCGCCGGACTGGGGACTGCTCTGGGTCCGGATTCTTAGCGGTCATGTAGCTCGACCCCAGGTCCATGATTGCCTGATTAAAGGCTCCTGGACGTTGGGGATCCACGATCGGTTGAATAATATCGGTAAAGAGGGCACGCGTCTTTGGCTTGGCGATGTCGGCGTCAATCATTAACAACCGCGCAAACACCCGAAAAGCATTGCCGTCCACCGCCGGCACGACCTGATCAAAGGCAATGCTGGCGATGGCGCTGGCCGTGTAGGGACCGACTCCAATTAAGTCTTCCAACTCAGCCGCCGTTTGGGGCCACTGCCCATGATAATCCGTCATTAATTGCCGCGCCGCACGTTGAAGGTTACGCGCTCGAGAGTAGTAACCCAGCCCCTGCCAGGCCTTCAGTAAGGTGGCTTCTGGTGCCTGAGCAAGGTCAGCTACCGTCGGAAAGGTCGCAATAAAGTTCTCATAATAAGGAATGACCGTTTGCACCTGCGTCTGCTGCAACATCACCTCGCTGATCCAAGTATGGTAAGGGTTCCGTCCATGCCGCCAGGGTAAGTCGCGGCCCTCGGCGTCATACCACGCCAGGAGAGTGCGGCGAAAATCGACAATTGTTTCTGGTGACCAATGTTCCATCCGTCTAGCTCCTCTACTTGTTTTCCCCATTCTAGCGAATTCCCCACAGAGCTACAAGTCACCGAATCAAATCAGCTTGACGCCACCGTCCCGCTCACCTATTATCAGAGAAGACCATCATTCATTATCGGAGGGGTAAACGTGAAATATTGGCGAATCTTAGGGATCCTGATGCTCGGTATCGTTTTGACCGGCTGCACGTCCAGTCACGAAACAGATACCCATAGCGACAGTCAGGGAGTCATGACTAAAAATCAAGACTTAACCCTCGCAACAACTCACCCCATCACCAGTCTAGACACAGACAAGCTTACCCAATTTGGTCGTCTAAATAACACGATCGAAGGTCTCTATTCGGCTATGGGCGACAGCGATACCGAGTTGGCTCTGGCCAAGAAGGTCAAGATCAATCCCAGTCGAACCACCTATACCTTTACATTATGGAAAGACTCCTATTGGAGTAACGGTGACGTAATTACCGCCAACGACTTCGTTTTCTCCTGGCAACGCGCGCTGAATCCGCGCACCAAGGCCCCCAACGCCGATCTATTTGACGGTATTCAAAATGCCCGCCGCATCCTAAATGGCAAGTTACCAGCCAGCCAATTGGGGGTCAGTGCGCCCAATAAGTTCACCTTGGTCGTCCACCTTGACCACCCGATGGCTGAACTCCCACAACGACTGGCCTTCCCCCTATTCGGGCCCCAAAACGAAAAGTTTGCGAAAAAGATGGGCAAACGCTACGGTACCAAGCCCCAGTACCAGGTCTACGCGGGGCCTTTCATGGTCGCCAACCACGACTTCAGCGTACAACACTGGCATATGGTGCCGAATCCCCATTACTGGGATCGTCAGCACGTCTACCTTCGCCAGATTGACGTCCGGATGTATCCGAGCCAGCGAGCCGCCTGGAATGCCTATGAATCCGGCTCATTGGATGAGATCCGCCTCGTCAATAAAACAAATCTCAAGAGTTTTGAGAAGAGTGCGGACTATACGGCGCGGCCCTACTCAAAGATGGTCAACCTGGTCTACCGGCAACGTGGCCAGGCCACTAGTAATCGGTTGATGCGGCAGAGAATGGCGCGATTGGCCATTTCCCACGCGATTAATCGTCAGATTTTGACCAGTGCCTCATACGGGGCCACATCACTGCCCGCCAAGGGGATCGTCCCTGCTGGCCTCAGTCGTGGCGTCCGCGGAACTTCGGACTTTGCGGCTGCCCAACCTGAACAGAAGACACTTGCCTTTCTACCCAAAACCGCACAAGCCGAGTGGCGTGCTGCCTTAGCGGCCACCCATCTCAAAAAGGTCACTTTGACCCTCGGCTACTCAGACAATTATTCCGGTGAAAAGGTCGCCAAAATTCTCAAACAACAACTCACCGCGACCCTTCCTGGGCTGACAATTAACCTAAAACCCAGAAATGAGGAACTCAACCGAGAGTATGCCCCAGCAACTGCCGATATGACAGTCGCCGTTCAACGCGCCCAATATGCCGATCCCCTAGCTATGCTCGACCTCTTCACTACCGACAACGCGGCTAACTTTGGTCACTGGTCAGACGAGACTTACGACGACCTCATTGATCAAGCCAGCAATGCCCCTAGCTTCAATTCTAAGCGCTGGCAGACACTCCTCAAGGCCGAGGGCGTCCTCATGAGTGAACAGGGAGTCACGCCACTGATACAGCCTGCCAGCACGTACCTGGTCAATCCTAAATTGAACGGGGTCGTCTACAATACGGTCGGCACACAGTCTAATTTCAAGAGTGCTTATTTTGTCCATTAGCTTCGAACCAGGATATATCGATACGACGGCAATCAGGCAAGGCTGTCTTCTTAATGATGACAATGCTCGGATTCAAAAGTAAAATTCCAATAACCAAATTCAGTAATTCTACCAAAATTAGCCAATTCACAGATATCCTGAAACAATTAAATCCTGACCAAAGGTATGAATACTTTTGGTCAGGATTTTTTGTCTTACTCTGAATCAATTTTTAACTAGATTCCATGCGCTTCTGAAATCAAGCCATGATTGACTGAAGAAACTGCTAGTAACCGTGCAAAGCGATATGAGGCCCTGCTGCACCTGCCAATGCCATCATTAACAACTCTCCCAGCCGCAGGTGGCCCAATTCAACAGGAACTAAAAAAGCCATAATCCATTCGATTATAGCTTTCAGAACTCTAGTTTGTTAGTTGTGCCTGCGCTAATTCAAGAACGTCCGAACCCACGAATTCGCTGGTCAGTCGTTGCATCGGTGTAAACTGGTGGCGTTCCTTAAATGGAACGGGATAAGCAGCCACTACGGCCACCTTGAGGTTGTTTTCCGTCAGAAAGATCTGGCCAACCCCTTGGTACTTGCCCTTACTGTGTTTCCCTGTTCGCCAAGAATGCAGCTTGAAGTCCCCATCCGGTTCCCGTTTAATCTCGTATTGGCCCGAAGCATTGGCCGCTACCGGCACCCCTACATATTGATTGACGGCATACTTGCCCTTCATTATTTTCCCTCCTCAGTCAGTGCGGCCACCACGGGATCAACATCCCCCGGCGCCAGAACACCCTGTGCGACGGCAGTGGTAAGGATGGGTTTAATGGCTGCCACCGTCGCCGGTAGTCCCGTTAACTCGGCCGCAATCGCTGTTAATTCAGCGGGAGTGGCCACCGTGCCAAACAAGGCCACCCGCCGGTACTGGCCCGCCTGCCGCGTAAAGTTTAGATGAAGATCGCCCTTTATCAACCGACAACGGCGATACTCCCGTAGCCCCGGATTAGCCCCGTAGTTCCAGGCGTCCGTGCGGTATTTCTCCGCCAGCCGCTGATCAATCACCGACCAGTCATGATCCGTCAGATGATAGGTCTCAATCTGCTCCAAGCGGTCTACCTTAAAAATATGACACAGCAGGGCCGTCTTGAATTCTTGAATTGTCAGGTCGCGATAGGCCGGTGCCAAATACTGGCGAAGATTGGTAATGGCCACGCGATTGGAGGCCACTCCTCGATGGGCATGCTTCGTAACCGGCAAGAGTGCCCGGTGAGCCGCGGCGACGTTGAGGTCATACATGATAGTGCCACCGGCGGCATAACCATCTCCGTTTTTAAACATGGTCATTCCCGAGAACTTCTTCTCGCCAACTACCAGATTACTCTTGTGGCGGATACCGAGGTTCGGAACTCCCATAGCCTGTAGTGCCTTTAAAATAGGCTCGGCGAAGACGGTGTAGTCGCCAAATGTTGTGCCATCCTGAGGATCGCCATTTACGATGTGCTCAAAGATTAAATTGCGTTCATCGTGATAGACGGCGCCACCCCCGGAAGTTCGGCGTACCAACTGAACATTTTGATCCGCTAAGTAGTGAAAATCCACCTCGGCCGCCACGCTCTGATTGATTCCGACGATCACGGCCGGCCGATTAACATACATCATAAATCCATGACCCGGTAACTTAAGATCATTGACCAAATAATTATCAATGGATTGGTTTACAACCGCATCCGTAACTGCCCGCCCATTGCGATTGGTATCAATTAGAAACATCGTGTCAGCCCCTTCGTCTCATTCTCATAAACGTAGTTTAGCATACCGGCTCTCCCCGCACCAATTCTCAGGTGGTTCCAGTTGTCAGGCCTGGCGGCAAAAGGCTATACTGAAGTCACGATTAAGAAGGAGCGGACTGCGATGGCGACACAAACAATTTGGCAACGACTCACGAACTGGTGGCAGCACCGCCATCAGACGGCACCCGATCTCACCATTACGGACGGCGTCTGGCTAGAACAGCGTGACCAAGGCCACTACCGACTGGGGCTCGCTAGCGACGCCCGAGAACAAATGGGTACGCTGAGCTTCGTGGATCTCCCCATTCTCAGCGGTGATCATCTGGAGGCTGGTGACGATATTCTCGAAGTCGAGAGCGACAAGGCCGTTCAAAACTTCCAGACCCCCACCGCGGGGACCGTCGTACGTATCAACGAGACCCTAATGGACGACCCGGATGCGATTAATACCAACGATCAAGCGGCCAACTGGGTACTAGAACTTCAGGCCGATTAAGTTAAAATGACCATCAGCCACGTTTGAAAACGGGCTAATGGTCATTTTTATTTACCAGCGATATTGAACGGGATTCTTGATGTACTTGTCATAGACGTCGCGCACGATCGCCATCTGTTCCGGCGTAAAGGCGGGAACGTCGGCAGCCGCCACGTTACGACTGATCTGTTCCGGCTTGGATGCCCCAGGAATCACCGTGCTAACGGCATCGGCCATTAGGATGTAACGCAGGGCCATCTGTGCCAGTTGATCTCCCGCGTGCAGGCGTTCCTTGAGTTCACCAGCGGCGCGTACACCGGTCGCGTAATCCACCCCAGAGAACGTTTCGCCTTGATCAAAGGCTTCCCCGTGACGATTGAAGCTCCGGTGATCGGCCTTACCAAACGCCGTATCTAAGGTGTACTTCCCACTTAACAGGCCACTGGCCAAAGGAACTCGGGCAATGATACCCACGTTCTGTTCCTGTGCCATCTGGAAGAAACGATCGGCTGGACGTAAGCGGAACATGTTGTAGATAATTTCCACGGCGGAGATATCATAATCCAAGGCCTTCATGGCTTCCTCGACGCGTTCCACACTCACACCATAGTTCTTAATCTTCCCGGCCTTTTTCAACTGGTCGAGCGTAAAGAAGACTTCTGGCGTATAGTACACCGCAGTTGGTGGACAGTGTAAGAGCACGTTGTCTAAGGCATCTACGCCTAGATTCTGGAGACTCGCCTCCACGAACTTGGTTATATTAGCAGGCGTGTACCCACTCGCCACGTGTGGGTCGAGTTTCCGGCCCACCTTAGTGGAAACGAAGACCTTATCGCGTTTGTCTTTAATAAACGTAGCTAAGGCGCGTTCGCTCAACCCATCCTGATAGATGTCGGCGGTGTCAAAGAAGTTTACCCCTGCATCATAGGCTGCGGCTAAAGTATTCTGCGCGTCATTTTCGTCGAATGGATCGCCCCATTTCGATCCTAGTTGCCAAGTTCCTAATGACACTTCACTAATCTTGAACCCAGTCTTCCCGAGTTGTCGGTATTCCATACCACACACCACTTTCTGGCAGTTTTCTGCCCCTCTGATATCTCTCATTCTCCCGTTTTTCATAAAAATCGTCAATAGACCTAGCGGATCATCTAAACAAAATATTTACCATTTTTCCCCAAAAGGACTAACATTAAAAATGAAGCCGGTGAGATTCATGCCAATCACAAATTCCACTGACCCCAAATTCTTTTTGGAGGTAATTGGTTATGGCTGATTTTGAAAAGACTGCTTTATTGGATGAAAAGATGACAGAAGTATTCGACTGGTCCGACCAGACTATGCCTGTTCGTGACGCACTGTGGGACCACTTCATGGAAGCCAATGGGCACGACACTGATAAAACTGAAGCTTCGATGAAGGAAATTGATGCGAAGTCCGACGATGAAGTTCGGTCTTACGTTGAAGACAACCTCAAGAAGTAACCGACTTTCAATTAAAAATAACCCCGCCACTTGGCGAGGTTATTTTTTTACAATCATTTAATTGAAATTCCCCGTCCCCACGTTGTAGAACCGCAGGTAACGTCGACCGGTGACTGGATCAATGGTCATCCGCGTCACACTCGTGTTGCTAGGCTCGGGTAATGCCGCCGTTGCGGGTGCCCCCAAAGTGAGCAGGGCCAACGCCTTAATCGTCAAGCCATGGCTCACCACCAGAACGTGATCGTCAGGATGATCCACGACCTGTTCGGCCAACCACTGGCCCACCCGTCGCTGAACCATCAGATATGATTCCCCACCGACCGTCGCCAGCTCATCGGGCAAGACCTCACGTGTCACAGGATCAAAGGAGGCCGCGTACTCGGCACTAACGGCCGCATACGTTTGTCCGGTCCATTGGCCATAATCGGCTTCTTGTAGCCGCTCGTCGAACTCGGGAACCACTGGCACCACTTGTGTCAACGCGGCCGTCGTCTGCCGTGCCCGATGTAAGGGACTGCTGACGACGCGATCGTAATTAACCGACCGCAGAGTCTGCGCCAATTGTTCGGCCTGCTGCAATCCCCGCACGGTCAGGTGGGTGGCTGCCGTGTCTAACTGGCCCTGAAAGACCTGATCCACATTAGCCTGCGTCTGCCCATGACGAACCCAATCAAAAGTTGTCAATTTTGCTCACTCCCGTCAAAAATCCTGTTCAACGATCTTTCGTCGTCCCCGTTGGAGCAAATAAATTGCCAAAATAACCAGCGCTGATCCCACGACTTCGGCGATGGAAATTTTCAACCCTAAAAAGATAATCGAAAGCACGAAGGTCATCACGGGTTGCACGGCATCAACGATACTAATCACGTCAGATGGCGCGAAGTGGGTACTGTACAACAACAATGCAAACGGGAGAATTGTCCCGATGATAATGACCGTCGCCATCGACATCAGTAGCGTACTCGTCAAAGGTGGCGTGTGAACCCAGACTGGTTGGTGAATATTGAAAATCACCCCAGCGATGAAGGTTCCCCAGCCCAATACCGTAATCGGCTGGTGCCCGTAATCACGAACCAATGGTCGTGGCAGAACGACGTAACAAGCCGCGGTAATTCCGGACCCAATCCCCCATAACAGCGAATCAAATGGGATGGCCAACTGTGAAATGTTCCCACGGGTAATCGCTAAGAATACCCCCACCATGGCAACGGCAAAGGCAATCAGGTCACTTCGTAACGGCCGCACATGCTTAAACAACAGACTTCCTAAGACGATAAACAGCGGGCTCAGATACTGAAGAATCGTGGCCGCAGCCGCATTCCCCGTCTGAACGGAGATGTAAAATGTCAGGAGGTTTGCGCCTAAGCCGAAGACCGCATAGGCCACGATCCAAGCAATTTCACGCCAACTCTTAAAAATCGTAAACGTCTCTTTACCATACATAACCATACTGATCAGAAGTAGGATGACCCCTGCCCCCATGGTACGAGCAGATAGGAACCAACTCGATGGAATTGATTGTCCCTGTGAGATGAACTGGAGCACCGTTCCCGATACCCCAAACATTGCCGACGCAACGGTCGCCCAGAAAATTCCCTTGACGACGTTTTCGGTTGCTGATCCTGTTTTTTTCAAGCCCATGAACCCTTTCTCTCTCACGTCACGCGTGTGTTTTTAATTTTTCTATTTTACCTAAAAATCATTAGAATTTGGCAACAAAATCCCGGATTCTAAAAATTTTTAGGTTACCCCGTTTAGCGATTAATAGTCTTCATAGGAAAAGGAGAGTGGGAACCGTTCCCAACTCTCCTTTTCGACATTTTGTAGTGGTTAGGCCGTGTGGTCCACACGACGGGCCAACAGGTCCCCCACTAATTGAATAGCAAAGACAATGACTAAGATGATTAACATGGCCAAGACGGTCACATCCGTTTCAAAGCGGCTGTATCCGACGTTGATGGCTAAGTTCCCCAAGCCACCCCCACCAATGGCACCCGCCATGGCGGTCAGGTCAATCAAACTGATCAACGTTAGGACGGAAGAACGAATGATATCGGCCAAACCTTCCTTGAGATAGACCCGGAAGATAATCCCCATGGGACCAGAGCCAACCGATTCGGCAGCCTCGATCACCCCGTGGTCTACCTCGGCCAAAGCATTTTGAATCTGTCGCGCATAGAATGGGGCAGATCCAATAACCAGAGGCACAATTGCTGCGGTCGTTCCAATGGCAGTCCCCACGATCACTCGTGTTAAGGGCGCAATCACGGCCAGCAAGATCACAAAGGGAATCGACCGACAGAGGTTGACGATCTTATCAAAGATGTTGTAAATGACCCGGTTCTCTAGAATACCACCAGGTTGTGTGACAATTAAGCCGACCCCGATAATCATCCCGAGAATTCCCGCCACCACGGCGGTAATCAGTGTCATATACAGCGTCTCACCGGTGGCTTGAATGAAGTCACTCTTCATGGTAACAGCATTAGGAAAATATTTAGCAAACCAACTCAACTAAGCCACCTCCGAATCCGTGGGCTTCAAGTGGGTAATCTTAATCCCGGCATCTTGGCAGTACTGCCAAGCGTCCTGTAACTTATCCGGTTCACCGGACATGACCACAATCAGGTTCCCCAGTGGCGTGTCCTGCAAGATTTCCACGTTCCCATATAAAATATTTGAGACCACATCATACCGCTTGTAAAGTTCCGTAATCAGCGGTGCATCGGTACTGGCCCCCACGTACTGGAGCTGGACCAACTGTTGATGATCGTTCAAGTTTAAGGCACTGGCCTGCTTGTAAATCTTTTCCAGGGCTTGGTTGATCTGCGTTGCGGTGTTGATGAAGTCTCGCGTCAGCGGCTTCTGTGGTCGACTGAAGATCGAGACTAAATCACCCCGTTCGATGATTTCACCGGATTCCATCACGGCCACCTTGTTACAGATTTCCTTGACGGCTTCCATTTCATGAGTGATTAGCACCACCGTGAGGCCTAACTCCCTATTCAACCGCTTCAACAGTTCCAGGATGGAAGACGTGGTCTTAGGATCCAAGGCACTCGTCGCTTCATCACTGATCAGAATCTCGGGGTCGTTGGCCAAAGCTCTAGCAATCGCCACCCGTTGTTTCTGACCACCGGAGAGTTGGGCCGGATAGTCGTTAGCCTTTTCGCTCAGACCCACCAGTTCCAAGAGGTGCGCCACCTTCTCCTGTCGATTCTTCTTAGAGAGACGGAATCGTAGAGGATAGCCGACGTTGTCGGCAATCGTCCGTGAATCCATCAGGTTAAAGTGTTGGAAAATCATGCCGATCTTCGTTCTGGCCGCTCGCAGCTTTCGGGGGGTCAGGTGTAAGATATCTTGGCCGTTCACCACAACGGTGCCGGCAGTCGGTGGCTGAAGCCGGTTAATGACCCGTACGAGGGTACTCTTCCCCGCACCGGAGTAACCCACTACCCCATAAATGTCTCCGCGATTGACGGTCAATGACACGTCTTTCACGGCGTTGACGGTCTGTCCCTTATTATGGAAAGTGACGTCGATATTTTTTAACTCAATAATCGCTTCGTTAGTCAAATCTTCGTGCTCCTTACTCGCCTTATGCCGGCTAATTTTAACTTAGAAATCTCAGTCTGTTACCAAGCTGGGATGGTTAATCCGTGGTAGTACTTCTTCAATAACTTCTTCGTTGCTTCGGTCTGGTAAGCCTTCACAATCTTCTGGTAAGTCTTGTTATTCTTATCCGCCTTGTTCGTGGCAATGATGTTAATGTAAGGAATTGACGCCTTGTTAATCTTTTCCTTGTAGATGGTTTCACTGTTTGGCAACTTCGCTTCGGCCGCAAATTCATTGTTGATGACGGCACCGGCGGCATCCGTTAAGGAACGTGGCGTCTGAGCGGCATCAACTGGCGTAATCTTCAAGTTCAGCTTGTTCTGAGTGATATTCTTAGGCGTTGGTAGTGCCTTGCTATCGTCTACTTTAATCAGGCCAGCTGATTGAAGCAAGTGTAAGGCCCGACCTTCATTAGTTGAGTCGTTGGGAATCGTAATTTGGTCGCCCTTCTTGATATCAGCAACGCTCTTAATCTTCTTGGAGTAGAGACGTAGTGGTGCGCGGACGGTCTTTCCAATGGAAACAATGTTGGTCTTGTGGGCCTTATTCCATTGATCCATGAAGTACGTGTGTTGGAATGAGTTGAGGGCAATTTCATGGTTCGTTAAGGCAGCGTTGGGCTGATTGTAATCGGTAAAGGTCACCAACTTGATGTTGACCCCTTCCTTCTTCAGCTTCTTTTGAACGGGCTTCCAGATCTTTTCATCGGAACCCATGATCCCCACCTTGATCGTCTTGTCGCTGCTGGATTTGCCACAGCCAGACACAATCAACAGTGGTACTAACAGTAATAATAGCCAACTAAAATGTTTAAATGATTTCTTCATATTTAAAATCCCCTTTATCCCTTTTTAAGATTTATTTTGAAGCTAGCGATTGAAAACAATGACCAAAAGAAAAGAGTCCGCTTCTAATTTAATAGAAACGAACTCTGTCGTGGTACCATTCTAATTCAAGTCAGACGCATGCCGACCCCTCATTAACACTCGCCAGCTTGCGCCTTAAAGTGCGTGCACGATAATGAGTGCCAAGCATTACCACTTCATCGAAAAGACTCGGCGGTACCAATTCATTTCAGGCCATCTTCACCCCGCCGTGGGTTACCCGCTTCCAGCAAATCGCGAGCTCTCTTGAAACCATTGACGGTGGTTACTCTCCTGATCACATTGTTTTCAATCGCTTAATTTAATAGCAAGTCTAATGCAATTCTAATTCGGTGTCAAGCACAATCGATAATAAATTTATTCATAACGGATCCCGCTATAGCGGCTCTGACCAGCCAGTGCCTCGAATAAATCGGTTTCAGGTTCACCTGAATTCTCACCTAATTTTCACTTACTCCGACATATCGGGTGCTCTCAGAATTCCCGCGGCCAGAAGAAACATATGCGTTACCACCGGTCCCACAAAACTAAAGCCCCGGCGTTTCAACTCCTTGGCAACGGCACTTCCCAGCGTCGACTGATGGGCCACCGCGTCACGCTCAGGTGCCGGTAACAGAAAGGGTGTCCCATCCACAAAAGCCCACAGATAGGCGGAAAAACTGCCGAACTCCTGCTGAACTTTAAGGATCGCTCGTGCGTTCTGGAGCACTGCCCGAATCTTTCGCTGATTCCCAATCATCCCCGGAAACGCCGCAATTTCCGGAATCGCTAACTCATCAATCATGGCTGCCACCGGCTGAATTGCCATCCCCGCAAAGACCTGCCGGTAAATTGGCAACTTGCTCGCCGCTGCCTGCCAACTTAAGCCAACTTGAAAGACACCCACCGTCAACAGTTCAAATAACACGTGATCGTCATGCGTGGGTGTCCCAAAATAGGCATTATATTCTGCGGCGCCATCCGTCTCAAATTGCCGTCCATCATTCGGTCCAATTGCCATCAGTTTGCCCTCTCCCCTTAATCTCACTTGATTGTAACGGGACTCACCAGTTAGTGTAAAGCGAAAAAGGGCACCGATAGAATCGGCGTCCTTTCACGAATCTAAAAATTCACTTGCGTTATGTCCTTAAAGAACAGTCAAAACATGGTGAAATCAACTTCACCAACTGTCATAGACCCGGCTAGTCACAGGTTCCCCATGATCAAGTAGAAACGACAGTCCTAGTCGGGGCACCTACTATCCCAGCCGGAGGAATTCCTGGCAGCCGCAGGTGATTAATTTAAACGCACCTAAATGCTATTTAACATAGGCGTACTTGTAACTCCACTGAGTCCCGGCAGTGTTGTGAATAACACCTTTGATCGAAGACCGTTGGAGATAGGCGTAATTAGCTTGATAGAGTGGCGTGAAGCTCTGCTCCTTGTTGATGAGCTTGGCCGCCTGGACCATGTCCTGCCAACGCGCCTCGTCGTTACCAGCGTCCTGGTTCTGCGCCTTGTCGATCAACGCATCATAGGTCTTATTGGACCATTTGCCGTAGTTCAAGGCATTCGAACTCGTTGGAATCTGCATGAAGGAAATCGGATCGTTGAAGTCAGCTCCCCAGTGAGAAAGGAAGAGGTCAAAGTCACCACTCGTGGACCGTGATTGGGCCACGGAAGCCGGGACGTTTTGAATCGTCAGGTTGAAACCTGACAGATTCTTCTCCAGCGTTCCCTTCAGATACTGAGTCACGGTGCTGGCAGCAACGTCATCGTTACCCGCCATAATACTCAACTTAACCTTCTTCAGACCCAGTTGCTTCAGACCAGCCGCCCACTTTTGCTTAGCAAGCGTTGGATTGTAGGTTGTGGTGTTCTTGACGACCTGTTGCTTGGCGAAGTCTTCCCCCGTCTTCGGGTCCTTAGCGAGTCCACTGGCCACAAACCCGGTCGGTGTCACGGAACCATCCCCCAGAACCTTCTTCGTCAATTGACTCCGATTGATGGATAACGCAATTGCCTGGCGAATATTCTGATTATTCATAATCCGCCGTTTCTCCTTATCGGCATCTTGGAAGTTGTACTTCAAATGAATCACGATGGAATAAGGATATTGTTTGAATTCCTTGTCGTTTTTATAATTCTTCACCTGTTCCGTCGAAAGCTGGGCGAAGTCGAGCTTCTTGTTCTGGTACAGGCTCAACCCCGTTTGTGGATTGGTAACTACCTGATAGCTAATCTTATTCAGCTTCACAACCTTCTTGTCCCAGTAATGGTTATTCTTAACGAATGACCAGGTATTGCCCGTTCCGCTCCAGTTGGTAATCTTGAACGGCCCACTGTACACCATGTACTCGGACTTAGTGGCATACTTCTTGCCGTATTTATTGACGACCTTTTCATTTTGTGGGGCAAATAAGGGGTAAGCCATTAGAATCTTAAAGTAGGCAATTGGCTTATCTAATTCAATCACCACGGTGTGCTTGTCCTTGGCACGAATCCCAATCTCACTGGGATCGGCCTTACCAGCAATAATCTTATCGCCGTTCTTAATTCCGGAGAACATCGTCGTATAGGAAGCCTTGGTGGCTGGCGTCAACGTCCGGCGCCAGGAATAGACGAAGTCCTGGGCCGTGATCGGGTCGCCATTACTCCACTCGGCGTTGTCTCTGATGTGGAACGTCCAGGTCTTCTTATCCTTAGACATCTTGGCAGAGTCCGCTAAACCGGGCGCAACCTTGCCGTTCTTACCCAATCGGTAGAAGCTTTCAAAGACGTTCCCAGTCTGCCCATAGCCGGTGGCTTTAGCTAAATCGATCGTGTCTAGTTGTGCCGTGGCTGGTAGCTTTAAGTCCTGTTGGGGCGTTGTTGATGATGCCGATTGTCCACAGGCAGCCAGACCCAATCCCATCGCGACTACTGCGGCAACTAATCCGATTCCGGTCCATTTTCTCATAACCTTAACGCTCCCTTTTCCTCAATATTTAGTGGTGTGCAATCCCTAAACTAGCAACAAAAAGCGGGTTCCCTCTCACAGTCAATCGTGAGAGGAAACCCGCTACAGTGACAACAATCGTTGTCGGTATGTAGGTCTACTGGTTTGCCTGGAAATCACGATTTAACCCAACACAAATAGTCATGTTACATTCGCAACATGCGTTGACCGTCATTTGAATGTGGCGTGTATTGGCTGACATCGTGGTTTCCTCCTTACTTTTAGTTATTAAATGGATTGCACAAATTTAAAGGTACGCTATTTGCCAGGCTTTGTCAAAAGAAACGGTTTCCTTACTAACATCACTTCCGGGAAAACGGTATACTGGTACTAATCGACAAAGTAGAAAGGATTTGAACGTATGGACATCGAACGCACGCTTGCTGAACTCACGTTACCCGAGAAGGCCGCACTGGTCTCTGGTAAGAACTTCTGGTACACCGCCGCCATTGACCGGCTGGGACTTCCCGCCCTCATGATGACGGATGGTCCTTCTGGACTCCGTAAGCAAAAACCGGGGGCCGACGCTGGTGACATCACGGATTCCGTGACAGCCATCACCTATCCCTCAGCCGCCCTCACGGCAAGCTCTTGGGATCAATCTCTCATGCAACGCCTCGGTGAGCACCTCGGTCAAGAGGCCCGCGCCGAACAGGTCAGCCTGTTATTAGGCCCCGGCGTTAACCTGAAACGGTCGCCACTAGGCGGTCGTAATTTCGAATACCTCTCCGAGGATCCTTTGGTGGCTGGCAAACTTGCTAGCGCCTACGTCCGTGGCGTTCAATCCCAACACGTTGGGGTTGCCGTTAAGCACTTTGCTGCCAATAACCGCGAAAATCAACGGTTCACGGCTTCTAGTGACATGTCACAACGAACACTCCGTGAACTCTATCTACGAACCTTTGAAATTATCGTGAAGGAAGCCCGTCCGGCCAGTATCATGACCTCTTATAACAAGGTTAATGGTGTGCTGAACTCCGAAAATCACCACCTGTTACGCGACATTCTAAGAGACGAATGGGGCTTCCACGGCGCCGTACTGTCTGACTGGGGAGCCGTTGCCAACCACGCACGGGCCTTACGGGCCAGCCTCGATCTCGAGATGCCTGGCAAAGGCCAAGCGTCAATTGATGAAATCATCCGGGCCATCGAAACCGGTGAACTTGACGAAGGAACCTTGAACAAGGCGGTTCGTCACATTCTCCACCTGATCGATGACTGGTCACCACAGACTACCGCTGGCGATTACGATCACCAGGCTCACCACGCCTTCGCGCGTGAAATTGCCGATGACAGCATCGTGCTGTTACGGAACCACGATGAAGAATTACCGTTGCACCCTGAGACGGCGGGTAAAGTTGTGGTCATTGGTGAACTCGCTGAAAATCCCCGTTACCAAGGCGCTGGTAGTTCACACGTCAATCCATCTCATTTGGTCACGCCTCTCGAAGCCCTTAAAAACACGGGACTGGATGCCACCTACTACCCAGGTTATCGTTTGGATCAGAGCGAGACCGACGACCACTTGGTTCAAGAAGCCTTGGCCGCTGCTAAGCAAGCCGATCACGTGATTATCTTCGCCGGCTATCCCGCTAGCGATGAATCCGAAGGCTTTGATAAGAACTCGCTGATGTTACCGGAAAACCAGACCGATCTGATTGGGAGCCTGGGACGGGTCAGTGACCACACCACCGTCGTTCTCCAAAATGGCTCTGCCGTTGAAATGCCATGGATTCACTCTGTCACCGCCGTCGTCGAAACTTACTTGGCTGGTGAAGCCGTGGGTGAAGCAACCTGGGATGTCTTAACCGGTCAGGTTAATCCATCTGGTCACTTGACCGAAACCTTCCCAATTCGTTTAACGGATACGCCAATGGCACCAACCTTTGGCCAGGATCCGCAACACGAATACTACACGGAAGGCATCTTCATTGGTTACCGCTATTATGATACCCACGAAATGCACGTCCTCTATCCGTTCGGCTATGGGCTCAGCTACACGGCCTTTGAACTCACCGATCTCGCGGTCGACCAGGATGAACACGGGGCTACCGTGACGTTCAACGTCACCAACACGGGGAAGGTTGCGGGGAAAGCTGTGCCACAACTCTACGTGGCTAACCACTCCTCACACGTGCCAATGCCTACCAAGGAACTGCGGGCCTTCACCAAGGTTGCCGTAGAACCTGGCGAGACCAAGGCAGTCACCCTCAAGCTCAGTCGCAAAGACTTCAGCTGGTGGTGCGACGGCAAGCACCGTTGGCAAGCGGACTCCGGAGACTACGAAATCATGGTGGGTCAATCCTCCCGGGATATTCGGCTCCAGACCAAACTGACCATGGACTTTAAGAACTCACCGGCCCCCGTTACTATGGAGACTTACCTGGCCACGATCGTTCGTGACCACAAGCTGTTGGACCAATTTAAGTCAACGGTTCTCAATCCACTTGGGGCTAACAATCCCCTCGGATTCAGTGATCAGCAAGACGACCATCCCCAACTAACGCAAAATTTGATGTTCCTCAACATGCCGTTACGTGCCCTGGTGGCCACCGGTGTGCCGGAAGCCTTGGTGGCTGACTTTATCAGTCTCGCCAACCAACGCAATTAACTTTTATCATAAAAAAATGGCGCTGACCAAGTGGTCGGCGCCATTTTTAGCTGTCATTTGATTGGCAAAATCATATCTAGATGAGGAATCCCAATGTCCAGGTAGACATCACTGATCGGTTGAAACCCGAAGGACTCGTAAAACTTCTGCAAGTAGGCCTGAGCCTGAATGATAATCCGGCCAGCATCAGGATACGTTGCCTTGCAAGCCGCGATGGCTTGGGCCACTAGTTCTCGCCCACTACCATTACCCCGATCGTCGGGCGCAACCACTACCCGACCGATTCGAACCTGGTCCTGCTCATCCATCAGACGCGCATATGATCGAATCTTCCCATCGGGTGCCTGGGTGAACAGGTGCTGAGCGGTTAGGTCCAGATCATCCACCTCTTGGTAGGCACAGGTTTGTTCCACCACGAAGACAGCCGTCCGCAACCGATAAATCTCAAAAAGTTCGGCCGTCGTTAATTCTTGAAAAGATTTTTGTTGAAAATTACTCATCTAGTCACCAGCTTTGTTTAGTTTAATTGGTTAATGTGAACTTGGTGATCCAGTGGATACTCAACCGGGGTATCCCACTCATTTAACATCTCGTCAGTCATCTTGACCCCTTGGAGTTCCAAATTATCATAGGGTTCCATGTAGTAAGCACGGTCATCCAAGGCCATATAGCCCCGGTACTGCGTATAGTCACTGGCACCGTCATCCTTGAGCTTAACCCCCTTAGGAATCGTCACGCTATCCATCAGATGTTGTAACAGATTCAACGTGGTTGGCGTGTCGGCGGTTGGCTCACTGTAGTGCTTATTAAAGACCGTCCGGACGAAGCGGGATGGTGACGTGTAATCTCCGGGCATCCCTAAGGCCCCCGTACCAGGACCTTGAGTAGCCAGTTCAAAGCCGGCATAATCATGCAATGGTCGTTGGCTTGCCACCAAGGTTCCGTAGGTACTTAGGTTCTGTAAGTGCCAACTCAATTGTGGCGAGTTAGCCATCACGCCGACTGGGTCATCGATAAGGTGTAAATCGTCACTTGTGGCTTCCAATACGGCGGTTTCCCCGGTGGGGTCACTGAAGATGAAGTGTAAGGGAGTCGTCAGGCCCAGCAAGGAGACTGGCACGTCCACGAGTTGAACTTCTTGAATCAATTCCCGCAGATCCGCCACGCTCTTGGCGTTTCCTAGAACCCAGGCGACTAAGTCATGGGGCGCGATGCCTAGTTTGTCGGCAGCAGCTTTCTTAACGTACTTGGCATACTCTGAGAAGTAGAGTGCTGCGGCACCCAGGCCAAATTCGTTGACACCATCAACGAAAATGTAATGTTTCAAGTCACGACCGGCACCCAGAAAACCATACTTTGTGGTAAACTCGCCGGCGTCACCTTGGAACTTCTGATTACGGGGCATAAAGACCGGTTGGCCGCCTAATTCAAACGCGAAGTCCATGGTCCGCGTCAAGAAATGATCACCTTGACTATTTTCATAGGTCAAACTAGTACACATCAAAATCATCCCGTTTCTAATATAATTATCCATTATTCTAACTCTAATCTAGATGTTATGCACGGATAATCGTTGATTATATAACTATTCTTTAAAAACAGGGACAAAGCGCACTATCACGCCGTTTAACGGTTTAAGCCACAAACGGTTATCCGGGGTGATCATGTTTGCTAAAAATTAAGTCACCGTTAGAAGTTCACCGGAAAAACCCGTCAAAATTAACGAATATCGTTGTCCCCCGATATCCATTTGACAGGTCATCAGGTATGCTTAGCCGTGAAAAGTGTTCCGGTTTGACCCCAACTACCCCCAAGGGGATTGTCCGGCCGGCTGCTTCGCTACCAGTGAAAACAACCCGGGTATGGCTTTCCATGCTGCTCAACCAACTTACCTGGCGAGATCGGCCTAGCCACGACAAGCGAGGACTTTGTTCCCGTCTAACGACCCGAGTTCCCCCTCCTTTTCTGGTAACAGCCCCGGTAGTTTGCGAAACACTTTTCATTAAAAAGAGCCACGGACAGCATCCGCGACTCTTTTTTGGTCTCTGCAGCCAAAACCCTAATCTTCGATTTGATAGGTGATCTGGCTTTCCCCGTTACCATTGCTGACAACTTGTAACTGGTTAGGTACCTGTTCTCGTAGCTCACTAACGTGACTGATAATCCCAATCATCCGGTTCTGACCTTCAACGCTCTCTAACGAACTCAGAGCCGTCATGAGGGCGTCCTCATCCAACGAGCCAAACCCTTCATCAATGAATAAGGCTTCGACATCGACACTCCCGGTGGTACGTTGAATGACCTCACCCAGAGCCAGTGCTAAGGCCAGCGCGGCGATAAAACTTTCCCCACCAGATAAGGTGTGGACGCTTCGCTGTTCCCCAACGTGGTCATCGTAGACGTTAATCTCCAAGCCAGATTTCTTCTTGAAGGTTGCTGGACTCTCATCAACCAAGAATTGGTAACGCCCATTGGTCAGTTGTTGGAGCCGTTGATTACCGACCAGTAGAATCTGTCGCAGATAGGTTTGCAAGACGTAACGCTCCAGGCCCAGCTTGCTATTGGGCCCATCCCCATTGGTTACCCCGACCAATTCATTGAGCGCCTGGGTCTTTTGAACCGCGGCGGCCTGTTGTGTCACCAGCTTCTTTAACTGTTTGACATAGCGATCGTTAGTCTGCCAGCGATCTGTCAATTGATGTTGCTGGTCTAGACGTTCATTGACCGTTTGCTGCGCAGCGGATAGCGCCTGCTGCGTCTGTTCCCGATTTGGTTGGGGCCGGTCCGCCACTCGCTTCTTCAGATCCGTCACGGTCGTCGCAACCTGAGCTTGTTGCTGTTGGAAATCGGTCAATTGCTGACGTAATCTCGGCAAGGTAGCCACCTGTGGCAAGAGATCGGCAATCTCGGTTTCGGTTAACGCCGTTAACTCGGGACCTTGCTTGGCAATCGCCGTTTGCAAATCGGCTTGGGCCGTCGTGAGCCGCTGTTTACTAGCGCCCTGTTCCTTGTTAGCTGCGTCTTGTTCAGCACTGGCTACGGTGACCGCTTTTGTCGCTGTCTCGACTGCTTGAACACTAGCCTCCCACTGCTTTTTATCAGCATCTAACTGTTGCTGTAAGTGTTGATTCTGCGCTTTAAACTCGGTCAAGGTTGCCGCATCTTCAGGCAAAGCCTCACGCTGCGTGGTCAGTTGGACATCCAAGTGATCAGCTGCCGTGGCCTTGTCCTGGCGATCTTGTTGCGCATCCTTAACCAGTTGGTCTAACTTTTCTGCATCCTGCTTTAACCGTGCAACCTGTGTTTGCGCCTGCTTGACGGCCGCCAGGGCCTGTTTGTTCTTGGTAACAGCCGTTTGGTAGGCGGCGACCAGATCAGCCACCCGCTTTTGACAGTCATCAAAGCTGGCAACCTCATGATCGGTTGTCGACACTGCCGTAACCAACTTGGCCACATCTGCTTCACGATTCTGTTGCTGATCAGCCAACGTGGCGACTAGCGCCTTGAGTTCGGTGTCCAGTCGGGTGGCCTGTGTATGACGCTCTTCGGCACGTTGCCGGGCATCCTTCACTTCTGCCTCAGTCACCGCAGAATCGGCCACTACCACTGGATGGGGGTGCTCCACGGACCCACAGACGGGACAGGGCCGTCCTGGCTTGAGTTGGGCGGCTAATTGTGCAATCTGATGTTCCAGGAGTTCTTGATTCAGCTCTTCGAATTGGGCTTGGCTTTTCTCATAATCATGCTGTGCCTGATCTAAACGCGATTTGGCTGTGGCCAGTTTTTTCTCGGTCGTTGCGATCTGTCGGTCGGCGTCTTGAACACTTTGAACTTGCCGTTGCCACTCATTTAATTCAGTTTCACGTTGGTTAAGTCGCTGCTGTTCCTGGTAGTGATCGGCCTGAGTCTCCGTGATCGCCACCTGTTGTTTAAGTTGTGCTTGATTCTCTTGCCTGTTTTTAGTCAGTTTGGTCTCAGTCGTCTTGGCCTGTGCACTAGCCACCTGAGCGGCCTGTAAGCGTTGCATGAGGTCGGCAACCTTTTCGTAAATTGGCATCATCTTGGCTCGGGCTGTCAGCTCAGCCTGGGTGGCCGTCAGACGCGTTTCAATTTTGGCTGCGGCCTTGTGGTCTGCTTGCGCCTGTTCGAGGCCCGTCTTCTTTGCTTTGAGTGCATGACTAGTCTGCGCCACCGCTGCCGTTCGTTGGGCAAGATCGCGCTGAGCACTAGTCCGCGTGGTCCACTGGGGCTGAATAGCCTGAACGCGCTCCAATTGTTGGCTGGCCGCTCGCTGAATCTGCCTGTCTGGCTCTTGTGCTTTCAATTCCTGCTGTCGCCGCAACTGCTTTTTTAGTTGCTTTTGGTCTGCCAACAACTGTTCCTCACGCGTATCCTGTTGGGTCAATGCCGTGACTTGCTTGTTGGCAACTGCTACCTGGTCTTTAGCGGTTACTTCCGCTTTCTGGGTGGCCGCCTGCTGGTCGGCCATTAATGTCAGCACCGTCTCTGTTTGTTTCTGAGCGATGGCAGTCTCCGCCGCTTCTTGATTCTCCGGTGTCCAAATCAGACTGGACTGCACCTGTTCACGGTCCCGGTCGGTTTCTTTATCCTTATCCTGTTCGGATCGCAATTGGGCCTTGAGTTGATCCGTCCACAAACCAAAGATTTCCGTGTTAAAGAGTTGTTCCAACACGGCTGCCTTTTCGTCACTGGGGGCAATCAGGAACTGACGGAACTTGCCTTGCGGGAGTAAGACAATCTGTGCGAACTGTTTGCCATCCATCTGAAGAAGATCTTGTAAGAATGAACGAACCTGGTTGGCCTTAGTCAGTTGCTGCGTCTCTACGCCGTCCTCAAAAACCGTCAGTTCCACACTGGCTGGCGCATTAGTAACGCCCGTACCCCGTTTTTTCTTCAGCGTTTGCGCCGGCTCGCGAATGATCTGATAGTGGCGATCACGATGGCTAAAAGTGAAGGTCACGCGGGTATGGTCTTCGGTCGTGGCAAAGTCCGACCGCATCGCCGCTGGCTCACGATCGACTCCAGATGATTGATCAAAGAGTGCGTAACACATGCCATCAAAAATGGTGGTCTTCCCACTCCCCGTCTTCCCACTAATTAAGAAGAGTGGATTGTCGAATTTTTGAAAATCAATTTCTTCGTCACGATAGGGGCCGAAGTATTGTAGATGTAAAGTTAATGGACGCATGGCTTACCCCTCCTCTTTCTGAGCGCGTTGATAGGCTTGCTTAGCCCACGCCTCTTGTTGATCCGTCAATGGATGCTTGGTAACGGTCTCGAAGAAATCTCCCAATAAAGTTAAAGGATCTTGCCGCACTTGATCGATGTTGAGGGCTTTGGGGGCGACGTCAATTTGATTAATTCGGTGTAACTCAACCACTTTAGGAAAACGCGTTTTGAGCCGTTGCATCACATTGGCAATCGGGGTCGTATCGGTCAGCTCAATCGCAACAAAGTCCTCCGGCGTTACTGGGTACACTTTGTTCGGGTCCATCAAGTCTTCAAAGGAATCTCTTAATACCACGAGATCATGTAACGGTTTCAATGGTTTAAAGGTTACCGTCACGGGATCTGTGGCCGTATCAACGATCCAGACGCCCTTAGTATCCAACGACTCACTCGTTGAGAACTTCAGTGGCGAACCACTGTATTTCATTGTGGGCTCACTCTGTAAGGCTTCCTTACGGTGTAAGTGCCCCAAAGCCACGTAATCGAAATCACGCAAGAGATCCACTGGAACCGCGTTCAGGCCCCCAACTTGGACCTGTGTCTCCGAATCGGTATGGGTACTTCCGGCCGCGAAGAAGTGCGCAACCAGGACGTGCTTTAGTTGCGGATCAAAGGCCGCTACCATCTGGGCCACCACCTTCTGCATGGCTTGTGCCACCGTCCGCAGACTGTCATCTTCGAAATATTGGCGAGCCGCGAACGGTTCAAAATACGGCAATAAGAAGAATTGCGTACCGTCCATAACCACCGGTGTAAAGGCATCTTCTAGGCGTGTATTCAGGTAAAATGCGGTACTCTTGAACCAGTCACTCCCTTGACCCAATCGAACGCCAGAGTCATGATTACCGCTGATCGCGAGTAAGGGAAAATGTTCCTGCCGGTTTAGATCCACCAGCATATCATCCAACGCGGTCACCGCCTCTTCGCTGGGTAGTGCCCGGTCGTAGAGATCGCCCGCAATCACAACTGCATCAACTTTTTCAGCCTTGGCAATGGCCTTAATTTGACGGTAAGCATCTCGCTGTTCCGTTAAAAGGTCATAGCCATGAAGCTTCTTGCCAATATGCCAATCTGCTGTATGTAAAAAGCGCATTTATCTTAGTCCTTCCTTATTGTTTCTCTGGTGCCCAGTCACAAGTCAACTCGTGGTCATTGACGAGTCCCGCTGCCTCTAAAAAAGAATAGACGGTCGTCGGACCAACGAATTTAAATCCCTTTTTCTTCAGCTCACGCGCCACCAATTTTGATAAAGCCGTGGTGGCTGGCAGATCCGCCGTGGTGCGAATGGTATGTCGAATCGGCCGATTATCAACAAATGCCCACAACCAATTGGCAAAATCCGCTGGATCGTTCCAGGTCATGATAGCCCGCGCATTGGCCACGGTTGCCGTTAACTTACGCCGGTTACGAATAATAGCTGAATCGGTCAAAAGACGCTCGATATCGGCCGGCGTCATCGCCGCCACCTTAGCCAAATCATAATCATAGAACGCTATCTTGAAGGCCGCTCGTTTCTTAAGCACCGTCTGCCAGCTCAATCCAGCCTGATAGGTCTCTAAGCTAAGTAGCTCAAACAACTTTTGGGGATCATGCTCCGGTCGTCCCCACTCTTCATCATGATAGTCCTGCATTGCGGGTAAATCAGACACCCATGCACACCGCTTAACCACCGAAAAGCCCCCTTTTTTCTCGTTAAGTTTACTATACCAGATTTGCAAACAAAGTTCCCGAACATTTGTTCGGATAGGGACAATAGTTCATGCGACTAACCCCGGTATCATAGGGTTAACCCCGAAATCATTTGAGGCCTTCTTTGCTTGACCCGTTACGGGGAAAAGGCTATGCTATTGTAAACATGACGTTTTGGGGAATTGAGGAGGTCAAACTCATGCATCGAACACACCATTTAGGAATCCGTTCACTACTCGTGACTGCGGCCGCAGCGCTACTGATCACACCAGTGATCACGACCAGCACTGTGACGGCACACGCCGCCAGTGTGAATCCGTCGTCGGCAACTCTGAAGAAGTCCAAGAGTTACTACCGCAAGAATGCACGCAAGTTGGCTAAGCGTTATAAGCTAACCTACGATGCCCAATCAGCGCTGAAAAAGAATGGACGCGCCACGGTTTGGATCAAGACCAGTGACTCAAGTCTCAAGAGTAGCACGAAGATTGCAATGAACTATTGGAATAAAAAATTAGGGAAAAAAGAGTTCGTTCAGGGCTCCAAAAAACATCACACCCTGACACTCTCCATCTCGAAAGCTAAGCCGACTAAGTCCGATCAAAGTGACGCTTGGTGGACACCTGGCAAGAAGAAACTTCAGGTTCGGTGGTCCTACTACCGTGACGAGACGAAAAACATTGCCGTTTCTATGACTAACCAACTCAACGATGCCTTCTACAAGAAATATGCGAAGACGATTGAGGCCAAGGCAAAAGCTAATTTAGCTGCCAAGGGAATCACAACGAATGACGACAACTACCAGAGTCTCTTCAACAGTGAAGCCGCAGCAGTCGAAACTTCTCTGCCCGCTTACGACACCTTGAAGAAAGAAGTCAAGGGGGTCAACAGCGTCGCTAAAACCGGCCGCAAGTACGAATACGCCAGCACAGTGGCTCATGAGTTGGGTCACGTCTTGGGATTGAATCATTCCCCGAAAAAAGCTGATCTCATGTACTTTGAGAGTGGTAATAGCAACGTTTACAGCTACAAGAAGGTTAAGGCCGGCTTGTCTAAATACAATCCAATCACCAAAACCGATAAGAACCGGGCCAAGTTGGCGCTGAAAGTTTACGCCGCTGCCCACTAAATCTAAATTTCACTAAAGCGCGGCCGCGGACCGCGCTTTTTTCATGACCAAATGTCCAACTTTTACCGGTTGTTCACAATTAAGGGGTGCCCGGTTACTGACTGCTTACGCCATTTAGTCTGGGTCGCCAACCCGCGTTTACCCGCTCCCGCCACCCCGACCTTACAAGGTTGAAATCTAAATGTAATCAACTGTAAACCTGCGGTAACCTTCCAGCCGGCCATACCGTGTACAATGAAGGCAAAGATTGAGGAGGAAGTATTTTATGTCTAATAAGTTACATAAATTGAGTGTTGGTATTGCCGCCTTCGCCGCTGTTCTTGCCGTGGGCGTTGGGCTCAGCACAACCAAGGCCGATGCCGCAGCCAAAAAAGTTGCTGACATCTCGCAATATCAAGGGAACATCAACTGGAAGAAAGCTTCTAAGGACTTGAAGTACGTGATTATCCGCGTCCAACACGGGAGTAAGGGTGACGCCGGTTACATGGTGGACAACAAGCGAAGCGTCAACGCTAGAGGGGCCCACAAGTATGGCGTGCCATTTGGTCAATATATGTTTGCTGAATTCACCAGTGTGAAGGATGCCGAGAAGGAAGCTAAAGACTTCTACAAGCGCAGTGACAAGAACACCAAGTTCTTTGCCTTGGATGAAGAAAAGCGGATGCCTTCTGCTAAGAATAAGGAACAAACCTACGTCAACGCCTGGTTAAAGACGATGCGTAAGTTAACCGATAAGCCTTTAATCATGTACGCCGGTGAATATTACGCCAACTACCACAAGTTGAACTTCAGTAAGTTCGATGGGGTTTGGATTGCCAAGTATAGCTCACACAAGCCTAAGGTTGCTCGCACATCCGTTGACCTCTGGCAATACACCAGTTCCGGTCGTGTTTCCGGGATCAGTGGCAACGTTGATTTGAACAAGGTCTTGGACAAGTCCACGGTCAACAAGTGGTTCACTGGTTCCATGAGCCACAAGGCCAAGCCTAGCTATTACAAGTCATTAGATAGCGCCAAGGGCGTCACCGTTAAGAAGCCAATCTACGAATACAAGTCCACGCTTTTCACTAAGAACAAGCGGGTCTCAAAGTCGCGGATCAAGGCTGGTAAGAAGCTAGCTGTTAAGGCCGTTGTCAAGAACTACAAGGGATCTTACCGTTACCAATTAACGAATGGTCACTACGTTACCTCACAAAAGAACTACGTGACCCCTTACAAATAAAGTGTTACTCCGACGATGATCGACTTTCGAGTTGACCATCGTTTTTTTTCATAAAAATAGACCGTGACAACTGCCCGGTCTGAGTCGTTAAACTTCTATTGCCGAAACGTGCGAAAAAAGGCAGTCAACTCCGCTTAACCCCGATAGTCAAATAATCCCAAGACCGGGATTATCCGACTATCGACGGTAATGCTCATTGACTAACCGCCTTTTTCGCACTCTTTCACACTCTATTGCAACACCGTGACCACCTGCAAGGTTGCCGAGAAGTAGTTGCGCTTTTCAATCTTCTTGGGTAACTGTTTAGCCGTACGTTTGGTTAAACTCTTGTAACCCATGGTCTTAGCGGCCACGTGTACCGGCGCGGTGAACGCAGTATTCACGTAGCTGTTGACGGCCCGGCCACTCACGGTGTACACCGCAGTGATCTTCTTTTTCTTATTGTAGAAGGCCAGCTGCTTCTTCAAGGCTTTCTTGGTGACACTGTCCTTACTAATCTTGTAACTCTGCGCTAAACGCCAAGGTACTCGGCAGGCATTATAACCGACCTGATTATCCGTCCCTGATTCAATCGTATAGGGCTTAACGGCCTTGAGCTTGATACTCTTCTTAGTCGCAAAGATAAAGTCGGGGAACAGTCCGGTCTTGTGGCGTGCACTGAGTTTCTTTACAGCCACTTGGCTTCGCTTGGCCACCTTGTTCCAGGCCTTATCCTTAGTATACTTGGCAAATGTCTTGAAGTAGCCCGTCATGAGGTCTGCCGTGCGGAGCTTGCTGACATCATAACTAGATGTCGCCCAGTTCCCCATGGTTGGCAGATAGGTTGTCTGGTTAATTTCCTTTTGCTTGATGGCCTTGATCAACGACTTGGCCGCCTTCTTATAATTGGTCTTGCGGCTCCCCCACTGCTTGTCGGCCAGGATGAGGGCATAGGCAATGTCCAAGTCACCATCGGTCGCACTGTTTTTCTGGGATCCCTTACTGGTCATCTTGCCGGATCGCTTGGTCTGTTGCCATTGCATCAGTGGCACCTTACTGGATACCCGATGAGCTCGGTAGTATTTGTAGAACTGGTTAAACGTAGTCTGGGTTTTAGCCCCCTTCTTAGCGGCCAAGACGGCCGACAACATCGCGTAACCTTGTCCTTCGGAGAGCGCCGTCGTCTTCCCCTGACCATTGTTACTCTTCACATACTTCTGAGATGAACCGGCCACGTAAGCCTTACGCCATTGCTGATACTGCGTTACCGCCGCACTGGTCTTAGCCTCGCCGCCTGTCGGCCGAATATTAGCTAGGCCCGCTACGAGACCCACCGCCAAGCCCAGTCCGATAATAGCCCCCATTAACCGCCGTTTACGCATACTTCCAGCTCCCTTTTTTCAAACTATTATGATCATCTATTTAGGTTTAATTATCCCGCAATCTGAACTATTTGTCGTCCAAATTAACCCAAGTCGGTCATTTTGACCTGACAACTGGGGAATTGGCAACCTAAAACGCCCGAGAACCTTTCCGTTCCCGGGCGTTGTTTGCTTTCTTAATCTGTAAAGACTTTTTTCGCAATCCCAAAGGCCGACCAAGCCTTTGGCCAACCCACGTAAAAGGACAAGTGAGTAATCACTTCGGCAATCTCATCCTTCGTAATCCCGTTTTGCTTGCCAATCTTTAAATGAGCGGGAAGCTGTTCGAAGTTCCCGGCGGAAATTAAGGCTGAGATGGTAATTAGACTTCGTTGGTGGGCAGAGAGCTGGTCTTCACGCGACCAAACCTCGCCAAATAACACATCATCATTGAGTTCTGCGAACTTAGGGGCAAAGTCACCCAAGTTATCGCGACCGGCTGTTTGTTTTTTTGCCATGAGATTCAGACCTCCTAATCTAAAGCGTTGTAATGCACATCATCGACGGGTTCCAACCATTCTGGGGTCCCGGCTGTGATGGCGATGTGACTGAACCAGCTATCCTTCGTCGCACCATGCCAGTGCTTAACGCCGTCTTTGGTAACCACAACATCCCCGGGATGTAAGCGCCGAGCAGGTTGACCGTCTTCTTGGTACCAACCTTCCCCACCGGTAACCAGTAGAATCTGGAAACCATTGTGATGAATGTGCCAGTTGTTTCGACAACCAGGTTCAAAGGTCACATTACCGACACCCACACTGACGTCGGGGTCACTCACTAAACCTTGTAAGTAGCTTTGGCCGGTAAAGAACTTTTGATAAGCCTCGTTCTTGTCACCTGCTGGAAAAATCACACCATTTTTAATTTCTTCATTTTTAGCCATTATTTTTTCTCCTTTATTTGTCGTTGAACTGTTGTAAATAATCATGGAAACTCTCGGAGTCGGCAATCGTGTGGGCCACCTTGCCGTCATACCAATCGATCTTCCGGCTGAGAACCTTGAGGTGCATCTGAAGCTCGGCAATATCGGCTTCCGCATCGTCCTTGGTCTTCTGTAGCATGTCACGCCGCTCAGCAATTGTGCTATCACCCTCGGCACGCAGTCGAACGTAACGTTTGAGATCGTTGAGACGCAGCCCGGTCCCTTTCAAATGCAGGATAAAACCAACCCACCGAATATCATCTTCCGTATAGTAACGAACCCCGTTCCCATCACGTTGAGCGATGATAAGCCCTTGATCCTCGTAGTAACGGAGCGTGTAGGTTGATAGGCCGACTAATTTTGAAAACTCCCCGATACGATACCGTTTTTCTGCCACAATGACCCCTCCTTGAATGCCTTACAAACCCTAGTAAACACCTTCGAGTGCACTTTAAGTCAAGACAAAAGCTAAAATATTTTTCGTCTTGCTGGTAACTGGGTAAGCTTCCAACACCTGATCTAGTTTTTCTAGTAACTTCGAAAAAATTCACTTAAGTACTCATAAAATGGGGACTTTACAAATACAATTGTCATAGATAAAGAAAATTAACAAACACACCGTAACCTATAGACGGCAATAATCATCACTTTAAGCGAATGACGCAATTAGTTAGAAATGTGGTCAGCTGGCGAGTTCGCTCCACAATTTTCATTTAAGTGTGCCGAGAGAAAAACCGCAACTAAGCTATTTCTCCCAGGTAAATCCGTTTAATCACTCAGAATTAAGAATAACCCATAAATTAGTTTTATCCCTTTATAATTAAACTTGAATTTGTTGTGAAAGGGTGTACAATGAAGCTGTAGAAAAGGTTGTCCACATTAACCAATGTGTGGTAAAAATAGTAACCAATGACTAGGGCGAAATAATTTCACAGCAATTGAGGAGGAAATTATCATGAGGAAGCAAATTAACGTTGAAACTAAGGAACACTTTAAGAGTTACAAGGCAGGTAAGAACTGGGTCTTCGCTTGTATCACTGTTGCAACCTTAGGCTTAGGCATGACTGGTATGAGCGTCACTGCTAATGCTGATACGACGCCAGCTACGCCAAAAGTTGAGGCTACAGATGAAAGCGATTCCACCTCTGAACAATCCAACCAAACCAGTTTGAAGACGACGACTGAGACTAAAGAAACAACGCCTGAAAATGACACTAAGACTAAAATCGAATCCAAAACTGAGCCCACGAAAAAAGATGTAACCAATCAACCTAAAGAAGACTCAGATACCACTAAGTCAGAGACACCGACTTCTATCACCGAGACACCAGAAGTAAAGAAGAACGTTCAAAATACGCCTAAAGTGCCAGTCACTCAACCAGACGACGTCAACGGAAAAACTACGCCTATTGAAAAAACAACTGAGGATGCCGTTCAGCCGATTCAATCCTTCTCTTCAGTTTTACCAACTTCGCAGTTATCTAGGAGTGCCTTATTGAAGACGACGACCTTGCCGGACATCATGGGTGTCGACGCTACCGAATGGATGCCAGATCCTGCCATGCGGGCATGGGCCATTAAATCAGCTGAGTTCTTCAACAAGGGAACTTACATCTCATCAAGTAACTTATTCCTCTATGTCTCCAGCATTTCTTCACTGTCTGACAATGATTACAATGGGGATTTACCGACTGACTTTACCGGTATTCAATATCTCACTAACTTAACTGGTTTCAGCCTCTCTAAGAAGGCTATCGCACCAGACCACATGATTGACTTCTCCTTTGCACCCAAGCTGACCACTCTGACACTGACCGTGCCAGAGGGTACGCCAATGCCCGCGCAGGACGCCAGCACTTTTATGCAGAAGTATCTGGGTCAGAATACCAATCTGAAGTATCTTTACATCAGAAAATACAATCTAACGGGAAATCTGCCAGATCTCTCGGCCTACACCCAGTTGATTAACGTTAACTTAGACAGCAATGCCTTGACTGGTAGCCTGACTGATCTCGGTAATATGCCAAGTGTCTTGTACCTGCAGTTTGGGAGTAACAAGCTCTCTGGCGCCTTCCCGGACCTTAGTCCATTCCCGAAGTTAGAATCACTCTACATCACCGACAATGATTTCAGTGGTAAGTTACCTGACCTATCCAGTTACACTAACCTAGACACTGTGATGATCGATGGTAACCACTTCACCACCAACTTTAATGATGACAATCTTTTAGGTGCTTGGACCTCCCACCAGACCGTTCAAGGTGGCACTTACAAGCTCTCTGAGCTCCCAAAACTGGCAACCTTTGATCCACTCACTAACGTTGTCTTCGGTTCACAGGACATCGCGGGCAACATTGACACCACCGCTAAATACACCACCATAAACGAAGATAGTTTACCACTGTACTTCTGGCGTAATCCCGACCCAGACAATCCATTAGGCTTCGTTTACAAAGCTAACGGAACGCCAATCCCAGCTAGAACCTACACGATTACCGTTGTCACAACTAACAACTTCGAGGCTGAAACAGATGTCACTTTCACAATCGTTGATGATGTCACCCCAGTCGATCCGGATCCAGATCCAACGACCGACCCTGGCAAGACTGATCCTACCGACCCAACCACGGATCCCAATACGACGGACCCAACCGACCCGACTACCAATCCTGACACCACGGACCCAACTGATCCAACTACGGATCCTAATACGACGGAGCCAACGACTGACCCTGGGTCCACGACCCCAACGAATCCAGTCACCCCAACGACGCCAATTACTGACGGCGACGGTGTCCCCGGTGACCAAGTGGTCACTGGTGGGGATGGTGACCAGATCGTTGAGCCTACTGTGCCAACCACTGACAAAGGCAACCACGTTGTAAGCATTACTGTTGGTGACAAGGCCAAGGGTGTCAAGACCACTGGCCACAAGACCATGACCAGCACAATTGTTAAGACTCATGGTCAGGCTGCTCACGTGGCTACCACCAAGTTAGCCGCCACCAAATTAGCCGCCACCAAGACTAACCACCAAAGTGAAACGACTTTACCACAGACCGGCGAACAGCAAAACACCGTCTCGGCCATTGTGGCCGGTGTTGCCGTGGCCTTATCTACCTTAGGCCTTGGCCTGAGTCGCAAGCGTCATGAATAAATAACTCTAGGTATTCAAAAACCCATCCGAGCACTGAACGTTATCGGTGTTCGAATGGATTTTTTAGTTACTCTGGATTTATTTGATCGATAGCCAACTGCATGGTTTGTTCGAACCGGGCATCGAGTTTGCGTTGCGAAAGGTTTAAAAAGCCACCAAACTCTTGAACCAAAAAGCCAAACAACGTTGATCGATAGAGGGTAGAGGCCACCAACCCCTGGTCACTGCCCCCAACCAAATGTAGGCTCTTAAACATCTGAATATATAACGTTGACAGGGCCTCGTGTGTTCGTTTTAATTGGCGCATGTCATTAGGATCCATCAGGATCGGCGCCAAATACTGCTGACTGCGACATCCCTGACGGAACTCCTGGGCAAACACCATCAGAGCTTCTTTACCGCCGACACCCACCAACCGCCGCATCAGTCGATCTGCCAGTTGCTGAACGAAACGAACCCCGACTTGATCCAGCAGGTCGTTCAAACTATCCGCATAATTATAAACGGACTGCGGCCGAATCTGCAGAGCATCTGCCAACGCCCGAACGGTGAGATTTTCAATGCCATTCTCCGCAATCAGTTGGTTGGCCTGTTCTAGAACAATGTCTTGGGTCAAAGCTCGTCGTTTTACCATGTTCTCGCCTCTTTTAAAAAGTCTTTCATTCTCAATTAATTATACATTGAACAGCTGTTAGAATAAACTACTTATCCAAATAGCCAGTAGTCCAATTGATTCCAATTTAGTGTAGCATATTATTCCACGCGATCATAGTTAACCCAATTATAAAAAGTTATATAAAATGACGGACAACCAATCTGGTCATCCGTCATTTTATGACATTTCACTTCAACTCAGTAACGCCGTTCCCAAACAACCCAGCCGCCAGTCGTTAAGACTAACAGGAAAGCCAAACCAGCCACAATTAATGGCTTTGGTGAGCGTTCTCCAGTCTGTGGTAACGTCTGACCCGTGTAGTTGCTGGAAGCTTGACTAGAACCCGTGTGACCCGTTGTTGGTGCGGTGTTGCCTGCACCACTAGTCGTTGGATGCTGACTGCCTGAACCCGTTGTGGTTCCTGGTTCTGGTGTTGGCGTTCCTGGATTAGTTGGCGTCGTTGGCGCTACCGGTGGCTTTGGTGCCGTCGGATGCGTTGGCGTCGGCGTTGGTTCTGGTGTTGGCGTTGGTTCCGGTTCTGGAGCCGGTTCCGGTGTCGTTGGTCCAGTTGGTGGCGTCGTAATTGGTGGGACAGTCCCACCAGGCACTTCACCGCCATCACCAGGCGTCGTTGCCGAATCCTCAGCGGTAACAGCGACCGCAGCGGACCCATCGCCACTAATAAAGAATGAAATTGGCGTTGCGTCGAGCAGATACCCAGCCGGCGCCTTAGTTTCAACGAATTGGTACTTGCCAGTTGTGAGGCCTTCGACGTGAATGTTACCATTCTCATCCGTCGTTAAATCAGTCTTAACCACCTGACCATTGCCATCTTGCAATTCGTAAACGGCTCCCGCCAACTTCTTACCAGTGGCCTTGTCAATCTTAGTTAAGATGACATCGCCGGGAATTTCTTCCTCACTGTGGTCTGCGGTATCCTGTGCGGAAACGTCCACCGCAGCTGTCGCACCACTCGCAATGGTAAATGGGATTGGCGTTTCATTTAACGTGTACCCTTCTGGCGCTGCCGTTTCAACTAATTCATAGTCGCCAGCGGCTAAGCCTTTGTACGTCAGAACACCTTCTGCGTTCGTGGTTAGCCCAGAAGCAACCTCAGTACCATCACTCTTCCGCAACGTGTAAGTGGCTCCAGCCAATTTAGCACCGGTGTCCTTATCCGTCTTGGTTAAAACAACTTCGCCGGTTTCCGGAACCACCACTGGCTCTGGCGTATCTTCAGCAGACACATCGACCGCAGCCGTCACACCACTCACAATGGTAAATGGGATTGGCGTTGAATCCAACGTGTAGCCTTCTGGCGCCGCCGTTTCAATGAACTTGTAATCGCCAGCCGGTAAGCTAGCAAACGAAATGTTCCCGTTAGCGTCCGTGACTAAGCCGGACCCATAGATTTTACCGTTGCTGTCTTCCAGCGTATAGGTCGCGCCGGCTAACTTCGCACCGGTAGTCTTGTCAGTCTTGGTTAACAGAACCTCACCAAACTGGTGATCGGACCCATTTCCACTACCACTGCCACCCCAAGTAATCTGAGCCGTGACATTTTGACCATTCATTGAAGCAGTGTTGGTCCAAATCTCACTTTCACTCACATTATTTGGCGTCGTTTGGTAAGTCATGTTGATGGCCTTCGAAACGTCTGGGAAGGTAAAGATAAGCGTGTTCCCAGCGGCATCAACTTCAGGGGTAACCGTTCCATCAGCGACGAACCCGCCGTCTTCACCATATTTACCGGTTTCAGCATAGACACTGCCCGGAACGTAAGTCTGGTTAGGACCTAACGTATCGGTAATGACTGCTGTCCCCATTGGCATGCCATTAGGATTAAATGCGATGTTCCAGGTCAACTTCGAAGGTGACCCGTCCGCATTCCGATCGGCAATCCAACCAACCTTGTTGACACCCCAATCATGACCGATATTTTCATTCTCGCTGGTCCCGGTCACATAGAACTGTAAGTGACCGCCACGATCGGTGGCAGATTCACCTAAGACATCGTTAAACGTAATCGTTCCTGCGGTTTCTCCAGCCTTAATCGTAAAGGTGCCGACCACTCGGCCGGAATCATCCTTCAAGCTAACTGAGATATCTTGGCTAGCTACCGCGTTAGGGGGTAACGTCACCGATACCGTGTCGCCAGCTTGAATGGACTCCCCATCGGGAATCCCCCAAGTATAATTCACTTCATAACTGTTCCACTTACTCAACTCACTCCCTAAAGGAACCTTACTTCCTTGCAGATCGGTAAGGGTCGGATCGCTTCCGGTGAGACCTGATACCATTAATTCAGCGGCGTGGGCCGTCACGCCGTTGGTGATGAACCCGCCTGTAAGGAAGACGGTCAGTGCCATCACAAAACCAAAAATGATGGTCCAAATCTTCCTTTTCATCGTCATCCTCCTCCAATCACCAACACCCCCACAACGGGTTGCTCCTTTGTGGGGATCAAAGCTTACCGAATTAAAAACTACTCTTCTATTCCGCTTCAGCCCCCACTATAACGGCTCCTGTATCCGGCAGGTTCCTGAGTGCTCAACCATCTTCCGTTAAATTTTATCGGGACTCAACCCCACTCTTAGCGGCTATCGTAGTTGACTTCTATCGGCCGTCGTCGCCACTGCTGATCTCTACTGATGATTATAGGTTTTAGGTGCTTGTCTGATGATCGATTTCGATCATAAATAAAAATGGCCTGAACTTATTCTGTTCACACCATTCATTCGTCGCTTACCTATTAAATTAGCCGATTAAAATTAATCGAATTCTTCATATTCATTGGGATCTTGATTGTCGATCCGCCCGTCATCTTGGTTGAGCGCAGTAATCGCCGCCACTTCTTCCGGAGCCAAACTGAAATCAAAGATATCGAGATTCCCGCGTTGGTGAACCAAGTTACTGGCCTTAGGGATCGGAACGATTCCCCGTTGTGTGTGCCAGCGGAGCACAATTTGACCCACGTTTTTACCATACTTAGTCGCCAATTGCTGAATCAAGGGTTCCTTTAGCGCAGCACTTCCACGTCCCAGTGGACTCCAGGCTTCGGTGACAATGCCTCGCTTCTGGTCTTCAGCAACCATCCGTTCCTGGGTCCAGTATGGGTGAACCTCCAATTGGTTCACGGCTGGCGTGACACCAGTCTCTTGAATCAACCGGTCCAAATGCTCAGGTTCAAAATTCGAGACCCCAATTGACCGAATCAGGCCACGTGTCCGCGCGTCAATCATGGCCTGCCAAGCTTCCACGTAATGGTCTCGCTTGGGCAATGGCCAGTGAATGAGGAACAGGTCAAAGTAGTCGAGTCCCATACGATACAGTGATTCCTGAATCGCCATGGTCGCATCGGCATATTGGTGATACTTGCCAGGTAATTTTGACGTCACGAAGAAGGCTGAACGTGGTAAGCCCGACCGGCGAATAGCTTCACCGACGGCTCCCTCGTTGTCATAATTCGTGGCCGTATCCAGACTCCGATAGCCATCCTTAATGGCTGCCAAGATCTGATTGACCCCTTGACCACCACGGACCTGATACGTACCCAACCCAATGGCGGGCATCTCAAAACCATCGTTTAACGTAACTGTCTGCACTTCTGTCATGAGTGAACCTCCTATACACAATCTCACATTCTAGCTTAACGCGAGCCCATTCTAAAGGGAACTGGTTTGTCTGTGCCGGCGAATGACACGGTTTAGCGTCAACGCCAACCCCAGTGAGATGATAGCGTAGATGGCTGCTCCCCAACTAATATACCGGAGGCCTACCGTGCCCAGCATCCCCGAAGCCGTGGCCGACCCCAGTGAAATTCCAAAATTAAAGAAGATCGAGTTCAACGATGAGGCTAACACGGTCGACTGCGGATATTCCTCTTCCGCAATGTTGAGAAAATGAATCTGAATTGGGGAGTTAATGACCGTGACAATCAGACTCATGACCAACAAGATACCCAGTCCCAGCGCCTTTGAATTCAAGACAAACGGCAACACTGCGAGCAACACAATGTCAGCGACATAGAATCGCGGCATAATCCGCAACCCATTTCGCTCGGCCAGCATCCCCGAGATCCGATTACTGATAATACTCATAATTCCAATAACGAACAACAACCAATTCAGACTCTCGTTGCTGAAGCCCAAGGCCGTCGTCAACAGTGGTCGGATGTAGGTATAGTACGCGTACATCGTCGCTGCAGTAAAGAGCACCAGCGCAATCCCCACATAGATTCGACGGTCCTTTAATAACACCAGTTGGTTCCGAATACTGCCCTGAACCTGTTCCACCTGGCGTGGCAGGAGCCAACCCAATAGGACCCAGGTAATCGCACTGATCCCCGAGATCAGGTAAAAGGCGTCGTGCCAGCTATAGGTCGTACTAATAGCCGTCCCAATCGGCACCCCAAAGACCGAAGCGATGCTAAATCCGGCGAAGATCCAAGACACGAGTCCGGCCCGCTTGTCTCGTGGGGCAATCGTGCTGGCAAAGGTCATGATCAAAGAGATAATGGCCCCGGCCACCATCGCCGTCACCATACGCGACACCAACAATACCGGATAGTTCATGGCAAAACCACTTAGCGTGTTCCCCAGTAAGAAGACCCCCATCAAGACCATCAGCGTCTTATAGCGGCTATAACGACTGGTCAAAATCGTCACAAATGGCGTGCTGACGGCATAGACCGTCGCAAAGATCGTCACCAAATATCCTACCGTGGCAACTGGCACCTGATACTCCTTGGCAATATCGGAGAGCACACCGACCACAATAAATTCATTACACCCCAGCATAAAGGCCACCAAGACGAACACGATGGCCTGCCAACGATACTTATTCACAATAGTTTCTCCTCTGAGTCGGTTTAGTTAATCATATAGACCAGCTTACACGATCCTCCGGGGAAATTCTTCGGTGACGACTCATGAAAACGTCACCAGTTATTTTTTAATGATTAGCCGACCGTAACTGCCGCCGTTTCGCCATTTCACGGTTCAAGACGACGACCAGAATCAATGAGATCACGGCATAGGCAATTGCCCCAAAGCTCAGGCTCTTCAATCCAGCATGGTTCAAAAGAATGGAGGCTGTGGCCGATCCAACCGAGATCCCCACGTTAAAGAAGATGGGATTGACCGCCGCGGCCAACATCATGGCTTGCGGATAGCTTTCCGCCGCCACATCCAGGAAGTGAATCTGCAGTGGTGCCCCGGCAATGGTCACAATCAACGCAAGGACTAACAGGATGGCGAAGCCCAAGAAAGCGTGGTCCAATGCCATCGGCAAGAGTAATAACAACCCGATGTCAGCCACGTAAAACCAGGGAATCACCCGCAAGCCATCGCGCTCGGCCAACGTTCCTGACAAGCGATTACTGATGATACTCATAATCCCCAGAATAAAGAGGAGCCAATTCAGACTGGAAACACTGAAGCCTAGCCCCTCCGTAATCAGGGGGCGAATATAGGTGTAATAAGCATACATCGTGGCCGCCATGGTCAAATTGAGCCCAACCGCCAAATAAACTCGCTTGTCGGTCAGAAAGACCAGCTGTTCTTTAACACTCCCGGTACTCTGATCGACGTGCCGTGGTAGCAACCAGGCTAACAGCGCGTAAGTTATCAGGGTAATTACCGAGATAATGTGGAAGGCCGTGTGCCAGCTGTCAGCGGTACTGATCGCCGTCCCGATCGGCACCCCAATGACGGAAGCAATACTGAACCCGGCAGAGATCCAGGCGATCAGAATTGGCCGCTTATCCCGTGGCGCAATGTCATTGGCAAAGGCAATAATAAAGGACTCAATGGCCCCAGCCACCACGGCCGTCGTCATCCGCGCCGCAATCAGTAATCCATAGGTCGTGGCAAAACCACTCAGGGTGTTTCCCAGAAGAAAAATGGCCATGATCACCATGAAAACTTTATAGCGACTGAACCGATTTGTTAGAACCGTAATAATCGGCGTGCTAACGGCAAATACCGTCGCGTAGATCGTCACCAGATAGCCCACTGTGGCTACCGAAACACTCAGAGTCTTGGCAATGTCAGAGATCACCCCGACGACAATAAACTCGTTGCAGCCTAACATGAACGAGGTGAGAACAAAGATAATCGTTTGTAACCGGTACTTGGTCATGGTAAATCCTTCCTTAGTGACGCCAAACGTCTCGTTTTTGGTTTTACAGTCTACCTTACACGACAAACTAAAAAACGGCTAGCCCCCAAATAGGGAAACTAGCCGTTCAGCTTACTTTTTAAGCGTTCGAACAATCTGATTGGTGATCATTTCTAAGTCTTCCTGTTCACCATGCAACAGAGCTGGCACGTAATTACCTTGGATGATGTAAACCACCATCTGCCCCGCAATCACGCGAATCAAACCAGCCGCATCGATGTCGTCTCTAAGTTCACCCGTATCGTAGAAAAATTGAACGAGTTCGTGAAGAAAGTTAAAGTCCTCACTCGCAACCACTTTAGCAAAGGTTTGGCGCATCTCGGCATTGGTCATCATTTCTACCGCAATAATTTTAACCGCCTGCTCATTAGATTTAATGAAATGATACCGGTCAGTGACGATAAAATGAACGATTTCGGTTAGTGTCTTTCGTTTCGCGATGCCGCCGAAGAATTCGTCACGGTAAGTCGGGAAGAAGTGCTCCAGGACTGGCTGGACGATCGCCATCAACAAATCTTGCTTGGTGTGAAAATACTTAAAGATGGTGGCCTGGCTGATCCCCGCCTCTTTGGCGACCTGAACCGTCGACGTGCCGTCAAATCCAGATTCGGAGAAGAGCCGCATTGCCGCAATCAATGCGGCCTTCTTCCCCTTAGGCATCTTCTGATGGTCGAGCCAATCACGATAATTATCAAAGATTGGTGGTTCCAAGCTGGTCACTCCTTTCGCAAAAACCTGTCAAACTATTATTATACGCGATTATCCTAAAGAATGGTCGTGATTTTACTAGACTTTCCGGTAACGCCGTAAACCCACAATGTTGAGAATAGTCAAAACTACCAAGAATCCTAGCAGAACTAAGATGTCCCCACCCAAGGCAAAGATGGAGGTTCCCCGCATGATAATTGCGGTAACCGCATCCCCCGAGTATTTCAATGGGATAACGGTAGAAATATCACTGACCCATTTTGCCATTGAATCCAATGGAATTAATCCCGAGAAGAAGATTTGTGGAATCACGACCAGCGGAATGAACTGCATCATTTGGAATTCGGAGTTGGCAAAGGTTGATAAGAGAATCCCGAAGGCCAACGCCACCAATGCTAAGAGAAGGTTAACCGCAATCACACTTGCCAGGTTCCCGACAACTTCGACCCCCAGTAACCATACCGTAACCACGACAATCACAATGGTTTGTAAAATGGCCAGGATGCCGTAACTCAACATGTACCCGTAAACGATGGAGGACCGCTTCACCGGTGTTGCTAACAAGCGATCTAAAGTTCCCGTCGTCCGTTCCTTCAGTAGTGCCATCCCAGAAATCAGGAAGACGAAGAAGAAAACGAAGAAGCCCATGAGGATGGGCACCATCTTGGCAAAGAAGCCGGTGTCCTTATCCCCGTATACGTAGTGATTGGTAATCTTCGGCGTCGTCTGACTGGTACTCTTGGTCGCGTGATTCGTCGAGGTGGCCTTGGTGGCAGCGGCCTGCTGAGCGGCCGTGGCTGCGCCAGCTGTCTGACTCGCGGTTGCCTGCTGCTTCTGCATGGCAATCAACTGGGCCTGGAGCTTAACCGTAGCCTTGGTGCTCTTCTTCAATGCCGACTTTAACTGGTCAATACTCGTGGCGGTCAGGGCATTCTTAAAGGCCAACTTGACGGCTGACGTCTTGGAAGAATCCGTATTGGCGTAAGTCAGGCTAAAATTCTTGCCATTTTTCTTGATAATCGCATCGATCTTGGCCGCCTTTAAAGCCTTGTCGGCATCTGCCTTGCTTTCGTAGGATTTAACGTCAACGTGCTTGATGCTCCCCATTTCCTTGTTGAGCTTCTGTGTCACGGCAACCGTGCCGACATTCACATCTGTTGATGAGTTCGTGTTGAAGATTACACTCATCAGTAACATCACCAGGACGGGAGCTAGGAACATCAAGGCCAACGTCCGCTTATCTCTAAAGAGTTCCTTTAGAACCCGATTCATAATCGCAATTGTTCTCATTATTCAACACCCTCCGCCTTTAAGAAGACATCTTCAATCGTTGGCACATCGTACTGCTTCTTCAACACCCCGGGTTCATCGAATGCCATGACCTTGCCATCTAGCAACAAGGCCACCCGATCGGTCAGTTCGGCTTCATCCATCACGTGAGTTGTGATCAGAATGCTTCGACCCTCGCTCTTAATCCGGTCAAGTTCTGCCCAAATTTGTCGCCGCAGGGCTGGGTCAATCCCGACAGTCGGTTCGTCCAAAACCAGCAACTCAGGGCTACCAAGCAGTGCAATGGCCAGTGACAACCGCCGCATCATCCCCCCAGAATAGCCAGATACCCGTTTGTTCAGATCCTTGGTCAGGTCGACCACTTTAGCTGCATGTTCAACCTCGGCTGCCATCTGGTCTTTCTTAATGCCCTTCATTTGGCCATAGAACACTAGATTTTCTTTGCCAGTCAGGGCATCGTACAGGGCATCGGTTTGCGCCATGTACCCGATCCGCCCCAGCAACTTTCGGTTCGGCATCGTGGTATCAAAAACTTTGGCAGAACCCCCGCTGGCAACTTCCATCCCCAATGTGACCTTGATTACCGTTGATTTACCGGCCCCGGAAGGTCCAATTAAACCAACAATCTCGCCTTTGTTGACGGTAAGGTTGATATCCTGCAATACCGTTTCATCGCCAAAATTCTTGGCTAAATGTTGTAAATCAATAATTGCTTGTCCCATAATAAGACCTCCCAAGACCTTTTTAAATTTAGGTGAGTGAGTAATTACTTACTCGATAAGGTGAGTATACAATCACTTTTAAAAAAAGTCAACAATCCCACAAAAAAATTGGTCCCTCAGCGAGGAACCAATTCTTGTTATTTGTTCATCAAACTCATGGTAATTAAGCGATACCGCTGATCCTCATTGATCGTTGAAATATGTTTGTGCTTACCATATTTAAGCGTAACCTTTAGCCGCCCCTTAATCGTGACTTTCTGAATCTTGGTCACGACTAACTTGGTATTCGGATTCAGGAGATACTCGTATTCCCCATCATATTCGGAGATTGGATCCAGATACGCCCCGTGGTAGCCGGCCGGCATATTAATCTTCAATAAATCTTTCGACATAAAGTCAGTTCCCACAGACTTACTCAGCGTGGTCGAGGCAAAACCTGGATCCCGGTAAACGGCTCCCGGCTTTAACTTCTTTCCTCCTAGCGACAGATTCACAATCCAGTCCGAGGTGCCGCGGTAGACAGTCATCGGTTGCTTGAGTTTAAACGTCTTGAGAGCCGCTCTCAGGTCCTTAACGCGTTGCCGCGACTTAGCGGTTGACCGCTTCTTAGGCTTCCGTAGAACGTTGTTAATGGCGTCTGAACCCTCCCCGGTATAGCGACCGAGTACCTTGTGTTGCCGCTTACTGAGTGTCTTATACCACTTGCGAGACTGCCGATTCAGGTTCTTTCTCACCTGCTTGGAAACCGTGATTTTCTGGGTGCTGTAGGTAACTGCGGCTAAGTTGTTCACCCACAAGGGCTCGTTACTATCGCCCACCGCAACCTTAGTGTGGCCCTCACGATGACTCATGATCGTCAACGCCGTATTCTTGGGAATTGTGACCGCCTCATCGGTGGTGGCCGATCGGGCGTTAACATCTCGGTCTGTCACAACCTGCGCGGTTCCCGGCGTAGTCGTTTGACTCGTCCGGTCAGTAATCGTGTAAACCTTAGATTTAGCGCTGGCTGTCTCTACTCCTAGGACACCACCGCCTAAGGTGAGGCCCACCATAGTTAAGGCCACAAAGCGTTTGTATGTATTCACTTCTAACTCCTCCTCTGAACCCCCCACTTCTTGCAGCGTTTCAGCGACTTGAAGTTAAATTAAGTATACCACCATTGGACTTGGGTTAAACGGTTTAATCCATCATTATTTAGGCCTGGCTTGGGGCTTTGCAGATAGTGCTCCAACTGATTTGACTGGGGTTACAAAAATAAGGAACTGTACCGATTTGGTACGGTTCCTTTGCACTTACACTGTCGAAACGTGTGAAAAAGGGCAGTCAGCTCCGCTTAACACTGATAACCAAATAATCCAAGCCCGAGATTATCCGACTATCACCGTTAATGCTCACTGACTAACCGCCCTTTTTCACACTCTTCTACTAATAAAGTCCAACAACCTTGCCATAACCAAAAAGTTCTCGGCTGGAATCGGGAAGTCTGCCACGTCTTGGGCCGTTTGGTTGAGGACCGATCCCCGGACATAGTCACCATCGTTGACGACCATGGTGTAGACGTTGTCCTCCATGACCTCGAGGTGAAACTGGAGGCCGATGACGTTGTCGTTAACCAGTAATCCCTGATTATCGATCTGGTCACTTTCAAATAATCGAATTGCACCGGCTGGGAGGTCAAAGCGGTCTTGGTGCCAGTGAAGCACGGTCAGACTCTTGGGAATACCCGGAATCACCGTCGTCAAGCGTCTGACTGGCGCCCAACCGACTTCCTTTGCTGGGGCCGGACTGACCTTGGCTCCCATAAGCTTGGCAATCTGTTGGGCCCCAAAACAGGCGCCAAAGATCGGCTTGTGGGCGGCCATCATCTGTCGCATCAGCTCGCGTTCCGCGGCAATCCAAGGTGCCGAATCATTGGGACTGATCGGCCCACCTAAGACGACCAGCAAATCAGTTTCATCCACCGTTGGTAACTTCCCGTGTTGCGCTGGATGGTAGACGAAGACCTTGTGTCCCCGGTCGTGAGCCCAGATTCGAATCGCACCGGGACCTTCCTCCGGTGTGTGTTGCAAAATATTGACGCGCATGGCACTCACATCCCTCCAAATGAATCGACCGGATTGTACCACTTGAAACTGGCCACTGCTTCTCACCAGGCTTCGTTTGATTGGTCACCCACTCTACTCTGAACAGGAAAATCAAATTTCCAACATAAAGCGCTTGCAAAAAGTAAGCCTTTTGCTTAACGTTAGAGGTGTTGTTATTTCTATATTAAAGGATGGTATTGATTTATGGACTATCTCCTTCTTTTACGAGGGATCAACGTCGGCGGTCATCACCGCGTGCCGATGGCTCAGCTCAGAGACCAACTCACCGCAACGGGCTTCACGAATGTCCGTTCCTATATCAACAGTGGCAATCTCTTTGTCACCAGTATGGAACCATTTGTGACTTGTGCGGCCAAAATCCAGGCATTACTGGCCACCGAATTCGATTTTCCGATCGACTTTCGCTTGATCAGCCGCCCGGAATTTCTGGCCGATCTGGCCTTGGCTCCGGACTGGTGGGGAGCCGACCCCGCATTGCGTCACAACGCCTTGTTCAAGCTCAATACTTACGAACCCAGCAACGACAACTGGCTAACCGAGCATGTCACCAGTGACTACGACCGAATACTTATAACGCCCAATCTGATTTTTTGGACGTCCACCCTCAAGGTTCATTTCAGCCGGTCATTTTATAGCAAGATTCTCGGGACTCCCCTGTATCGCCAGACCAGTGCCCGTAACTTCAATACCACAACGAAACTCAAAAAAATTTTGGAGGAATTCTCATGATTAGAAATTTAGTTCACGATCCAGCTCGCTTACAAACGCAGTCGACCCCCGCTACCGAACTCGATGGCCAAGTGGTGACTGACCTTCTCGATACCCTGAAGGCCCACAGTGTCAATGGTATTGGTATGGCTGCCAACATGATTGGGGTCAACAAGCGCATCATCGTGATTAACCTGGGGATGATTCCAATTGCCATGCTCAACCCACAGATCGTTAAGATTTCCGGTGAATTCAAGACTGAGGAAGGTTGCCTGTCACTCAAGGGAACTCGGCCAACGACGCGGTACAAAGCCATTACCGTTCGCTTCATGGACCAGAACTTCAAGCCTCACGAACAGGTCTTTGCCGGTCTGGTCGCCCAAGCCATTCAACATGAGGTTGACCACTGTAATGGAATTTTGATCTAGGAGATCTTGCCATGACTGAAGAAGAAAAGATGTTGGCCGGCAAGCTCTACGACCCGACTGACGCCCAACTAACCGCACGGCTTCACTACGCGCATCACTTATCCCAGGAGTACAGCCAAACCTTTGATGACGAATCCGATAAACGGGAAGCCATTCTGGAAAAACTACTCCCTAATCGGAAACCTGGCATGTACTTGCAAGGACCAATCTTCTTCGACTACGGGTGTTACACCACCTTTGGCGAGAACTTCTATGCCAACGCTAATTTTACGGTGCTGGACTGCGGTCCCGTCACTATCGGTAATAGCTGCTGGTTCGGTCCTAATGTCACCCTGGTCACCCCGATGCATCCCCTTCGCTACCAAGATCGCAACGCTCGCTACCGGAAAGATGGTAGCAAATACAACCTTGAGTACGACCGGCCAATCACCATTGGCGACAACTGCTGGTTTGGTAGTAACGTGACCGTGATCGGCGGCGTAACCATCGGGAGTGGCTGTGTCATCGGTGCCGGTAGCGTTGTCACCAAGGATATTCCGGACAACTCGCTTGCCGTCGGGAATCCGTGCCACGTCTTGCGGACCATTACTGAGGAAGACGCAATCAATTTTCATCAGGAACTTCTCTAGGGACGAGTATGTGTTGTGTTATCATAAGAGCATCGGAAAGGGAGATGCGCAGCATGACTCATCGTTCTAAAAAATGGCTGAAATGGTTCTTGCCACCACTTGTCTTGCTTCTATTGCTTCTCACGTTTACGCCATTTGCTCCCAGTAATGCCGTTAGGCTGTGCATTCTTGAGAATGGCCATCCCTTTGCGGCGCTGTTGTCCGGTCCCAGTAAGCTCTCTAAATCGGAAATTAAGAATTACAGTGGGAGTAAACGGCAACAGCACTATCAAATCAATGTGCCTTTCTCTACAGCTAGCGCGGACGTCGATGTGCTAGTCGTCCGTAAGGTTGCTAAGAATCATTTCTATAATAAGTACCTTGCGACGCCTTCCTATGCGCTTGGACCATAAACTGAGGCCCTAAAATTAGAGATAAAACCGAATATTTTGTGCCATAAATTGAACCCCCAAAGTTGGATTTTCCGTCCAACCTTGAGGGTTCAATTTTTTTGCCTATAAAGTCAGCTAGGCTAACGATGCCGCCACCAAAGCCGATACCCACCCCAAACAATCAGTCCTAAATCCAGCATCATCAAAATCGCCCAGAGCCAAAGGAAATCTGCCATCAGTGGGGAACGCTGTGTCTGCCAAAGGTCGATGGCCATCCCAATCACGAGACAGCCATTGATGGCCAGCCCCCACTCCCTGGTCCGACGGTGTTTAGCCAAAGCCGTGAACCCAATCACCACCAGAATGGTAGCGACGAGCCACAGGTCTCGTGGCCGCCACGTCAATTCCAAATCAAGATCCGTGGTGGTTGGCATCATCGACATCAACCACAGAAAATACAGACTCGTGAGCGCACTCAACATCGGCACATAACGGTAGAGCTTCTGCATGGCCCTCACCTCCCGTTTTGACTTCACCCGTACTGTAGGACGGTTAGAACTGAAAGGTAAACAAAAGCGGCTCGATTTACCCCCAATGGTAATTCGAGCCGCTTTACTGTCTTCATATTCATTGCTTTTAAGCCAAGGCTTCCTTCAAGGCGGCCTCAAATAGTGGCTTTGGTCGGGCCCCGACTAAGCGATTGATGACTTGGCCGTCCTTCTTGATTAAGAAGGTTGGAATTCCCTGAACCTGAAACTGACTGGCAATCTGCTTGTCATGGTCGATGTTGATCGAAGTGAACGTCACCTGATCCTTGAAGTCTTCACTCTCGGAAAGCTTCTGTAAGATAGGATCCATCATCTTACAAGGCGGACACCAGTCGGCGCGAAAGTCGACCACGGTGACCCCAGTATTCGTTTCTTTTTCAAAGTCCTGGTCGTGGATTTCCTTAATCATGCTCATTCTCCTCTAGACTCCCCATAGGGATTATTTAGGGTCGCCACCCTCGGCTAAGAGCGAATCCAACCCTGTGTTGAATTCATAAAAAATTTCAGTGGCGACCTTTGATGTTCTCAATATACCCCCATAGGTATAACAAAGCAACCTTTTTGTTCTTATTGACAGATGCTATCGATCCAATCGAAGAGCTCTGACAGGTCGTAATCCCCGTCGTGTGGGCGTCCCCACGGGAATGCTAGGTCAACATCTCGACCTTGATTTTTAAGTAAAGTCGCCAGAATAAAGGGAATCGCAAATGAGGTCTCTCGGTCGGAGGCCCCATGCCGAATCCGCCAATGTTGGGCAACCTGACTTTGGTTGGTCTGTAAATAACTCACCGGATTGACCGCGGCAACGAGATCCGGATCGGCCTGTCGCGCCACTACGGTGCTGTGCTTCTGAGCAAGCAACGTAAAGTGTCTGGCCGCAAACAAACGGCTCCCAAACAGACTGGTCTCCGGACTACTGAGGTCCAAAGCGTCAAACGCCGGAACTGATTTCTCTCGCGTAAGCCCCCCGAGGTATTGTGACCAATCTAACTGTGTCACATGCCCTGCTTCAATCGTCAGCCCGCGTTGGGTAGTCACGTCATTCCCGGCATCTAAGACCTGCTGAGCCGACCACTTGAGTTCATTGATAATGGCTTGTTGGAAGGACCCCTGTCCCTGCTCATTTAACGTCAGCGGGGCTTTCTGGTCGTTCTGTAAGTGAAGCGAATTGACATAAGCTGGAAAAGTGGCCTTCAACTGGGCCGATAATGCCTGTTCCTTGGCGGTAAGCTTGCCGGCTACCGGCGTCACCTGCATGCGATCTCCTACTCGCGTGAACTGCTGGCTGTGCCAGGTGTTCAGGCCGTTGAACTGCCATTCATAGGCCGCATCGGCATGCTCCAAATCAGCAATTGGGCAGTAGGCTGACACGGCAAAAATATCATCGGTAGCCGGGGCCGCGCCTACTTCCGCCAAAGGGGTCGCAAAAAAGTCGGCATTGCCGCTGGCCCCCGCTAACGCCGAGGTGGCCCCACCCGCACTGGTTCCGTTAGTAATAATCTTTTCGGTATCACCGGGAATCCAGCCGGCATTGAATTTCACGTAACGAATGGCGGCCTTCAGATCCACAATAAAGGCCGGAGCCTTGCCAACGAATTCGCCCCCATTCTGCGTCGTTCGCCCACGAACACCGGCGGAAACCACGACATATCCACGTGCTAACGCCTGGATAATCGTTGCACCGCGGCTAAATGGCGCCGAATTGCCTGGAAAATCCCGGGGTCCCGGTAAGTAGCCCCCCACGGTATTGGGCATGAAGATGGGGGCCGTGACTCGACTGTAGCCGTTAACCCGACCCTGATTAAAGTATTGCTCCGGCACAAAGACATTGAGTCGCTGCTCCTCCGCGACAGGCATCATCAGATAGTCCAGATCTAAAAAAGCCCGGTATGTGACCCGTCGACCACTCACCACCACCGTTTGGCGTTCAAATTTCTTTTCGTTAAACCGCAAGGGCGTCATTGCCACTCCTCCATTTCACAACTCTTTTCCCTAACCATAGTGGAAATACTGAGCCAGGGCAATCATTTTGATGGGCCATCTTTACCGACTGTTTTTGATGTTGCCCCTGAATGGTTCGTCCCCTAATCGCTTGTGAATTTTCAGAGTCACTTTCGTTGTTGCAAGCGCTATCATTCAGTAGAATGGGAACCATAATTTCACAAGTCTTCGAAAATCTATTCAATGAAAGTGAGCCATCATCATGCAGAATTTAACCCGCCATATTTCATTCCCGCGGCTCCTGATTCTGGGAGCCTCAAGTGTCATCGGAAGTAGCTGGATTTATACCAATGGCATCTTCTTCTCTAAATACGGGGCTGGGGGCGAAATCTTTGGCTTCGTTCTGGCCATGGCAATCACCGTCCTGGCCTCGCTGGCCTTCGCCGAGCTCTCCTCAATCTTTCCTCGGAGTGGCGGGCCCGTCGTCTACAGCTACCTGGCCTTTGGTAAACGCTGGGGCTTCGCAACCGGTTGGGCCATTCTCGGAGCTTACCTGAGTGCCCTATCGTTCTACGTCACCGCCAGTAGCATGCTCCTGGCCACCATCTGGCCGCAGATCAGCCAAGGCCCGGGCTACACAATTGCCGGGGCCCACGTCTCGCTGATGGAACTCGCAATTGGCGTCGCCTTCACCCTTTTTATCTTCGCCCTCAATATCCGGGGAACCCGCCTCACCGCTGGCGTTCAAGCCGTGTTGTTCGGCGGTCTTGTCATCTTGGGTGGCGCCCTCATCGTGACCGGCTTCTCCCAAGGGAGTCCGAAGAACTTCTGGCCAGCCTTCGCCACCGGCAGTGACCCCCTGTTAAATATCGTGCGCTTCGTGCTCCCCGCCATGACCTTCTTAACCGGTTGGGAAGTCGTCACCATCTTGGCAGAAGAGGCTGACATGCCACCAGCTAAGATTGGGAAAGCTGTGGTTGGCGCCATCATCCTCGCCGCCAGCTACTATATCATCGTCCTCCTTGCCAGTGCCTGGGTTTACCCGTGGCAGAAGACGGCAACCTTCGATATGGGGTCGATTACGGCCTTTACGAAGGCTGGCTTCCCACTGCTGGGTCAAGCCGCCTTCCTCATTGCCTTTCTGGGACTCTTTACCAGCTTCATCGGCCTCTTTACCGCGGCTCCCCGGCTGATTCTGTCATTGGCCCGAGCCGGTCTCTTACCACCACGATTCGCCCGGCTAAGTGAGAAGCACGGAACACCCCTCAACGCTACGATTCTGGTGCTCCTCTTTGCCATCGGTTTCGGGTGGTTGGGGAAGGGGGCCATGACCTACTTCCTCGACCTCGGGGGCTTCTTCGTAGCCATGGCTTGGGCTATCACGGCGATGTCACTGTGGCGTATCCGCCGTGACTACCCCGACCTCAACGGTGGCTTTCGTCTACATCGCCTGTGGCCCAGCATGCTCGGTGGCTTCCTCGCGGTGGTTATTGCCATTGGGACCCTGTATCCCAAGTCTCCGGTCGCGTTAGCCTGGCCAACGGAATACATCATGTTGGCCGTCTGGATTGGCCTGGGCTTGCTCTTCTATTGGCTAGGTCGATCGGAGCATCAGGACAACGACACCGCCTTGCATCACCTGCTAGGTGACAAGGAATATCAGCGATTGGCAGAAGTTAAGCGACCAGATAAAAAGGAACACGACTAACTCTTTGCCAAATATATATAACTGCATAATCCTAAACATTGTAATCTAAAATTTTAGTAGACCATACAAAAATCGGTAGACGCTGACAATTACTAGCCAACGTCTACCGATTTTTCTGCTGGATCTATATAGAAAAGACTACTTCGAGCTGGCGTAATCCTTGGCAGCCGCAGTCGAACAAGCTAATCTACTGTAAAATGCTCAGAACCCATTCCATCCAAGCCCGCACGGTACTGACGCGCCGATTGATCGTGGTGGCATTGAGATCGGGGATATTGGCTTGCATCACTCGGCGAATCTCGTCCAGATCCAACCGTTGGTCATTGGCCATCGTGGCTTCAAAGATCAGTTTAAACGTGCGATGCGCCAACAATTGTTTCAAGAGCAACTGGTTTCGCTGATCACCGTTGGGCAACGTCCGGACGTGCTGACCAAGCTCAGTTAACGTGAACTGATGGGCAACTTTCGTGGCCAGTCCCAAGTACACGAGGGCATTTCCATAATAATCCCCCTGCCGCGCATTTAATCCTAATTCAGCGGCTAACTCTGGGCCAGTCAGGGGTGCCTCAAGGCTTGCTAGACTGCCCAAGACCCGACTAAAACTGTTAGCTTGCGGATAAATGCCTTGCTCCGGTAAATTAGGACTCTGGGCCGCAATCTCTAGCGCCACCGCCACCGGCGTCCCCCAGGTTGTATTCAGGACAAAGTTCACCTGGCGTACCTCATGGATACTCGAGTAGTTCATGGGATCCGTGAATTCATAAATATGAAAGGCATAGATCTGATCCACATAAGTAAAGTAGATCGGAACGACCGTCTTACCTGTTTGTAAGCTCTGATAGAGTCGATAAGGATAATACAACTGGCGAATCATGAAGTCTTGTGGCAACTTGCGTTTGGCTTCAATGACCGCTAGTTTATCCTGATTCTCGTAACCGGCATCAATTTCCACCTGACTGTTGGCGACCGCAAAATCGAACTGCTGACCCTTAGTTGTCGCGATCTGATAGGTCAAATGACCACTTTTAACTCGTCCCGTCAGGGTGTCCACCGCCGCCGGATCACCCGGCTGACGGTCCAGAACGTCATCGATCATCCCCGACGCCTGGGCCACATTCAACGCCATACTCTCTGAGGTGATCGGAAAGTGGTCAAATGAATGAACGAAATTAGGCAACTGTTTCAAAATTGGCCGCAACTCCCGATGGACCAAAGGTTGGTAGGCCTTGAACGGACCAATCTTGTAAGTTCCCCGACTGTCTGGCAGAATGGCCAGCTTATGGGCCTGAAAAATCTGGGGTAAACTGCTCGACCAGTCATACTTGGTGACCAACCGTGGTTCATAGAATTCCTTGATCTGATTGGCCGTAATTTCAAAGATGCCGTCACGTTCGATGGCCGCCAAGATATCGTACTTGGCAAATAATTGTTCCCAGACACGGTCGCGAATGTTTTCCTTGGCCATTGTGGTCCTTCCCCTCCGAAGTTAAGTTAGGTCTATTTTACCAAATCACCTGCTGGCCGCGCGCCTTTTACAGAAATAGTATTGGTCTTTTAGAGTCGTTTTCTTTATACTTGAGACAATATGCTTCAAGACAGTTATGGAAGGACCTGACCACATGGCCGAAAAAATCGAAAATCCAATTCAAATCACGCCAATTATCAAGTGGGCGGGCGGTAAGAAACGCCTAGCACCCACCATCGAGGCCCTCACCACCCAACAGGTCGCCTTCGAAAATATCGACACCTACGTCGAACCCTTTGCTGGGGGCGCCGCCTTCTTTCTCTACTTGGCCACGCGCTATCGCTTCAAGCATCAGGTTATCATGGACGTCAACGCGGAGCTTATCAACCTCTACACTCAAGTCAGAGACCACCTGGCAGACCTCATCACCGAACTTGAGACGCTGGAGACGGCCTATAACGCACTCCCTGAAGACGACGACTTTATCGCCAAAAAGGCCTACTTCTATGACATGCGGACGACCTTCAACAATGGCATTACCAAGTCGGTAACGGACGAGACTGTCACCGAGATTCCCACGCCGGTTCGTCAAGCCGCGCTGTTCGTCTTTCTCAACAAGACCGACTTTAACGGTCTCTACCGGGTCAACGCCAAAGGTACCTTCAACGTGCCCTTTGGCCGACGGGAGACCGTCTCATTGGTCAACAAGACCAACCTACAAAATTTCAGCAATCTCTTACAGAATACGACAATTCTACAAGGCGATTACCATCAGTCCCAGCAATTTGCCGGCGACCGCACCTTCTTCTACTTTGATCCGCCTTATCGGCCCCTCACGGATTCGGCTAGCTTCACCAGTTACACCAAATCCAGCTTCAACGATGATGCCCAGGTGGCCCTGGCCGACTTCACCCACGTGTTAGCCGCGGCTGGCACTCACTTTGCCCTCAGTAACTCGGATCCCCACCAGAGCGATCCGACCGATGATTTCTTCGATACCCTTTATCAAGATTTCACGATCAATCGTCTCACGGCGGCCCGCATGATTTCAGCGCGCAGTAAGGGCCGCGGCAACGTTTCCGAACTGCTGATTGTTCACTAATACTGGAGGACTACGTATGACCCTCATTACCGATTATATTGACCAGGCACCGACCGAGACACAGCCACAACTCACGGCGATGTATCAGTTGTTGAAAGGACTCTTGCCCGATGCCACCGAAAAGTTCAGTTACGGCATGCCAGCATTTGCCCTGAAGAAGCCTGTGGTTTACTTTTCGGCAATGAAACACCATCTGGGATTCTATCCCACGCCGGGACCTATTGAGGCGTTTGAAGACGATCTGCTGGGCCACTACAAGTATTCCAAAGGCGCGGTACAATTCGCCTACGACCAGCCACTTCCGGTCGACCTTATTACGAAAATGGTGAAATTCCGATTGGGAGAAATTAAGGGATAAACATTCAAGACAAACTTTGTATTGAAATTGATCGCCTACGGCTGTCAGGAATTCCGCCTGCTGTGGGGACGCTTCAGCCCTTTGGGCTTCTCGCTCGATTTGAAGCCTCGTCAGAAACACGAGTCTTCAAAGTCGCCCAGAATGTAAGGCCGAGACAAACCACTCGGTCTAACATTCTCACCACGGCCGGCTCCACCCCTGGCCTCCTCCGGCTAAGACTGTCGGTTTAATACAACATAACGCAACCATTCTCAAAACATTAAAAAGTGTCGAACAACTATCTCTAAGGTAATTGTTCGACACTTTTCATTTGTTAGCTAAACTTCAAATTGATCATAATTGCGAAACCCAATAACTGAATGACACCTATCAAAACTAAACGCTAATGTCAGCCGCAGGGCTGGTGAAAATGAGCCCAGCCGTGGGAGTTCCCTTAGTGACGGCCTGTGTCGCTTAGGGAACTGCTAGGTTTGAGACTCGTCAGAGGCTCGAACCTAAGCGTGGAGACCGCTCTTTGGCTCCGCGCGTGCGCCCACAGCGTTCCGGCCTCATTTTCACCAGCCCGGAGGCGCTGCCAACGACCTAATCAACAGTTCAGAAGTAGTTTAGTCTTCGCTACCCATTAACCGAGCTGCAAAGGCTGCCAGAATAGCGCCAACTTCGGGTGCGACAATGTAGAGCCACAGGTGTGACAAGGCGCTCCCACCGGCAAAGATGGCTGGACCAAATGACCGTGCTGGGTTCAAGGAACCACCAGTCAGGTTCAAGGCCACAATGATCAGAAAAGCCAAGGTAATCCCAATCGTCAAGCCGGCAAAGTCGCCATTACCATGACGGTCGCTGGTAACATTTAAGATCACCATCAAGAAGAGGAACGTGACCAAAGTCTCGACAACGAAGGCTAACCCCGTCGAGATCTTTGGAAAGTCCGTCTGTCCCAATTGTGTCGTTGCTAAACCCAAGCCGCCGACGAAGAGTCGGATGCAAGCTGAAGCCACCGTCGCCCCTAAGAACTGAGCAACGATGTAACCCGCGGCATCACGGCCGTCAATCCGGCGATTAATCAACATAGCTGTCGTAACGGCTGGGTTGAAGTGACCACCCGAGATACCACCGAAAGCATAAGCCGAGATCGTAATCGCTAACCCGAAGGCCAACCCAATTGTCAGGGTGTTCCCGGCGGCCACTGTCACGGCCCCGGTTCCCAAGAACACCAACATGAAGGTGCCCATAAATTCTGCTGCATATTTTTGCATCATAAGTCCTCCCATCAATTTCACTATTATACGAATCCTATTATAGAATAATCCGACACGTATGGGACTAATTATGATGAAATTTATAAACAGACTGTGGCGCCTTTTCAGGTAAAATGCCCGTCAAATCAGGACTTGTTAACCCTGACTAATTTTGATAAAGTTCACTCACTGTCTAAGCAGGAGCGTCTGACTGGCTCTCAACGGGGGGGACAGTGACGATCGCGGTAATCGCCGCCGTGATTCCCTTGACATCGTCGGCCAAGGACAACGACGGCTGACCAGGCTTGGCGACCACCTGACTAGGCAAGAATGGAATATGAAGAAAACCGGCCCGTAACTCCGGAAATTCCGTCGCCCGCAAATACTGAACCCGATACATCAGGTCGTTGCAGACGTAGGTTCCCGCAGTCGTCGAGAGCTGAGACGGAATCCCTGCCGCTCGAATGGCTTGAACCATGGCCTTCACCGGTAATTGCGTGAAATAGGCCGGAGCTCCAGTCGGTTCAATCGGTTCATCTGTCGGCTGGTAACCCGCATTGTCGGCGATGCGGCCATCAACGAGGTTGATCGCCACACGTTCCGGTGTGAGGCCGAAGCGGCCGCCAGCCTGACCAACACTGAGCACCACATCGGGATGTTCGGTTTCGATAGCCGATCGCACAACTGTTGCACAACGCTTAAACTCGGTTGGTACTACCAATGGCACGACCCGAGCACCAGCGATCGTGGCCGGCAAACGTTTGACTGCTTCCATCGCTGGATTAGTGGTCTCCCCACCAAAGGGATCAAAACCTGTCACTAAAATTTTCATAATCCCAACCTCCTCGACTTTAATATAAACTAGGCAGAATTCCCTTGATTTCAAACAAGGGAATTCTGCCACTAGGCCTTTCGCTGATTAGTAATATAGTTTTCTACGATTTTCTTACTCATATCACCAAGGGTACTCATAAAGTAACTAGGAGCCCAAAGATGTCCGCCCCAGAATTTCTGAGCCTTTATTTCTGGATGTAATTCAAAGAACAAGCGAGCTGAGCCGCCCTTAAAGGCTTTGACAATGTTGGTTGGGGCATACTTGGGCTTAAAGCTTAGTAGTAAATGGATATGGTCAGGCATGACTTCCATTTTCTCAATGGTCACTTCGTTTAGTTGGGCTATTTTTGTTAAAATGTTGCTCATTTCAGCGACTAACTTGGGTGTTGTAAAGGCTTCATGCCGGTATTTAGTGACCCAGACCAAGTGAAAATGAAAGTTATAAACATAACCCCGTTCGTGAATTGCTCCGCCAATGTCCTTGCTCATACGAACCCTCCATAAGTATTATTATAAGCCGCTTTGTGATAGATAAAGTATACTCATATGATATGCTACTATCAAGCAAGAGGAGGTGGCAGCTTATGGCGAAAACAATGGCGCAATTACCTTATCATTATGGGGTTAAGGTCAGAGTTTTCCCTTCAACCGAACAAAAACGGCTGATTAAGCGTAACAGTGACGCTAGTCGGTTTATTTATAATCAGATGAACGGTATGAACAATGACTTGTTCTGGTTAAAGCAAGTGAAGATCCCAATTACAATTGTCTTGGATCGAATCGCTGATCTAACTGAACGTCTAAAGAGGCCATCAACTGCTATCTCCAATATTCATGGTTGGCTCAATCATCCGGACTTTGATAGCTTGATGAAAGCCAATGCTATTAAAAATTATAGGACTGCCTGGAAACTATTTCACCAGGTCCATCAAGCGGGAACTCCTAAATTTCATAAACGTGGTTATACGCAGACTTATCAAACGTCGTGTCTTTACAGTGCCAAAGTGACAGGACCGACCATGAGTAATGGAAGCGTAAGACTAACTGATACCCACCACCTACAACTGCCCAAGCTGGGGCGTCTTCGTTTCAAGGGGCTACCAGCGGAAATTCTAAAACGCGCCAACGACATTAGAATTGGGACCACGACAGTTTCAATGGATGCCGTCGGCCATTACTTTGTATCCCTGCAGATTGGGTCAGAATGCCCCTTCGTTGGCAAACAACCAACGATTGAATCTAAGGTCGGTATTGATTTGAATCTTGATAATTTTCTGACAGACTCCAATGGACAGGTTATTGATAACCCGCGTTACTACCGGACGATTAGAGGAAAACTAGCTAAGGCTCAACGAAAGCTGTCACGGCGGGCTAGACGAGCTAAGAAGAGCCAACGACGCTTATTGGAATCAAAGAATTATCAAAAACAACGGATACTGGTGGCTAGATTACAACTTAAGGTCGCCAATCAACGCCAAAACTTCCTGCACCAGGTCTCTACGGCCTTAATCAAAAACCACGATTTAGTCGTAGCTGAAGAACTGCGGAGTAAGAATATGCTACGGAACCATGCCCTGGCAATGAGCATCTCGGATGTTGGTTGGCGAACACTATTGGCCATGCTGTCCTACAAAGCTAGGTTATACGGCCGAAAATTTTTGACGATCAATCCTCGAAATACGACGCAAACTTGTAGTCATTGTGGACACATCATGGCTGGGAAGAATAAGTTGACGTTGGCTGACCGTAAGTGGACGTGTCCTAACTGCGGCACATTTCATATGCGTGATCATAACGCAGCTAAAAATATATTAGCTAAGGGTTTAGCAACACTGTAAAAATTGAGTCCGTCTGGCAACCTGCGGACCTAAAAGGCTTTGGTAATTAGCGGGTAAGTCCTATTCGTAGGCTAGCGCTGTATCTAAGCAAATTGTGGTCGCCATGCCGTGGGGTGTGGTTCTCACAAGCGTCCGTTTTTAAACGGGCGTGGTTGACAATTAGGTTTATTATACGCCAATTTCAAACCTAGCTGACGTTATCATCTGCTCAGCCGCCATTCACTGGCGTTACGAAAATGGAACGTATCTGGACAGCGTGCCTACCACGTGATATGATGAATCTCTTTGAAACTCGACTGCACACGTCTCATTTCCTAACACTTAATCACTCTAACCGATAGAAAGGCGGCACTTAACTTATGCCCTTAACGCAACTCAATCTTGGCTCCGAACTCGGCGTCGAAATTTTACATCACCGTTGGTACGCCCTGGTCCTCTACCAACTTACCGAAGACCCCACTGAATTCACGGACCTGCGCCAATCAATCCGCGGAATTTCCACGTTTAATCTCTTTACGACCCTCCACAAACTGGAAGACTGGGGCCTCGTCGACGCCTTCGAGGACGACGATTACAGCTACCAGCTCAGCGACAACGGGATCATGTTTCACCGCATTCTCCACGACTTCGAATCTTGGGGAAATCATGAACTGACTAACAATTTAGCTATCTAACTATTTGGAGCCTTCTTGAGAAAGCTCTTTTTTATTACAATCATTATGAAAACGGCGCCCTTATTAGCTTTTTAATGATGAATATTGAGAAATAAAACGGAACGTAATAGTTTCGTATGGATTCGGTATTGCTTTGCCTAAGCCTGCTGACAAGGAGATTAAACTCCCTTATGATAGTCATGTAACAGCTATGAAAACGCACCTCAACTTTGAAAGGTAGGTTATTTTCATGAAAAACAGACATCGTCACTGGGCCCGTAAAGCGGCCACGGCACTCTCCTTAGTTGCCGTCACCTTACCCCTGGTGACCACCGTAACTACGGCACACGCCAGTCACAAGACTAAGCAACCCGACCTCGCCAAGCTCATTGCACCGCATAAGGCTGGCTACGGTTACTTCGTCGACAAATATCAACAAAACACCGGTGACTTCACGACGCCCACAACGAACCCCGTGATCGGCCTGGTCGACGAATTCTCTACATATTGGACTCACAATCAGGAACCTCTCAATAAGCCCTTACTCGACCTCAACATTGAAAAGTCCGCAGCGATTACCCGTAATCGGACCGCGGTTGATGCCGAACGGTCATTTCTGACCGACCAACGGGATAACCGTTATGCTGTCATCCAAGCCCTTGGCCCCTACGCACCAGCATTCATCCGCAATGCCAACGCGCAAACCGAAACGGATTCGATGCCGAGTGAGTCCCTTCCCGTTGGCTTCAAGAAGAAGCACGTTGAATGGGCTTCTGCAACGTCGACATTGGGTCCCGTCGTTCAACTGGTGAACCTCACCAAGCAGATGCCTTACTCCGGAACCAACACCGTCAAGCACTACTATGAGTTTGTCCGACCATACCGGATCAGCCCTTCAGTCTTGCCACTTCCAGCATTAAAGAATAGCATGGCAACCGCTGCTAAGGACTCCTATGACTTCCCAAGTGGTCACACCACCGGTGGCTTCGAAAGTGGCCTATCCCTGGCCTACGCCTTCCCAGAACGATTCCAAGAACTCGCAACCCGTTCTTCTGAAGTGGGTTACGACCGCGTTATTGCCGGCCGACACTCACCACTCGCCGTCATGGGTGGCCGAATGGTCGGTTCAGCCATGACCGCCGCGACACTTTACGACCACAACAACCAATCCCTCATGAAGGATGCCTTGGCAGTGGCCCACTCAAGTGCTTTATTGGGCAGTAAGGACACTTCCGTCCACGACGATTACGGCGACTACGAAACTAACCGGGCCGCTTACCGCTACCGAATGACTTACGGCTTCAACCAAACGGGTGACACCCATCAAGAAATGCGCGTTCCTAAGGGTGCTGAAGCCCTGCTGGGCAGTCGTCTCCCTTACTTGAGCGCCAACCAACGTCGGGCCGTCATCTTCACGACAGGGATGCCTTCTGGCTACCCTGTGATGGACGACGCCGAAGGTTGGGGGCGGATCGACCTCTTCTCCGCAGCCAACGGTTACGGTGCCTTCCTCACCAACACCAAGGTCACCATGGACGCCAAAAAAGGTGGCTTCAATGCCAAGGACAACTGGCGTAACAAGATCACCGGTACCGGTAAATTCACCAAGGCCGGGACTGGTGCCCTGACACTGAGTGGCGCCAACCGCTATACTGGTGGGACTGTCGTTCAAGGCGGGACACTTCAACTCGCTAACAAGTCTGCTTTGGGGACTGGTAACGTTCAACTCAAGAAGGGGACAATCACCCTTTCCGCCAAGACGGTTGCCGTCAAAGGTCGATTCGAAACTGCCAAGGCTGGTAAGCTGACGATGAGTCGTGCCGGTCATCTGACGGTTAAGAAGAACGCCAAATTCAACGGTACCCTGAAGTTAACTAAGGGTGACCTGAAGAAGGGTGCCAAATTAATCACCTACAAGCAACACAGTGGCAAGTTCCGTCACGTTTCCGGCCTGCCTAAGGGTTGGCACGTCGTTTACACGAAACACGCACTTAAATTAGCTAAGTAATCTCAACTACTAGAAAGGGCTGGAATCAATTACTGATTCCAGCCCTTTTGGCGTTCTTATGAGAATGTGAGAACAACACTTATTCCTTGAATTGAATCTTGACGTAGTCCCGGTACAAGGGCAGTTTGTCCATCAATTCTCGATGAGTCCCGTTGCCACTGACATGACCATTTTCGATGAAGTAAATGTTGTCGGCATCTACGATAGTGCTCAGGCGGTGCGCAATAATCAAGGTCGTCCGCCCCTTCATCAATTCACCGAGTGCCTGCTGAACCATGGCTTCGGACTCGGAATCCAGGCTGGCCGTGGCTTCATCCAAGAGGAGAATCTTAGGATCGCGTAGAAAGGCCCGCGCAATCGCCAAGCGTTGGCGTTGACCCCCACTGACCTTGACCCCACGTTCACCGACCTGCGTATCCAGACCGGCAGACATCTTACGAACAAAGTCATCGGCAGAGGCCAATTTCAAAACCTGCCACAGCTCATCGTCTGAGTAGCTCCGGTCGGCCCCATAGGTCAGGTTGTGACGAATCGTTCCCGCCATAATCGCGGAATCTTGGCTCACGTAACCAATCTGGGAACGCCAATCGCTGAGGTTAAAGTCGTTAACGTTCTCGCCGCCAATGGTCACTCGGCCATTCTGTGGGCGATAGTAACGTTCGATAAGTCCGAAGATCGTGGACTTACCCCCGCCAGAAGGTCCAGCAAAAGCCACCACCGTATTCGGTTCTGCGGTGAAGTTCACGTCATGGAGGACCGGCTGTCCGTCATCGTCATAGGCAAAATCCACGTGTTCCATGGCTAAGGCTTGATCGGTAACGGATTGGGTTGGCCCTTGTGCCAACAACTCTTCGGGTTCGGCCAATAATTCACGAACGCGGGCCGTTGAGCCACTAGCCTTCGCGGTATCGGTAAAGAACCGTGCCAACGTCCCCGCGGGTCCAATGATTTGGAACAGGTACATCAGAAATGAGAACATCATGCCGAGACTCATGGTACCGGCAGAGACCCGCACGGCCGCGTAAGCCAAGACCCCCACGAAGACGGCCAGCATGCTCGCAGTCATGGCTGGGCCGGCAATTGAATCGTAGATGGCTTCCTTGAGGCCAATCTGATACAGGTCCTGAATCTGAGCTGAACCCGTTTGCGTCTCGTAATGTTCGGCGTTAGACGATTTCACTAAGCGAATCTCACTCAACGTTTCGTCGGTCTGCCCGCTGAAGGTGGCCATGGCATCTTGCCGTTGCCGACCAATCTTCCGGGACTTAATCATGATTGGAAACATGACTAACATCACCAGTGGTACCGCGACAAACATGATCATCGTCATTCGCCAGTCCATCAGGAGCATGATGACCAGCGCCCCTGCCAATTGCAGTAGCGAGGTAACCATCTGGGGAAATGAGTTGGCCAGGAGATTTTTGATCTGCATGGTGTCGTTGACCAGCCGAGAAGTCATCTCACCCGTCTTCACGTTATCAAAGTAACTCACCCGCAGTCGAATTAACTTCTGCCACAAGGTTTCCCGTAAACGGGCTACCACATTTTCACCGAAGAATCCCAGTAGGGCTCCCGAGCCGGCACTGACCAATGCACTGACAATAAATAAGGCGATAACCGTCATCAACAGCGGCTGGTTTAGCGCCTGTCCTAACCCGTTAATTAGGGACTGTGCTAACTTCGGGACGGCCAGTTGGGCCCCCGTCGCCAGCATCCCCAGGAATAGACCGCCCCACAACTGCCAATACTTGGGTTTCGTTTGGCGGATCAAAGCTAGGAAACCCTTAAAATCAAATTTTTCGGCGGGCCGTTTCTCGGCGGTCCGGGGTGTTGCTAATCTGTGTTCCATCTCTTATGCCTCCGGTGTTTCAAAGTTAGAAGCGCGGACGGCCCATCCCATGGTGGGGCCAGCCGTGTCCGCGTTGCATGAAGTCATCCCAATCCAGGTCAGCGATCTGGTGATTTAACTTCGTTAGTAGGTCTTCAAGTTGGGTCTGTTCAGCCGCCGTTAAGCCACCAAATAATTGATCAGCCACCTGATTGCTACGTTCGTCGTATTGCACAAATAAATCACGCCCACGGTCACTCAAGCGCACGATGACCGCCCGCTTATCCGTATCACTCGGCACTCGCTCAACGAATCCGGCGTCCACCAACCGACTGATCGTTGCACTGACTGAACTAGGGCGAATGTCCAAGATCTCGGCAATTTCCGCATTAGTTAGGCCATCCGGTGATTGGGCTAAAATCTTTAGCAAACGTCCCTGACCACGATGTCCCCCCCGACCACCGGGGCCACCCATTCCGGGATGTGGGCCGACCGCCATTAGGAACATACGGTTAGTCATCAGTTTTCCAAAGCTCTGAAGCAAATCACGACTTTCGTCTGTCATATAAAATTCCTCCTTGTTTACTTGTTGGGATAAGATTAGCACCTTAGTTAGCTTTTGTAAACTAAAGCTAACTAAAAACTAATTATTTGTTCTATTTCAACTGACGAAGACGTGCGTAAGCCCCTTGATTGACACGGCTTTTCAGCGTTAAAATTATTTTAAAAAGGAACGACCTAGACGCCTATTTAACCATTCAGCAGACCAAAAAGCTCGTAAAGTCTCACCAACCTAAATTTCCCCGATACTCTTACTAACGAAATTCACCGGGCTTTTTTCGCATAAAATCGACAATTAAACAAAAAAATCGACTAGACCCCCTAAAAGGATCTAGCCGATATCTATTTCCAAAAGTTTAATCTAAGCTGCTTGGGATACAACGCCAGTCGCCAAACTCTTAGTCAGTCAGCCATGCGTTCTGCGCCACTTGAGATTATCATGCTGTTCCGTAGCGGCGACTTGGGTCGTCACTGGCGAAGCACTATTCGAGACCGATTGGGAACGTTTAGAGGCACCGTCCCAGCCATCCAATTGTACCATCACACACTTTGCGGAACCATTCTTAGTAAATACGAGCGGTTGACCATCCATTAATGTATTGATCAACTGTTGAAACCGATCGTGTAGACTCATTGTGGGTCTCGAAATTCTCATCATGTTGCATCGCCACCTTTTGGGTCACTATACCACAGACCACCCCTGATGGAAAGCGAATTCAGGATTTTTTTACCACCCATTTCAAATTGGGTCGTTGAGCCGCGTAACCTCGCTATTTTGCTTGACCAACCGCGAAGTAATTTCCTTCGGGATCACGGAAATTAAAGGCGCGTGTCCCATTGTCATCAACAATGTCACCAGCCGTGGTCAGACGATCATGCAGAGCCTCAAAATCCTGGGTGAAAAACATCAACGAAGGCGTATTCCCTAAGACTTCCGGTGAGTACTGCCGAATAAAGGCCTTGCTGAAAAATGACAACTCCGCCCCCGGTGCAATAGTGATAACGATGTTATTGGACTCGTCAGACAGGACATTCACTTCAACTACCGTTGCCCCGAGGTTATCTTGCCACCACTGGGCCGTCTCTTCCACATCATCGACATACAACATTGTCCGCATCTTTTCCATCGTCGTCACCCCATAATTTAGTTGTTATCCACATCCTACCACGCTACTTAATTAAAGCAATTCAAAATTTAGCTGGCTATTCTGTTAAATGTCGCGTATGATAGGCAATGCAGGTTTGCACCTGCCCAGTTGCTCTGTACATTCCAGATGCATCCTATGGATCAACTGGTTGCTCTCATCTCGGATTGATGAGGGCATTTTTTGTGTGACGAATTTACAATTGAAGTGCAACGTTAATAGAACATAAAAGAAGACTCATAGCCTGAGCCCTTGTAAAATGGAATCACCACAACACCATTACAAGGAGGACTCAGACTATGAGCCTGTATCATCATCTTACCTTAAAAGAACGAGAAATCATACTGACAGGTTTAACTTTAAAATACTCCCTTCGGCTTATTGCTAAGAAAGTAGGATGCTCTAAGGCAACTGTATCACGAGAAATTAGACG
>NZ_RHOD01000029.1 GCF_003946095.1 Levilactobacillus lindianensis | reverse complement strand
TGGGAAGTAGATACGGTGCTTTCTAGTCGAAGTGAGTCACGATCATGTCTGGTTACATTCGTAGAACGTAAGACCCGACTTCTATGGGCCATCAAAGCCCCTAATAGAACGGCTAAGGCTCTAAACACCGCCTTTGGCAAGTTTATGGGGGCCTTCGGTCCCCAAGTAAAATCCATTACTGTTGATCATGGTAAAGAGTTTGCCAATTATCAGGCCTTAGAACAGGATTATCAGATCAAAGTTTATTTTTGCCATCCATATTCACCATGGGAGCGAGGTTCCAATGAATATTTTAATAGGCGGTTACGCTGGTTCTTCCCGAAAAAGACCAATTTTAGCCAAGTAACGACTGATGAGATCCTAGCAGCACTTGAACTAATTAATCAACGACCATTAAAAATACATCATCAACAGACTGCCATTGAAAGATTCCGGGCTTGTTCGGATTAAACTTGTAATTTGCCTGATATATAAATAAATACAGCAGAAGCTAACTAGAATTGATTTTATTCCCCCTAAATTTGTCTCTAAGCACTCATGACTGAGATGTCGGTAAGTTCTCCTGGTTACCCGCTAACTGTTGGGAGATCGCCTGATACAGGTCAGAAGTCGTTAAGAAGGGGGTAAGGTCGTCTACGTGTAGGCGCTCCTTCAGAGCAGCAATGATCTTGGCCGGTGTCGGTATCCGTGCAGCCTCAATTTGCCAGTAGATGATTGGGGCGACGCCATAGCGTCGACTGGCAGTTGGAATCGACGTGGCGTCGAATTCTTGACGTAGACAGCGCAGAATATCGGCGTAGCTATTGCGGTCAGTCTTGTCAGTCATGCTGACGATCCCATAAGTTTCGGCAAAGGCGGTAGTATCGGGCCAATCGATCACATCGCCTAGGTCCGTGTTGCGGAGTTCTTTGTTCCTACGCAGTCCGAATTTGAAAAGGGTCGTGGTCAGGTCTGGGTCCATCTGGTAGTCATCGAGCAGGTCAAGCGTGAGGCCATAAGTCAACAGGATCATGGCGAAACGGTCGAGACCGGGCCGTGGTAGCTTGTCTTCCTCAAGGCCCTGCAGGTACCATTCCGGGATGTCTAGGTTACGTGCGACGAAGAACAAAGGAACCCCGTCACCGGGAATCAGACGTGTTAGAGTCAGTATTTTTCCTAGGGAATTCACGGGTGTTTTGGGGTCTTGCATGATGACCAGTCCCTTCATTTTTGTCGAGTATACCAAGCGAATGCGAGAGTTGGGTGAAGATTAGGTGAGAAAACGGATTTAAATTGTATAAAATAGATTATAGTTCGTGTATAACCGGCATAATAATTGCTGGTAGACATCGTTTAGACCGCTTTGTGTCAGTTATTACGCTGATATTTCTTTTATATACAAGCTGAGTATATTTCTTGCTATCATTCGTGTTTCATGCCATTATGTACGTGGGTAGGGACCAACCATGGCAAGTATTTAAGGTGCCAAAATGACCACTGGAGCAAGCCATTGAAGTGTTCACCACTTAGTCACATCAAGGGGTTACGACCCGATATACGACAGCAGATTCAGGAGACAGGCGTTCTTGATACGACCAAGCTAACTCTGGATGATGTGATCGATGTTTATCCAGGAACCGATAGTGATTTTGATTGGCCCAATATTGTCTTTGCTAAGAACATGTGTACCGCGCGACAACAGCGTCAAACCATCGTCTGGGCGAATGATCATATCTTCAGAACGGACATGACCCCAACGAAGGTGATTAACAAAGGGCGTGCGGCCGCCGGACAGACGAGGTTTGACATCGCGCATGAGGCTAAGAAAAATCACTTGACGCAACCCTACCCAGTCGTTGTCGGCCGCTTCTTGATGGTCCCAACTGACAAGCCCCAGAAGGGCGGTCATCATAGCTGGATTAACGGCCACCTGATTGACGAGATTAATTCATTTGGCGTCAAAGGGAAGGTCAAGGTCCAGTTAAAGAACGGAATGGAGATGATTGTTTGCGATACCAAAGACAGACTATGGACGCATATCAACGAGGCCCGGGGCCTCTTCAAGGCCCAGTCACGCAGACAAGACTTCGCCGACAACCAGCATCACAATGACAAGCAATTCGACTATGTGATGGCTTCCGAAGAGGTTATGGCAGAACGATTGGCCTACCACGCTGGGGTAGCCCAAGGCCTGTTGCGTAAGGTTGGTATGATTCTTCCGGATGAAGAGGTTGAAGAACTGGTTCGTCAGGTTCTCGATGGGGATACCCGTAAATACAGGTACGAGGATGAGCGTCATATGGCGGAATAATAGGGTTTAACAACACTAACGGTGCCGGTCATATTATTTTGGTAATAAAGAAATTTGGCTAAGATGTGATTTGTTTATAATGTAGTCAGTTATCTATGGTAGGATGTTTAGGGGCGGTAACTTTAAGGGATTATGCTTTTTACCCATGAACTGCCAACTACCTATGACTATGTTAAGGACTACCGGTGCGGCATATCACCGGGTCACGAGGAGGAAGAGCATCATGATGGAAGCCAATAAGTTGGCCATGGACGTCGACCGGATTCACCAATTGAATTCGCTCCTGCGTCCCTTTATCAAGCGGCCGAGCAGTGGAGATGCAATTACGTTTGAACAGTACCGGATTTTACATGAACTCGCGACGGAAAAGATCAGTACCAGTGAACTTTCTCGGCGATTGAATGTCGGCCAATCCATGGTGTCGATTCAGATTAGCCGATTGTTGAATGGTGGTTTTATCCAGGATGAGACCTTGCCAACCGATCGCCGCTACCATGTTTTTCAGATCACGGCCAGAGGTCGGAAGGTTGAAGAACACGTTAGTGATGTGCTGGTCGAAGAACTCCCAGAGCTCATGCGACAGATCGCTGGTGTTATTGAACCTGAATAAACGACTAAACAAAATTCTATTCTGCGAAGAGGGGTGCCATTGCTGACACCTCTTTTATTTTGCACTTGAGCCTGGCAATAGTTGTCTTACAATAAGGATGGTTTTCGAGACTGTCTTTTGGCGTGGAAACATGTTGCAGTTGCCTAATTGATTTCCGGTAAAGCGGGAGGCGCGAGACATGATTAGCAATTTTTGTTTGAACACGCCAGGAAAAAGCAGACCAAAAAAGGGAATGTGGCAGCTGCCACATTCCCTTGCTTAACGTCCTATTCTGCTGCTTCTAAAGGTTCGTCTTCTTCAGGCTCATCCATGGGATGACCCTCAGCGTCGACCAATTGAAGTTCGGCGTGGCGAATCACAACAAGATCGCCGAAGGAGTCGATTTTGTCTGTTTCTTTCTTTGACAGTTGGTTTGGTTCAACCTTAACTATCGCAGAGTGTTCATACATCTTGGTAATGGTGCCGTAAAATGAGTTTGAGAAGAGCTCGGTCTTTTCACAAAAGACGCGATCGTTTTCATGTAATGCCACAGCAATCGTCCCCCTTAAAAGTAATTTATAAAAGAATAAGGGTTGTGGGACTAAAAGTCAAGACTTTTTGAAGATAAAATTTCAAAAATGAAATTATTTAGGGTCTTGTTCAGTGTGCTAATGACTGAGCAAGTGCTTAGTGCCGCAGTTGGTCGATACGTTCTTGGGTCGCCAAGGCATCTAATAGTTCGGTTTGCTTAGCAACCTGGGCCGTAAATTCGGTTAAGAAAGTAAGTTCAAGGTCGCCTAAGGGCCGTTGTTGCTGAGCGGCATCCAGCAAGGCGTTGACCTGATTGTGGAGCGCTTGGTTGGTTGCCAAGAGGTCCTGGAAGGCACTGGTGCCACTGAGACCTTCAACAGCCGGTGACACGGCCTGTGGTGTTGCGGGAGTCGAAGCTAGCTTAGGCTGGCTTGTCGTCGCTTTGACGACCGGTTTGGTTGGGGCTGGGGTGGTATCGGGCTCACCATCGAAATAATAGAAGACCTGGCGCGGCTTACGGGCGGCTTTCTTGATGCGTGTGTCGATCGAAGGTGCTGCGGAGACGGCCCCCATGACGACGGAGTTGACGTAGCCAAGATCGCCTAGCTTCTGGCGTAGGCTGACGGCTCTAATCCCGCGAATCCCGGGAAACTTTTCCTGGGAGACGACTTCTGTTTCTGCTGGATCTTGAAGCCAGCTGATGATCTGTTGGCGAATCTTTGCCGCCTGACTGTTTTTTGTATTTGCCATTGTAGGGCCTCCATACGTGTAATCGTTATGAAATAGTATAGTCTTTATTGGGTGAATCTGCTGGCGGGCTGTGAGCCGTCGCCAAGCGCTATTCATATTGAAGCATGTTTGCCGCACCCAGACAAGGGGCAGCTAAAATGAGAGGGTGATTGGGATTTCGCTCCCGACTGATCTTTTCAGGGTAAGTATGGTACAATCGAAGTACATAGAGGAATTATCTGGTGATGCCAAGCGTGTTTGACGTTTGGTAGGGCTGGCATCACTGTGTACCCGGAGGTCGTCGAAGATTGCTGCTGGGCCGTGGTTGTCACCAGTCGTGCCACGGCTCTCCCCACCGATCGACCACGTGTTGATAGCGGAAGGGGGCACCTGAGCACGACCCTTCCTTTTTTATTTTCTGCCAAAGCCAGATAATTTCCAATCAATTTAGGAGTGAACAATTTTGCACATTTTTAGAGATGAAAACGGGATTCGTCTGGTCGTTTCCCATCAGACCGGTCACTACGCTGCCCACTTTGCGACTTACGCCCCTGAACAGGAATTTATTAATTATACTTTGGAACGGGATAAGCATGGCCGTTATCATCTGAGCATTGATAAAACCAATTTGGTTGCACTCGACTCACCAGTTTTCAAGAAGGAACTGGTTTTCGGTGACCTGGGCGACAGCTTAACGCCAATCAAAGGTGTCACGTTAATGTTAATCTAAGCGGAAGCGCTGCGGCTTTGGTCGTAGCGCTTTTTTCGTTATAACGCCACTTCAGAAGTTCTCCGCCAGATCGGCGCTGACATAGACGCTCCAAAACCGGGTGGGTGAATTTCGATGGCATAAATAATTTTATGATGCGGGTCCAATTGGGGCCGTGGCGATTTGGCTATTTTGGCCGGTAAGCCTTGAAACGTCTGGCTTGCTTAATGTAACTGTGAGTATTACAGTATAAACATAAACTAAAAAGAAACGAGGGTCTTAAGATGACAAATATCTTAGTATTAGGTGCCAACGGTCGTATCGCGCAGCTGGCCACCAAACAATTATTAGCCAATGCTCGGAATCACTTAACATTGTTCCTGCGTAACGCTAGCCGCTTGGCTGACGCTGCCAGTGACCGGGTGAAGGTAGTTGATGGGGACGCCGACAACGAGGCCGACTTGAAGGCCGCTATGGTCGACGCCGACATCGTTTACGCCAACTTAGCCGGAGATAACATCGAAGACCAAGCCAAGACGGTGGTGGCCGCCATGGATGCCACTGACGTGAAGCGTCTGATCTGGATCTCCACACTGGGGATTTATGATGAAGTGCCTGGCAAGTACGGTGAATTCAACCACAAGATGCTCGATGGGGGCTACCTCGAAACTTACAGTGCTGCTGCCAAGGTTATCGAAGGTTCTGACCTGGACTACACGATTATCCGGCCAGCCTGGTTGAGTAACCGTGATGAGATTGACTACGAAACGACGCAGAAGGGTGAATCTTTCAAGGGAACCGAAGTTTCACGGAAGAGTATTGCGGCCTTGGTTACCCAGCTGGTCGCTGATCCGACCCAATCGATTCGTGCTTCTCTGGGAGTCAACAAACCCAATACCGATGGCGATAAGCCTGTTTGGTACTAAATAGGTTCATTTAGGAGCTCGTCCTTTGACGGGCTTTTTGAATTAGATTAAAAATAATTTCTTCCTATAAAAGCCTGTTTAACGGCGTTCGTTTGGCGACAACAGAAAAGAACGGGTCAAAAAGAGTGCAAAAGGCGCTGATTCGCGGTATAACTATGGTGTGCGCTGAGTATGGCGCATAAGCCAGAGACTTGTTTTTTACTTAACTTGGAATCAATTTACTAAGCTATTCTGTGAAACTTTTCCTCCAAACAAGAACCCATGGATTTGCCTGGAATTGATTCATATGTTGTGTAACACCGTTGGCGGTCATGACCCGCCGGCGGTGCTTTTTGGTCTCGGGACGGGTTTTGAAGCCTCCTGGACAAGTGATTGGGTAATTTTGATGACTTGGCGGCCGTTTTTTCAGGGTGATTCATTAGAATTTTGCTTACGCATTTAACAAGGTCAACCGGAAATTTCGGGCGCCAGTTGTGCTCGGATTGGGTAGCCAATTTCATGGCTGGAGCGGCCCACTGAAATTGTCTTGTCAACAAGCCACTAGGCCCGGCATAACGGCATTTGTTGGTGAGCATAAAACTTGACTTTTTAGCACTTGTTTAGCTTAAAAATTAATTTGAATTTTGTTGTTCTTTTTGTTGTAAACGCTTACAACTCGTGATACTATAAAGGTGCGGAAAGGAATTAAGAGTTGTGAGATTCAGTTTTTCAGGTTCAAATCTAGTTGGTACACTGCTTCAAGAAACCGATTTCCGTTTTGACGCGAGACAGGTTTTAAGATTCAGGTTCCCGCACCAGTGAAAAAAAGTTTTTGACAACTCCGATAACCCTTCTAAAGAACTCTAGTAGCTTCAGGTACCAGGCAACATTTCATCAACAAATAATTTAATATCTGTTTCAAGCTTAGCGTTTGACGAAAGCGTAATTGTTTCAAAAGATTAGACGACAGTTCCAGAGTTTCACTAGAGCTCCTATGTTACGGTGACAGAGGTCATGCAAGGATTTCAACAAGAGTCGATAGAGCGTGTTCTGTTAGGGTAATGAAGGCATTAAGAAATTGATTCAAGCTGAGACGATAGCCAGAAATTAAATAATATGAGAACGGCTGTGGCAGCTCGGTTGGAAAAATATAGTTATGAGGCGATTAAGAATTAAATTGATTACGAAACGGAAATTTAGTAGTAATCACAACCTCCTTTCCGTGAGTTAGCGGACTTCAAGTCATCTCCATTTCAAACTTGAAGTTCGTTTTTTTGTGCGTTCTTTAATTCTTGAACAGTTCTGTTTTAAGGTGCCGTGGGATCCAGCCATACCGCAAATTCGCATCGTCAGGGGGACAACAGTCCGCTCTATCCGTTGGTTATAGGGAGACCTATTCCTGAGAAGATCCATTACCGGTGTGAATTGATTGAAACGCGGGACAACCGCTTTGGCTGCGATAGTGGATGAGCAGCGGGGATCGTAACCCAGCACAGGCCAGTAGGCCGCTTCGATTTGGGAACTACTGAAGTGTCGAGAAGTCTCGGCTGGTCATTAATCTAGGAGGCGGTGGGGACATTAGACCAATTGGAACCGCTTACCGGTAATATCATTTTTGTTCGCCTATTTCTTAGCGACGGCTTATCGTTCAGTTATCCACCACCTGACCGGTTTATCGGTCTAAATTAGCGCGATCTCGGAGATTAGGGAAGTGTAATCGCCATTATAAATGTATAAATGGAACGTAAACCGTTTAACGAAAAAGAAAACGTTTTCGCCAATAGTCGTAATCTGCCGCGATTCTTAGAGCCTCAAGGATCGTTAAGGGGCGTAATGTTCGGGAATGAGTTTCTTAGAAATTATGCAATCAGCCATTTACAGGCGGCGATGGAAACGGTATATTATTACTAGACCGAAATTTTGCCAACGTCATTTTTGATGGGGTGGTTACGAAGGAGTGAGAGATGATGGCTTTTCATCGCATCTTTGTCATTGACTTTGCCGGCTTAGGCTTGGGCGAAGCCCCCGACGCTAACCGCTTTCAATCCGTTGGCGCAGATACAATTGGTCACGTTGCGGCTAGTTGGTCAGGTCAACTTAAACTTCCAACATTACAGCGCTTGGGTCTCGGAAATATTCGGGTTGACCATCCACTTCCAGGTGTGCCCCCGATCGATCATCCAGATGGATTCTTTGGTCGGTTACACATGGCTGCCAGCGATAATGGCCGAGCCACGGGCTTACGGGAGATGTGGGACTACACCGGAGAGATCCGGACCCGTAGCGTGTTCGATACGTTACCGACGGCAGGGTATCCCGTAACTGTTGCCGGTCCTTTCCTCAGCTATCTACAAACGCAGGACACCGTTGAACGTTTCCAACTTGGTAGCAATCAGGATGCCTTCCGTGTTCTGTATGACCAGCTCTATCGACCAGCTTCTGGCTTGGCCACAGTGATGCTCCCAGAGTTTCGCTTCGCCAGTGAGGAAGGGGATGTCGGTGAGTTTGGTAAGGCGCTGATGAATGCCGACCACTACTTGGCTCAGGTCATGAATGACATGGGGGCAAACGACCTCCTCGTTCTTACCGCCACGCATGCCGGTGATCCGACTATGCCGGGTAAACCAACCCGTGAGTATTTGCCGTTGATAGCTTATTCGCCATCACGGCCCAGTGCCCATGCCTTAGGGATTCGCCGCACACTGGCTGATGTTGGGGCGACGGTGCTTGAGAACTTCGGCTTGGCACGTAATGCCGCTGGACATAGCTTTATGAATGAATTAACGCAATAATAAAACGCCACACAAACCAGGCATCATGAAAGGAGGTGAGGGGCACAGCATCGCAGGAACATCTTCGGCCAACCAGGGGTCGTGTAGATCGTCAGAAGAAGAGTCATCAATTATTCAGATTCCTTCGCAGGGATCTATTCACCAATTCTCTGACGAATACGATCCGGGCGTCGACACCGCGATGAACGTTTCAACAACTGTGGTACATAGATTCTTAGCGACCACTTCACGGTTTATTTAAAACTGACGGGTCGTCAGTTAAAAAATTCGGAAAGAGGTATTTCGACCAATGATTTTTATTAACATGTTAGGGGTACTTGTTTACCTCGCCATTGCGTTCTTGTTCTCGAAGAACAAGAAAAAGATCAACTGGAAGTCAACGGTTATTGTTTTAATCTTGAACCTTGTTCTAGCTTGGTTCTTCACGAGTTTCCAAATCGGACAAGACATCGTCAAGGGTGCCGCCGATGGTTTCAACTGGTTAGTCCAAGTTGCCTACCAAGGGATTGTCTTCGCCTTACCTAACTGGGTAACGCCACAATTCGGTGGGACTGCTAAGTCAATGAACTTCATTACCAGTTCACTCTTACCAATCCTCTTGGTTGTGCCAATGTTCGATATCTTGACTTACATCGGGATATTGCCTTGGATCATCAAGTGGGTCGGCCGTGGCTTATCCTTCATTACTGGCCAACCTAAGTTCGAATCATTCTTCTCTGTTGAAATGATGTTCTTAGGGAACACTGAAGCCCTCGCCGTTTCTCAATTACAATTAAAGACGATGCGTAAGGAACGTAACTTAACCCTTGCCATGATGTCCATGTCATGTATCACTGCTTCTATCTTGGGTGCATATACCCAAATGGTTCCAGGTCAATTCGTTTTGACGGCCGTTCCAATTAACATCTTGAACGCCATCATCGTCACGAACATCTTGAACCCTGTCGAAGTTACGCCTGAAGAAGACACGATTGCTAAGATCGGTGGTTCTAGTTCAGTTGCTGCTGAAGACGGTGAAGTTGAAGCTGACGGTCGCCGCGAACCATTCTTCTCATTCTTGGGTGACTCCATCATGGGTGCCGGCCGTTTGATCTTAATCATCGCTGGTAACGTTATTGCCTTCGTTGCCTTAGCTGCTTTGATTGACAAGTTACTTGGCTTGATTAGCCCAGTATTATCTCTGGAACACATCTTAGGGGTAATCATGTTCCCATTTGCATGGTTAATGGGTCTGGACGTTCACGATGCCTTCGGTTTTGCCCAATACATGGGGACGAAGTTGGTTACCAACGAATTCGTTGTCATGGGTAAGATTGCCGGTACCATCAACACGAACGCCTTCTCACCTCACTACCGTGCCATCTTGACTGTCTTCTTGACTTCATTCGCTAACTTCTCAACTACTGGGATGATTATCGGTTGTTTCAAGGGGATCGTTGACCGCGAAAACAACGAACTTATCTCCAGAAACGTTGGTTACATGCTTCTTTCCGGGATTCTGGTTTCCTTACTTTCAGCCGGTATGGTTGGATTATTCGTTTGGTAAACCCGATTCAAATAGCTTAACGTTTTAAAATTGATAGCCCAGGGCCAATGGCTTCTGGGCTATCTGTGTCAGCGAATCTAGGTTATACTAGAAGGACAGCGACAAAACGAGGTTCTCTCGTGATGTCAGTCCGGGTGCCGACCTTCCATGCGGGAGTGAAACCCAGCCGAATGGGTGAAAGCATTCGGTTGCAATGCCCGATAAAGTACGTACGTCGGGTAATGACGTATTGAAAGATAGGAAATTAATCTAATGGATAAGCAACAAACGCAAGCCGACTTAGCGAACGAAATGACGTTACGCGAAGCCTTGCGAAACAAGGATGTCGTCCGTAACGAAATAATCGCGGGGATCACCGGTTTCTTCGCCATCTCCTACATTATTATCGTTAATCCGCTGATTCTTAAGGATGCCGGGATCCCCACGGATCTCAGTGTCTTCGCGACCATCTTCTCCTCGGTGATTGGGTGTCTGGTCATGGCCTTCTGGGCCAATGTGCCAATCATTCTGACACCGGGGATGGGGGTCAACGCCTTCTTTACCTACACCATCGTGGTGAACATGGGTCTGAGTTGGCAGGAAGCCCTCGGGATCGCGGCCGTGGCGAGTTTCGTTTATATGTTAATCGCCTTTACGAAGGTGGCGACGATTCTTTCCACGGCAATACCCGAATCGCTGAAGAGCGGGATTACCGCAGGGATTGGTCTGTTCCTAGTCGAGATTGGCTTGGAAAAGGCGGGTCTCATCGTGGCGGGTAAGTCGTCGCTGATTGTGTTGGGAGATCTCACCAAACCCACACCACTCCTGGCCTTGTTCGGGTTGGTGTTGAGCCTGGTCCTCTACATCCGTAAGGTGAAGGGGAACTTCTTCATCGCGATCATTGCGACCAGCCTGTTAGCCTTCTTCTTCGGCGTTAAGGATAGTGACACGCCTAAGGTTGATTTGGCGCGGTTAGGTCAGTACCACGAGATTTTATTTAAAAATGACTTCTCACACTGGCTCAGCACGCCGTTCATCCTGGCGGCCTTCTCGATGACTATGATTCTGGTCTTCGAGTCGATGGGGCTCTTACAGGGCCTCCTACCCAACCAAAAGAAGTTCAAGAAGACCTTCGAGGGTAGCGCCATCACCACTTTCTTCTCCGGCTTCCTGGGCACCAGCCCAACCGTTGCCGCCGCAGAAAGTGCCTCGGGTATCGAGAGTGGGGGTCGGACCGGCCTGATGGCCTTAGTGGCCGCGGTCATGTTTGGCCTCTCCCTCATCTTCGTGCCGTTGTTGGCCTATGTGCCTTCCGCGGCGATTGCGCCCGTGATTGTGATTACCGGTGCGATCATGATGGCTGCCATCGGGAACATTAAGATGGCAGACTTCTCCGAATGGTTCCCAGCCTTTCTAATCATTGTGCTGATTCCATTTACCAATAGTATTTCAACCGGATTAGCCTTCGGGTTTGTGTGTTATCCGGTAATGAAGCTGGCCTTGGGTCAAGGCAAACGCCTGACTTGGCCGGTCTACCTGTTGGGTGGGCTATTCCTACTCGACCTGGTATTTAGTGCCCTGTTGTAATGACAGGGTTTTACTCAAGGGTTAAACGTAAGCGGTTTCGGCCGCTGTTAAAAACCAAATTTTCATTGGGAGGAAATAATGATGACTACAAAGATTATTATGGATACTGACCCAGGAATTGATGATGCTGCTGCCTTAACGATGGCGATCAACGACCCAAGCATTGACTTGAAGCTGATCACGACTGTTGCAGGTAACGTCACTGTCGACAAGACCACGATCAACGCACAGAAGATCGTACGTTTCTTCAATGCGAACATCCCAGTTGCCGCTGGTGCCGAACAACCACTCTTCAAGGACTTTGAAGACGCTGCTCGGATTCACGGTGAATCAGGGATGCCTGGTTACGACTTCCCAACCGACCTGCCTAAGCCATTAGACAAGACGGCCGTCGAAGCTCTCCATGATGAAATCATGGCTAGTGACGAACCAATTACCTTGGTTCCAACTGGCTCATACACCAACATTGCTTTACTCTTCTCTGAATACCCAGAAGTTAAGAGCCACATCGAACGGATCGTTGCCATGGGTGGTGCCTTAGGTAAGGGTAACATGACGAGTGCCGCTGAATTCAACGTCTTCACCGACCCAGATGCAGCCGCTATCGTTTACAAGTCTGGTATTCCAATCGTGATGGTTGGCCTGGACATTACCATGAAGGCTCTCTTAACTCACGACAGCATCGAAGAATTACCAAAGATTAGCGAAACTGGTAAGATGTTGCATGACATTATCATCAATGATGGTGATAACAACAGCAACGGGATTGCGATGCACGATGTGAACACCATCTTCTACTTACTTCACCCAGAAGCAATTACCACTGAAGACATGTGGATCGACGTGGTTACCACTGGCGCTGCCATTGGTGAAACTGTCGGTGACATCCGAGGTGCTTACCATGATGGCAAGACAAATGCCAAGGTTTCCGTTGACATTGATGCCGCTGCCTTCAACAAGTGGTTCCTCGAAGAAGTTCGCGCTATTAAGAACTAGTCTTCGTTACTTACAGAATTCCGAAGAGTCCGGGAGAGATCCTGGGCTCTTTTTCTGTGGGGTGAAGGCTCGATACACAAACTCTACGGAAACAGGTAGGTATTCTAAAGAGAAATAACACTTGTGTCCAGTAATATTAAGTCGTGTTTAGATGCGGGAAGTCTATGATTCTTCTTTATTCAGAAATGTGCCCTATCTGAAACATAGGCGCATTAGCGAGGCGCTGAAAGGCCAATTCATTTGCGAATTGGCCTTTTTTGAATTTCTTTCGAAAAAAGTGACACGAGACGTCAAAACTGACATTATGTGACAGTCCAAATTGGGATAATAGCCTCAGTAAGTAACCCCAAGTGATGGGGAATTAATAAAAAAGGTGGTTATTATTATGGCAACAACGAAGGAAATTTGTGAAAAATTAATGGCAGTCAAAACAGGTTTCACGGCTCCTAGTGAATCGCATCCCGGTGAACTAAGAGACCTGACGTTAGCTGATATTGGGTCATTTTTGACCTATAAGAATCGGCCTGACATGGCGACGATTGAAGCACGCATGGCAGCCGACCAGACTGAACTCAAGCCGCGAGCCGTCACCGACGCGTTGAAGCTGGACTATAACTTCCCAACAGAAGCCTTTGCGGCAGAACCTGTCTTTAACCGGAACTGTCTCTTCTTAGCCCTGAACATTTCGCGGCGAGAAAAGAATATCTTCGAAGGTAAAGAATGGTACAACTTCCATGAAATTGATCCGAAAGGGTCTGCGCTGACCCACGTCTTCAACCTGGCTATGATGACGAACCATGACGTCTTCCGTGGCTGTTACGTGACCGATATTCTGAAAAACACGATTGAAACGGAAGCGTCCAAGGTTGTGAAGGCCTTCAACAAGCCACGCGATGCCGAACACGAGGAAGCCTATCGCAAGAGTGCCAATCTCTTTATTCAAGAATGCGCCATCGTTCAGCCAAAACATTTGGTTGTCATGGGTGGGGATGTCGCTTCCGTTGTGACGCAAATGAAGAAGGATGGCCTGTTCGATCAAGCGCCAGATGTCGCCGCATTGGTAGAAAACTTAACGAAGGTTGATCATTATGCCAGCCGCTCAAATTCTACTGACTACTACATCAACTTGTTTGATGAGGACGGCAACTTGAACCTGCAAGAAAGCTAAGACGCCGCTTTTGTTACACAACCTTTACGTAAATGGGTACAGTTTCATACAGAAATCACACATAGGTCGTGTAGAATTAACAACAGTTGAAGTGAAGAGATTTAGTTATTTGTAGCCTTTTTGAGAATTGGTTACGGTGAGTCCGAATCTGTTTACTTCTTGAATGAAATGAGTTATTTTTAACTTGAGGAAGTCACTAGACTTCTATTCTAAAACGATAATTTATAGGTGATTCTCTACCGTAAGTGAGAGGCTTAAGATAGGCGATTCTCTGCCATAAGTGAGAGATTTAACTTTTGGGGGCTGACTTTCAGCCCCTTTTTGTTGCCTAAATAAGGAGATAGTATGCGTGCGATTAGTTTACGTGCACTCGGATAATATCTCCTATTGTCAGATGGGTCGCTCATAGTAAATGGTTTTAGCTGAAAATTGATACAAATTCTTTACGTAAACGAGTGTCATTTCCATACGAAATCAATACATTGACCGCGTATGATAAAAGGTAAATCAAGGGGAAGAGGATGATCGTATGTCCGCTACGGAATTCGATACCTTAATCTTACTGATTATCACGTGGTTACCGATGCTTTGGTTTTCCCGACCACCAAAGCGTCACAACTAGCTAGTACATCTACGGATTGAATTCGGTGTGAATTCAGTCCGTTTTTTGATCGCTGACTAGTGTTTCTGACGTGTCCCCCAAATATAAACAACTTTGTGATCGACACTCACAAAGTAGGCCTGGTTTGTAGCAAAAGAGAACAGGCAGAGCAGGCGTGTTTGCTCACTATCTGCGGAAACTTTACAAGATGTTGACAGGGAACACACGGTTAATTTACATAAGATCGCTATGCTAGACCTAACTTAGTGATTATCGGCGTTTAACCGTCACCGGGTGACCGATTCCCCGGCGGCCATCATCTGTTTGGGGGGCAACGGGGACATGAATAAATTTACCATTATCCATTTATCAGATTCACAACTCACGGCGCCGGGAGTCGAGCCACAGTACCACCAGCGCCTACTACCGCAGGAGAAGCTGCAACGGGTCTTCGACGACGTCTTGGAACATCAGCTTCAGCCAGACCTCGTCGTCTTGAGCGGAGATCTCTTACAGGGGGGCACGGCCGGGGACTATGCCCGGTTTCACAGCTATCTGCGTGAGCAATCGCAACGGCTGGCGGCACCGATTGAAGTGGTGTTAGGGGACCAGGACGACCGTGAGGCCTTTAACAACGGCTACTTATCCCAGCCTGACCTACCGTACTACGCCTACAAGCAGGTTCATCAGAACATGGACTTCTATTTCTTAGATTCCAAATGGGAGGAGAACAAGGAGGCGGGATGGCTCGATCGCGAGCAGCTAGACTGGCTGAACAAGAATCTCCACTTAGCGCCTCGCCGCCGGGCCTTCATCTTCCTTCACCATCCGCTAGACGCGCCGGCATTGCGGCCGATGCGCTACGCGTTACTGCAAAATAATCGTGAACTCTTGGCGATCCTCCACGGTCACAATATCGGGGGCATCTTTACCGGCCATTTACATTTTGCGGCCAGCTACTTAGTCGAAAGTACCATTCCGGTCACGGCTGTCGGGTCGGCCTCAACCTACATCAATTGCCAGGACCCACACTACCACGAGGTCCACGACGCGGTGACGTATAACGTCATCACGATTCAACGTGGCCTAGCCAGCATCACCAGCCACCCCCTCTATCTGGGCCAACCCATCATCGACACGGTCACAGTGAACAACACGGGTTTTGCCAAACATCGGCCTCGTCTGACCAGTTCACGGCGAATCGTCAATGGGCCATTTATCTGACATCTGATATTGTCGGGACTTCGTCGCCTGCGGTGACCAGGGGTTCCGTCCTGTGGGGCCCGTCCGAAGCCTGAGGGGCGGTCTTCGGCCTCGCTTCAAGCCCCACACAACCCGTGGATCTTGAAGTCGTCCCAGTTTCTAAGACCGGCAGTTCACCGGCCTAAGAAACTCGACACAGGATTCCACCCCCGGTCACCTCCGGCTGAGAGTAGTGGTTGTCATGACGACGTGACGCATGGTCCCAGGTTACGGGGGATGAGTCGTCGTTCACCAGTCAGAATGGGTTGATGAATTGGCGAGGCACATTTCGGAATTCTCACCACCGTTACTTCCAGAAAAATTTGGCGTGATCGATGCGGCAATGGCTAAGGGAAAGCCTGGAGGGTGGTTCTGAGGAGGCTCAGCCGTGTCGTTATTGTTAGCGGAGTGGTTTTCTCCGGTTACAATAAGGCCGCTCGGGGAGACCGCTCTTTGGCTTCCCGACGTGCCCATGGCGTTCCAGCCTCCTCAGAACCACCCGGAAGGCCCCGCCGGGGCAATCCTCAGGACCTTGAACTCAAAGACAAATCAAGACCATAAAAACAAATTTTGGAGGGGTGATTCCCAGTGGCAAGGCGGGAATCACCCCTCCGTTAGTTTTCCTCAGGAATAGGCGTTTCATGTGAGCCTAATTTTCGGTATAATAGGTATCGACGTGTGAGCGAAACGCCGCGGAAAACCCCGCCAGTTCGTGGGGTCACGAGTTGCGTTTCGCCAGTAAGTAAGGTAAAGTATAACCAAGCGTGAAACAATCTTGTTTCACAGAAGTGAACTGGGAGATTAACGTATGAATCCAGAAGAGTTTCGTGCCGCGTTAGCAGCGCAAGGCATTGATTTAACCGCAACACAGGAACAGCAATTTGCGACCTACTATGAGTTCTTAGTTGCGACCAACGAACACGTAAACTTAACCACGATTACCGCGGAGCCAGACGTCTACCTGAAACATTTTTACGACTCACTGACCCCCGCTTTTTACGTGGACGCGATGCGCACGGAACCGTTAACGGTCTGTGATGTCGGGGCAGGTGCCGGATTCCCGTCACTGCCTTTGAAGATCATGTTCCCACAGCTCCAGGTGACGATCGTGGACTCGTTGAACAAGCGAATCACGTTCTTAAATGAACTCGCCGCCAAGCTCAACTTGACCGGCGTGGCCTTTCATCATGCCCGTGCCGAGGAATTCGGCGGCAAGCGGGCCGCTAATCGCGAAGGCTTCGACCTTGTGTTGGCCCGCGCCGTGGCTCGGATGTCGGTCCTTAGCGAATTGTGTTTACCACTCGTTAAGGTCGGGGGCCAATTCGTGGCCTTGAAGGCGGCCCAGACCGAGGATGAACTCGCTATGAGCCAGACAGCCATTGCGACTCTCGGGGGCAAGCTGGCGGCCGATGAGGCCTTCTCACTGCCTGTGAGTGGCGACCAACGCCACATCGTGGTTATCGACAAGGTTCGGCACACACCAAAGCGTTATCCGCGTAAGGCGGGGACGCCCAATAAGGAACCGTTAGAAGATTAATGGGATGGGGGTAAGATAATTGCCATTTTCATTATTTGGAAATAATCGGGAGAAGGCGGTTCAGCCGACACATCCCGTGAAACAAAACGTGGTAATGATCCCGGTTGCCCAAATCATTCCCAACCGGTTTCAACCGCGGCAACGGTTCGACGCCACCGCGATTACCGAATTAGCACAAACCATCGAGGAACATGGACTCTTACAGCCCATTGTGATTCGCCAATTTGAGGCCGACCATTACGAGATCATCGCCGGTGAGCGGCGGTTCAGAGCGATTAACCAACTGAAATGGGAGACCGTTCCCGCCATCGTTGAAGAGATGAGTGACGACGAGACGGCGTCCATGGCGCTGATTGAAAACCTCCAACGGGAGGAACTTTCCGCCATTGAAGAGGCGCACGCCTACCAACAGTTGATGGCGCTCAATCACATGACGCAGTCGCAGTTGGCCGAGGGTATCGGCAAGAGTCAGGGGTTCGTGGCCAACAAGTTACGACTCTTGAAGCTGGCCGAACCCGTACGTGAGGCCATCTTGAACCGCCAGATCACCGAACGACACGGCCGGGCCTTACTGGCCTTGGACGATGCCGGTCAGGTCGAGCTGTTGGGGCAGATCATTGCCGACAAGTTGACGGTCAAGGAGACCGAGGCGCTGATTACCAAACGCAAACAGCCCAAACGGCGGCGCAAGGTGACCAAGCACAGTGTCTCCAAGGACACCCGCGTGGCGGTCAACACGATTCGTCACTCGGTGAAGATGGTCCAGGACGCCGGCATGACGCTGACGACTAAGGAAGAAGAAACACCAGACGGTTACCGCATCATCATTGACATTCCAAAAGAAAGCTAGAGGTGAACGACATATGGGCTATATCATCGCATTAGCCAATCAAAAGGGTGGCGTAGGCAAGACCACCACCGGGGTTAACCTGGGCGCAGCGCTGGCTTCGGCCGGTCAACACGTCCTCCTGGTGGATACCGATGCCCAAGGGAATGCGACCAGTGGGGTCGGCATTCAAAAGGCAACCATTGAACGTGAAGTCTACGATGTTTTGGTAAATGAAACGCCGATTCAAGACGCCATTCTCCATACGGAACATGAGGGACTGGATATCGTGCCCGCAACCATCCAGCTTTCCGGTGCGGAAATTGAATTAACGCCAATGATGGCACGGGAAACCCGGTTAAAAGCGGCGCTCGATGAGATTAAGGATGAGTATGACTATATCCTCATCGACTGTCCCCCTTCGTTAGGGCTTTTGACGATCAACGCCTTTACCGCGGCGAACTCCATTTTGATTCCGGTTCAAAGTGAGTACTACGCGTTGGAAGGACTGACCCAACTGTTAAATACGGTGAAGTTGGTTCAAAAGCACTTTAACCGCGACCTGAAGATCGAAGGGGTCTTATTAACCCTGTACGACGCCCGGACCAATCTCGGGAAACAGGTTAACGAAGAAGTTAAAAAGTATTTCCAAAACAAGGTTTACGCCACAATTATTCCGCGTAACGTCCAGTTAGCGGAGGCACCGAGTCATGGGATGCCAATCATTGATTATGCGCCAAAATCGAAAGGTGCCGAAGTATACACTGAACTCGCAAAGGAAGTGCTAGCAGCCCATGGCAAGTAAGAAAGAGAAAAGTTTAGGCCGCGGAATTGACGCGTTATTTGCCGAAAATGGCGTCGACGCCGGCGAAGAAACGGTGGTTGATCTGACGTTGGCCGATATCCGACCTAACCCGTACCAACCCCGCCAGAAGTTCGACAAGAAGGGCTTAGATGATCTGGCCGCCTCGATCGAAAAGACCGGGGTCTTCCAACCAATCATTGTTCGGCAACCAGACAAACGGGTCAACCGTTACGAGATTTTGGCCGGTGAACGTCGGTTCAGAGCGTCTAATTTAGCCGGCAAGACCACGATTCCCGGGATTATCCGTGACGTGACCGAGGAACAAATGATGGAGATCGCCGTGTTGGAAAACCTCCAACGCGAGGATTTAACCCCATTGGAAGAAGCCGAAGCCTACGATACGTTGATGACCAAGCTCACCTTGACGCAGGCGCAAGTCTCCGAACGTCTCGGCAAGAGTCGGCCATACATCGCCAACTACTTGCGGTTACTGGGACTGCCTAAGGCCGTGAAGGATATGTTACAGAAGAACGACCTGTCCATGGGACAAGCCCGGACGCTGTTATCCTTGAAGGATAAGACCAAGCTCGTGGCGTTAGCTAAGCGCGCCGTGAGTGAGGGGATGACCGTGCGAGCCTTGGAGGCCGAAGTTGGTAAGCTGAATGGTGCGGCGAAGAAGCTCGCCAAGAAGCCGGCCAAGAAGAAGTCGCCATTCCTGCGCTCCACGGAGAATCAACTCCAGGAACACTTTGGCACGCAGGTTACGATTAACGAGACTGCCGGCAAGGATCAGCAAGGAAAGATTGAGATTGACTATCTTTCCAATGACGATCTGAACCGCATCTTAGACCTGCTGAATATCCACCAGGACTAACTCATGGGAGGCATGACCATGTACGATTTAGGTGATTTGGTAGAAATGAAGAAACCCCACCCATGCGGCACCAACCGCTGGGAGATTACCCGAATGGGCGCGGATATTAAGATCAAGTGCACCAATTGTGGTCACGTGGTGATGTTGTCACGGCGTGAATTTGAAAAGAAACTAAAAAAGGTATTGGTTCATAAAGCCGACGCCGAGAATGGAAAGAGTGAATAATTGCTATGTCATTAACTGCAGGAATCGTTGGCCTGCCGAACGTCGGGAAGTCAACTTTATTTAACGCGATTACCAAGGCGGGGGCCGAAATGGCCAACTACCCCTTCGCCACGATCGATCCGAACGTGGGGATGGTGGAAGTTCCTGATAAGCGTTTGGACCGGATTCAAGAATTGATTCCAGCCAAGAAGGTCGTCCCAACGACGTTTGAATTTACCGACATCGCCGGGATCGTCAAGGGTGCCAGCAAGGGTGAAGGTCTGGGAAACAAGTTCCTGGAAAACATTCGCCAAGTGGACGCTATCGTTCACGTTGTCCGCACCTTTGACGACGACAACATCACCCACGTTTCCGGGAAGATCGACCCAATCGATGATATCGAAACGATCAACTTGGAATTAGGCCTGTCCGACCTGGATGCCGTTAACAAGCGGTTAGCCAAGGTTGAACGTGCGGCTAAGGGAAGCGACAAGGAAGCTAAGGCTGAATTGGCCGTGCTACAAAAGATTCAACCCGTCCTCGAAGCCGGTGGGGCCGTCCGGACGATTGACTTTGACGAGGAAGAAACCAAGATTGTGAAGGGCCTCTTCCTGTTAACCTCAAAGCCCGTTCTCTACGTGGCTAACATTGCCGAAGACGACATGGCCGATCCCGAAGACTCCAAGTACTTCGGTCTGATCAAGGACTACGCCGCCAAGGAAGGCGCCGAGGCCATTGCCGTGGCCGCCGAAGCCGAAGAAGAAATCGCTCAATTGGACGATGACGAAAAGCAGGACTTCCTCGAAGCCGAGGGTGTGGAAGAACCCGGATTGAATCGCTTAATTCGGGCCTCATATCACCTCTTAGGCCTGGAAACGTTCTTTACGGCTGGTGGTAAGGAAACCCGTGCCTGGACGTACAGAAGCGGCACTAAGGCCCCTCAAGCCGCCGGCATCATTCACTCTGACTTTGAACGTGGATTTATCCGCGCTGAAGTTATGGCATTTGATGATTTGGATAAGCTCGAAACCGAAGCTGCCGTCAAGGAAGCCGGTAAGCTGCGGGTCGAAGGGAAAGACTACGTGATGGAAGACGGCGACATCGTCGAATTCCGATTCAACGTTTAGAAGGGAACAGAGATTAGATGAGTGATAACAAGCAAACTCCGCGTAATGCGGGCGTTCGTCAGAACCGCAATAATGTTGCGGTCAACGAACGGGCAGCGTTTGACAACCTCGGGTTGACCAAGCGTAACGCCGAATACATGTACCGCTTCAACAAGGCCTTGGAAAGGACCAAGTTGACCCCAGAACGCAAGTCTGAGGCCGTGCAAGCCATGGTTAACGAGTTGATTGAAGGCCAAAAGTCTGGGAAGACCGGTAAGAATACTTATGGGGATATCGACGCGCGGGTAAAACTCGTGGTCGAGGGGCCACAGAAGCCAACCTCCCTCTTTGGGGGTCCCGACTACTGGCCAAATATGATCTACAACGCCTTGACGTTCTTCATGATCTTTAACCTGATGTTCGGGCTGATCTACTTCTTCTCACCAAAGATGATGACGACGAGTCAACCCGTTGGGATTACGGCCATTACGGTCAGTGCCCTGGTTGCCGGATTCGCCCTGCCAGTGATGCCGCGGGTCTTCGATCCGAAGATCAAGCACCGTTACAATGGCTGGATGCGGACCTTACTGGTTGTCCTGGTCTTCGTTGTGTGGATGGTGCTGTTCTTCTCAGCCCAACTCTTACCACCAGTGATCAACCCAGTTCTCCAACCAAAGCCAAGTATCGCTCTGGGACTTATTTCCATCGCTATCATGCTCTGGATGCGTCGTCGTTACAACATTCGCGGCGGGTTACTGGGCTAAATTTAAGGGCTCTCTGTCAAATCCTGTTGATAGATAGTTTTACAGAACTAGAAGCTAAGCGGCTTCTAGTTCTGTTTTTGTATT
>NZ_RHOD01000028.1 GCF_003946095.1 Levilactobacillus lindianensis | reverse complement strand
CGTCTAATTTCTCGTGATACAGTTGCCTTAGAGCATCCTACTTTCTTAGCAATAAGCCGAAGGGAATGTTTTAAAGTTAAACCTGTCAGTATGATTTCTCGTTCTTTTAAGGTAAGATGATGATACAGGCTCATAGTCTGAGTCCTCCTTGTGATGGTGTTGTGGTGATTCCATTTTACAAGGGCTCAGGCTATGAGTCTTCTTTTATGTTCTAATTAGCGTTGCACTTCAATTGTAAATTCTTCATATAAAAAAGACACCTCCAGCCAACCGGCCGGAGGTGTCTCTATTTATATCACCTAAAAAATTAGAATTAGTAAGTCATCAAGCTAAAGACATCGTAGCCCTTCAGCTTGTCGCGACCATGTAGGTCCTTCAATTCAATCAAGAAGGCCGTCCCCACGACGATCCCACCGAGGTCTTCAACCAATTGGATGGTTGCTCCGATAGTCCCACCGGTTGCCAGCAAGTCGTCAGTTACCAAGACCTTTTGGCCTGGCTTAATGGCATCCTTGTGCAGGTAGAGCGCTGAGGTTCCATATTCCAGGTCGTAAGACGCCTTAACGGTTGGCCGTGGTAATTTACCTTCCTTACGAGCTGGTGCGAAGCCAATGCCCATTTGGTAGGCTACCGGGCAGCCCACGATGAATCCACGGGCCTCCGGACCAACGACCATTTCGACACCCTTGTTTTGGGCGTAAGCGACGATTTCATCCGTTGCCGCATGAAAGGCCTCACCGTCCGCCATCAATGGGGAGATGTCCCGGAACATGACGCCCTTTTCAGGGTAGTCGGGAACCGTTGCGATATATTTCGTAAAATCAGTTGCCATAAGTGTAAGTAGCTCCTTTATTTTATATCAATGGGGCGTGAAGACGCGTCGTTAGTGCCGCAGTCGAACAGGCGAGAAGATCTTTCTCCGTCTGAATCTGCTGCAGGCGTAGCTGATAGCTCGGTGCGGTTGAGAGATCCTTTGATTCTGGCTGAGGGACGCCATTCATGATCCCATGATCAATCGTGATGAACCCACATTCGAAGAAGACCTGAATCATAAAGACCAACTGGGTCCGCGGGATCTCTAAGTACGTTGCGAGCTGAGACAGCTGGTGCCCCACATCGACTTGCTGGTGCATCGCAACGAACTTAAATAGTTTAGCATATTGCGGGCGACTTGGCATCCCTAATTGTGAAAGACTTTCTTTCTTATAGAGATAAGCCGTCACCGTCGTCGGTTTGAGTTGTCCCAGAACCGTCTCTAAATCAGCCGTGGCATCCGGGCAATCTACCACAAACACCCGGGAATCCGGCGGTAAGGTCGACTGAACAGACCCATCGTACAGCACGGCTGTCGAGTCCTTCGGGAGTTGACTTAACAATTGGTCATAAATCCCCCGATGGAAGAACAGGTAGACGCCCGCATCCTTAAACATGGCCTGATGCAGTCGTGTTGTCCGTTCATCGACAACCGGTTGGGCAGCTAACCGAAGATCCTTCACCATCAACTGCAGTGAATGGCGTCCTTGCCAGACATTATCCTCAATCGCGCCCAGAACATCGGCCTGGTCCGGCGCCGCGGACAATGCCGCAACCTCGTTTCCAGCCCCGAACTGGATCGCATTCAGCTGGTGCTGGCCTTCTTGTAGCTGGAATTTCAGGTGCGTATGATCCTTACCAATCGCCTTGATCTGCGTCAGTGTGGCGGATTCAAAGGCAAACAGTGGTTGCTGGTTGTCCGTCCCAAATGGTGCCAATTGAGCCAATTCATGGTACAGATCCGGCGTCACCGTGCCCACATCCAAGCTGGCGGCGACAGCCACTTCACTTGGACCGCTCTCGGTCAGCTTCTGATTCTGGGCCTCAACATCTAACGCGTCGGCTAAGGCCTCTAATTTATCCGCTGGGACCGTTAACCCAACTGCCATGTGATGTCCACCAAAAGCCGTCATCAGGTCTCTATGGTCATCTAAGGCCGCAAATAAGTTAAATGCCGCGACACTTCGACCCGAACCCTTGGCATGACCATCATCGGCCACGTTTAGAACCAAGGTTGGCTTCCCGGTCGTCTCGACGACCTTGCTGGCGACAATCCCCAAGACCCCTTCGTGCCAACCATGACCACTGATGATCAGCGTTGGTCGCTTCTGATGGGCCTCATCGGTCGCCTGAGCTAATGCTTCCGAGCTGATCTGACGGACCAATTCTTGCCGTTTCTGATTTTGGAATTCGGTTTGCTGAGCCAGTTGGCTGGCCTGGTTTTCATCCAAGGTGGTCAGGAGTTCAACGGCAGGCGCCGCATCTTCCAAACGACCCAGGGCATTGAGCCGCGGCGCTAGACCAAATCCGATCGATTGCTCGGTCAGCTCGTCTGGCTTCAACCCCGCCGTCTTCATCAAGGCCTGTAAACCTGGCCGCTCGTCTTGTTTTAAGAGTTGCAGACCAAAGTGCACCAGCACCCGATTTTCATCGACCAGTGGCACCAGGTCGGCAACGGTGCCGATGGCCGCTAAGTCTAAGAGGTCTTGAGGAATCTCTTCGCGCAGGGCCTGGGCAACCTTAAAGGCCACACCCGCACCGGACAGTCCCCCAAAGGGATATTCGGCTCCTGGATAGCGGGGATGAATGATGGCATAGGCTTCCGGCAACGTCTCCGGCAACTCATGATGGTCAGTCACCACCACATCCACCCCAGCCGCCTTGGCCGCCGCGATGGCGTCGTTACCCGCCACCCCGTTATCAACGGTGACAAATAACTCCGTCCCGGCCGCAATCAACCGTTTGAAGGCGGCCACGTTAGGACCGTAGCCATCTTTAAACCGATTCGGGATGTAGTAATTAACCTTTGCACCCATTTCGTTCAAAGTTTCATACAGAATCGAGGTGCTGGTAACCCCATCGGCATCATAATCCCCATAAATGGTGATCTGCTGGTCGGCGCCAATCGCGTCCTCAATCCGATCAATCCCCCGTTGCATGTCATGCAGCGCAAAGGGATCATGCAGCTGTTCCGGACCCGGGTTCAAAAAGGCGTGCGCGGTTGCCGTGGTTTGATACCCCCGGTTCCAAAGAATCTGTGCCACAATCGGTGAAATTTTCTCCGCCGCGGCCAGCTTTTGGGCTTCGGCCGACGGTTGATCCACGTTCTTAATCTGCCATTGGTATTGTGCAGGAATCACCAGCAAATCATCCTTTCTAAATGGTTAAAGAGTGGTGTCACTGGCACCACTCTTCTTCCTACCTGTCCTTATTTAGCTGCTAACTGGGCCTTCAAATCGGTAATTTCAGTCTGAAGGGCCTTGATTTCTTTGGCCTGTTGGCCAGTAGCTTGTTTACTCTGTGAGTTTTGAATTCGTTTGTTCAGCTGGGCGTTTTCCGCCTGCAACTTGGAAATCTGATCGGTCGTGCTCTGTTCAAGGTCCTTGTAGGCCCGCTTCTTTTGAACCGACGAGATGGTTGAGAACAAAATCATCAAGACAGCCCCAATTAAGATGGAAACCAGCAGGAGCAAGATGAGTGGCCAACGAACCGTGGCGAACCCGAAGGAAACGGGCACGCTCCCACGATTTAAGAGGGCAAACACGGCCACAATAATCACTAATAAGATACTAATGACGATTCGCCATTGATTTTTCATGAGTGCATCCCTTCCGGCGCCACCTTCTGAAATGGCACATCGATTTCGTCAAAATCCTTGACGACTCGCGTGTTATGGAATACGTCGCGGGCCTGATTCTGAAGTTCCAACGCCATCTTTCCGGTATAACGCGCCGAGATATGGTTCAACAACAACATCTTGACGTGGACCCGTTTAGCCAGTTCGGCTGCCTGGATATTCGTCGAATGGTAGTAGGCCCGAGCAAGCTTACTCTCACCCTTGGCAAAGGTACTCTCATGAACTAAGACGTCGGCGTTCTCAGCCAATTTAGCCGCATTCGGCGTCTGACGCGTATCACCTAACAAGGCGACAATCCGTCCCGGTTGGCTTGGCCCCAGATAGTCCTTTCCATTGATGGTCCGGCCATCTGGTAACGTCACGGTCTCACCAGCCTTCAGCTGCCCATAGACCGGCCCCGCTGGAATCTGATCGGCACGCAACTTCTCCACGTTGAGTTCGCCAGCATGGTCCTTCTCTTCGACCCGATAGCCGAAACAAAGAATCTTATGGTCCAACCGTTGTGCGGTCACCCGAAACTTGGAGTCTTCGAAAACCAGCCCATCCGTCGTGAGTTCTTGATAGTGAATCTTGTAAGATAACTTGGTCTCGGAAACCCGCAGGCTAGTCTCGACATACTGCCGAATGCCTTTAGGCCCGTAAATGGTCAATGGGCCATCACCGCCCTGGAACGACCGGCTACTCAGGAGTCCTGGCAACCCGAAAATATGGTCGCCATGCAAATGCGTGATAAAAATTTTGTCGATCTTGCGCGGCTTCAATGTCGTCCGTAAGATCTGATGCTGCGTGGCTTCTCCCACGTCGAACAGCCACACCGAGTTACGCTCATCGAGTAACCGCAATGCCGTACTGGTGACATTCCGGAACTTACCTGGCGACCCGGCGCCCGTTCCTAAAAATTGAATTTCCATATTTTTTTCGTTCCTATCTATAATTAAAGTCCGTCCACTATTTTAGGGGATTTTCACCCAAACCGCAACTCTCAATACCTCGTCACAATGACTAATGACTATTTTTGTTAGGGTTCTGGGCCTAAATTCGGTATAATCGAGGTAAGTTTTGGACAAGGAGGCTCTCCCGATGCGACTCAACGATTTTAACCTTTCCACCATCGACTTGCATCCCGCACTAACACTTTACTGGGAACAAGCCGAACGGAACCTCCCCGTCTGCGATCTGCAAACGCGTGACCACAACCTCTTCCTGATCACGGGAACTGGTCGGCCGCTGACCCTGGATCAGTTTCGAACCCGGACCCAGCAGGTCGCCCCAAACGTTGGTCTCTTCGTGCAGGCCACCCCTCCCACGCGTCTCTATGGGTATCGGCTGGTGCCTCATCAAATTTTGTTCGGTTGAAAGGAGTTTTCATTTATGCGTCACGTCAAAATCCCTCTACTCATGGGTCTGGCCGTTCTGACTCTCGGACTGACTGCCTGTCAGTCAGCAGATCAGAAGAGCACCGCGAGCTTCAAGAATTCTCGTGCCTCCAGTAAAAAGTACAGCGCCCCTAAACCGGACGCCGCTGTGTCCGCTTCCGGTAATAAAAAGGTCGCCACTTACCATCCTACGGCCAGTCAGACCAAGAGTCAGAATTACGTCAAATCCGGTAAGCTCAAAACCACCGGTCAGTACACCTTCGACAAGGTCGGCACCGAACTCAATCTCCGTCAGGTTAAGCATCCCCAGACAACGATCAAGTCAGGGAAACTCACCTACCGGATCACGACGATTCGCATCATCAAGAACACGGCCAAGACCGCCGCAGCTAAACGGATGGCAGCAGACGCGCTCGATGTTCCCAATATTAAGAGCCCGTACTACACACTCCAGGTTAAGTTTACCATTTCTAACCGGGGAAAACAGGCCGTGACCACCGATGGCATCAAGGCCATTCGTCTCACCAAGACCCAACAGCTGACTGCGATGGCCCAGCTCAGTGACGCCAGTGCTGGGAAAACCATTCCGGCTCGTGGTAAGCTCGATACTTTCGCTACCGGCTTAGCCAGTGAAAAGCAGAAGCCAACCTTTAAGTCCGTGAAGATTGCCTTTAATGGCGCCTACGTTGACCAGAAACAGGTCGTCGCACCGACTGGGTGGCTCAAGGTGGCTCTCTAAAAATGCCCATAAAGAAAGGCCTCAGGATCAAATTCCTGAGGCCTTTCTTCGGCTCAATTAGGCCATGTATTCAAAGACAAAGTCATCAATTTGAACGCTGTCGCCGTTCTTGGCACCGTGTTCACGGAGACTATCATCGACACCCATCCCCCGCATTTGCCGCGCAAAGCGCAAGAGACTTTCGTCGTGATTGATGTCGGTCATCTGGAAGAGTTTCTCCAACTTGGCCCCACTCAAAATCCAAGTACCATTGGCATCCTGGGTAATCTTGAATTCTGGTTCTGGCTGGAAGTCGTACTCGGCCGTCTTGACCGTTTCTTCCTGCTTGACTGGGAATTTCGGTGTTTCCGCCAAAATGTCTGCCGTCCGTTGCAGAAGTGGTGTTAAGCCCTTGTGCGTCAAGGCCGAAACCGCATAGATTTCTGGCTTATTCGCCAACAACTTGTCCTGCGCCAGATCTTCCTTGAACTGCGCCAAGTTATCTTCAGAATCGGGCATGTCCATCTTGTTGGCCACGACAATTTGTGGCCGCTTCAAGATATCGGGATCGTAAGCCTTTAATTCTTCATTAATCTTCTCAAAGTCGTCGTAAGGATTACGTCCTTCCAAGCCACTCATGTCGATCAGATGCAGGATAACCCGCGTCCGCTCAACGTGCCGCAAGAACTGGAAGCCCAAACCGACACCCTTGGCGGCCCCTTCGATCAGACCAGGTAAATCGGCCATCACAAAGTCGCGGCCATCGGGCAACCGAACCATCCCCAGGTTAGGAACCAACGTGGTAAAGTGGTATTCGGCAATCTTAGGCTTGGCACTGGTAACTGTGGACAATAGCGTCGACTTCCCAACGGATGGGAATCCAACCAGTCCAACATCGGCCAGCACCTTTAACTCCAGACGAATATCGAACTCTTGCCCTGGTTCACCGTTTTCGGCAATTTCTGGGGCAGGATTCTTCGGTGAGGCAAAGTGGATGTTACCACGGCCACCACGGCCACCATGCGCGATGACAATAGAGTCATCACTGGCAACCAGGTCACCCATGACGGCACCCGTCTCCTCATTCATGATCGTGGTCCCTTGAGGCACACTAATGATGGTGTCTTCGGCCCCACGGCCAGTCATGGATTTGATCGCCCCGTTACCCCCATTTTTCGCCTTAAACTTCCGTTGATAACGGAAGTCCATCAGCGTCCGCAGACCTTCGTCGACTTTGAACACGATGTCACCACCACGTCCGCCATCACCGCCGGCTGGTCCGCCGTTGGGTACAAATTTTTCTCGGCGGAAAGCGACCATTCCGTCGCCACCCTTACCGGCTTTTACACTAATTTTTACTTGATCTACAAACATATTTGTTTTCCTCGTTTTCTAAACCAGCCAACGCTGCTTTTCGTCGTCTCTGCTAGCCAGTATACCGGCAAACCACCATTCCGTCAAAGCTGAGTTGGCGTACGTGGGTTTTTAATTTCTGCGGTATCCGCTTGAAGCGTCAACCGAATGGTCTGCGCCACGGTTTCACTGATTCCCAGGGCTCGTAAATCATCAACACTCGCGGTGCCAATCTTCTTCATGGACCCAAACTTCCGGAGTAGTTTATTTCGGGTCTTCGGTCCAACCCCCGGAATACGGTCCAGCCGTGAACTCAGGGAGTGCTTACTGTGAACCTGTCGGTGGAACGTGATGGCAAACCGGTGCACCTCATCTTGAATCCGCTGAACCAGATAGAAGCCCTGACTCTTGGGGTCCAGGTGCACGTGATGATCGTCTGGGCCAAAGAGTAGATCGGCCGTCTTATGATGGTCATTCTTGACCATCCCGGCCACCGGAATGTGCAAGTCAAATTCATCTTCGAGAACTTCCTTGACGGCATTCATCTGGATGTCACCCCCATCCATCAAAATCAGGTCTGGCATCGTGGCATGCTCCTTGAGTAGCCGGCCATAACGCCGCCGGATAACCTCGAGCGTGCTGGCCGTTTCATCGGCGTGATCCACGGTCCGCAACTTATACTTACGGTAAAGCTTCTTGTTTGGTTGCCCATCAACAAAGACTACCATCGCCGAAACCAAATCGGCCCCCTGAATGTGAGAGTGGTCAAAGGCCTCGATCCGATGCCCCGGGGCAATGCCCAGCGCATCCGTGATTTCCTTCATGGCTCCGGTCGTTTTGCCCTCGTCGAGTTCTAACAGCCGAAACTTCTCTTCTAAGACCAGTTTGGCATTCTTCCCGGCCATCTCCAGTAAATCCCGTTTAGTACCGCGTTGCGGCGTTCTAACGGGCACCTGGAGCATTGATTCGATGACCTCCTTATCAATCGAGGCAGGCACCAGAATCTCACGGGGCAAAACCGTATTTTTCCGTTGATAGAACTGAACGATAAAGCTGGCAATCTCTTCTTCTGCCGTGCTAATCACAGGGAAAAGCCGCTTCTCTCGCTTCATCAAGCGTGCTTGACGAATAAAGAACACCTGAATCGACAACCAACCTTTATCCAGATAGAAGTTAAAAATATCCCGTGGCGTGCTGTCATTGGAAATAATCTTTTGCTTCTCAACCGTCGCTTCAATGTAACGAATCTGGTCGCGCAGATCGGCGGCCCGTTCGTATTCCATATCGGCAGCGGCGGCCGTCATCCGGTCATTTAGTTCCTTCTCAGCGTGTCCCACGTTGCCGTTCAGAAAAGACTTGATCTTCTTAACCTGACCGTCGTACTCTTCCTCTGGGACTTCCTTGAAGCAGGCACCCAGACACTGGCCCATGTGGTAATACAGACACGGCCGTCCTTGATAGCCGGTACACCGACGTAACGGGTAAACCTTTTGTAAAAAGTGAATCGTTTCCTCGGCCGCATAAACGTTGGGGTACGGTCCAAAGTAATAAGCCCCATCCTTTTTAATATCATTGACTAACAGTAGTTGGGGATCACGTTCATTGGTAATTTTGATGTAAGGATACCCCGTTCCTCGCTTCAACTTGATATTGAAGTAAGGTTGATGCTTCTGAATTAGCGTAATTTCTAGGAGAAAGGCTTCCTTATCGGTCGAAGTGATAATCGTTTCAAAATCGACGATCTCACTGACCAACTGTGCGGTCTTCCCGGTATGACTGCTCTTAAAGTACGAGCGGACCCGGTTCTTCAGGTTCTTCGCCTTACCGACATAGATGATCTGGCTATTGATATTCTTCATTAAATAACAGCCAGGTAGCCCTGGTAACAACGCTAATTTATGTTCCAAATATTCCGATGCCAACGGCCCAACCTCCCATTTTCTAGAATTTAGCTTATAAAGTATAAGCCGAATACGTGTTTGGTGCAAGTAATCCACCCTCGTCACCACCGCACGATAAATGACAAACCGCCCCGTTTCTGCTATGATACTGCTAAAGACAAGGAGGTGGCTGGATTGGCTCTGAAAGTCAAGCGCCAAGATGACCTGGACTCCATGTTCGGTAAGTTTGCACAAATGGATCCCACCGATGTTAAGCGGGATAAGTTTCTGAAACGCCAGGATGCCCACAAGGATGACAAGCGGGCGAAAGGTTTAATCAAGAACGATAAATCCAAGTACGAACAGGAACATCACCAGGACTAGGTAAGTTAAAGGACTCACGGGATTATACCCCGTGGGTCCTTTTTATTTACCGATTAGGTTGGTAGCCGTGGGGATAACGGGCATTCAGCCGTTTGATATTATCTTGGGCCACTTCATCAAAGTCAATGTCAGACCATTGCGCAATCTGGCTCAAATACCAGAGTACGTCGCCCATTTCCTTAACAATGGCATCATGATCCAGGTCCTGACCATGGAAGGTATAGTTCTTCACGAGGTCGACCACTTGGCCCGTCTCACCGGCGAGACCCAGGGCACAGTTCGTTAAGACTTGTTCGTTGCCATACAGCGTCCGGTTGGCTGCTTTTTGATAGTCATTAAATTCCATGTTTATTCGTCCTCCCCAAAGGCTTGTTCTTCGATCCATTGCCAAATGGCATCTTGGCCAATCTTCTTTGGTGCGGAGAACATAACAATATTATCGGTGTTCGGTAAGTTTAAAGACTTCTTGATCTGGCTGACCGTTTGATTCCACTTGCCACGGGCGATCTTATCGCTCTTCGTGGCGACGATCAGCGTTGGTAGCCCATAGTAGGCCAACCACTGATACATCTGAACGTCGGCTTCCGTTGGTTCGTGACGCGCATCAACGAGCGAAACGACACCGCGTAGTTGATCGCGCTGCGTCAGATAAGTCTCGATCATGTGGCCCCACTTTTCACGGGCAGCCTTTGAAACCTTCGCGTAACCGTACCCGGGAACGTCGACGAAATACAACTGATCCTCGACGTTATAAAAATTCAGGGTCTGGGTCTTCCCGGGTTGGCTCGACGTCCGAGCGTAAGAGCGCCGATTGATCAACACATTGGTCAATGACGATTTTCCCACGTTTGACCGACCGACAAACGCTATCTCAGGGTACCCCGTTGTGGGATACTGGGCGGGATCAACCGCACTCATGACTAATTCTACGTGATTGACTTCCATTGGTTACTGTCATCCTCTCCAAATATCTTTCATCATTCTAACACAGAACGTCACGTGGCTGGGGAAGTTTCTGGCAAAGTTTGCCGTCCATTACGACCTAAACCCGTCTATGGCGCGGGTCTTCACCAACATAAAAAAGGCGATCAGCCCGCGGGACTGATCGCCTTCACCACGTGATGTGGCTTTTGAATTTATGACGCCTTTTGATCCTTTAATTCGACTTCTGGTTCAGCATGATCCGTGACCGTCTTGGCGGTAATAATCACCTTGGCAACGTCATCACGACTTGGCAAATCAAACATGATGTCACGCATGACATCTTCGATGATTGACCGTAACCCCCGTGCCCCGGTATTGCGAGCAATGGCCAACTTCGCCATCTCACGTAAAGCCGCTGGCTGGAACTCTAACTGAACGCCATCGAGTGACAGTAATTTTTCGTACTGCTTGACCAAGGCATTCTTAGGTTCCGTTAAGATGCGGACCAAATCATTTTCATCGAGCTTTTCGAGTGCCGTCAGGATTGGCAGACGACCGATGAATTCAGGGATTAACCCGAACTGCAGGAGGTCTTCTGGAATGACGTGTTGCATCAAGCTATCGCCTGAAGCCAAAACCGTCTGTTCCTTACTGTCAGCACCGAAACCAATCGTCTGGTCACCCAGACGCCGCTTAACGATGCCATCAATGCCATCAAACGCCCCACCAACGATGAAGAGAATGTTAGTCGTATCAATTTGAATGAACTCTTGTTGTGGGTGCTTACGGCCTCCCTGAGGTGGCACGTTGGCAATGGTCCCTTCCAAGATCTTCAAGAGGGCTTGTTGGACCCCTTCACCGGAAACGTCACGGGTAATAGAAACATTTTCCGACTTTTTAGCAATCTTATCAATTTCGTCAATGTAAATGATTCCTTTTTCGGCCCGTTCAACGTCATAATCGGCACTTTGAAGGAGCTTCAACAGGATGTTTTCGACGTCTTCACCCACGTAACCGGCTTCGGTTAACGTCGTGGCGTCGGCAATTGCGAATGGCACGTTTAAGATCTTAGCCAGGCTTTGTGCCAGGTAAGTCTTCCCGGAACCAGTGGGCCCGATAACCGCAATATTACTCTTTTGCAATTCGGGACCATCGTCTTCGGCCTGAGCCATTTCGTTAACCCGCTTGTAATGGTTGTAAACCGCTACAGAAAGGGTCCGCTTAGCTTCATTTTGGCCAATAACGTACTGGTCAAGTGTGTTCACAATGTCAGCTGGCGTTGGGACTTCGAGAGTCGTTGCCGCTGTATCTTGGCTAAATTCTTCGTCAATGATTTCCTTGCAGAGGTCAATACATTCGTTACAGATGTAAACACCTGGGCCCGCAACGATCTTCTTGACTTTATCCTGTGATTTCCCACAAAACGAGCAGGTCACTGGGCCTTCTGCTTCGGTGTTTTCAAACAATCAACTCACCCTTTCTCTCCAGGCTTAAGCCTAAATCATTTTTGCCTACTTTGGTCAGTAAACCTGATGAACTAACCAGAATTCCTATCATTTGGGTACTATACCACAGTTTGCGGTGATAGAAAATCAATTCGCCTCAGGCGACCCGGTCTTCGGCCGTTACAGACAAAAACCGGGACAACAATGACTGTCATCCCGGTCAAGACGTTTACTTACAGACTAATTAGTCCTTGTCGTCGTCTTTCTTCTTGTCTTGCTTAGCAGAGTCAGCAATCAAGTCAACAGCACTCTTGATGGCGATATCATGCTTCAACATGTCGTCAGAAAGGGCGTTGCGAACAGCGCTTTCTTCCATCCCATATTGGCTAGCCAAGTCCTTAACTTCAGCGGCAACTTCGTCTTCTGAAGGTTCGATCTTTTCAGCTTCAACAACGGCTTCAAGAACCAAGTTGGTCTTAACCCGCTTTTCAGCACCATCAGTAAATTGCTTACGTAAGTCATCTTCAGTAGTTCCAGTTAATTGGAAGTACATCTTTGGTTCGATACCTTGTTGTTGCATGTTGGCAAGGTATTGGTCCATTTGACGGTTAACGTCATCCTTCAGCATAGCTTCTGGGACGTCAGCAATTTCGGCGTTGTCAACAGCTTCGCTGATGGCTTCGTCTTCGATTGCGTTGTGAGCAGCTGAAGTCTTTTGTTCCTTCAGTTGGTCTTTAGTCTTAGCTTGGAGTTCTTCAAGACTGTCAACATCTTCGTCAACGTCCTTAGCGAATTCGTCATCTAATTCTGGTAATTGCTTTTCCTTAACTTCGTGGATGGTAACCTTGAAAGTGGCTTCCTTGTCACGTAAGTCTTCAGCTTGGTAATCCTTAGGGAAGGTTACCTTAACATCAACATTTTCGCCAGCCTTGTGACCAACTAATTGGTCTTCAAAGCCAGGGATGAAGGAGTTAGAACCTAATTCCAAGGAGTAGTTGTCAGCCTTACCACCATCGAATTGCTTGCCATCAACGTAACCGTCGAAGTCAATTACAACAGTATCGCCCTTAGCAGCGGCTTCGTCTTCCTTAAGAACTAATTCAGCTTGTTGTTGACGTTGCTTTTCGATTTCAGCATCGATGTCTTTTTGGTAAACACGGGTGTTTTGCTTCGTAACGCTCAAGCCCTTGTATTCGCCCAACTTAACATCTGGCTTAACCGTCACAACGGCCTTCAGAACCCAAGTTTGACCCTTTTGCATCGATTGGACATCGATTTGTGGTTGGTCAACTGGTTCGATGTTAACTTCCTTGATAGCTTCGTCATAAGCTTCTGGCAAGACGATGTTTAAAGCGTCTTGGTAGAGGGCTTCTTCACCATACATTTGGTTAAAGATCTGACGTGGAACCCGGCCCTTACGGAAACCAGGAACGGATAAAGTCTTCTTAGTCCGTTGGAAAGCTTTGTCCAAGCCTTCGTTAATCTTATCAGGAGCAATTTCAAAGGTTAGTTCGCCTTGATTAGTGCCCTTTTTTTCAAACTTTGCAGCCATTATTTTCCCTCCGAAATGAAGATATTACTATTTACAATTCTATCAATTGCATACTGTATAAGTGTACCTTATGCTATCCAAATTGTAAAATGGTTTTTGTCGAAAGCCCGCAAATGACGGGCGTTCCTTAAACATTTTACCGCAAAATGCGGCTGGCGTCTCGTGAAAACTGGTTTAGATCGTGGCTGACACCCTATTTCTGAGTGAAACCGGTTACCGTGAGTCTCCCCAATCTCTCTCAGAACAGCAAAAAAGGCTGAAAAGTTAGACTTTTCAACCTTTTTTAGGATAGAACTAATTAAAATTAGTCGTCAATTTCCGTAACAGTACCGGCACCAACAGTGTGGCCACCTTCACGGACAGTGAACTTAGTACCCTTTTCAATGGCAGCTGGTTGGATCAGTTCAACAGTGAACGTCACGTTATCACCAGGCATAACCATTTCAACGCCATCAGGCAATTCAATAACACCAGTGATATCAGTGGTGTGGAAGTAGAATTGTGGACGGTAGTTTGAGAAGAATGGCGTATGACGGCCACCTTCTTCTTTGCTCAAGATGTAGACTTCACCCTTGAACTTCTTGTGGGTTTGGATCGAGCCTGGCTTTGCCAAAACTTGTCCACGCACAACTTGTTCACGGTTAACACCACGGAGCAAGGCACCAACGTTATCCCCGGCTTCACCAAGGTCCAACGTCTTACGGAACATTTCAAGACCAGTAACAGTCGTCTTCAATACGTCGTCATGTAAACCAACGATTTCGACTTCGTCACCAACCTTAACCATCCCACGGTCGATACGACCAGAAGCAACAGTCCCACGACCAGTGATCGTGAAGACGTCTTCAACTGGCATCAAGAATGGCTTGTCGTTTTCACGTTCTGGAGTTGGGATGTAATCATCAACAACATCCATCAAGTGAAGGATAACCTTTTCTTGTTCTTCGTCGCCTTCGAGTGCCTTCAAAGCAGAACCGCGGATAACTGGAATATCGTCACCAGGGTAATCGTATTCTGAAAGTAACTCACGAACTTCCATTTCAACTAAGTCAACCAATTCGTCATCGTCAACTAAGTCGGTCTTGTTTAAGAAGACCACGATGTAGTTAACACCAACTTGGCGAGCAAGCAAAATGTGTTCACGCGTTTGTGGCATAGGACCATCAGTTGCGGCAACAACCAAGATAGCACCGTCCATTTGAGCGGCACCAGTAATCATGTTCTTGATGTAGTCAGCATGTCCTGGGGCATCGATATGCGCATAGTGACGCTTTTCAGTTTCATATTCAACGTGAGCAGTGTTGATCGTGATACCACGTTCACGTTCTTCTGGAGCTGCATCGATATCAGCGTAATCTTCGGCCTTTGCTAAACCTTTGTCAGCAAGTACCTTAGTGATTGCAGCAGTTAACGTCGTTTTCCCATGGTCAATATGGCCAATAGTACCAATATTTACATGGGGTTTAGTTCTTTCATAATGTTCTTTTTCAGCCATTAATGAAACCCTCCTGTATTTTATCGCTAAGAATGCTTGACTCTCTCTCGAAAATCAATCACCCTTTGCGTAAAATTATACTACTTCTTTTCAGAAAGGGAAAGCTGGAACCCTCCCAAAAAAGAATCCTTGACTAGTATATATGCTGCAGAATTATTTGTAAACTAAAATCTGCGTGAATTTACGGTTTTTCAGGATTTTCACCGTTAAGTGGTCCAAATAGTTCCGCCATAAAGCGGTTAAGACGTTGCTGCCAAGCGATCATGTCGGCTTTTTCAGCCGCTGTGACCGTTGGCAACAAATCCTCCCCGGCGACCAGTCGGGCCCAACTCGTGGGTTGGGTCACAACCTTGTCAATAAACGGATACAGCATCATGAGCTGTAAGGTCACAGTCTGTTGTGCATTAGCGGCAGTCATGGGATCTCGTTGACCGAGATCTTCCTGAAAATACGATCGAATTCCGGCAGCAGCCCGACTAGCGTTCACCGGTTGCAGGTCCGTCGTGTCGATCGTGTACAGCTGATCATCTAACCACTGTAGCTTAACGGTTGCCTTGACCCGCAAACGTAGAAGCTCCTCCAGTAACGTTGCGCGCATCAAAGGATGTAAGAACGGATCGACCAGCAAATACTGAACCCCTTGCATAAATTCCTTGAGTGGTAATTGACGGGCCTGTTCCAACCGTTGCCGCTGTTCACCAAAGGAGACATCCCCTAAATGGGTGAACTGCTTAGCCAATAACCGTTGCGTGGTGGCTAACGTTGTTCGGGAGTTAGCTTCCGCTTGGGCAATCCGTTCCACCCCCTGTTCCCGCCATTTAGCAGCCGCTGGCAGTGCACAGAATTCACGGGCAAAGATAAACTGCCGGTTCTTCAAGGCTACGGCCAGTCGCAAATCAAAATCTATTTGCGAGGCCAGATAAGCGCCATCCATTTCCGCAGCGTACTGCTCCGCCACCAGGTACTGTTCATTATGATAGAGGCTGTCAACCAGCTCACGATTCAATTCAGGCGTCTGTTCGTCAGCATAAACGGCCTCAAAGCGACTCGCTGCCACCGACCACTGCTCCTTTTGGGCAGCGGCTCTGGCATCTTTTAGCGCCTGTTCTTTGGCCGCCGGGCTCGAAAACTCTCCCATCACAATTCCCTCCCATATCTGTTTAATGGCGATCCAAAACGGACCGACGCCTTAGCAGTCTCGGTCCGTCATTTATTTACTTGTTATCCGTGGCTTCAGCTGGTTTCGCTGCCCGCCGACGCTTACGATTACGGTGCGCCTTATGGTTAGGCTTCTGTGCCTTCGTCGCTTGATCGGACTTCACTTGGGCAGTGGCTTTCTTAGCCGTTGCTTGTTGTTTGGGCTTGGCGCCACCCTTATCCTTACTTCCGCTCCGTCGATGGTGTTGGTTAACTTCCATGATAACGGGCAAAATCACTGGACGACGATGGGTTTGCTCGAAGAGGTAGTGACTCAAGTGTTCCCGTACATCCTGCTTCAAGTGGCCCCAATCAAACTCCTTGTTGTCCAAGTTGTTTTGAACCGCTTTGCTAATGATCTGGGCACTCTCCTGCATTAAGTCCTTATTGGCCTTAACGTAAACAAACCCTCGTGAGGTAATCTTAGGTTCCGCCACAATCTGTTTCTTCTTACGGTCAATCGTCACAACCGCGATGAAGATCCCATCATCGGCTAAAACTTTCCGGTCACGTAAGACGATATTCCCGATATCACCGACCCCGATCCCATCGATCATGGTATCACTGACATCGATCCCTTCACCGAGACCCATCTTACCGTTACTGTAGGTCAGCACGTCACCCTTGGCCAGGATAAAGATATGGTCGGCTGGAATGCCTAGTTCCATAGCGGCGTTAGCATGAGCGTTTAGTAACCGGTATTCACCTTGAATTGGGACCAGATACTTTGGCTTCATTAAGTTCAGCATTAATTGCAAATCACGCTTGTAGGCGTGACCAGAGGAGTTCAAGTCATCGGAAATGGCCTTAACTTCGCCCCCAGCTCGGTAAATCATGTCACGCGTCTGGGCAACCGTTGTGTCCATGGCGTGAGAAGGCGTCGTGGTGATGTAGACCAAGTCACCTTCCTGAATATTGAACGTTTTTTCTTGTTTGTTTGCCATACGTTGAATAGCCTTGATGGGTTCACCCATCTTACCCGTTTGGAGGACAACGGTCTCATCCGGCTTCAGACTGTCCAGTTGTTCCGGCGTTACTAACAGGTCGTCATCAAAGGACAACTTACCTAATTTCATCGCCGTGTGAACAATTTTTTCCAAGTCCTGACCAGTCAGGCAAACTTTGCGTCCGGTTTTAACCGCGGCGTCAAAGACCTGTTGAATCCGGAGAATATTGGACGCCACACAGGCCACCACGATGCGGCCCTCACGGTAGTTAAAGGTTTCCTCAATATCTTCCGCAATGGTCTGTTCGGAAGCGTTCATGGCGGGATTTTCCGCATTAGCGGAGTCACTCAGTAGCGCTAAGACCCCGGCCTGACCAATTGCCCCCAAACGGGCATAGTCCGTCTGGTAACCTGGTTTGGCCGTTTGGTCAAACTTGAAGTCCCCGGTATAGACAATCTGGCCTTTATCAGTCTTTAGGACAATCCCCATAGATTCAGGAATTGAATGTGTCGTTGAGAAGAAGGAAACGACAACGTCACCGAAGTCAATTTCAGTCTTTTCGTCAATCACATGGAAATCGTCGTAATTCTTAAGTTTTGGTTCAGTTGCGACGTCAATCTTGGCCAACGCTACGGTCATTTCGGAACCGAAGACGGGCACATTGAATTCAGTCAGGAAGTAAGGTAACGCCCCAATTGCATCGGCATGGCCGTGAGTTAAGAAAACCGCCACAATCCGATCCTTATTTTCGCGTAGGTAATTCCAATCGGGAATCACCACGTCAATTCCTAACAGTTCATTTTCAGGGTACTTCAACCCACAATCTAAAATATAAATACTACCGTTAACATCGACGGCATACATGTTCTTTCCGTTCTCGCGGACACCACCGAACGGCATAATCTTTATCTTTGCACTCATAAGTTCACCTCAAGTAAGTTTCTCTACTATTATCTAATTTATTTACGATTAACTCGCAATTACTATTTTCATATGGGCCGTTTAGCCCAGATTCGTCCATGATTAAACTTCCTTCAGTTTACCATACTTTGCGCGATTACAGAACTATGTCGCCAAACCCGATCAAAAAAGGTTCGTTTCCCGATAATGGGAAGCGAACCTCGAAGGCGCGTCGAATTAACGACGTAAGCCCAAGCTCTTGATTAATTCACGGTAACGTTGAACATCAGTCTTACGTAAGTAACTGATTAAGTTACGACGGTGACCAATCTTCTTCATCAAACCACGTTGGGAATGGTAATCCTTACGGTGATTTTGCATGTGCACGTTGATTTCGTTGATATCAGCGGTTAAAACGGCAACTTGAACTTCAGTAGAACCAGTGTCGCCTTCGTGACGTGCGTATTGCTTGATAATTTCGTTTTTCTTTGCTTGACTAATAGCCATGGTAAATGTACCACCCTTCAAAATAAGTGCCCAAAACTGAGTAAACCGTCGGTGGCCGGCGAATCAACTAAGTTAAGGGTTTGTGCTTAGCACAGTTATCTATCATACTTAATTGTCGTCTAAATAGCAAGTCTTTTCGCCACAATGCCTATCAAGTAAAATTACTTTACATTTATCGACACAACCTATTGCATTCAGTCAGTGGATTCTGTATAATTACATACGTTGAAATTAAGATTTCCGGTACAGGATTTCTCATTCGGAGGTGAAATTTTCATGCCAATTATTAAATCAGCAATCGAACGTGCCAAGACCAACGTCAAGGCCAACGAACGTAACGCCGCTCAAATGAGCGCAATGCGGACTGCCGTAAAGCGTTTCGAACAGGCCAAGACGGCCGGTGCCGACAACGTTGAAGACTTATACCGTCAAGCAAGTGCTGCTGTTGACCATGCCGCTTCAAAGGGCTTGATCAAGCGTAACAAGGCTTCCCGTGACAAGTCACGGATGGCTGCACGCCTTGCCAAGTAATCAATTAATCAACCTGATTAGATGATGCAATCAGGGGGTCGACCTTTTGGTCGACCCCCTTTTTTGTGTCCGCTAAGCGGGACGTTGATTGGCAAACTGCGTCATGAATAGTGAAAATAAGAGTTCCGGTTCTTCTGTGGTGGACTTCATCTGTTGCTCAACCCGAAATAGCCCCAGGTAAGCTTGGTTGAGATCGGTTAATCGGAAACGCCGCTGACTCTGCAGAGCTAATTTAATTCGGTACGGATGGACCTTCAACAGACTCGCCAATTTTCCCTGGCTGTAGCCTTGCTTGGCCAGAATCTTTGATTGGATCAACAAGCGAAACTGCCCCTGCAAGATAGCATTGATCTTTAGTGGCTCTTCCTTGGCTAGGATCAACTCCCGATACAGGGTCACGGCTCCGGCGGTGTCCTTGGCTAGAACCTTGTTAACCAGGTCAAAAACGTTTTGTGTCAGGGTCTGCGTCACTAAGCCATTCACGGCGTCGACGGTAATCACCTTGGCGGGCACGGTGAACAACTCCAACTTAGGAAGTTCACTCATCATGAGGGTGAGATCGGCATCGGTTCGTTGAATCAATTCCTGCAAGGCCTGCGGTTCAATCGTGTAACCATCCTGTTTCACTTGATCCATCACAAACTTCTGAACATCTCTTTCTGTGAAATGCCCAATATCAGCAGTCACAGCCACCTTTTTCAAGAGTTTAGAAACTTTCTTACGACCATCTAACTTATCATAAGGCGCGAAGAAAACCAGAACGGTGCTCTCCATTGGTGAAGAAAGATAAGTTTGCAGGCTGTCCAAGTCATGTTCAACCTTTTGCTTCTTCGTCTCTCCCGTCAGGAAAGCGGGATTGTCAATGCAGACGACCCGCCGTTCACCAAAGAACGGTGCCGCCATGGCATCATCTAAGGCCACGGCCAGTGGTATGGTATCCATATCATAACTGGCAAAATTCATCGTCTGCTCTTCAGCCGGAACCACCGCCCGAAAAGCCCGCTTCAACCGTCGCTGAAGATAATCCCCCTGGCCCAGGACCAAGTACACCGGAGCGAGATCTTTACCCGTATGTAGTTTATTTAAGAGTTCATTAATCGTCAAAACCTTAGTCCCCTTTTAATTTAGTCTGCCATTCCCCGTGCTGACCCGCAAAAGCATAGCGAATCATCCCGCTTGTTTGCGTGCTCACCGCCGGTATCTGGTCGGCTCTCAGTCGCTCCAAAGTCTCCGGATTGGGATGACCATAGCGATTATGACGCCCCGCCGAGATAATTCCCCAGCGCGGCTTGACTTGATTTAGGAACGCGACGCCACTCGCCGTCTTGCTCCCATGATGTCCTAATTTTAACACGTCAGTTCGTAATTGCGGATCGACTTCCAACATTTTTTGCTCGCCGGCCTGGTCGAGGTCACCCATAAATAAGAAATTCAAGCCACCATACTGCCCCTGCAAAGCCAATGAATTGGCATTCTCGGCCGGAGCCGCCTCAAAGGGATGCCGGACCGTTAACGGTAACTTGCTGGTCGTCTCAATTGGCATCACCACCGTTGTTGCCTGCCGATTAGCTAGTAAATGTTGCCAGGCCGGTTCCTGCTCCATCCCCGCCGGAACCAACACCCGTTTAACCCGGAAGGCCTTGAGTAGTGCCGGCAGATCGCCAATATGATCGGCATCATGATGTGTGAGATACAGGTCATCAATCGTCGTAATTCCCCGACTCCGCAGGTAAGCCACGCTGGTTCTATCCGCGGCATAAGTCACCGGGGCGGCTGGCACCCACCTTGGCTGTCGAAAGCCCAGATGGCCCCCGGTGTCAATCAGTGAAACGTGTTGATTAAAGCGATCACGAATCAGAATACTGTCCCCTTGACCAACATCAAAGTAGGCCACTTCACCGTGCCATGGCAGGTGAATGGCTCCATACATCAAGCCATAACTCAAGATTAATACTCGCAAGAGTTTTCGCCGCTGGTTAGCCGGACGACTAAAAACACCCAATGCCAGCCAAAGCCAAAACCAGCTCACCCACCACCAAGGCTTACCAAAGATGAGATTGCCGGGTAACGTCCCCAACCAGGTCATGGCCTGATCAAACCACCCTAATAAAGTCGCACACCCCGTACTGATCCCGGGTGCCCAGGGAAAGACGACTGTTCCCATGACGGTCAAGGGCAACAATAGAACGGGAAATAAGGGAACGACGAGCCAGTTCACCAGCAATGTCAACAGATGCCATTGAAATAACCCATTGAGCAAACTCGGCAGGCTGACCAGCATTAAGCCAAGTTGCCGCCAAGCAAATGACTCCTGTTCTAATAGAATCAAGGTCAGCGACAAGCCAAAACTCAACTGGCTTCCTAGCTCAAATAATAGCCCCGTGTTACCCACTAAAGCCGCTATCAGGGCCAAGGACCAGGCATCCAGGCTACTGACCCGTACGCCCAGTTGTCGGCCAGTCAACTGCAAGCCACGCATGAGACCGGCCCGGAGAATACTGCCACCACCGCCAGCCAGAATAAAGTAGCCCGGCAGACCGACAATCATCCCCCGCTCCCAAAGATTTCGTGGCAGACGACAGTGGACACAGAACCACTCGACTGCCAATAAGATGAGTGACACATGCAGTCCGGAGATCGAAAATAAATGCAGTAACCCCAGTCGTTGCATTCCCTCCAGCTCTTGAGTTGCCTCTAACGCCCGACTCCCGGGAAACAAGCCTAAGGCATACACCTTAAGGGCACCTGGCAACCGCTGACACGCCTGAATCAGGCGTGCGCGCAGGCTATGCCACCAGTCTGACCACCACGTTAACGGGCTCGATGATGCCACCAGTGGCGTCACCTGAGCAATCTTCACCTGTTTTCCGATACCCCGTCGTGACCAATAAGCTGCCCCATCGAATTGGTTAAAGTTAGTCGCCGGTAAAAGCCCCGATTGGGTCCCTTGGACTTGCCAAAACTGAGGACGACTGAGTGTTTGCAGCCGGTGCAGCTCTGTAGCGGATCCAATCCGACCATGGAAAATCAGGCGTTCACCCGTAGCAGCTGATCGTCCCACAAAAGAATAAGTGGCACCACGAATGCTTAACGCATCCGGCTGAAAACGAACGGTAAGCGTCGTCGGGCTCTCCGTAAAGGCCGATACCCGTCGCCCAGCTAACTGTTGGTGTCGCCCCCACCACACGCCACCAATGATGACGAAGACGAGGACAGCGATCACCGCTACTCGGGCTGAACGTAAAGTTAGTAGCCGCCCCCAAGCCAAGATCACCAACACGGCACCAGCCCACGGATGTCCACTCAACACCACACTCAAGCCCGCTACCGGTAATGCTACAAATAACCAGCGTCCGGCCACGGTTATTCGGTGGGGTGTTGACCAACCAGTTGACTCAATAAGGCCGGATCAACCGTCACTTGGTTTAATTCGACGTGTTTTAACGCAATGAGTTCCCGCGCGTAGTCACTATTGTGGTAATTTCGCATGTACGTAATCTTTTTGATACCAGCTTGGAGCAACATTTTAGTGCACTGGAGGCAAGGAAAATCCGTCACATAGATTTCCGCACCCGCTGTCGCTTCTCCAAATTTCGCACACTGTAAAATGGCGTTCATTTCGGCGTGAATCGTTCGTACACAGTGGCCATCTACCAACTTACACCCCACATCCAAACAGTGACTGTCGCCGGAGACTGAACCGTTATATCCGGCCGCTATCAATCGTTTATCTCGCACAACGGTCGCCCCAACCGAAAGCCGATTACAGGTACTCCGTGTTGAAATCACCAAGGCTTGTAACATGAAATAATCGTCCCAAGAAATTCGTTTATTTGCCATCAAAACTCCCTCTTTCTCTCTTGTTTGATTCAGTATATCACGTCGTCAATTGGTCCTGCAGATTGGCCACCGTCTTGTCCCCAAAGCCGGGAACCTGAGCTAGATCTTTGACCGATTTAAACGATCCATGTTCCTCGCGGAAGGCCACGATCTTCTGCGCCTTCTTCTCACCAATTCCCGTCAGTTGTTGTAAGTCGGCCACAGTTGCCGTATTCAAGTTCACCACAGTCGTAGCACTACTGCTCTGACTACCGGAAGCCCCACCCGTTGTGGGACCACTAGCGGCCGTTTGTGGTAACTTCTCCCCCTTCAACGGAATGTAAAGCTTTTGCTGATCGGTCAGACGAGTCGCTAGGTTAATCTGTTGGCGATCAGCCCGTGGTGCCAGTCCACCAGCCGTTTGAATGGCATCTGCGACCCGCATTTCCGCACTAAATTGATATAATCCGGGCTTTCGAACCGCACCCTGAACGTCCACAAAGACCCGGGTATCATGACTACTAGACGTCTGGCTACCGGTATCTGCAGTAACTTGGTGACTTCCTGATTCACTAATCGTTTGCGTGGCCGGAGGAATTTTCGCTGGCAAGGTCGCCACCGGGGCCCGATGCAGCAGCCCCCAACCGACTAGTAACAAGACGGTCATCCCTAAGCCGCCCGCTATCATCAATCGCATCCGTAAACTTAGTCTCTGCCACCACATTATGAGTTGTTCCATCTCTCTGCCCCCTTTACCTGTTAATTCCGTAAAAAGTGGCCGAGAATTTTTTTAACGACGAATTTACAATTGAAGTGCAACGCTAATTAGAACATAAAAGAAGACTCATAGCCTGAGCCCTTGTAAAATGGAATCACCACAACACCATTACAAGGAGGACTCAGACTATGAGCCTGTATCATCATCTTACCTTAAAAGAACGAGAAATCATACTGACAGGTTTAACTTTAAAATATTCCCTTCGGCTTATTGCTAAGAAAGTAGGATGCTCTAAGGCAACTGTATCACGAGAAATTAGACG
>NZ_RHOD01000027.1 GCF_003946095.1 Levilactobacillus lindianensis | reverse complement strand
AGCAACTTTGTTAAAGAGTTGAATAATCGTCCACGCAAGGTCTTAGGCTGGAAAACTCCATCTGAAGTGTTCTATGGGAAAACGTTGCACTTGATTTGACAATTCGTCATGTTGTCTTTATGGTGTCGAAACGTGTGAAAAAAACAGCCGGATCCACTTAACCCCAATCACGAAACGATCCAAGCCCAGGGGCATTCGGTGATTGACGTTAATGCTCGTCGGCTAACCGCCTTTTTTCACACTCTTTTCATCTAATTTCTGCCCCCAGCGCCGTCTTAAAGTGTTCCAAGGCCCAGGCGTGGCCGGTGGGGTTGAAACTTGCGACAGTATTCTCGTGAATGACTAGGTGGTAGCCCAGGTTGTAGGCCGCGATGGCCGTATGGAGGACACAGATGTCGGTACAGACACCTGCTAGATGAAGGGTATCCACGTGGCGTTCGCGAAGGCGTAGGTCGAGATCGGTTCCCGCAAAGGCACTGTAGCGGGTCTTGTCGAATTGCCAGACGGTTGCCGCGTCTTGGTGGGCGTCGAACCAGTCTTTGGTTTGACCGAAGAGCTCACGGCCCCAGGTGCCGCGTACATTGTGAGGTGGAAAGAGCTTGGTTTCTGGATGGTAGGGGTCATTTGGGGTATGGACGTCGGTGGGAAAGAGCACCCAGTCGCCGGCTTTGAAGTGGCTTTCTGCCAATTCTACTATCGGCTGATCCAAGATCTGGCCCGGTTTACCACAGGTTAGAGCACCTTTATCGGCAACAAAATCGTTCGTGTAATCGATGATTAGTAAGGCTTGCGTTCCGGCCATAACATCGTCTCCTTTGGCATTTCGTTTTAGTATGCAAGGTCGGGAAATGGAAGTCAACGACTTGTCTCATAACTTCTTTAATAGAAAACTGACTATTATTAATACCGAAAAGATCAGCACCCTCTAGATGTAATGATTGTTAGACAGTGGGGAATTATAATTTAGTCCCAAATATTCATTGACAATGGGAGTGGGAATTCATATACTGTAGATGAATTGATATTATATCGCATATAATATTGTAAGGAGGAAAGCTAATGGCCATTCAAGTACCGACCGAGCTACTCGACGGCAGTGTGTTGGGCTTGTTAACCCAGCAGGATCATTACGGGTACACGCTAACGCAGGAAGTTCGCCAGCTCTTGCCGATTTCAGAATCCACGTTGTACCCCGTGTTGCGCCGGCTGAAGAAAAATGGCTGGCTCGAAACCTACGACGAGCCCTACCAGGGCCGCAACCGACGTTACTATCGACTAACGGCGAGTGGACGTGATCGTTTGGCAGAGATTCAGGCGGATTGGCAAGGTTTCAATCAAGCCATTTCACAGTTATTGGAGGGGAAGACAGATGACTGATTACATACGGGCAGTCGAAAAGTTATTGGGACAGCTGACAACGGCAGAACAACAAGATGTGGTGGAATACTACAGAGAATACCTATTGGATGCTGGCATTGACACGTATCAAGAGGCTGTGGATGAATTGGGATCCCCACGATCCTTGGCACGCAAGGTATTGGCCGACTATTCAATTCGGATGAACGAAAGGGGTAAGGCTGATGCGCCGCAATCGCGGTCCATGGTTCAGGCTACCAAGAGTAATGTGCGGACCGTATGGCTAATTATCTTGGCCATGTTGTCGGCACCGGTGACGATTCCCATTTTGTTGCTGATCGTGGCCCTGTTTATTGCCTTAGCGGCGGTGCTATTTGGCCTGATCGTGGCAGTCTTAACGGTCTTTCTCAGTATCGTAGTTGTAGGTGTCGTGGGCCTCGTCGTTGGGCTTATCACGTTGTTTCAAGCGCCATGGACGGGGATCTTTTACCTCGGCGTTGGGCTATTCTTCTTGGGAGCCAGTCTGTTAGGCTGGTTAGTCCTTAAATGGGTTAGCAGTTGGGTTATTGGGGGACTATCGTGGTTTGCCAAGAAGATTTATCAACGATTTATTCCGCGGAGCCGCGCAGAACGGGGGCGTAAGCTATGAAAAAGAGTTTAAAAATCAGTCTGATCTTAATGGTCCTGGGGGCCATTTTGTTCGGCATCGGTTGGAAAAATCATGGGGATAAGTCGGTCGTCTGGAACCGCTCAAGTCGCGGACTGCAGACGCTGGAACGGGCTAAGAAAGCAATCAATCCAGGCGACTATCAGCGAATCATGATCGACAGTCCGGCATCGGTCACGGTTAAGTCGGGAAACACCAGTCGCGTCACGGTGGGCTATGTGAGTCATGCGCAGTCCGCACCAAAAGTTAAAGTGGCTAAGGGAACGTTGACCATCACGGATGGTGGATCAGCGGACGTCGCCAGCATCGGATCCTTTGGGAAAGACCACGCCTTTGATAAAGGGGGCGTCTTAGTGACCGTCCCGCGGGGAAAGCAACTGAAAGACATTACGGTCAAACAGAGGAGTGGCTCGATTTCACTCCGCGGATTGACTGCCGATAATATTAAGGTGGCCAATACTGTCGATGTCAGCATGATGGATCTGCGTGTCAAAAATGACATCAGCGTTGACACGAGTAACGGTGATGTCTGGGCCTCACAATTACGCGCTAAGCGGTTGTCGGTCGTCACGATCGATGGGGATGCGGGAATCTCTAGTAGTCATCTGACGGGTAACGACAATCGGCTTGATTCCGGCAGCGGGGACATTCGTTTGAGCGAAACGACCCTTGGTGGCGGTCGCATTTCGACGGAAGATGGGGATGTTCATTTACAGAGTAACCACTTGAAGCGCCAGTTGAAGATTGAGACCGGAGATGGTGACATTCGAGCCACGACTCCAACTTCTGCGGGATTGAAGGTTACCAACGCCGATGATGATATGGGGGATATCACCGTATGGGGCAGATCGCGACGTAGCGGGTTCCGCCTCGCACCTAAGGCCGCGGTCCAATACGTGTTACATGCGGATGATGGTGACATTACTGTGGGCAAACAAGGCTCTGCCAATTAGCTATGACTGATAGGCACTGGGCAACGCGTTCTCGACTTGATCGGGAACCGTTGACTGGTGCTTTTTTGGCGTTCGTTCGGTAAGCCCAGCAACCGTTTAAATTTACATTGTGGGGTTCATCATTAGCGGTATAATGGATCTCTGAAGGGCCACTCGGCTAACCGTTAGCGGCCGCTGTAGAATTCAATTGATTAGGGGAGAGTCAGAATGAAAGCTAGTCGCGTCATGTGGAAAGCTTTAGCAATGGTTTTGGTTACCGGGGCATTTGCGGTCATGGGGATGACGCCACGTTCGGTTCAAGGCGCGGTACACACCAAGTATGCCTTGGGGAACTACCAGGCGAAGAAGCTTAAAGTTATTAAGAATAAAAATTATTTTGTTTCTCGACCTAGGGTCTACGCCACTTCGGCGACCTATCGACGGGAGGGCACATTTCAAACCAAGCCCGACATTTATCACAGTGTTCGGGGCAAGCGCGCGACGCTGAAGACCAGTCTATACTTGCCAGTCACCGTGCACCATTCTGGCGACTGGGCTGATCCCCAAAGCGTGGTTGTTACACCGGATGGTAAGACAGCCTACATCGCCTATCTGAAGTCGAGTGGGGGCACTCGCGGTTGGATCGTCAAGTATGATCTGAACAAGATCCACCGCGCCCTCGGGAGCAAAACGTCGAATATGGATCTGTTGCGGCGGGCATCGAATGCCTATTCCAAAGGGCGCGCAACCAGTCAACAGCGTAAGCTTCTCGCCGGCGTTCACGAGGGACCCACCTTTACCATCGGTCACTGCCAATCACTGGCTTACAATCCGAAGAACAAGCAACTCTGGTTCACCAAAACGACGGGCAAGGCGGGCCGGTATGGGGATGCCGTCAAGGTTTCACTGAAGACGTTGAAGCCGACGAATAAGGTGGCCTATCGGCTGGTCAATAAGCATGGTGTTCGGATCGCGGTTAATAGCAATCTGACCTTTGACAGCCATGGCCGAGCGTACTTTAGCAGCTACAGTGGTAAGCATGCCGTTCGGATTTATCAAGGAACGATGTCGACTAAGGGCGTGCACTTTAACCTGTTAATGCAGAGCCTGGCTAACCGTCCGGGGCAAACCCATCAGGCGATCGCGTACAATTCGCATAACGATCGCCTCTACCTGGTCAGTGATGATTCGCTGTCCTCGGTGCCGGTCAAGAAACTTCTGAAGCGCCGGGTCAAACCCAAGGATGTTCAGGCGTCTGTCTTCGCCAGCCATCGAGAATTTGAGGGACTGTCATTTGCCAAGAATGGCCAAGGGTACTTGGCCATGAACCGTGGGGCAGAACTTTTGAAATTATCGTTTTAATTCAGCAAACGGATCGGGTCATCTGGGGAATCTCCACGGATGACCCGATCTTTTTGATCTATTTTGAGGATATCCACGGACTGAATCCACTTGGACACAATCTTTTTCGCTGGTTTCAAATGTAAAACGTGGTAAAATGTAAGGATTGCGTTACCCGGGATTTAATAAATTTAGTTAATAGAGGAGATTTTTATCGTGTCTGAATCAGCTTACTGGCAGAACATTGCGGACCATGCAAAGGCCGAGAACCGGCCCTTCTTTAGCTTGGCGCCCATGGAAGCCGTTACCAACGCTATTTTCCGCCGGGTCGTGGCGCGTGCCGCCGCACCCGATGTCTTCTTCACGGAATTTACCAATGCGATCAGTGTGACGCATCCTAAGGCCAAGTTTACGGTTCAGGGACGGCTCTACGTGGCGCCAGAAGAGGCGCACATGCCGGTGGCCCAATTGTGGGGGCACGAACCAGAGGCCTTCTCGCGAGCCGCTGAAGCCGTTAAGAAGATGGGTTATGAGGCCATTGATCTCAACATGGGTTGTCCGGATTCAACGGTTATCAAGAATCATGGTGGGAGTGATCTGATTCGTAATTTTGATACGGCAGCGGCCGTGATTACCGCCGCCAAGACGGCGGGCTTACCGGTCAGTGTCAAGACTCGGCTGGGGTATAGCCGCCTGGACGAATGGCATGACTGGTTGACCTTCCTGCTCCAACAGGATATTCCGTTGCTTACGATTCACCTGCGGACGAAGAAGGAAATGAGTCGGGTGCCGGCACACTTTGAACTGATCGATGATATCTTAAAACTCCGTGATAAGGTGGCACCAGATACCTTGATTCAGCTCAATGGGGATATTGAAAATTACCAACAGGGGGTTCAGCTTGCCCAGGAACACCCTGGTGTCGATGGGATCATGATTGGCCGCGGCATTTTCGCGAGTCCCTTTGCCTTTGAGAAGGAACCCAAGGAACATGATATCAAGGAATTATTGGGTCTGTTGAACTATCAGCTCGACCTATATGATGACTTTGAGAAACGTTTCGACACGTCACGTTTCCCTTCACTTAAGCGGTTCTTCAAGATCTACGTTCGTAACCAGCGCAATGCCGCTAGTCTACGAAACGCCATGATGGAGGCCCACACGACGGATGAAGTGCGGAAGTTGTTGGCGGAATCGGAATTTACCAAGTAGTAAGAGTGTGAAAAAGGGCGCTTAGCCGGCGAGCATTAAGTCTGATAACCGGATAATCCTGGGTTTGGATTATTTGGTTATCAGGGTTAAGCGGAGCCGGCTGCCTTTTTTCACACGTTTCGACAATATAAGCAACTTAAAAGAGGATCTATGGTCAGAAACGACCACAGATCCTCTTTTAAGTTGTCGTAAATCAATGAGCGAAAGTGGCCATTATTATGCAACAATAAGCGTTAGATAAATAGTGAATTCATGTAAGCGAGTTCAATTATAAATCGCTGAGAGTTGCGTCTTTTTGCTAGGGAATTTCGGTGAAAAAGGCTATAATGTTCTGCAGTCTGATAATAACTTTCACCGGTACTTAACGGTAAGGCTATTGCGTTTAACCCGTGATTTGAGTTGGTGCACCGCGCTCGTGAGATGTTGTGACTAGCAACGTCTCACGTGGTGGACGCCGACAAGTTTGTGCTGAACCGACTCACAATCGGTTTATCGCACCCAGCGAAAGTAACGCGCTGGACTAATTCTAACTAGAAATTTATTGAGGTGATTATCCATGTATTTACGTAAAGCAAAACCCGAAGAACTGGACTTAATCTGCGACATCATTGAGGATGGCAAGAAGCAATTAGCAGATGCCGGTATCGACCAATGGCAGAATGAATATCCTAACCGCGACGTGATTGCCAGTGACATTGACAACGGTCGGGCCGTCATCTACAACAGTGACGACCACGAAACGTTGGGTGTTGCCGCAGTGATTGAGGCACCAGACAATTCCTACGATACGTTGGAAGGCAAGTGGCTGTCCGATACGACTAAGTATGTGACGGTTCACCGGGTTGCTATTTTCTCCCATCACCAGGGGAAGGGCTATGCCTCACAACTGTTCCGTGACCTCTTCGACTATATTGCTGAAAATCATCCAGACGCTGACAGCATCCGGATTGATACGCACAAGGATAATGCAAAGATGCAACATTTGATTGAAAAATTTGGTTTCCAACGCGTTGGCCGGATCGTGGGCGTTTACCACCCAACCGACGAATGCTACGTTTACGAGAAGCTAGTTTAATTTTTCAGGAGGTCCCCCTAACACCGGTCTTGACCGATTATGGGGGGCTTTTTTTATGCATTGCGTTTGAATAAACGCCGGTGGTGCGGCATAATGATGAATAGATCTCTTTTAGCCTATTGCCAATTTCATCAGAACCAGGTAGCATACCTTCATGGGTTTTTATTTGGTCCTGCGAAGTTATTAGTGAAAATTGGCTAACTTTGATAAAAAAACGCAATAGTCTGAACGCAATATCTGTTGAAGCAAGATAAGTTAAACAGGTATTGATCGCCTAAGCTTAGCCGTAGGCGGAATTTTTAGCGTTTGAAGAAGCTAATGTTTATAGAACGAAAGAAAAGAATGAGTAGAAAGAAGGAATTAGATTGCAACGGAAACTGAGTGCTCGCCAAATGCAGATGATTGCGTTAGGCGGAACGATCGGCGTGGGATTATTCATGGGGTCTGGTTCCACCATCAAGTGGACGGGGCCGTCAGTCTTAATCGCCTACGTCATCTCAGGTGTCTTCCTGTATTTAATCATGCGGGCCCTGGGAGAAATGTTATACGTCCATCCCACAACGGGTTCCTTTGCGACCTTCGCTTCGGAATACATGCACCCGGTCTTTGGCTTTCTGACCGCGTGGAGTAACATCTTTCAATTTATTGTCGTGGGTATGAGTGAAATGATTGCGCTGGGTGGGTACTTCCGCTTCTGGTGGCCGAACTTACCAGATTGGATTCCTGGTCTGGTCGCGATTACCTTCCTGTGTATCGCCAACCTGATCTCCGTGAGAATGTTCGGAGAATTAGAATTTTGGTTTGCTCTGATCAAGGTTGTCACAATTATCTTGATGATTATTGCCGGTCTCGGCGTGATTCTCTTTGGTTTTGGCAATGGTGGCCATGCGGTCGGCATCAGTAACCTTTGGACTCACGGCGGATTCTTTACCGGGGGTGCCAAAGGATTCATTTACGCGTTAGCCATCGTGCTGGCGTCGTATCAAGGTATTGAGTTAATCGGGGTAACGGCCGGTGAAGCCGAGAACCCGCAACACACGCTGGTCAACGCGATTCGGTCAACTGTGGCGCGAATTCTGATCTTCTACGTGGGGGCCATCTTCGTGATTGTCAGCATCTACCCATGGGATGAGCTGAATCAATTGGGTTCGCCATTCGTTGAAACCTTTGCCAAAATTGGGATTACCGCCGCAGCGTCGATCATTAACTTCGTCGTGATTACGGCGGCTCTCTCCGGGTCTAACTCCGGAATCTACAGCGCTAGTCGGATGGCCTTCACGTTGGCCGAGAAGGGGCAATTGCCACGTAAGGCAACGCTCTTGAATCGTCACGGGGTACCGTTCTACTCCGTCGTGGCCATCTCCGTGGGAATCGGGATTGGAATCGTGTTAAACGTGGTTCTACCGATGTACTTCAAGGATGCCAGCCAGATCTTCGTCATGGTTTACAGTTCGAGTGTGCTACCCGGCATGGTGCCGTGGTTCGTGATCCTGATTAGTGAAATTGAATTTCGCAAACAGAATCAGCAGCACATGGCCGAACATCCCTTCAAGATGCCCTTTGCCCCTTGGTCCAACTACATCACGTTGGCTTTCCTGACGGTCACGCTGGTCTTCATGTTCCTGAATCCGGAGACCCGAGTGTCTATTCTGGTTGGGGTTGTCTTCCTAGCTGTGATGACGTTTATTTACTTTAGAAAATATCAACCGCGAGAAGCGGCAAACCGTTAAGAAAGGAAGTCCGTCATGAGTCGTCCGGGTAAATTTGGCAAGTCGAGTCGTACCAAACAACTCAAACAGTTCCGCCGGCGCAAGCAACAACAGGCCGGCAATGTCTTGGCTTGGGATCAGGTCGCGGACTTTCTATTAGGACGGTACCATTTGGTCCAGGGCGTCAAGCTTCCAACGTTGGTGGATGCGACGGTGCAGCGGTTCTTCAGCGAATGGCTGGTAACGGCCTTGGCCGCGGGTCCCGAACAGATCCAATGGGATGTGGCCACGGTGACAACGACTACGTTGAAACGGATTGGTAATCAGGTTCCCTGGCAGTTCTACGCCGTTCTCGGCGGACAACTTAACCATTGGGAGAAATTCCTGTGGCGTGAAGTTCCCGTGGTTCCACTGACGACGCGACGCCAGCTGACCGAACGACTTGAACCGGCGGACTTCACCCGGATCTTAGCGCAACAACTGGCGGTGAACTTATTAACCGTCAGTGCGATACCGGTCACGACTAGCCAGCGTGATCAGCTGGTGACCAGTCTGGTTGCGGACGATCACCTGCAGTGGACCGCTGTGGCGGCGCTCTTTACGCCGTTGGGTTTTCAGGTGACCGCATCGGCCGATCAGGAAACCAGTCAGTGGTTAAATGATCTCCAAGCGCTAACCGTGTCCGACTTCCACAACTAATTGACTAGATACGAAAGACCAGCAAATAGCTGGTCTTTTTGTTTGGAACCCGTTATTATCTTCTAGTGAATCAAGCGAAGGCAGTTGATAGAGTCACCACAAAAGCCGGCGCACCAGATGACCGGCAGGAGTCACTTTGCCGTTACACAGGGATGGTTGCCGTTTACCGGCCCATCGTTTAACACCAAAACTGGTAATCGTGAGTTTTAAAATTGAACAATCTAGGGAGTGAGTATCGTGACTCGCAGATTAATGAAGACTGCACTATTGGGAGGTGCAGCATTATTAGCTTTAGGCTTTGGGGTTGCACCCGTCTTAGCGGATACGACCGATACCAGTAGTAGTGACAGTAGTTCCAGCTCTAGTGTGGGCCCAACTAGTGAGAGCACCAGCACGACGGCTGAATTTGACACCAACCCTAACGCAACGATTACGTTGAGTTCGGCACCTAACATCAGTTTTGGCAAGAATATTACCCCTAACGGCCCAACCAATGGGAATTACACGGCTGTGACGGTTGATAACCCAATTGGTGTTAGCAACCCTGGGCTCGGCAGTGGCTGGAATGTTCAAGTTAAGAACACGCCATTTACCGATGCCACTGGCGACACCTTGAGTGGCGCGGTCTTGGCGTTAGCTTCACCAACCATTGCGGCAGCGAACACGGGCAACCCTTCTGCTAAGCCTGACGGTATGTCATTAAGCTTGGACGGAACCAATGCCAACGAGATTCTCCTGAGCGCCCCGCTTAAAGGCGGCTTAGGGATCTGGGATGCTAGCTACAGTCCTTCCGGTGTGACCTTGGCAGTACCAGCTGGGCAAATGGGCGGGACTTACACCTCCACGATGACTTGGCAGCTGAGTGACACGCCAGAATAGGAACGGTTAGTTGTTGTGTCTACGCGGTAGCGGGGTCTCAATTGGCGTCGCTACCGCGCTGTTGGCTGATGGATTGGGGGAGTCGGCAATGAGACGAGGATTGAAGATCGTGGTCATGATGAGTCTGGCGTTGCTACTTGGGGTGGCACAGGTTGCCCCGGTGTTAGCGGACCAGACCCCGACGAATAATGTTGGTTACACGGTTCGCGCGGTTCTGCCGTCAAATCAGGAAGACCGCCAGATTTCGTATTTCGATTTACGAGTAAAGCCGCGAGAAACACAACGGCTGGTCATCGAGATCGCTAATACGAGCAACCGGACACAACGCTTTCGGGTTAGTGCTAATCAGGCGGTTACCAATCAAAATGGGGTCATTGACTATAGCCAGTTGTCCCCTAAATTGGATTCGTCCCTAAAGGTTGGGATCAAGGACATCTTTGCTCACGATCTGACCCAGAAGGTCACGGTTCCGGCCAATAGCCAGAAGCGGGTCAGCTTGAGCTACACGATGCCAGCGCAAAAGCTACGGGGCATCATTCTTGGCGGCGTGTACGTCCAGCAGCTGAATCCGGTTCAGCCTAAGGCGTCGGGAAAGATCATGATCAACAATGCTTACGCTTATGCCATCGGTTTGAGCCTACAAGAGGGCGCAATCGTTAAGCCTGATTTGAAGTTAAAGCAGGTTGGCGCTTCGCAAATCAATGCCCGTAATTTTGTGACGGCAAATTTACAAAATGATCAACCAGGAATCTTACAAGGATTAACGGTCAACGCGCGCGTCACCCAAGCGGGACAGACACAAACCTTGATTCAACAGAAGCAAGCCAAAATGGGCATGGCACCCAACAGTAACTTTAACTTTGGGATTCCCTGGGGGAGTCAGAATTTGAAACCGGGACAGTACACGCTGTACCTGACGGCGAACGCCAAAGGTCAGCAGTGGCAATTCGTGCGTAACTTTACCATCAGCGCCCCGGTTATCAAGCGACTCAATCGTCATGCGATTACCCCAGCACCTCAGCCCAATTACTGGCTGTACCTCGCTCTGGCATTGCTCATTGCCAGTCTCTTAGCCATCATTGGCTACCTCATGTATCGTAACCGGCACCCACGTCACGCAAAATAAGGAGAGATGAGTTTGCTCAAACAGTGGTTGAGCGCCGGCTTGATTCTACTAGCGGTCAGTCTCGGAACTAGGCTTAATGCCCATGCCGACAGTGACTATAACCAGGCGTTGAAGACAGCGCCCCAGGGAATTCTCCTGAATAAGACGCAGCCCATTCTAAAGGTGGGCTCCGCTAGCAAGAGCTCTGCTACTGTAGTTGAGACAACGAATCCGGCCGCGCCAAATACGCAGGCGGCAGTTATCACCAATGGCCCCGGACAATTCGGGGCCATTTGGTCGACTAATGGTAATTACTTTGATTTAACAAAAGACGAAACCGTTTCATTCTGGACCTACCTGGGGAACAAGGGGACCAATGCGGGTGAAGGCATGGCCTTCGTCTTGCAAAATGATCCCAAAGACGGTGGGGCTGCCCCCAACTTTGGGCGTGGTGCCATCGCAGGTGAAACGCTGGGGGTCTGGGGAGTCGATACGGAAGCTCGGCGGAAGAATCCGCAGGACCTGGCCCAGACGGCAATTCAGAATAGTTGGGCGTTGGAATTTGACACCAACTATAACGGTCAGACGGGTCAACATGCAGCCGGGAAAGCCAATTCCTTTGATGCCAGTTTCCCCAAAGAACATCTGGCTTCGAACTATCCGGGTGATCCAGATGCCTACTACCAATATATTGACACGGGTGGCTGGGGCTGGATTTTCACTCAGAAGAATTATTACTATGCCATCGGACATAAGGGTCTGATCGCTAATGAAGCCAAGCCAGGTTTCCTCTCGAATGGTCAGTGGCATCACGTGACACTCCGTTGGAATGCGGCCGACCAGACGATGACCTATGTTTTTGACGACGAGAATCCCCAGACGGGTGAACTACTCCCGGGGATGCGGCGTTCAGTCCGGGTTGATGTTCGTAAGATTGACCCGAAACAGACCGGTTTTGCCCGGTGGGGGATCACTGGCACCACGGGGAAACGTTGGGAAAACAACCTGGTTGTATTTGAAAATGCGCCGGGATTGGTGGACGCTCAAGCTAAGGCTAAGTTGACGGATCTGACCCGTAGCCGGGTCGTTCCTGAAGGTGGGGAAGTCGTTTCTGGTGACCGCGTTCAATTGGATTACCAGCTGACTTATCGGAATGGCCGTCAGACTTGGTCTAGTATTACGGCTCTGCTGGATCTACCAGAGAAGATTGACTTTGATAAGATCGAGATTCGGTATTTCGGTAAGGAAAAGGAATGGACTCAGATGATTGATCCCGCGGCGATCAAGAATGGCCAGTTAAAGGCGATCTTTGATTGGGAGCTAGATGAGAATACCCCCGCCGCAACTGTACAGTTACGCGGGAAGGTCGCAGCGGTTAATCGGACCACTAGGGTGGCGAGTCGAACTAGTATGGTGACGTCGAATGCCTTTGTTGGGTCGGCGCAAACACCAGAGTTCAGTATCAATCCGAACGTCGACTTGGACCTCGATGTGACGAGTTCCCATGCAGTCACAGTCGAACCGCACACGGACACGCAGGTTTTTGGCAAGATTTCCGTGAGCACGAGTGCGACAACACAACCCATTATTAAGGTCCGGGCCATGTTGAATCGGCAGTTGTTAACGACACTGATGCCAGACAAGGATGGCCGCTTTAACTTTCCAGTCAAAGCGGACAAGTTGCGAGCGGGAGACAATGTGCTGAAGGTGACGGCGATCACTGCGAAGGGAGAATCCTCCAACACGGTGACCGTAAAGATCAAGGTTCAGGGGGTCTTGAAGTTTGATTTCATTTCTCCAAGGGAACAGTTCCAGCCCAGTCGGCTCACGGGTCGCGACCAGTTGGTCCAACGGAGTGGAGATTGGCAGGTTGTGGTTCAGGATACTCGTGGTAACGAGTCACAGTGGACGTTAATGGTGCAGGCGGAACGTTTCCGATCGCGGACTGGCGTCCCGCTAATGGGTGGCCCAGTCTATGTTCATCCCGACGGTCGTGCCACGGATATTCGTGAGCGGCCTATCCCAGTCATGCGGCATACAACGAGTGATGCGGACAAGGAAGGCAAATACGACGTCCACAAAGATTGGACTAGTAAGACTGGTGTGTTGTTACAAGTTGACGCCGAGTCGGCCGTTGGTAGCTACGGCGGGAGGATCACCTGGACGCTGGCAGACACGCCGGGATAGAGTGTGAGAGTGTGAGCGAGGGCGGTTGACCCTGAGCATTAGCGTCGATCCGTGCCGGTTTGGCGAAGCCGAACAGGTGCGGATCGGGGCTAAGCGGAGGGGTCAGCCCGAGCGAACACGTTTCCGAAGCTGCCAGTATCAGGATCAAATGGCGAGAGCCGATCCCATAAAGCATTACCCCAGATCAGTGCTACCTTGTTCCAGTCAAGGTGGTGCTGATCTGGGGTAATGTGGAAGGCGTCTCTACCCAAGCGATCCCTGAAGCACCCAGAAAGGAATGCGGCTAGTCATAGTCGTAGCTAAACATCCTACCAACAGACGGCTTCTTTGCAATATGCCGTGAAGTTGCCGGGATCCGATAGCTGAAGTGACGCTGAGACGAGAGTCTTGGCGCCACTTTTTTTGCGAAAAAATAGGGCCACCACTCAATTTGAGTGGGACCCTATTAGAAAATTTGAGCTTTTTAGAATTAACAGTCAATCTGAAATTATTGAAATGGATCATCTGAAAACAACTAGCGACTATGGTCAATTCGAAGAACCGATCGTAGCTGGAGGAGGCCAGGGATGGAGCCGGCCGTGGCGGTGCAGTTAGACCGAGTGTTATTCTCGGCCTTACTGCACGGGCGACTTTTAAGTCGAGCGAGAAGCCCAAGGGGCTGAAGCGTCCCCACAGCAGGCGTAATCCCTGGCAGCCGCAGGCGGCCTCCTATCCCTAAACGAAATTTATTTCAACAACCGAGTAATCAGTTTCTCATAGATCGTGATAAACCGGTGATACATGTCGAGATCGACGTATTCGTTCACTTGGTGGGCCGTGATGTTACCAGGACCAAAGACAATGACGTCAATGTCTGGATTGAAGGCCAGGAAGGATGAGGCATCGGTGCCACCGGGAACCCCAATCAATGGTAGCTTCTGTTCGAGGATGTCTTCCCCAATTTCTTTGGCTGCTTGAACCAGCTCGGTGTCTGCCATGGTGTGCATTGGCCGTAAATCACTCAGAATGTCGAGAGATAGATTGGCCCCTTGCTCGTTAAGGTCCGCAATGATTTGCTTGATGGCAACCGTGATGTCGGCATTTGGTAGTTCGGGGATTGTCCGGATCTTAACGGAGAGGTCGGCACTAGCGGGAACGGTGTTGATTTGTTCTCCACCTTTAACCATCGTGACCACGGGCGTCACGGGTCCGAGAACCGGGTTACGGTAATCCTTGATAGAGGCAAAGTAGGCCTCTTCCTTCTGATAGAAGGCCATCAGCGGCGTAATCGCGTTCTTCCCGATTTCTGGCATGGAACTGTGAGCGGCCACCCCTTTGGAATGGACGGTGTAGGTCAGAGATCCCTTGTGGGCCAATTCGATAAAGTGTTGTTCATTGGTCTGGTTGGCGTCGGACAACTGTTGCGCACTGGCTTGGTCGATCTGCAGCATGTATTGGATTTGCTTTTGCATCAAGAGTTGCTTGGCCGCCCCGCTAGGTTCGCCCACGATTAAGGTGTCTAGGTCTTTAGCGTAACCCGCTTCGCCAAGTTGCTTGGCGCCGTATTGGCCGTATTCTTCGCCAACCGTGGCCATGAAACGCAAGGTTCCGTGAAGGGGCACATGTTGATCGTGTAAATGGATCATGGCCCAGACACCAGCGATTAAGCCGGACTTCATGTCAGAGGTTCCCCGACCAAGCATCAGATTATTCTGAATCGTGGCGGAGAGGGCGTCAACCTTCCATTTGGCTGCGTCACCTAAGGCAACGACGTCGGCATGCCCATCGAACCCGACAACGGGACCGTGGCCGTCCCCAATTTCAGCGACCAGGCTAACCCGGCCGGGGGCATATTCGATTAATTTACTGTCGATACCATGTTTGGCTAACAGGGCTGCGATATAGTCCGCAACCTTTTTTTCATCACCGTTAACGGTATTCATTTTGACAATATCGCTCAGTGCTTGAACAACTTCATCCATGTTCTTCCACCTCATTATTAAGTCTAGCCACCCGCGTCTTCGAAGTGACGGGTGTTCACTAACTTGATTACAGCACTTTTTGCAAACGGAATCAAGAATCCAGGGTGTTAGTGGGCAATCTGGGTAAGAAAAAACGACTCATTGGCGATTGCCAGAGTCGTTACCCGAAAGCTTTCGCTTACTGCAGCTGATACTGCAGGCTGACCAGTTGGGATGCTCCCTTACTGGTAAAGGTTTCGTCGAGATTCATCTGCCAGAGTTGATCACCGATCCGGAGTTGGTTCTGGGCGATATAGTCAGTCAGTTGGCGCAGACCGATGCAGATGTTTTTCACGTCATTCGTGGAGGTGACGGTCACGTAGTCACCAGTGGGTTTGGTGAGCTGTGGAAGCACACCAGTGTCGGTGCCGTCTGCGACCTTCTTGAGAATACAGAACGAAGCTGTGGGATACAGGTTGGCGTCACTGCCGGGTAGACGCGTCAAGAAGCCGGAGTCGCGCTTGTTAACCAGTTCGAGTTTACCTAAATTAGCATAAAACTCAGCGTAGAGCTCCGCGATTTCTTCTTCGGTACAGGCCACCGACTGGCGCGACCGACAGAACGTCACGGGAGCGGTGATCGTGGTGATTGCTGGTTGATTCTTGACGGGAGCCACAGTCGCGGTGGGCTGGTTAAACCGCGTGTTCAAGGTACTTTTAAGTACGGAGAGATTGTCCAGCTGGCCGTTTATTTTAGCAAGCACCTGTTGCAAGTTGTGATTTAAGGATTCTGGATCGGTGTTTTGGGTGAGGGCCTTGATTTCGGCGATCGACAGGCCGAGATGCCGTAACTCAAGGATGAAGGTGAGGTCGTAGAGCTGATCGTAGTCGTAGTATCGGTAGCCATTGGCGGCGACGCGCTTGGGCTTGAAGAGTGCCTTCTCGTCATAAAAGATCAGGGTGCGGCGGGTTGTTCCGGCTAAGGTGGCGAATTTCTGAATGGTTAACATGAAGCATCTCCTAAATCGGACTTGACTGTAACGTTACGGTACACCTTACACTAGGGTTAGTAAATGAGCAACTAAAACGATAGAAATGGGGACTTAGCTTATGCGAGCAGTTGTTATCGATCATCCAGGAGATGCCAGTGTCATGAATCTAGTGGAACGGCCAGTTCAGAAGGCCACGGCTCACCAATCGGTGATGCGAATTCACGCGTTTGGCGTTCACCGCTATGAAGTGTTGACGCGTGCGGGTGGTTCACCATCCGTTAAGTTTCCCCGGGTCATCGGTGTCGAGGCAGTGGGTGAAATCCACGAGGCTTCAGCTGAGGGGCCATTTAAGGCCGGTCAGAAGGTCATGACGATGATGGGCGGCTTCGGCCGTGAAGTGGACGGTAGTTACCAGGAATACGCCTTAGTCGATGATTCCAACCTCTTTACGGTCAACCATCCGGGAACCAATTGGGTCAAGTTGGCCCAGTATCCCGAAAACTTCTATACAGCAATCGGAGCGCTTAAGTCCTTGCGGCTACAAGCTGGACAGTCTTTACTTGTTCGTGGCGGGACCACAGCGGTTGGCCTGGCCGCGGCGCAGTTAGCCAAGGCCATGGGGCTAACGGTAACGGCCACAACGCGGCGGCCGCAGATGCTGGATGCTGTGGTTCAAAATGGGGCAGATGCCGCGATTCTAGACACGGATAACCAGCTGGTCACCGAAGAGAAATTCGACGGAATCATTGATATGGTGGGATCAGTCACGATGGATGATTCGATTGCCCACCTGAATCAAGGTGGAACGGCCTGTGTGATTGGCCTGCTGGCTGGCGAGTGGGTCGCGAAGGAATTTTCACCATTTGTCTTGGGTGATAAGTACCTAACGTTCTTTGACTCCACGGTGGTTCGCCAGGATCTGGTGGACGAGATGTTCGACCTCATCAATCAGAATCACCTGGAGATCCCGATTGCCAAGGTCTTCAAGCTCGCGGATATTCGTGAGGCCCACGACTACGTGATGGCGAGTCGTGAACTGGGCCAAGTCATTGTTGACAATGATTAAATTAATTCGTCAATAACATCGGTGACGGTGTAGGTGGCGACCTGTCCCAACGCCAAAAGAAAGTCGTTGAGCTCTGCTCGCGTGTGAAAGGCCCCCTCAATGAGGTAGGGCCTTTCTCCCGTCACCCGGTAATGATGGCGAATGGCGTTACGGTATTGGTGGATGAGGGCATTGTAACCGGCACGCTGATTGGCGTTCTTGACCGCTGCATGAATAAAAATCTGCCGCTCAAAGCCTAACTTTTCAGTGTCGACTTCAATGGTGTAACGTTTAATGATGCCGGCATCCTCGAGACGAGTGATCCGCGCGGCCACGGCGGGAGCGGTGAGATGAACTCGTTCCGCAAGGTGGTTGGCCTTGATCCGACAATTTTTAGTGAGTTCTTTTAGAATATTTAGGTCTGTTTGATCAAGCAACTGAAACACCTTACTTTATAAGTATTTAGGGGCAAAAGGCTTTACTTTTCATCTTAACAGTTGCGTTCAAAGCCTGTAAAGTAGAGACTATTGCGTCTCTAACTTGTGAGCCACTTTCTTAGGCATTTGGCCAAAGGTTAGTATAATTGGGAGTTATAGACACGCCGTTGCGGATTAGTGGAGAGCTGTCGCGTCCGCGTCGGCAGTGGTGTGACCCGTTCGATTGGGCCACTCACAAGTAGGGTATGGAGGTTGACATGATAGAATTTAGAAATGTTACCAAGCAATACGCACACAACCAAGCCCTGGATCGGTTGAACCTCACGATTCCCAGCCGGGACTTTTTTGTGTTGGTTGGCCCCAGCGGGAGTGGGAAGACCACGACGTTGAAGATGCTAAATCGGTTGATTGAACCCACTGATGGCGATATTTACTTCGACGATCGGCGCTTGATTGATTATGATTTGAAACAATTACGACTTCAAATGGGATACGTTTTACAGAACATCGCGCTGTTCCCCAACTTAAATATTCAAGAGAATATCGCCATTCAAGCAGAGTCATTGGGGTGGCCCCGTAAGCGGCGGATCGAACGGGCCCGCGAGCTGTTAACGCAGGTTGATTTGGATCCCGATCAGTACGCTACGCGAATGCCCAGTGAGCTCTCCGGTGGGGAGCAACAACGGGTAGGAATCATTCGGGCGCTGGCGATTAAACCCAAGGTGGTTTTGATGGACGAACCCTTTAGTGCCTTGGACCCCATCTCGCGTAAACAACTCCAAGATCTGGTATTGCGGTTGCACCAAGAACTCAAGATGACCTTTGTTTTTGTGACGCATGACATGCATGAGGCCTTGCGCTTAGGCCAACACATTGCGGTGATGCGGCTCGGCCACATCCAACAGGTGGGAACCGGGGAAGACATTATTCGTCACCCCGCCAATGACTTCGTTCGCGGGTTCTTTCAAGTGGAGAATGCCGCGCGACCGGATGCTGTGGCCGATCTTTTGACGGCCGGCTATGGGACGGTGACAACACGTGAAGTCACGATTGAGGCGACAGCTTCCGTGAGTGAACTGGCAGCGGCCTTGCGTCAGGGCTCGGTCGTTGTGGCGACGCCTGATGGCAACCGCCAATTGCAGACCACCGATCTCTTGGATTTCTTAGCGACAAAGGAGGCGGATTAGGTGTCAGCTATTTTGCATATTCTCAAAACGCAGGGCGGCGATATCGTCCATGCGATCGGGCAACACATCGGACTGTCCCTGATCTCGCTCCTGATTGCCGCGGTGATTGCGATCCCACTGGCAATCCTACTGATGAATCACAAGCGGGCAGCGGGAGTCATGCTCCAGGTGACCAGTATCCTCCAGACGATTCCGAGTCTGGCCTTGTTAGGGATCCTGATTCCGCTCGTGGGGATCGGGACGGTGCCGTCAATCATTGCCCTGGTGATTTATGCCGTGATGCCAATCTTTCAAAATACTTACTCTGGGTTGACGACAATCGACCCCAACTTTGAGGAGGCCGCCACAGCGTTTGGGTTGTCGCGGCGTATGAAACTCTTCCGAATTGAATTACCATTGGCGATGCCGATGATTATCTCGGGCATTCGAATTGCAACGGTCATGATCATAGGGACTGCCACACTGGCTGCCTTGATTGGTGCGGGGGGTCTGGGAACCTACATTCTATTGGGAATTGAAACCAATAATAACCCACTCCTGATTATTGGGGCCGTGTTGTCGGCGATCCTGGCGCTAGTTTTCGGGGCGGCCATCGACTGGCTGGGTCGACTGTCCTTTAAGAAGGCCGGGATTGTTCTGGCCACCGTGGTGGTGCTGATCGGTGGAGTTGCGGGTTACCGCAAGATTGCGAATCCAACGACCACCATTACGATTGCCGGGAAACTCGGTAGTGAACCCGAAATTTTAATCAATATGTATAAGGATTTAATTGAACACGATCAGCCCCAGATGCACGTGACCACCAAGGCCAACTTTGGCGCCACGTCGTTTCTCTTTAAGGCGTTGCAGTCGGGATCGATTGACATCTACCCCGAGTTTACCGGAACGGTCTTAGAGTCGCTGGTAAAGGGTGAGAAGGCGGCCAGTCATGATCCGGCCAAGACCTACCAGGTGGCTAAGACAGCGCTGAAGGACCAACATCAGATGACTTATTTGAAACCGATGCAGTATCAGAATGGTTATGACCTGGCCGTCACAAAGAAATTTGCCAAGGCCAACCACGTTAAGACCATTTCTGATCTGATCGCCGTGGAGGATAAGGTTCACGCCGGTTTTGACCCTGATTTCCATCAGTTGAAGGATGGTTATCCTGGCTTGAGCCAGGCATACGGCCTGAAATTTGCCAGCGTTAAGACCATGGAGCCTTCGATTCGCTACAAGGCCATTGCGCACGGCAAGGTTAATCTGGTTGATGGCTATACCACCGATCCAGAGGTTCAGGAATACCATTTGGTGGTCCTGAAGGATGACCGTAACTTCTTCCCACCCTATCAGGGAGCCCCGCTGATGACTGAAAAGTTAGCCACCGAGCATCCTGAATTGAAGACGACGTTGAACAAGTTAGCCGGGAAGGTTAGCACAACCGATATGCAGAAAATGAATTACCTTGTTACCGTGAAGCACGAGAAGGCCGCAACTGTGGCTCGTCAGTATTTGAAGAGTCATGGATACTTGGATTAAGGGAGGAAGACGTGCATGAAAGCCATTGTTGTGAGTCATCCGGGAGGACCGGAAGTATTAACTTATACTGATGTTCCCAAACCCAGTGTGAAGTCTGGCTGGACGCTGATTGCTGTGAGAGCCCGGGGCGTTAATCATTCTGAGATTTTTACGCGTGATGGGGAGTCACCATCCGTTAAGTTTCCACGGATCTTGGGAATCGAAGCGGTGGGGGAAGTCGTCACGACTACCGATGCTAAACGGTTACCTGTGGGTCAGGTTGTCGTGACCTTCATGGGCGAAATGGGTCGGGCCTATGATGGCAGTTATGCAGAATTTGCCTTAATCCCAAACGAACAGCTTTTTCCGATAACGACGACCTTGTCGTGGCAGGACTTAGCCGCTGTACCGGAGACTTACTATACGGCATACGGGGCATTAGAAGGCCTACGTCTGAATGATGGCGAGACTTTGATGGTTCGCGGTGGTACTAGTGGGGTTGGCGTTGCGGCGGCTAAGCTGGCCCATGCTATGGCTGACGTGACCGTCACTGGCAGTACCCGTAATCTCAACAAACGAGATCAGCTTTTAGCGGCTGGATTTGATGAGGTGGTCCTGGATCGGGATGGACAGTTACCCCCAGGTTCTCGGTATGACAAGATCTTAGAACTTATCGGGGCCGCCACGGTTCCCGAGTCGCTACAACATTTAAATCCAGGGGGCATCGTCAGTGCGACCGGAGAACTGGGTGGTCAATGGGGACTAAATGAGTTTGAACCAGTTGCTAAAATACCCAGCAATACCTATTTGACGGCTTTTAGTTCAGGTGATATCAGTGAGCAGCGACTGCGTGCCATGCTCCGACTGATTGAAACCCGTCATCTGGATGTACGGCCTGTCAAAGTCTTTCCGTTGCGGGAGATGCGAGCAGCCCATGAATATTTGGAGAGCCAGCACAGCTTCGGTAAGGTCGTTGTGGTTTCCTAGGGTTGGGGTTGACAGCCGTAGTCGGAAAGATTAAACTAACAACTAATTTCTAATCAATTTATCATAAATAGCCAGGAGAAGAGTAGTGGCGGCGGTGTTGCGCAGTGAGCCCGGTCGGTGAAAACGGGTCGACACCTAGTCATGAAGATGAGCTCCCAAGTGCTATCCGGCGGTTCACGCCACCGGGTCGGTAGGAACCGTTAACTTTCCGGGTATCAACTGGTACCGTTGAGGCGTGATCTGTGAGGGTTGCGTAAACTAGGGTGGTAAAACGACGCGTTCGTCCCTTGAACTAAGGATTTAGTTCGGGGATGAACGCTTTTTTATTACCCTCAACATGATTAGAAAGGCACCCAATCTTAAGGAGGACATTCAGATGACACTTAACCAAGTTAAAACGCAATTTCCTTATCGCTACGACGTCGTGGGGAGTCTCCTACGACCGGCAACCCTTAAGACGGCTCGCGCCCAGTTTGCGGCGGGCATCTTGAGTGCCGCAGACTTAACCACGGTTCAACGGGCGGAAACCAAACGCGTCGTCCAGCGCCAAGTTGAGCTGGGACTCAAAGCCGTGACCGATGGTGAATTCAATCGGAGCTGGTGGCATCTCGACTTTCTCTGGGGCCTCACGGGGGTGGGGCACTATGACTATCAGCAGAGTTATAAGTTCCACGGCAGTCAGACGCGAACCGACAATGCTGACCTGGTCGGGCGCGTCGCTTTCAATCCGGAACACCCCTTCTTCAAGAGTTTCCGTTACCTCCAAAGCTTGGTGCCAGCCGGGGTCGTGGTCAAACAGACCATCCCTTCTCCAACCATGTTGTTCCGGGATAACCGGAGTGACAACTGGCAGCAGTTTTACCCGACCTGGGACGCCTACCTGGATGATCTGGCTCAGGCCTATCATAAAACGCTCTTGCGGTTCTATGAACTGGGTTGTCGCTACGTTCAACTGGATGACACCACGTGGGCCTTTCTGATCAGCCGGTTGAACGCGACGGCAGACGATGCCGTGGCCCATCAGAGCTACGTTGATCTGGCCGAGAATGCCGTTTATGTCATCAACCGCTTGTTGACGGATTTACCGGAAGACCTGACGGTTACCACCCACATTTGTCGGGGCAACTTCAAGTCGACCTACCTGTTCTCCGGAGGCTACGATGACGTGGCAGATTACCTGGGACGCTTGCACTATGATGGGTTATTTCTGGAATACGACAACGCCCGGGCTGGGAGCTTTGCACCGCTCAAGAAGATTTGGCATAACGATCTCGATAAACGACTGGTATTGGGGCTGATCACGTCGAAGTTTCCTGAACTGGAAGATCCATTGGCCATTACAGCGCGGCTTCACGAAGCTGCCGAACAGGTCCCGCTGGCGAACCTGGCCCTGTCGACGCAGTGTGGATTTGCCTCGACCGAGGAAGGTAATCAGCTGACGGAGGATCAGCAATGGGCTAAGCTTAAATTAGTGAAGCGGATTGCCGATAGCGTGTGGCCTGAGTCATAAATTTTACACAAAGCATAAGCAATCTTTACGTTCGTCCGGGTCATGAGGTGGTATCCTAAACAAGATAGCTAGACTGAGATAGGAGCGACTCGAACATGACAACGGTATTCGGTCACCGGGGCTACCCGGCGCGTTTTCCAGAAAATTCTTTAGCAGGCTTTCGTTACGCGGTTGAACACGGTATCGAAGGTATCGAGTTTGATGTTCATCTGACGAAAGATCAAGTGCCGGTCATCATGCATGACGAGCAGATTGACCGGACCACGGATGGGAGTGGGTTGATCGAGAGTTACACGTTTGCCCAACTCCGTCAGTTTCGGCTGGCGAACCAGGAACCGATCCCATCACTGGCGGAATTTTTAACGCTGGTTACGAACCGTGACGTGCAACTCAACTTGGAGTTAAAGACCGATAAGATTCAATACCCTAACATCGAACGGATTGTGATGGGAATGGTGCACGCGACCGCCCTCAAGAAGCCGGTAATCTTCTCGTCCTTTCACTTGCCGACCTTGAAGACTTGTCAAAAGTTGGCGCCCAATGAGATTTACTGTTGGTTGACTGACCGCCGGGTGACCGATCCGGTGGCTTTGGTTGATCGCGAGCACCTAAATGGCCTCCACTTGAGTCATTATCAGGCAGGGATCCCTGTGACGGAGCGGATCTGGACCGTGGATAATCCCACGGTAGCCGCCGATCTGATGACCAAACACGTTGCTGGCATCTTCACCGATGACTTCGAAATGATGATGCAGGTGAAGCAAGAGGTGGCTAATTAGATTGAAAAGAGAGCGACAAAAGGCGGTTGGTCAATGAGCATTAACGTCGATAGACGAATAATCCCGATCTTGGATTGTTTGGCTATCGGGGTTAAGCGGAGTTGACAGCCTTTTGTCGCACGTTTCAACTATAGACGTTCGGAGCACAAAGAGGCTGTGACATAACTGACCTCTATAGGACAAGAATAAGGCACGAAACCGAATTTTGGTTTCGTGCCTTATTTCTATGATCTTGATTCTTAATCCATTTTTCTCTAGTAGAGACTAACTTGAGGATGTTCAATGCCAGAACGAGGATTCCAGTTTCTTTTTTGACCTTTTCTAGGCCGCGTACCGAATAGCGATGGAAATGCAAATAAGCCTTCGTCTTGCCAAAAATTGGCTCTACATCAATCTTTCGACGCCCATAGATAGCCTTGTTTTCTGGTTTTGAAAGCTGTGTGCGTTCCTTAG